>NZ_JBLFFM010000004.1:3840-66922 GCF_051400835.1 Erwinia artemisiae | reverse complement strand
TACTCAGCTACTCAGCTACTCAGCTACTCAGCTACTCAGCTACTCAGCTACTCAGCTACTCAGCTACTCAGCTACTCAGCTACAAAAATATTAACAAAACTGAAACTTTTATATATTTTATTATAAACAATAAAGCCAATATTCACATTTAAAATAAATCAAAAATAAAAACAACAACAAATCACCTTAATTATTAATTAAAACATTATAACTACCGGCAGTACAAGTTTCTCTTTCTTGCGACACCATTATTATCTGTTACTATAGGCCTCCGCAAAAAATTCACTGTAACAAAGTAAAATACATGTTTTTAATTTTTTTTATTTCTTCATGGTTAATGGTTGGTTTTATTTTATCGCATTATTTTTTCACGGATGAAAAACCCGAGGCGTATAAGGAGTGCCCCTACGAATGAGCCTGTCTCTGTCAGAACTGCCTGGCGCGTTAAAAAGACTTAATCGGCAAAGGAATCGTTACCTTCACGAGCAAAAAAGGAGAATTCGGCTGGTGCTGTCAGCCATGCTTCTGCGTAGTGCCAACAAGCATGAAAAAATCCCTCAGGCGCCGCAGCGCGTGGTTTTTCCTTTTGTTAACCTTGGGATTGGCGATGCGGTATGCCATACCGGATTATGGCGAAAATTAAAGGATTTGGGCTACAGAGTACAAATCATTGCCGAGACCAGAAGTGAGGTATTTTTTAAAGGGCTGGACTGTGTCGATGACGTGTTTATTGTCGATATCAATCATATTGACCGGCTGGAGAAAATCGATAGCGATATCGTTATCAGCATGTACTCCTGGATGCAGCGCAAGGAGCTTCTGGAGATAAAACTGCTGTCGCGGATTAATTATAGCTATGCCATCAGCATCGGTGGCTGGTTGAAGCGTCCTTATCATATCACGCTGGATTTACCCGATAACTTTCATATTACCGATCCGCAAAAACAGCTGCTGGCAGCGCTGGGACATCCATGTAATACACTGCGCTATTGGCTAAACCCCTCGTCTTTTAGCGATGCGTTTATCAAAGACTGCCTGCAGAAATATGCTAAAAAAACCCTGATTGTGCTGAGTCCTTTCGCCAGCGTGAGCGAAAGAACCATGACGCGACAGCAAATCTTCGATCTTATTGCAAAGCTGCAGCATAGTGTGGATTGCAACATTTTTATTACGGGTGAGAAGCACCAGCTGGCGACGCTTGATCATGCCTCAGACAATGTTTTTATCTGCGCCTTCGATTCCTTGTGGCATACCCTCTCGTTGGTCAATAAGGCCGATCTCGTTATCTCCGTGGAAACAGCTATTGTCCATGTCGCCTGCGCGCTAAATAAAAAACTCGTCAGTATCTTTTATTCTACCAATATAAATTATAACGATGCGTTACAGAGCAATACTATCTTCAAACCCATTGGAGAAAACGTACGGCAAATAATCGTTAACAGAACCACCCTTCCTTTCGATACGGATAAAGTTCTCCAGGCGTCTTTAGCTACGCTGGCCGCCGATCGTCTCGCTATTAATCCTGCTGGTTCTGGTAACTGTTCATCTGAACCGCTTGAGCCTGCCATCGTGGCGGGCTCGTGACTTTTGCTTAAAACCCAGGCGAAATGGAACGTATTTCCGGTGCATTATTTGCCATTCGCCTGTTTAAACGCCAATGCGTTCAATTTGCCACCATATGATGCAAAGACCGGTACAGGGAAAAACGTGTTGAGAAATGAAGGCCTTGAGGCGCAGCCACACTTACGGTAACATACGCAACTGGATGAACGCCCCCGTTTATCCTGCCGCTGTCTCCTTAGTTAAATGGATATAACGAGCCCCTCCTAAGGGCTAGTTGCAGGTTCGATTCCTGCAGGGGACACCATGTACACATCTCGTGTTATGTACCGAATTCAACAAAACCCCTTGTAATCAGTGATTGACCATTCGCCCTGGCTATGTGACATCAACTGATGTTTACCCACTTCAATGTGAATCAATAAGCGCCTGGGGCCTAAGTGAGAGCTTGTCCTGTTCAATGGTTCCAAAATGCCCTTAAAGTTACCAGCACCTTTGAATCAATAGCCTGTATCCCCGCTGGGGCAGCGATGTATTAAATCAGCCTGTTGCTGAAAGGCTCTTTATCCTACCCCCTTTTAAAAACAACGGCTTACAGGGGATTTTCATGATGTAATACCTTAAAAATTAACGTTAAAAGCATACGGGGATTCAAAGTCATTTGAGTCCTGACTACTCAACCTGAAATCTTGTAAATGATCATGCACGATGAAAAAAGCCACAGCATCAACAATGAAAAAATAGCTTTATAAAATAAAATCTTAGCCCCGTACCAACGCTCAACCAGAGAGCGAGTGCTCCCCTTTCTTTTTGCCCACAAATGCGCAATCCCGTTATCAAACTCAATGAGGTCGTTTTCACTCTCAATGAGCTGAAAAAGTCGTTCATCCAGCCATAGACGCCAGCAGTAGTAATGAGTCAGCAAAAAGAGTCCCATCAGCAACACGCAATCGGCTGAAAACAAAAGGTTAAAAATCAGTGCTAACGGCGGCAGCGTCAGAGCAGCGAAATAGCGCCAGCTCGACAGATGAATTTGCATGATTTTTCTGGTCATGGTGATACCTGATGACATTGCAGCTCCCTGCTGAATCTTTCCAGAACCTGGATATGAGCGGGCGTCAGTACCACCTGAGGGCGCCGGGATTTGATTAGCGCCACAGCCTGCGTTACAGACCTGGCATGCCCTTCATTCAACAACCAGGCCGCAACAACGGTTGCGCTGCGGGATAAGCCTAAGGCGCAGCACACAAGGACACTTTTATGTCCTTGCCGCAACCGGCGGAGCCTGGCGACGGCCTGCCGGATACTCTGAATTTCCGGTGCAACTAAATCCATCATCGGATAAGCTTCCCAGCACTTTGTCCTGCAACTGATTTTATGAAATTCAGCCGTCAGGTCGAGGACAGCGGCCTGCGCCACGGTATTGTCCGGGAACCGGCCCAATGCCATGCCGTCATAAATAACGTTGCTCAGGGCTATTCGTCGGGAAAACCATTTTTTTGAAAGCCATGCCCCGGCTAAATAGGGAAACAACAGCCAGCGGGCAGAGAGGCTTAACTCGCCGTTTTTGTCTTTCTGGAACACCGACACGCCGAGTCCGGCATAGCCCGCTGCCACCACCAATAATGCCACAGCAGGCCACAGCAAAATGAAGCCCTGTGAGCGCCATAATGCCGCCAGTAAAAACACCATCCCACCAGCACAGTATTTCATGGCGAGCAGCAAGGCGTGAGCAGACGGGCGCCGCCATCGCCAACGGCCTTCAACCGGAATGACATAGCTAATCATCACCCCGACAACAAACCCGCTAATTACATCAATGACATGGTGCTGCCAGGTGGTGATTACAGACGCAGCTATCAGTAAAAACCACGCACCAGAAAGCAGCCCTGCGCCTTTTCCCAGATGCTGACGAAAACGCAGCCATAGCAGCCATGTCAGGATGATATGCAGCGATGGAGCCTGGTTATAAGGCAAATCAAATTGTTCGAGCTGTTGAAACAGCCAGCCAAACATCCCCTGCGTTTCCGGGCGAATAAAGGTGTATCTCAGCGGGAACAGAAGAAAGCCTAAGCAGGCAATTAGCGATGCGGCAAGCAGCCGCCAGCCATGGCGAGTCAGTTCCTGCTTTGATGTACAGATAAACAGCGAAATACCATACAGCAGGTCTATGCTCCAGTAAGGCACAATGGTCCACGGCATAAACGGGATGGCATGTTCCCAACCCAAGACCACACTCCCCACATCATGACGCGTGGCCGTGAACTGATTCACCTGCCCATAGCTAAAGAAAAAAAGCGGTCCCAACAGCACCAGCCAGCACAGCCCCTGTTTCCAGAGGCTGCATTTGTTCTGCATTAGCGGCGACTCAACCATGCTGCTTTCTCACGGCCAGTGAGACGGTGAAAATACCAAATTCATCAATCGCCTGATGACATTTCTCGAAGCCCGCCTGTTCCACCAGCGTATCCATTTCTTTTTGACTACGCACACGCATCATCCACGGAATGCCGTTCTGATGGCTGGTTAAGGTATAAGCGATGGTTTTTAACTGCGGGTGCCAGGGCTGCCCGGTGTAGACCAGTACGCCGCCAGGTGGTATTGCTGCAGCCAGCCCGGCGAGTGAGGCTTTAATCAAGGCGTTATCCGGGAAGAGTTCGTACAGCCCGGAAACGATCCCCAGTGTCGGCGCGGGATCAAGCGTGGCAAGAGAGTCATAGTCAAAGGCATTACCCTTTTTGAACTGAGCGAGGTGGCTCAACCTGCGCCCTTCAATCAAGGCCTGCCCTTTTTCAACGTTCAGGTCGCTATAATCGCGCAGTAGAATGCTTTCGATATCCTGATGTTTTTCCAGTGCGTCGAGCACATAGCGCCCGTGCCCAGCCGCGATATCCACCACACGTACCGGCATATCACTCTCTTTCAGCCTTGTGACCGCCTGCTCTATGACCTGCTGGATATTGACTTTTCGTACCCGGATCCCCTGCCAGCCGATACTGTTGAGGTAGTGCCGGTCAATCATGCGCCCCAGAATACCTTTGCCTTCCGCATAGTTACGGTACACATAATCCAGCGTACTGCCGGAATCAAAGCCCGTTTCATAGCCTAGCCGCATACCTTTTGAAAGTCTGCCGATCGTTTTCATGCCATAGTTCAATGAGGAATAGAACATGCCCTCCAGCGAGTGTGCTTTGGGCGGTGCCTGCAGCTCACGGTACGCGTCGGCGCTCGGGCTCCACTGGTCTTCATGGCTGTAATCGAAGGTGTAAGGCTGAACCGCGTAGAGTTTGTCGATAAAGGTTTTCATTTTATCGAAGGCCAGGGCGCGATCTTTTTCGCCCAGCGTATCGTGATAGAAGCCAGGCAAAATATGCTGCTCTTTGATAACGCTGCGCAAACCGGCGTAGAACTGTTTTTGCGGCTTCGCATGCACAACAAAATCATCGCCAGAGATAAGCAACTGAGTCGGCAGTGTAATGGCGGCAGAGTCGGAAACAATGCGCTCAGCCGTTTTGTAGAGATCGAGAAGAATATTCACCGCGATTGCCCGCGTGATGAGTTTATCCTGCTCAAAACTGGCGACACGCTCCGGATCGTGGCTGAGGAATTTCCCTTTCACGTAGGAGTTAACGTAGAACAGACCTCGGAGCCGCTGCATCAACCCAAGGCCCGTACGAGCGAACGGCACATACAGTTTGACCTTAAAAGCCGGAGAAGCCAGCACCATTCCCCGAATTTTCGGCGCATAGTCGTGAACCCAGGTGGATACCAGAACTGCTCCCACGCTCTGCGCAATCACTACGATATCCTCGAGGCTGACCTGCGCGTTCTTCGCCACAAAACTTACAAACTCATCCACGTCCAGAACGGAGCGGGCCAGGCCTGGACTGTAACCACGATCGCCCGGAGACTGACCGTGACCGCGAGCATCCCAGGCGTAAAAATGCGTATCGGGCATGACCAGCTCATCGACAATGTGCTGCAGCCGTCCGGAGTGTTCATGTCCACGGTGAAACAGCACAATCACTTTTTTACCGTTACCTTTCATTGCTGGCCAATGGCGAAAATAGAGCGACTCTCCATCGCTGGTTACGAATGTATTTTCCTGAAATAAACGTGCTTCCTGACTCATGGGACTTTCCTTGTCGCCTGCTGTTGTAATGTGACGAAACGAGTGAATAACGATTGTTTAAACGTGACTTTAGACGCGTCGTAAAAAAGCGGTTCGTCAATGAAGATGTCGATAAAAAACGGGACGGGGATTTTCTGCCCTTTGCCCATCGAACGGTCCAGGCCGTGCATGTAAACGGGGATAATCGGCACCTCCGGACACTGCTGGCTTAAATGCCAGATGCCGGATTTGATCTCTGAGAATTTCCCCGGCTCGCCGCGCGTGCCTTCAGGGAAAATAATCACAATTTTCTTTGCTGCCAGCGCATCAATACAGGCCTGTAGCGGATTTGCCTGATGGGCTCCGCGATAAACAGGAATGATGCCTATGACCTTCAGGGCAAACCAGCCAACCACTTTGTTTCGCAGGAAATAATCTGCCGCCGCCACGGGCTGCACGTTCACCAGCGTTGAAAGTGGAAACAACGTGAAAAGCGTCAACACATCCAGATGGCTGTTGTGGTTCGCCACGATAATTGCCGGGCCTTCCACAGGCAGCTTTTTTCGACCAGACACGCGAACGCCCAGCCAAATCCAGACTATGGGGTACGCGATGCACAGGGTAAAGATCCAGCGCAGTAAACGGTTCATCTGCGCCCCTTATACGTAGAAGTAGTAATAGAAGTGGAAGAACAGCGGCGCGGTGTAAATCAGCGAATCCAGGCGGTCAAGAATACCCCCGTGCCCCGGCAGGAGTTTCCCGGAGTCTTTCACGCCAAAATCACGCTTGATGGCCGACATCACAACATCGCCACAGAACCCGCCCAGACCGATAATCACTCCAGCCCCTGACGAATGGAGCCAGTTCATGGGTGTGAGCTGCGGACCCAAAATGGCAGCCAGTAGCGTAGTGGTCAGCACGCCCCCCAGCAATCCGGCCAGCGTTTTATTCGGGCTGACCTTCGGCGTGACCTTGATTTTACCCAGCGATTTCCCCCACAGGTATTGCGCTATGTCGTTAAGCTCGGTGGTCGCCACCAAAAATATCACCAGTAATGCGCCAGCTTTAGTATCCACGCCTGGCAACATCATCAGGAAAGCTACATGGCTTAAAGCAAAGACCGTAGTCATCATGCCCCAGTGCATGACGGATGCAGAGTGCACGAATCCTTTCGTATCGCCTACCAGCACCATGCGGGCGGGCAGGAATAAAAAGACGTAAATCGGAATAAAGATAATAAACATGCCATACCATGACATGCCCACCCAGATATATTGCAGCGGGATCGCGGCATACATCCACAGCAACGGCACGCTGTCGGAGCGGCGGGTAGGTGCCAGCGTTAAATATTCCTTCAGTGACAGGAAGCTGAGAAAACCGAAGAAGGCGAGCGCCAGCCCTTTGGGTGAAAGCATCGCCAGCGAAAATAAGCCAACAATAACCCACCAGCTATTGATACGTTGCTGAAGCTCAAGCCAGTCGCGCTGCGGGCAGCATTTTTTTAAGACGCAGAGGATAACAGTCGCCAGCAATAAAATGCTGAAGAACCCGCCGAGGCAGTAATATAATGTGTACAGAGAATCAGGCATTTTTGACCACCAGCACGCTATGGCAACGATTGATCGAGGTCCAGGCCAGAAGCACTGCCGAGGCACTAAAGACGATATTGGCCACGATGCTGTACTGCGGCCAAAGCGCGATAAACAAACCCAAAGCCCCCAAAACAAAGGCACGGTCGCTTTTACCCATCGGACCACGATAATCTCGGCTACCCGTCAGCGTCTGGGCGATGATGCCGCAGAACTCCGTCAACCACGACAGCAACACCACCAGCACAACCAGCCACGGTGATACCCCGGTTAAAAATGCAAATGTCAGATAAAGCGCTGCATCAGCTATGATATCCCCGACCTCATTAAGAATGGCTCCGAGCTGACTCTTCTGATTAAACTCTCGCGCCAGCATGCCATCTATCGCATTCAGTGCCATACGAATAAACAGAAAGATAGGTAGTAAAATGTAAAGGCGGGGGTCGGGAAATAGCATCAGCCCTGCGCCAGGTATTACCGAGAAGACTGCCGCACTGACGGTCACCTGATTGGCCGTTACGCCCCGGACAAATAACACGCGGACTAAAGGCCGTAATAAATCCTGAAATTTTGGTTTAATATCGTAAAGAGTCATATTGTAATTTGATAGTCCATTTATCAGAAAAAATTCACCATCTGGCATTTTAATGTTTACTGCCAATGATAAAATATAGTGAAAACACCGCATACTTTAAATATGGTAGCTATGGCGTCAGATGTCATCACCATCAATTTAATGGCGCGCAGGTATACCTGCACATTTCCTCATTAATCCTCCTTGACAGTTCTTTCATTACTCAAGCCGCTGAACTCTCCCACAAAAATAATGGATAACTATTAATGCAGTAGAATAATGCCGTAGACAGATAAAACAGCGACACCGCCAAGAAGGTACAGTGGAGACAGCACAACGTCCGTTGCCACTGCAGCCGGATAGAGAAGTCGTTTCGCGGAGAGAGTATTGCGGGTATAGAATTTCACCTTAATCGGATGATCAAAACGGAATACATCAGCAGGAACATGCGCTTTTTGATGTATGGTTCCTTGCAGACCAGAGAGTTTGATTTCGCACTCACCAGCACCTTTATTATTACCGGTGCAATACCACTCTGATAGTTTGAGGATATTTAAGATTAGCATTTTCTCAGACTGATCCCGATAGCTATATTTCAGGGTAACCTCCCCGCTGAACTGATTTTTTTCTTTATTCAGCGTGAATGTACCATCTTCAGATACCCTGACTCTGGCCTTATCAATTTTACCAGACACCAGTGTACGCAAAAAATCACTCGCGCCTGAGGTAAGGGCATAATCAAAATTATTGCCAATAAAAACCCAGCTATAATTTTCTTTTCCCGATTCGGTGATGGTTGCTGCAGTGATCACATCATTGTTATACAACGTCCGGCCATTTTCATGGTGTTTTATGTCATTTTTCAGGTTTTTTGTTGCACAACCCGATAAAGCCAGCACGGTCAGTACTAACAAAAGAACATTATCCATTTTTCTTACAAGATTATTCAAAATTATTCCTTTTATAAACAGTATTAATATCTCAGAACTATCGATTGACGCCGATAACCCCTTATCCGGCCTTGATCGCCATATAAAAGAGGAACGCATATTGGCTGTCGGGTTTTCGCATTTCCGGATCCGTGATTTATTTCGTTATTTCGGGATTTTTTCCTGTCAGCTATTGACTGTTTCGCCAGGTAAATACGCAATGACTAACAGGCAAAAAAAATAACAATTACTCATTCCGGTTCCGCTATGCAAGGAGCGCTAAAATCAACCAAGCCTGATTCTTACTGACAAATGAAGCCGCAGCGGGCTGTCTGGCCTGCAATTTTTTGAGAAACTGTGATTTTACTGACATAGTGTTATCTTGCCTTACATACGAGTTGTCGTGTCGAGATACTGCTGTTGCTTAAGATGTCGCAGAAGAACCCGTCCTTCTGGTGCAAACTCTGTTGCATAGCGCACAAGGCCAATACTCTTGAGCTCGACATCAATGGCATAGCGCAGCTCGCCGGGGACGTTCTACGCCAGCAGGACAACAGTTATTTTTTTCAGGCGTGGCCGTATTTGGCACGCGGGTGTGGTAGTAATATTCCGGCGCTTCATGACGCATCATTCCGCCTTTGTGACGGAATCTGGTCGTCGCTTTCACTCTAATCAAGCTCAATCAATTTTGCATTTCTTAATGGTTACCTTTAATAAAAGAAAGCTTTTTAAGACATATACCCTGATCTTGATCAACCATTTTAAAGTGATTATACCCTGGCTGTATTATTAGCTTTGCAGAACATATATTTGATTTCGATGACAAACGAAAACCTACCCCACCGCCACCATTTGAATTATACTCAAACCGCCCACCGGTTGACCAACCAATACTTAATTCATAATTATCCATTATTATGGATGAAAAAGAGCTTTTTATCCTGACCTCTTCTCCCGACTCGATTATATCAGGACGATCCCTTATTATTTCATCAACTTCCTCAGGAGTTGGTTCGATACCGTAAACACTCTCATTGATGTACAAATACACACGTTCTTTCGTTGTGTTCTGAACGATGACTACCGGCCTTACAGGAATAAAAAAAAGCACAAGAATTGCAATAAGAAGAAAGATGAATGTTAATATCGCTTTTTTTTCATGGCATCTACGGCTCGATTTTTTTAGGGTTTTTATTATTCCAGCACCAGTGCTTCTGCTTAGAAACTGGAAGTGATTCTTCAGCTGTGCTATCCAAAGCATTCAGAATATCCTGAGTGGTTAGTGTATCTGCCATTTTCCCATGCCGATGATACAACGAAAAACCAATTTTCATGCTAGTCACATCATCCAATGTATCATTTCCGACAGCTCCTGGGGTCATGTTTTGCTCCCATATCGAGCCCGATAACAATAAATTTTCCTTAAACCCAACACTAAGACCGACATACCCATAGTGGATATTTGACCAAATATCATAAAAATAATCATAATGTTTATATTTATGATAATAAGACTTAGATGGAGTATTACCAGGGAGGGGTCGCGCAACAGCTACTGAACCAAACATATCACGAATTTTTGGCTTATGATCCCACACGGAACCTGTTTTCACTGTTTGATACCAAACAATTATAGCTTCAGAAAGATGAGGCTCAGGACGAGGAGCTAATTTCGCGTAAAAATGTAGATTATTCCATTCTTTTAATGTGTTTTTCATGGTTTCATCATCGATATAACCTCTTATAACATTTGCAATCCGACCTCTGACATTGGTTTTAATTTCATTGAGTATATAGTCAGCAACCTTTATAGCGCCGTCAGTATGACGACAATGCAGTTTACTCTTAAGATCTGACGACTGCCCGGTAGTCGTTACTGGTGGAGTAGTTGCTGATAAAGTGGCTGTAGCTGCCGTTGTTCCCCCAGCAGAATTTGCACTACCCCCACTCTTTTCATACGTATCATCCATCATCGACGGAATAAACTTCGCTTTACAAGGACAAGTACTGTAGCTGTCGAGAGTCCCGGCCATCCGCCTGTCGTGAATGGTATCGTTGTCGATGCCACCAGCTATCCTGAAAAGCCCGGCATGTTTACCGCAGGTCACGCTATCCTGTTCCCGAGCTACAGGTTTATCAAACAGCGTGTGATCCTCTGCGCCCGTGGTGATTTTCCCTCCGCAGGTCGTTTTGTCGCCCTGCACCAGATAAAAGCCTTCTGCTGCCATATTTTTTCCTTTAGCTGAATTCTGTCCATGTCACCCGGCATTCGCAGCCACATCCGGGCCACGTTCAGGGTGAAAGCTTCGTGCATCGCACACGCCAGCAGCGCGTCGGCATTGAAACAGAACGAAATATGGCTTAAATCGATACGGTTCCAGTCTGCAAGCTGACTGCAGTTAAAACGCAGCGTGACAACCGAACGGCCATCGGTATCGATCACCAGGCTGGCCCGCTCCAGCGACAGCGGCTGAAGCGTTATCTTTTTGGTGGTGGTGTACCGGCAGCGTGTGCCTTTCTCCCCGATCGGCCGCGAGTTCACCTCGAAACCTTTGTCAATGCGCATCTGCTCTTTCATTTCGCGCCAGTCAGGAGTGAACTCCACCACCGACATTGACGGAATGGTGCGCAGATAATGCGGCCACAGCAGGCTGACCAGCCCTTCGGTCAGTTCCGGCAGGTCATCATCGAGCTTCTCACGTAGTCGTCCCATCAGAAAGGCAAAGCCTTCAAACAGGCGCTCCACGTACGGGTCACGCGCACCCGCTTTATCAAGATTGAGCATTGCCGCCTGCTCGGGGTGAGCACGAGCAAACTCTTCACCGGCTTCCAGCAGGTAGCGCATTTCGGCGTCGTAATAACGCAGGGTTAAATCATCCATAATAGTTTCTGTTTAGTTAATTACTGCGTGATGAGCGATTAAGGGAATTCCAAAAACCGACAGGCGACTTCAAATAAAAAAGGTCGCTCATCAATATGGTTTACAGGAGAATATTTCTTTTACATAACAAGTGGTTGTGCCTGGCATCCAGCCCGATGGAATTCCATTGCAGCGTACATATCCTCTGCTAATCAGCTCTTTGGGATAGAGAATGGAGTACAACAGACCCAGTATTACGATAGCAATGCAACCCCATTTTAAATAAACGATATAGTAATCCATCTTCTTGAAAGCAAACTCTTTTCCCCTGAAGAGAGCCAGAATAAAATAGGCCAGTGGGAATAGCATCACGAAAGGCAACGCAACCAAAGCAACGGTTAACCATGAAAAAAAAATTTCATCACCAAAGCTGGAATATTCTTTAAATATACCTTTTCCAAGATAAAAGCTCAGAGCTCACGACCCAAGAATGATCACTATAGCGAAAAATTCACGAATTCTATCTTTCATGCTGCCTACCCGAACTGAAGCATAATTTTTTATCGACCACATACTTTCTGGCCGTTCCGGGTGTCCATCCAGATGGCACTCCTGAGCAAAGAATGTAACCTTTGCTTTTAAGTGCTGACAAATAGCCAAACGAAATAGTACATGACAAAGCAAAAGCAAACACACACATACACTTGAAATGCGGCATAATTTTATTCACTTTTTTAAGTGCGTATTCTTGCTCATATCGGAGCGAAAGGTAAAACCAGTATAAAGGAAACACAAACATAATTGGTATTGATATAAGACTTAATGACATCCACGAAAAAATAATTTCATCATTAAACTTGAGGAAATCAAAGACCTCGCTCAACCAAAAATAAAACGACAGGATAGAAACAACCAACAATATAAGAATTGAAAAAAAAGCATTGATTTTTTTCGTCATATGTTAGTATATCCTCTTTGTAATATCGTCAATTGAGTTTCTCAAAAACCCTCTAATTTCTGACTCTATAATTTTCTTGCCTTTAATTAACATCTTCTCTGCAAACATAGCACCTAAGTCCCAAAAACCATCTTCCATTTCTCTGGCTTTTTCAGCAAATTCTTGTTGAGCCGCATCAATGTACTCAACTACTTTGTCTGTCACACTAAACTTCTGGTCCAGCTTATTTAAACCCCAGGCAGCAAAAAATCCAACGCCAATGACTATTACAAGGTTAAATGCAATCAACGGGGTTACTACGACACTTCCAACAACAAATGTGACTACTGATACAATACCGATTTTCATTACATCAGTAGCCAGAGATCCTATAAATTCAGCTAAAGATTTCTCATCGTTCAAAATGAAATCAAGAGTCCTGTAAGCGGCTGCAACATAAAATGTCAGCCGTGCTCCTTCAACAACAGATTTTGCAAACCCATATTTACCAATTCCCAAATCAACAATCTTTGGATTTTTAGCCGCAAACACAGGCGCATTCAATATCTTCCTTACACCAGGATAACCACTTATTTTTATCAGTTCTGTACCGTTGCGGTTTACATATGTTGTTGCTTTTATGCTGAAGCTTCCCAATTGGTTGATCAACATAGATGCAGTCACAACATCCTTGATATTGGTTCCATAATTAACAACTATTTGTCCGGGGTCACTTTCTGTTATTGCTACCCATCCGTGTTTCCATGCCCCCCACGAGGACAATATTTCGAAAGCTTCTGGAAGAGTGAGCAGCATCACATCCTGATTACTTTGCCTTAGCATAGCCCTCAAATTACCATCGGGAAAATCATGAGTATTTCGTAAAACTGGATAATCAGGTACAAATCCAGTTGGCTTTTGCTTACCGGTCAGATAACTCGGCAATTCTGGCGAAGTTTGCACAGGTGTTGCAAAACCTGCTGCTGGTTCTGCAGCGGAAGCTCCGCTACTCTTCTCGTACGTATCATCCATCATCGACGGAATAAACTTCGCCTTACAGGGGCAGGTGCTGTAGCTGTCGAGGGTTCCGGCCATCCGCCTGTCGTGAATGGTATCGTTGTCAATGCCACCGGCTATCCTGAAAAGCCCGGCATGTTTACCGCAGGTCACGCTGTCCTGTTCCCGGGCTACAGGTTTATCAAACAGCGTGTGATCCTCTGCGCCCGTGATGATTTTCCCTCCGCAGGTCGTTTTGTCGCCCTGCACCAGATAAAAGCCTTCTGCTGCCATATTTTTCCCTTTAGCTGAATTCTGTCCGGGTTATCCGCAAAGCACCGCACTGCTTGCCGGATCGAGCGCAATCAGACCGGACAGAAGCTGGTCCATCTCCGGCTGAAGCTGTGATTTATCGGTTTTACTGCGTGTGGCTTTCATGCACAGCAGTCTGAGGCGACGCAATTTCACTTCAAATAGCAGTGCCTGTGTCCACTGCGTGAGGGTGATTGACTGTGCGGCGCTGTCGAGTTCATCCAACAGATGCAGGGCCAGTTCATTTTTGCCCTTTTGCTCGGCCACACGGGCTATCAGCAGACGCAGCAGCCATTTGTCTCTTATAGAGTCGGTTCCTGGCCGGGTCTGCAGCCAGTGGAGCGTGGCATCCAGGCCTTCGCTGTCTGCTTTCTCCAGCGCTTCCGGCTCAAGGGCCAGAATATCGTCTGATGGATATACCACTGCAAATCCAGCCAGAGGTGATTGGCGCCACGCGAGAAAGTGCTGTCCGCCTGCTCCAGAATCTCCAACCAGCTCTGCTGCAGATAGAGGCATTTGAGCATGGGTCTTCTCCGGTCGGACTGGTGGCACTTACCGCAGCAAGCCAGGGCTGCCAGCTTTCCGTGCGTGTGCCTGTTGCTGTCGTTAGTCTGACAGGCGGCGACCAGATTTTGCAGAGTGCTTATTATTCGACTTCATCCATGTCACTGTTTCCGGTGTTGGCCATCAGCGCCTGAGCGGTAGCCGCGCTGTCGACACTGAATATCTGATCCGGTAACGTGAAACCGTGCAGATCCAGTAGCGCCAGCGGACCTTTTCCAAGTTGTGAACGCAGTACCCACTGCAGCGTGCGACCATCTGGCGCGGTGAAACTCATCATCCACTGGCTACGGTTAAGCTGCTGGCGCTTGCCCTGATCCAGCCAGCGAATAAAGCCCCAGGCCCCGCTGTAATCCCCGAACAGACGCGTTCCGGCATTGACCGTGATCCAGGTCAGCATAGTCCCCGGCTTGTAAGTGTCTCCCGGCCAGCGGAAGCTTTGCCAGTCGGCCATCTGGTTGAAGTAATGTAGTTTTTGTCCATCAATGGTCAGCTGAGTTTCCACCACCTGTGGTACAGGACGCGCCTGCAGCTCAAAGCGGATGCCCTGACTGCCATCGGTGAACAGAATGTCTGACAGCTGGCTCAGCTGGTTAATGGCCCGCAGGAAGGCGGGGTTAAAGGTAAGCCCCTGGCTGTTGACCTTATCCGGTACCCACTGGCTGCCCTCTTTGTGCAACACACCGCTGAGTTCCGTGGTCAGGAAGCGCTCTATACGTCCGCTGTCCTTACGCACAAATTCAGCCATCATGGGTAAAGAAGCATCACTTTTGCTGGCCGCAAACGGGAAACGCCCGTCAAAAGCAGTTTGCCAGTTCGCGACAACCGAGCGGCTCCATTTATCATTCAGACTGGCTGCCGACGGCTGAAGCACAGTCTCCCAGGCCTGGGTCAGCGGCTGCACAAACATCGTGTTGCCAAAACCACTCCACTCTTCGCCAAGGCTTGCCGAAATCAGACTGCCGTATTGCTGAGTGTCTGTCAGATCCACGCTTTTGCCCTGGAATACGGTCTGCGCCAGGATCTGCATCATCGCCTGCGGATCTGAGGCGCTGGCCACCTGTTGCAGTCGCAGACGCACGCGGGTGATACGGGTCAGATACGTCTGCAGGCTCAGGGAGGTGTCAGCCGACATGACGTTACTGCCTTTGTTTTTACCCAGAAGCTGAAGCAGTGGACCAAAGGTTTCATCCAGCGGCCCCTGCGGCCCTGACGCAGACTGCTCAATCGCGGGTTTATCTTTTCCGCCTACGAGATCTTTAGCCGATTTGATGATGGAATCCGAAAGACTTTCGCTTTGCTGGCCGGTCTGCCCCTGCCAGGCGAGGGTATTCATCAGGGCAATCAGTGGCGACTGCCGGACATCACTCATCAGCGTCAGCTGGTCGGTAACGTCAGCAATGTTGTTTGCCTGGTTAAGTCGCAGGCTGTTGAGGAAGCTCAGCCAGCTGCCGGCAAAGTCGGTGAAGTAGCGTTGCGTCAGACGCGCCTTCAGGGCTTCCGGTGACAGGTCAGCTGATATGGCCTTATGAGAATCGCTCAACACCCAGTCAATTTCATCCCGGCGGGAATTTGCGGCCTTTTCAATTGCCTGCTGGATGCCCCCTTCCCACGCCTGGCGGGTAAACATGCCTGGCACCACTTCCTCGGTGGTGAACAGTCGCCGCGTATCGGTACCGCTGGTCATGTCTTCCAGAGACACATCGGCAAAGTTACGACGTACCGATTTGAGCATGTTCTCATACAGGGTGCTTTCGGCGTTACGCCGTCCAATTTGCTGCAACAGCACCTGGCGGCTCTGACTCACCAGCTGCGCATCCGGCCTGATTTTCCACTGTGGTTGCTCAGGCAGTTCGGTGATGTAGAAGGCCCACAAGTCCGGCGACAGGCTTTGCCAAAGGCCGGTTGAAATGCCCATCCGCGTCGGCTGCACGACTTTCATGGTCTGGGCGTAATACGCGCCGTCGACTTTATCCGGACGGGCCATCATTAACCAGGCTTTCAATTGGTCATAGCCCGGCTTCGCCAGCTGTGCCCGCTGGTCGCTGCCGGGTACAGAGCCTGCCAGCGCGCTGAGCTTCTGCGTAAGCGCCTCGTTCGCCGGGTCACGTATCAGGCGGTTGTTTGCCACACCGTACCAGGGCAGCAACGCATCGAGCAGTTGCTGGTTATGGTCAAGACCGAAGCGCTGGTACCAAGGGGCACCATCCTCAATATGGTGCTGCAGGCGGCCGGCGTCATTACGCAGCATATGCAGAGCCGTCAGCTGGTAATCCGATACGGAAGAATGCTCCACCAGAGCATGCGCCTGCTGCGCCACAGAGACAATCTGCAGACGGTTGACCGCAAACGACAGCAGCGTCCCCGCCCCCCAGACACCGATAATGGCCATCAGTGTCCAGGCCAGCGTCTGTTCCCGCGCCATACCGACACGGCGGCCACGCACGCGGGTACAGTCATCAACGATCCCCTGCCAGGTCACCGGCAGGGTCAGCGCATGACGTTGTGATTCCGGGATATATTTCTCAGCGTTGGCAGCTGCAGCACCGGCTGTTTCTCCTGCGATAGCGGCGGGTTTATTCTCCGGCAGGCTAAACATCAGGCCACGCAGCGGAACGCGCTGTTGGGAGGCTGCCAGCCATGGCACCAGTTGCTGAGTCCAGCGGGCGATACCGCCGTCTTTGAGGTGCTGGCCCAGGCGCAGCAGGAAGTCGTGGCCGTTGTTCTCAGCGACCTGACTCATCCCCTGCGTTCGCAGGGCCGGAAGCATCAGCTCAAGCTGGCGGGTAATTTCGTCAGGCTTAGCACGCAGCGGGAAACTGGCACCTACCGTCTGTTCAGTGCGTTTTGCCTGCGACCACTTGCTGTCGCACAGCTGCCACAGCCAGACCGGGGCGGAATAGCGCAGTAATTCGCTGATTTTTTCCAGTGCGCGCAAATCGTTATCGCTTATCTGTGGTGTCAGGTTAAACGACTGTGGCATCACTCGAACAATACCGTCCAGTGGCCGTCCGCGACGCAGTTTGCGTAGCGCGGTGTATTTTTCCTTGTCCGGTTCAGTAGTCAGGCTCCCGCCGTAAATCAGCACGGTACGGTTGCCTTCAAGCCACTGCTGCTGTTGCAGCCCGGGTACCAGCTGTTCAATCGCAGCTTCGTCACCGGTAATCAGCAACAGGCGGGTTTTATGGCGCCAGTAAAGGCCAATACGGGAGCGGAGATGCCCCCGAATCCTGTCACACATGGTCACCGCAGGATGAACAGGCGCTTTATCATTTTCCCGTTTCTTTTTCTCATCATCACCGTTGGTATTGTCGACAAGCGCATTAAACTCCTGCTTACCGGCACTACGTACTGCCGCCAGAAGCACCACTGATACGATTAGGGCACAGCCTGAAATACATCCGCCAGCGATAAGCCAGTAAATTTGCTGCTGACTACCGTCTTCAATCCCGGCAATATCCGGATGCTTCCAGACCATGAACGTCATAACGGCTAACAGCAAAAAGAAAATCAATGCGACAGCAAGATAGCGGCCTTCCGTAGTCTTCGGTGCTAAAGGTAGCTTCACGGATCCATCTCCTGTCGGGAAGCAATCGGGGTAATGAGCGTGCTCCACAGCACATTCTGTGTGGTATCTCCGCAGATAATCATCTGTGGTGACTGAGTTTGTCGGGCGATTTCAGTGGCGGCAGCGATAGCCAGCCAGGGTGCTGCGGCTCCGGCATGTCCCATGGATATATCGAGCGAAATGACGGCTTCGTCCTCTACAGACTGCGCAGGGTGAGCATTCTGGCACTCGATAACCTCTGCGCGCTGCTTACCCGTCAGACCGGCAAGCCATAAATTTTTCACGATATTTTCTTTGAGCGGGACGTTCCAGGCGGCCATGTTCATCCCCTCGCGCAGTTCACCTGATGGAGCAGGATCCGGCCGGTGCAGCAACGCGAGAGGCTCGAGCGCCTCCTGGGTCAGGCGGTTGCCAAGAAGCAGAGCAACGGCTGCTTCAGCAGTATTGTTTGAAACAACCGGGTCAATCTGGAGGCCAACAATCAATAACATGGCTTTATCTTTAATGCGGTGATCCAGCCAGTGGTTGACTACCTCCAGCCCATTGCTATCTACATATTCAACAGCGCAGGTTAGGCCACTCTCCTGCCAGGCTTCCTGCCAGATATCTCTGACAGCAGGGAATGACAGAGATGACGAGATATCGAGGATGACAACAAGCGAAGCGTTCTCCGGAAACTGGTGAACTGGAAGATCAGCAATGAGTTCAGAGAACAGACGTGAGATGACCAATCCAGGGGTATCTTCTGGTTCTGCCGTAATACGGCTCAGCCTCATGCTTTTTTCGCCTTTCCAGTCCGACTGCGAAATGATAATGCTGTTATTATTAAGCATATCAACAGCGACATAACGCTGTTCGTCTTCCTGATGGGCTGTAATAAATGTCGTATTCAACACTTGAAGCGCACGACGAGCCCTACGGGTCTCACTCAGGATCCATTGCTCCCGACGCTGGTCAAAACCATTCGCTTTACTGTCCTGTAATGACCAGATCCACATACGAAAACCGAAAGTTACAATCCACACAACGAATGGCGTGCCAATGGCAAACATCCAGAAGTGGCTATTATCGATGTATCGTCCGAATATCCGCATAAGGATCACGCTAATGACCAACATCGCAACCAGGACAGCAAACCAACGAGATGCTTTTGGTGGAACTGGTCGAAGATAACATTCAGGAAGATGTTTAAGGGAATACGGCATTTATACTCTCACACTTCAAAATTTCTAAAATTCAGCTAAAATAGAAAGATCGTTTGGTTCTCTCAGGATATCTATCAAAGAGCACCTTATCTTTTTTATAATCTCTATTTTTAATCTCAATAAATGCAACATCACCATTTTGATCATAAAGAACATGAAGACCTTCCTCGACATAACTCCCTTTTACATAAGCATAATTAATCTCTTCACTAATAAGGCCTTTCTCGATACCTTCCTCATAATATCTCCGACATTTCATAGTCTTACCATCAAGCGAGCACACTCCAAATTTTGCAAATGTAAACCCATATTTTTCAAAAGTATAAATAGTAGTGATATCACCTTTATAGAAGAAAAATTTATTTTCTAAGCGAGGTGCATTATCGTAGCCCAAATATAATTTATTGGCTTTATCATTATCTATATTTGCCGGAGGTATACCTTGACCAGTACTGTCAACTTCTGAAACATAAATCTTTCCTATTTATTTCTGCTCTGAGCAATTTTTTTCTTTTACAAATTCAATTTTTGATATCCCACGAATGTATTCTTCACTCTCAGATTTATAAGACATACATGCACATGAGTATTTCTTTGACATTAACCGCCTGTCTTTCTTTTTTGTTTCGAATTCTTTAACACCATTCCTGTCATAAAATAAAAACGTATCGCCTCCAGAGTTGATCAACACTCCACATGATTTTTTCAAATGGCTTCCTGCATAGGTTGACAAAGAAATAATTAAGCATAAAAGTAAACCTAAATTTTTAAAATTCATACTCACCCTCCCCGAAGAGCAATAAACAACGTTTTCGCATTCAACTATTATTAATGCTAGTTTATTGTAAACATCCCACTTTAGTTGGTGAAAAACAAAAGAGGTAGAGTCCCCTCTCAGCATTTTACCTTGCGCATTCTTTGAAGTCTTTCTTATCTAATGTAAGGTTTTTCAGATCTTTCATTGAAATTTTATTCGCTGCTAGCTTTACGCTCGTGCCTTCTGAGAAACAAAAAACGCCACCTGAATAAAAATAGATCTCTTCTGTTTTTTCTGGTGTGCCATTTTCTGATTGATATATAGCATCAGTCACAAACCATTTAATATCTTTACTACCATGAACGATCCTCAGTTTTTCTATGCCGAGACACAGTTCAGAATCTTCTGCATATCCTGACTTATATGTCCTATCTGGTATAAGATATTGATCATTATTTTTGAGCACTAAATTACATCGACTATAAGGCTCATCTTTTCCTGGTACACCCTCACGGTTAAAAACAAAGGGATATGCATTTTCAACACCTAATTTAAGAAAAACATAGTAAGGGGGAAACCCTGATTCAGGGACATTAATTTGATATACTTGAGAGAGACCGTAAGGTTCCCCTTCTTTGAAAGTATAACTTTTGACTGCAGATGAAACATCCGCGGTATTCGCAAGTACACCTGATGAATAAAAATTGACAACACTAACTAAGCTCAAAAATAAAAATGTATTTTTCATCATTACTCCAGACCTCACTTACACTGCTTCGTATAATCAACAGTAATTTTCACAGTACTACGACCTTTTTGCACGTCAACTGTTTCTTTGGTATCTGTTATTACTGCATCATTTAAGTAGTAGAACGCATACCGTGTATAGGCCTGTCGTTCAAAATACCCATATCCACCACCATTAACTAGAACCGAACATCTACCGATTGACTCTGAAGTAATCCCATTATCAGGTACCCTGTTAATATTCACCTCATGGCTGTGATGTTTTGACACCCAGTAAAAACCAGCGCTATCAGTTGCACAGAATGAATCTTCAGCAATAATTTTAGGGTCGTAACGTGGATGCCATTTTTTTAAAAGTGTACCATCAATGACGGTAAGCTTTTCATGGGTTTTCTTATCTATAACCGTTTTTCTTGGATCCGCCCAATAATGTTCACTTACATTTGTTATTCGACTATCATCGTAAGAATACCCTGAAGTTTCATCAGGTAACTTCTCTTTCGTTCTAAATTTTCTATAGTCATCGAAATTTTGCGGCCAGGTTAGCTGCATGAAGCCTCTGCCATAAAATGGCTGATAATACTTAGCCGCTGGGGATACAAACTTACCTTTGCTATTTTTCTGCCCCTTTCCACCTTCAGTCATTGTCCTGAGCATCCCAGTCTCAATATAAATCTGTCCTAAAAATGCAGAACGCCTTAGTGGGGATATTATATTGTACTTATTACATGTATTGTTAAAGTCTTTCACATACTTTTCCCACCGACCAAACGATGTAGCCCATGGAACTGTTACATTAACTGGCTTACTGGGGTAGCCTTCATAATATTTCCTTGGAATCATGGAGGAAATTTCTTCATGGCTAAGCCAGCCGCACCTTCTCAAATTATTTATAAGTTTAGTGGGATTGAAGTGCCAAAGGCTTCCGCTACTGAATGCTGATTCAAAGCACAACGCTTCGGCATGAGCCTTGAATTTTGCATAATCTTCATCCGTCATCGGATCATGCTCTTCACTTCCCGTTTTCAGCCATGAAAAACGGGTGCCGATCGTACTTTTTTCCCATTCAAACGGGAAATGGCAGATTAGCTTCCCACACTGGTTATCGAACTCACCATCTTCCTGAAGTTTCTTGATAACGGCTGAATTACACTGGCTGTCGCTGTCACTATCGTCATCAACCAGCAGCCATCCCGTCCAGTGAGGGAAATCGGCATCGCTAAACTTTTTAATACCGGGAGCGGCAAGATTTACCACGCCAGCTCCACCCGGATAACTGACCGTCATCCATAATGGCGCATCTGCCGGCACCAGCGTTTCATGCTCGGTATTGATTACCCGCCCAAAACGAAGCAACTCAAATCCGGCACTTGGGCTCTCCTTATAATTCCGCATCGCGGTTTTATAAAGATTGTATTCGTAGTCTTTGCCATCAGCATTCACCAGTGGCTCGCCCAGCAGATCATATTTCCCGTCAACCTGCGTATTTTTCTGCCGCGTTACCATAGTGCAGCTGCCCTGGGCCAGAGTCATGCTGACATACAGAGGCGCACTGCTGGTATACAGCTCAGAAAGCCCGGTTATGGAGGTACTGTTATTTGCGGGTGCCCTGTCATAAAACTTTGTCTGCGGTGGCAGATAAAAGTGAATATCACCATAAACGGCATCGGTTCGGCCATCTTTCGACACGTCCAGTTCGCGGCTCTTCCTGCCCGTCAGTTTGCTGATGTTGTCGTCATCACAGAAAATCTGGAAATGGAAGGCATTGACCGCATCGACCATCCCGGAGGTACCAAGCGGATCTTTCCGGTACACCTTCTCTCCGATTTTCACTGTTGATTCAAGCGACTTCAGGTGCATGTAAAGCGAATAAAAGACCACTTTAGCCCCCTCACCACTGCCGATCTCCGTTTCGTGCTTTAGCAGCACGTAGCCATCGTCACTGCCTTTGACATTGGGTTGATCCACATTGAGGTTCAGCGGTGCCTTATCTCGTTTATCGATGCCTGAACTTTTACGCACGGAAACCACGATCCATCCGCAACAGCTCTTACACTCTCAAAAGGCCTGCCGCCATCAGTATGGGCTATGTGGATCCCGCCATGCCATGAGCCATGGCCATTGACCGGGTAATCGCGGCGGTCAACTACGGTCATCACTCTTTCAATCCATGCTGCATCGGTTTCATGGGCATTTTTCGCTTTCAGGAATGGCGGGCTGATAATCATGTTATGACTCCATGTCAGGAAAAGCTGAATTTGCGGGAAGGCCCGGTGGTTTCCAGGGCAATGCTCGGGAATTGTTCGGGGTTATTAGCCTTTTCTTTGCGCCCGTAGAACCCGGCTTTTGTCCGGTACTCACCCAACGTGGCAGATTCGATGCCGTTGGCATCCAGGTTGATATAACTTCCGCCGCCATTGATCACCACACGCTTATTTGCCGTAATGTGGATCTCATCCTCAGTGCTGGTAATATTGAGTTCCCCACGCGCCACCAGTTCCATCAAATCATTCTGCGCCTGTATTTTTACCGGCCCCTGATTCGCGATGAGCTTGATCCCCAGCTTCCGAACAAACACGCTCAGGGTATTACCCACTCCGATGAACAGATTTTTCACCACGCTGACGTCTGCATTTTTACCGGCAGTGGCTATCAGGTTTTGGCCAGCAGACATCTGCAGATGTTGTCCACTAGTCATCGCCATACCCTCCGGCGCGCTGAGCAGCAGCACCGATTTTTTGAGGTCCGTCAGCTGCTGTTCCAGCAGCGTGACCTGCGCCTGGAGATCGGCCGGGTTCGCGGTCGCCTTCTGCGCGTCATCGGAGATGGATGTCATCTGCTCCCGGGCGTTACCCAGATTGCTGACCGCCGGCTGCATCTCCAGCACCTGGCCCTGCGCTTTCGTCTGGCCATCAGCGCTGATGAACATCCCTTTCTGTGCCCGGATGGCTCCCCAGCTGTCGGTTCTGAGCTCAAAACCCTCACCGCGCTTCTGCTTCTCAGCATCCACTAAATGTCCCAGATTCAGCTGACTCTTGCCGCCGTACTCGGTGGAGACCTTGATATGCTCCTGATCACGACTGTCATCGAGGCGGATTTTGTTGTTCGCCGGGGTGCGCAGGACGTTACGTTTGTAGTTTCGGATAGTGACATGGTCGCCGTGGGCCGAGTCGTGCAGCACGCCGGAGATGTACGGCCGGTCCGGGTTACCGTCCTCAAAGCCAATCGCCACTTCGGTGCCCGCCAGCAGCGGCAGGTGCAGGCCGTAAGTATCGCCGGCATAGGGACGTGACTGCCGGACCCACAGGCTCTCGAACCCGGTCTCCCGGTTATCACGGTCAAACAGCATGTTGACGCGATAGCGGCCGTCTTTATCGATATGGCCGTAGGTGTCATTTTCGATGGTGCTGGTGACGCGGGCCGGTAATGTGCCGGCCATCACCGGGCGTGAACCGGGCTCAGGACGATAACAAAAGTCGGTGCTGTCCGGGATACCGTCAAACCTGACGCCGAAGTCCGCATCACGCCGCGCATGGCTGTGCATCGCCGTGATGACCACGCCATGAGCAAACACGTCGGCCACTTCGTACCCGCCGGTGACTTTCAGAACCTGCCCCGGAGAGAGCGTCGGGCAGCTGGTGATGGCATGGGTCTGCGTCTGGCCATTCAGGTAGCGCTCATGACGAATGCGGGCATAAAACACCCCGGACTCCGGTGCCGGATTGTGGTCATGGGTATCACCCGCCGTCAGATAGTTATCCGCATAGTGATAGGCCTCACCGTAGGTGGTGGCATCCCCGCGGGTGGCATCGACCTGGGTATTCATGTCATCCGTGGCCTGACGGTAGTTGTAATCACGGGTGCTGACCTGCTTCTGTACCACGTTATGGTGGCTCTCCATGCCCCAGACCGGGTCCACGCCCTCCGAATGCTGTCCTGATGGCGGAACCGATGGCAGCGTCAGGCCTTTTTCATACCCCTGCTGACCGTCGTAAAACTCCACGACGTCGATGTTGAGACGCGTATCAGTGGTAAAGCGGAACCAGATACCCACCTCACCCAACAGGCGGGTGATGAAGTGCAGGTCGTCTTCACCGTACTGCATCACCTGTTCACGCTGCGGGTATTCACGACTTAGCGAGAACAGAAAATCCTGACCGCGCATGTTGTGACGCTTGCGCAGGACTTTTTCCACGATTTGTGGCACCGACATGTCCTGGTAAATGGCGTTCTGGTGCGAACGGTCAAGTAGGGCCAGGCGTGGCCGGAGCGTCAGGGCATAATGCGTCTCATCTTTTGAGGTACTGAGACGTTCAAAGCCCGTAACCACGCCCTGAATTACCCGCACTGGCTGCTGCACTTTAATACCGTAACCCCGGTCAACCGGGGCCTGCAGCGTCAGGGAGGAGGCTTTCATCAGCATCATTTCTTTGCTGATGGCATGGTTACCGCTGGTAAATTCAATACGGTAGCTGAACGGCGTGCTCAGGGCTTCATCACCTTCAAACGCCAGCACATCAAGCTCCGAACTGCACTCTTTTACCGCCAGCTGATGGTGGTTATGGCTGAATCTTATCGGCAAGTTGATGCTCATACGTTCACTCCTTGTGTACGGCCAAACTCCAGTCCGATACCCTCTTTCTCACTCGGGCTAAGGCGTACGACCGAGGTTTCTGTTTTGCAGCCATGTGGGTCAGCAACTGCTGACTCAGCACCGGCAGAATTTGTTGATTGAGCAGACTGTTGACGTTGCGTGCGCCGGTATCCGGCAGCAGGCAGGCGGCGGTCAGCGCGGTTTTACCCACGCCAGGCTCGCCAACCAGGATCGGGTTGTTCTTACGACGAAGGGAAAGAATGTCCACCCTCTGATGGTCTTCCCCCTGTTCGGGCAGCGTCAGCAGCCAGTGCTCCGGCAGGATTTCTGCATGGGTGCGGGTTTGACACAGGGAGGCAGTCCCTTCCATCGCACGGGCGCAGTAGGGATTAAGACGTCGAAGAAGGCTTGCCGGGTTTTCCATGAGATTCTCTCTTTATCGGTTCCTGGTCACGCTACCGCCCCTCGCTGTTTCCCTTTGTTCAGGGGACCAAAGCGCACAAGGTCAGGCTGGCAGACAGTTTGTCGGTTTCTTTGCTGAAAGCCCGCGTACTGCAGACGTTCAGCAAAACAGCAGAAAGGTTATCCCCTCCGCTTAAAAACGAGGATTACGCTAAAGAGTTCGTGTCGCAGGAAGGCGGCAAGTTCGTAAGTCTCCGGGAACATAGATAACTGTATGACCGGAGCGAGCCAACGCACCTGCGGCGCGAAATATGACGCGTAATCAGGCGGTGGCGCGTTCGTTCCAGGAGTCGGAATGAATGATGTTGCCGTCTTTGTAGGTCCAGGTGATTTTTTCGTAACGCAGCTCGATCTGCTCAAGGTGGTTATGCTTCTCGTAAGCAGGATCCTTGATGTCGTGCATCACCGGGTTTACTTTCACCACTTTCACGTTTTCCAGTTTGGTGTTGAAGTACTCCACTTCCTGGCCCGAGTTGTTGATTTTGTACCACTTGAATTCCGCAGATTTCAGGGTCTGACCGGTGGTCACCGCCTTGTACAGATACGGGCTGGACGAGTCGATTTCCTTGGTGAACAGGAACGGAGTGTGGATACGGGTACCGGTCAGCTTGCCGGTGTTATTGTTGGTCGGGATGTACAGGTTATGCTCCTGCGCCACCACTTCGATGCTACCGTCACGATCCTGAACGTCCACAGACCCTTTAATGGCCGCACCACCGTCGTCTTTCAGCCAAAGATAAACAGGAATTGCCATGAAATTACTCTCCATTGTGTTGTGATGCGTCATCATCCTGCGATGACGCCAGGGTTTTGCCCGATATCTGACAGGCGTTGGCCTGCGGTACCAGACTGATTTCGACACGGCGGTTGAGTGCACGGCCCTTCGGGGCGTCATTGGTTGCGATCGGACGGCTTGCGCTATAGCCCTGCACCGCAAAACAGCTTTCCGGCACATCGCCGGTGTCACGCATCCAGTCGCGTACCGCTGCGGGATTTGTCGGGAAACCTGCTCCGGGGAGAATTCATTTATGCTCCGGAATGTCAGACTGACGTTGTCTTCGCAACCGTCACCGGCAAGCGTATTTTTAACGGTCAGATTTATTTTTGGGGAATATTCAGAAAGAACTGAGTCAAAGTTATTTTTGTTCAGATTAACTTTTTTGCGCTCAGATAGTGGTGCAGACTCCCGGCCGTTGCTGAAATCGCCCGCAACCAGTAATTTCAGGGGGAGCTTAGTTTTCTTGCTCGCTCCACCCGTATGCAAATCAAGTTTTAAATTAATACGTGCCTTGGGTATTTCGCACTGAAAGGAAGAGTCAGACATGGCTGTCCCTGTTCTATGAAATTATAGAAACGGTCAATACCAGTGAGAAATTAACAAAAAAGGCAAACCCTGCCAGAACAACATCCCGGTTCTCGTCATCCGACAAGAATCAACACCCCGGAATTAAAAGCGAGCGCATTCCATTCACCAGCATATCGACACTATATTTTTTGGGCTTTTATCTGAAATCGAAGATTTTCGGACAAGACCTTATAGCCGGAGTGTAAGAATGTTTGCGCATGACTAAAAACAAAATAATGTAACTAAATATTACATCGAAAAGGTTTAACAAAATTAGATCATCTTTATGATTTGTATGAACTTTATTGCATAACCCCTTCAGACCCTATGGAATAAGGGTGTGCAACAAAAGATCAATTTAACTTAGGGATAAAACCGTATAAAACCTCCTTCAATCACGTGAATTTTTGATTTTGTATTTTTATCAAAAATGAGAGCCAGGACGTGACTGAGCATGTACAAAACTGATGAAATATACAGAATTTCATACCTTTTTATTATTCACTTGAACGAGGCTCATTTATTTTTATCAAAACAATAACGTCAGTCAGCCTGTACAAATCCGACTGTGTAGACCCACGGCCAGCGTAAGATTGTCGGTGGCGAAGGATGACGAGCCTGCAGGCGTTGATGCGAATACTCACTCATACGCAACCAGACTTCAAAAATACATTGCAGCTTTGCCTTAAAATACTCAATCAGCTACGGCATAGCAAAAAACGTACCTTTATAAGTTTACAAGACAGATAAACCGCGTTGTACAGCAATGCCGGCACATAAAGTTATTCCCTTTACTACCGGCATTTCTTTGTTGAGCACGCCTTTATTTATGATCCCGCCGATAAAGCTGCCACTCGTCGATGCGCTCGCCGCCAGGCAGCGTGCAGTAGCCTCTCTGGCCCTGCGCCGTTTTCACGATCTCTGATGTACCGCCCTGCTCAACGCACCAGGCCGCCGCCGGGTTTTTCATGTTCAACGAGGTTGGTTTACTGGCATTCTGCGCACAGCCGGTTGCCAATAAGGCACAGATAAACAATAAATTCTTTCTCATTATCACCTCTGTTCAGATGGATCCCATTGCGTCTCATTATCAGTCAGATAACAATAGTAAGCGCTATAGTTTAAGGTGTTGTACGTCAATCACCGCTCACTGAGTTAACGATTAACGCCAAAGGATTGGGATTGATACTCGCCTCAGCGCCTGCAACGGCCGACTAACGACAAGGAATGCTCTATGCGAACCGCCACTTTTACCCTGCGTCTTACCCGGGACGTCAGCCAGTTTCTGCTGCCGGATCTGCGCGCGCTGCTGCCGCCGGAAAGCGTACAGTTTTTTTCCAACGAGCTGGATGAGGAGTGGCATTACACGCTGCTCTGTCTGCAAAGCGACCATACCTGCTCGCTGACGGTTTCCGCTATCCTGGTCTGGCATCAGCTGAAGAAAATCCATGTGATGCGCTACCGTTCACCGCAGCTACAGCAGGAGCTTGCTGACCCTTCCTCTGCGGAGCTTTACACCCTGCTACAGGTGCCTGGCGCGGTGCTTTATCTTTCCTGACGCCTGCACCGCCGGGATTTGACGCCGTTATTCTGCGGTATTCCACTGATTGGTTTTTACGCGCCCGCCGTAAAATCACCATAAAGTCACTGGAAAACCGTACCGGAGTCCCCCCTGATGCCAGATAAAGATCCTGTTGTTGAACGTCTTACCGTCGAGCTGCTTGCGCTCAGGCAGATCGTGCAGATGCTGATTGCCTATGGCAACGTGCCGACCGGCGGCAAGCTGAATAAATACCTGCAAAAAGTGGCCGATGATACGGAACAGCGCGAGGATCACCGCGGGCCGAACAAAGCCATTGCTGAGGCTATCCGCAGCTATATTAAGTAGGTTCCTGACCTCGCCAAGGCGAGGTTTTTTTTTGCCCTTACCGCTTATCCTCTTTGATTTTGTTACATTTTCCCTCCAGCAACCTTAAGCGCTTTCAGCCAGGCTTACCGAATTGATGTATTGCGACCAGTAAGGGAATGTGATGACCAGACCAGACTACCGCCTGTTGGCTTCCGCCACGCAGAATAAAGATACCGCTTTCAGCCAGCAGGAAAGAGCGGACGCGCATCTTGAAGGGCTGCTGCCGCCTGCGGTGGATTCGCTGGCAACGCAAATGCAGCGTGTGCTGGAACATCTGGACAACAAACCCGACGATATTGAGAAGTATATCTATTTGCAGGAGCTGGCTGACCGCAACGAAACGCTGTTTTACGCCACGCTGATGTCCGATCCGGTTACTTTTATCCCGCTGGTTTACGATCCGACTATCGCCGACGCCTGCCGAAAATATGGCCATATCTATCGACGTCCCAAAGGCATGTATCTGACCCGGCAAATGAAAGGCCGACTGAAAGAAGTTTTGCGTAACTGGCCGCAAAAAGAGGTGCGCTTTATCTGCGTCACATCTGGTGGCCGCATCTTAGGGCTGGGCGACATCGGCGCCAACGGCGCGCCCATTCCGGTGGGTAAGCTGCAGCTTTATACCGCCTGCGCCGCCGTGCCGCCTCAGGGGCTGCTGCCGGTGCATCTGGATATCGGCACCGGCAACAAACAGCTTCGGGACGATCCGCTTTATACCGGCCTGCGGGAAGCAAAGCTTGACCAGCAGGCGCTGGACGAGCTGCTGGATGAATTTGTCGCCGCCGTCAACGACGTATTTCCCGGCTGCTGCATCCATTTTGAGGACTGGCAGGGCGACGACGCCATCCGCTATCTCCAGCGCTACCAGCAGCAGGCGCTGGTGTATAACGATGATATCCAGGGCACTGCCAGCGTGGTGCTTGCGGGCCTGCTGACCGCGCTGGAGACAACCGGCGGCAGGCTGGCGGAACAGCGCGTGCTGTTTGCCGGTGCAGGTTCGGCAGGCACCGGTATCGCCAATATGCTGGTTGACGCTATGGTGCAGGAAGGCGCCGATCGGGAACAAGCGCAACAGGCAATTACGCTGTTTGATAAACAAGGACTGATTACCGCTGAGCGCGACGACCTGAATACATCGCAAAAAGCCTATGCGCACGACATGCCCGCAGAAAGCGATCTGCAAAAAGTGGTTGAGCGCGTTAAGCCCACCATGCTGATTGGCGTCAGCACTCAGGGCGGGCTGTTCAGCGAAGGCGTGGTAAAAGCGATGAGTAAGCTGAACGACCGGCCAATCATTTTTGCACTCTCCAATCCCACCGAAAATGCGGAATGTACCGCAAAACAGGCCTATGAATGGAGCGACGGCAAGGCGCTGTTTGCGGCGGGCGTGCAGTTCGGAGAAGAAAAAATTAACGGTGAAACGCGCTATCCCGGCCAGGCGAATAATTTTTATATTTTCCCGGCGGTCAGCCTGGCGATTTACGCCGCCAGACCGGCGCGCGTGGACGACAAGCTGTTTATCGAAGCGGCCCGCCTGTGCGCACGGCAGGTCAGCAAGGCGGAGCGGGAAAAGGGGAAACTCTATCCTTCCCAGGCCGATATCGTTAAAACGGAAATCGCCATAGCCAGCGGCCTGATACGCTACCTGTTTAAGCACGGTTTGGCCGGTGTGGAAGAGCCGCTGGAGATTGACGACTGGCTGCAAACGCTGATCTACAGGCCGGATTACGCCTGATAAAGATCGCGTAACCCTTTATCCTGAAGCCATCGCCCTTCTCCATAAGGCGATGCAGGAACGAAAATAAAAACCCGGCACGATGCCGGGTTTTTATTGGCGACCGTCAGGCCACTCTGAACGCGGAGATATCCTGCGCCAGCTGGGCGGCTTCCGTGCGCAGCGCTTCGGTGTTTTCCGCCGTCTGCGTCACCAGCAGCAGGTTCTGCTGAATGCCGCGCTCCATCTGCGACACCGCCAGGGTGACCTCGCTGATGCCTTTGCTCTGTTCGTCGCCCGCTACGCGGATTTCACCCACTACCTCTTTGACTTTCAGCACGTCGTTCACCAGGCCCGCCAGCTTTTCGCCCGCGCCTTCCACCAGCCGACTGCCGGCCAGCACCGTGGTGTCGGACTCGCTAATCAATGCTTTGATCTCCTGCGCCGCAGCGGCGCTGCGCTGCGCCAGAGCACGCACTTCCGCCGCGACCACGGCAAAGCCACGCCCCTGTTCGCCCGCTCTGGCCGCTTCCACCGCCGCGTTCAGCGCCAGTATATTGGTCTGGAAGGCGATCCCATCAATCACGCTGAGGATTTCGCCCACGCGGCTGGAGGACGTTTTGATCGAAGCCATAGTAGCAATCACCTGATTCATTACCTCGCTGCTGCTGCGGGCGATCTGCGCCGTCTGCTCCGTGAAGGAGTCCGCCAGACGGGTATTTTCCGCATTCAGCTGTACCGTGGCGTTGAGCTGCTCCATTGCCGCCGCGCTCTGCTCCAGCGCCGCCGCCTGATCGCTGATTTTCGCCGAGAACGCCTGATTGCCTTCCGCCAGCGAACTGGCGCTGGCAGCCACGTTGACGCCGCTGGCCTGCACGCTGGTGATCACGCCTGCAATTTTATCGACGAACTGGTTAAACGACACCGCGATTTCGGCGATCTCATCTTTACCGACCGTGGCCAGACGACGGGTCAGGTCGCCGTCGCCGTTGGCGATTTCATCCAGCGCCGCGCGGGTTGACTCCAGCCTTGCCGCCAGACGACGGGCAAACAGCCAGACCAGCACAAGCAGAACCACCAGCGCCGGGATCAGCACGATAAAGATATCCTGCAGGATATTATCCGCCAGCGCGGTGACTTTCGCCTGCGGCGTTACCAGGCCGATAATCCAGCCTGTGTCGGGCATCCTGAACAGCGTAACCTGCGCCTGCTTATTCAGTACGCCATCCTGAATGTGATTCAGGGTAGTCATGGTTTTATTTTCCGCGATGCCCTTCAGCACCGGCGCCAGCCAGGGTTTTTCCGCCGCCAGCGCGCTGAACTTCTTCAGCGCCTTATCTTTGCCGCCGGGGAAATAGAGCACGTTGCCCGCGCCATCCAGCGCAAAGGCGTAGCCGCCGGTCAGATTGCCGTGGCTCTGCATAAAACCGGAAAGGTTATCCAGCAGCACGTCAAAAGTCGCCACGCCGGCAAACTTTTCGCCCTGCACGTAAGGCACGCTACAGGTGACCATATTCACCTGGGAAATCGGATCCTGATAAACTTCCGACCAGCTGCATTTGCTGCGCGACGCTTCCCGGGCAGAGGTGTACCAGCTCTCGTTATGGTAGCCAGCGCTGCCTGCCTCGTTGTAGCCGTCTGAGTAAGCCAGCGCGCCGCCTGCGTCACGAGACCAGAAGAAGCTACGGCGAGCAACGCCTTCGGTAAAGGCGTTGGGTTCCGGCCAGATACCGCCGCCCGCAATGCTTTTATCGCCCTTGCTGTCGATAATCTGCGGCAGCACGCTTTTCACCAGCGTCTCCTGGTGCGGCAGCACTTCCGCCAGGCGCGCCACGCTCACTACTTCACCTTCAATACGCAGCAGCTGCTGATTCAGCTGGCCCACGATGTTTTCACCGGTTTGCTGGATCAGGCTGTTGCTGGCCTCGACCACGCGCGGCTGTCCGCGCAGGGTAATAGCGAACCAAACCAGCAGCATGGTTAACAGCAGCATCGAAATGCCGCCAAAGATCAATTTCCCTGACAGACGAACTGGTATCCCCGGCATAATGTATTCCTCAAAACAGAACAGTGGCAAAACGGCGCCTGAATAGTTGAATTGCGCGATATTTCGTCAGCGCTTACGCGGATTATCGGCAAAGCTGGCTAAAACCTGAACGCGCCTGCCGGGTGATAACGCCCGTAGCGCAGCATAAAACCCTGAGGAAAATCCGATTTGATTTTGCCACAGCGGCCAGGCTACCCTGACGCCGCGCAGAACATCTGCTTCTGCGTCATAACGCGCTGTTTTCGCGCGTTCTGGACTGACCTGATTAGAGGGAACTAACCATATGCACCATTTTATTCTTGCGCAGCTCAACGCATTCGCTGTGCCCTGGGCGCCGCTGATTGCGCTCGTGGCCGTTCTGGCCGTCATTCTGCTGATTTCCCTGATAGCGCACGGCCTGTTACACCGTGTGCTGCTGCCTCTGCTGCGGCGTATGGCGGAAAAATCGAGCCGTCAGTGGCCAAAATCACTGATAGATAACAAGCTTTTCAGCCGCTTTGCGCTGCTGATGCAGGGCGTTTTTCTGCAAATCCAGCTGGAGCTGTTTCTCTCCGGCCTGGAACCGGCTTACAGCGCGCTGATGATCCTTAGCGAGGTCTGGATCATGGTATTCGGCCTGCTGATGTTCTTCTCGCTGCTGGATATTTTTCTGGAGCTGTCGGAGAAAAGCGCAATGGCCAGCCAGATGCCGCTGCGCGGGATTTTCCAGAGCCTGAAGCTGATTGCCGCGCTGCTGGTGGCGCTGATGATTATCTCGGTGCTTATCGGTAAATCGCCGCTGGTGCTGCTGACCGGTCTGGGCGCGATGACCGCCGTGCTGATGCTGGTCTTTAAGGATCCCATTCTGGGGCTGGTGGCCGGGATCCAGCTCTCCGCCAACAATATGCTGAAGCTGGGCGACTGGCTGGATATGCCGAAATATGGCGCGGACGGCTCGGTGGTGGATATCGCGCTGACCACGGTAAAAGTGCGCAACTGGGATAACACTATTACCACTATTCCTACCTACGCGTTGATTTCCGACTCCTTTAAAAACTGGCGAGCAATGTCGGAGTCGGGCGGCCGCCGCATCAAACGCAGCATTAATATTGATACCACCAGCATTCACTTTCTGAGCGAAGATGAGGTAGCCAGACTGAAGCGCGCTCAGCTGCTGACGCCCTACCTGGAAAGCAAAATGCAGGAGGTTTCGGCCTATAACGCCGGTCTGGATACCAGCACGCCGCTGAACGGCCGCCGCATGACCAATATCGGCACATTTCGCGCCTGGCTGGAGGCCTGGCTCAGGGCGCATCCGCACACGCATAAAGGCATGACGCTGATGGTGCGTCAGCTGGCGCCGGGCGCGGACGGCCTGCCGCTGGAGATCTACGTTTTTACCAACACCACCGTCTGGCTGGAATATGAAAGGATCCAGTCCGATATCTTTGACCATATTTTTGCCGTTCTGCCGGAGTTCGGTTTGCGCGTGCATCAGACGCCGACCGGCAACGATCTGCGTAACCTGCGCATCCAGTCGGCGGAGTAACGCCTCGGACGGGCGCAGCCTTGCGCCCGTCGCTTAGCCTGATTTTGTACGCCTGCCCCCGTCGTTTCGCCGCTGCTCCTGTCTGCTTGCGCCCGTCGTTTCCCTGCTTTCGCTGCATTTTACGCCGCCGTTCATTCCGCCTCAGCGGCATTTCATTCCTGAATGACGGCAGTTCATGCCCTCTTCGCCCCGCATTGCTAAAACCCGCCGTATTCTGTGCTTAATTTATTACTCTTTCCGGGAGCATCCCCATGAGCACACCAACCGTCAGTTCTCGCGTTCGCTGGCTAACCCTGGCCGGCACCATTATTACGCAGTTTGCGCTGGGTTCGGTTTATACCTGGAGCCTGTTCAACGGCCAGCTCTCCCACAAGCTGGAGGCGTCGGTTAGCCAGGTCGCCTTCTCTTTCGGCCTGCTGAGCCTGGGGCTGGCCATCTCCTCTTCGCTGGCCGGAAAGCTTCAGGAACGCTTTGGCGTGCGCAACGTAACGATCGGCGCGGGCGTGCTGATGGCTTTCGGCTTCTGGCTGACTTCGCAGGCCGACAGCCTGTTTATGCTCTATCTGAGCGCGGGCGTACTGGTTGGTCTGGCCGACGGCGCGGGCTACCTGATGACGCTTTCCAACTGCGTGAAGTGGTTTCCCGAACGCAAAGGCGTGATTTCGGCCTGTGCGATTGGCGCTTATGGGCTGGGCAGCCTGGGCTTTAAATTTATTTGCAGCTATTTGCTGAGCGTAAACAGCCTGGAGCACACTTTCCTGATCTGGGGCGGTATAGCGATGGCGATGATTATCGCCGGCGCGCTGCTGATGAAAGACGCGCCGAAACAGCAGGCGGTAGCAGGCGACGCCGCCAGCGTTCGCGACTTTTCGCTGACCCAGGCGGCGCGTCTGCCGCAGTACTGGATGTTAGCGGTAATGTTTCTGACCGCCTGTATGAGCGGGCTGTACGTCATTGGCGTGGCGAAGGATATTGGCGAAGGCATGGTTAATCTTTCCACGCAAACCGCAGCCAGTGCCGTTACGGTTATTGCTATTGCCAACCTGAGCGGTCGTCTGGTGCTGGGGATCCTTTCCGACAGGATGGCGCGCATTCGCGTGATTACGCTGGCGCAAATCGTTTCGCTGGCGGGCATGGGCATTTTACTGTTCAGCCATATGACCGAAACCACCTTCTTTATTTCCGTAGCCTGCGTGGCCTTCAGCTTCGGCGGCACCATCACCGTTTATCCTTCGCTGGTCAGCGACTTTTTCGGCCTGAACAACCTGACCAAAAACTACGGCCTGATCTATCTGGGCTTCGGCATTGGCAGCGTGCTGGGCTCGCTAATTGCTTCGCTGTTTGGCGGCTTTATGGTGACCTTTAGCCTGATTATGGCGCTGCTGGTGCTGTCGCTGATTATGTCGCTGACTATCCGTCTGCCGCACTGTCCGGCTAAAGCCGCAGAAGGGCTGCGTCAGGCGCAGCCGCTGTAGTTGACTCTTCTTACTTACCTTATGCCTGCCGGAAAAGCGGTTCCGGCAGGCCCGCAACGGCGACCTCCACGGCAAACACATCGCCAGACTGCGGATAAGCCGCCAGCTCCTCTGCGCTTCGATCTTCGCGTGAACTCGTAATATAGAGCGTTTTCAAATCTGGCCCGCCAAAAGCGACCATCGTCGGCCAGCGCACCGGCAGCGGGATCTCATCCACGATTTCGCCGGTGACCGGATTAAGACGAATGACCCGCGAGCCGTCAAACATCGCCGACCAGTAGAACCCTTCGCTGTCTACCGCTGCGCCATCGGGCAGGCCGCCTTGTTCCTGCACAAAATGCCGGATGACTTCACGCGGGCCGATATCGCCCTTGTCATCGACCGGATAGCGATAAAGCACGCCGTTGGGCGTGTCGGTGTGGTACATCCATTTATCATCAGGCGAAAAGGCCAGCCCGTTGGAAATTTTGATGTCTTCCGCCTCGACGGTCAGGCGCAGATGCTCGTCCAGGCGACAGAGCTTGCCGCCGTTGCGATCCTGCGGCTCCCACAGGCTGCCGCACCAGAAGCGCCCGTGTCGGTCAACGCGGCCGTCGTTAAAACGGCTGAAGGCCGCTTCACCAGGATTGGCCGCCACGCGCCGGGTGATGATGCCTTCTTCATCCAGCAGGCAAACGCCGCTGCGCAGCGCCGGCACGAAGCCGCCCTGCTCGTTCAGGCCAAAACAGCCGATATGTTCCGGCACCGGCATGATTTTATGCTCGCCGCTTTGCGGATCGAAGCGATGCAGCGCAGGCGCCAGAATATCGACAAAGTAAAGCGCCTGTTCGCGCACTGACCAGACCGGGCACTCGCCCAGCTCTGCCTGGGCCGCCAGCACATTTTTAACCTGATAACGCATAGCATGTCCTTGTCTTGAAAAATTGCCTTAAGTCTATCGCATAAATCCTTTTCTGCCGTTATTAACGCAAATTTTTCATTCGACCGGATAAAGAAGTCTATTTAAGAACATTCTGTGTTAAAAGTGGGTCTTTTAAGCCTTCTCTTATTTCTTTCTGGTGGAATAGATCGCAAAATTTCCATACTGAATTATTTGGAAATATTTACTCTAATAACTCTACAAAAGCGGCATTATTCCTCCACTTTTGTTTTGTAGAGTGTTAGCTATTGGAAAGCGAGAGAGTAAGAATAATGAAACTAATTAGATCGATTGCGCTTCTGGGCGTAATAAGTATGCTGAGCGGCTGTATTATTCATGACGGCTATCGCGGCCACCACCACGGCGGGCCGGGCTATCATCACGGCGGACACCATGGCCAGCACAGGGGCTGGTAAAGAATTATAAATGGGTGAAGTTCTTTCATCCTGAAAGCGGGCAAAGCCTGCACACGGCAATATAAAAATAAAATGCAGTCTTCAAGGCGGGTAATTACCCGCCTTCTTTTATTAGCTTTTAATGCTGTAATTACACTGATACCAGGCTTTCATTAACCCTGGCAGTCGACTTTCCTGCGGCTTTATCGGCTCGACTTTATCAAAGCCGCGCTCCGAGCAATAATGCTCGACATCCTGCTCCATGGCCGTTTTGTTTACCGTATCGGGATCGAAACGATAAAGCACGCTATTTACCGCAGGGTCTTCTGCTACCTTTTCAAAAGCGCCGGGCTTGTGGGAAGTACAGCCAGCGGACAGCAAAACAGCAAGCGCCAGCGCGCCAATTATTTTTTTCATCTTAACTCCTTTCTTTGCCGACGCATCTTACTTAAGCGGCACGGCGATACCATCGGAAAAAACCGCTTTTGCACTTCTTTAACCGTGATGCAATATTTTACCGATTGAATCGATTCAGGCTGCCGTGTAGCGCGAGGCGAAAATGAATGCCAATATACATCCAGACACAGCGACATGTCTGCGCAACACCAGGAATTTTATTTATAATTACAAAGATTTATGCCCGCGGCGAGCGGGCTTTTTTTTGCGCTAAATTCGGGAAGCGGACGCTATTATATTCGCTGCGCCCGCTGAGAAATTAACCTGAAGTGCCGTTATAAAAAGGCATGCGCTCAGTCGGCGCGCACGTCGACCAGCACCGGGCAGCTGGCTCGCTCAATAACGGCAGCGCTGACCGATCCTTTCAGCAGGCGATTAAAGGAAGAGAGATGGCGGCGACCCATAATAATCATCGCGGCGCCAATCTGGTTGGCGTGGGCTACGATAGTTTCGGCGGATTCGCCCGCCAGCACCCGCCCCGTAGCGCGAACGCCGCTGCCCTGTAGCTCCGCCAGCGCCTGGCGAACGGCGGCTTCCGCCGTGTTTTGCTCGTCCAGCGCGCTGCCGAAGTCGCCGGGATCTTCCCCCGCCTCAATAACGTAATCCGCCGTCGTGCTGGCATAGCTGGCGTCGACACAGCACAACACCACCACGTCCGCATCAAGCGCGCGTGCCTGCTCTGTCGCCAGGGAAACCACCTTGCGCGCCAGCGCCGAATTATCCACCGCCACTAAAAGCTTTTTCATTTGCCGCTCCTGTCAGTCACGTAAAGTCGCTTTGCCAATTTCATCCACCAGAGCCTCTTTGCACTTCAGGATCTCTTCGCGAAAGAGCGCTTCGTGCTTTTGAAAACGGGCAGAAGGCACCAGCAGGCTGATGGAAAAGCGTCCCAGTATGGTATCTATCGCTACCGCCATGGTGGAGATCCCTTCCAGCGTCTCGCCACGATCGTAAGAGAGACCGGTGCGGCGGATTTCCTGCAGTCTTTCCATCAAATCGGGATACGCTTTGACGGTCAGTTCGGTAATCGCTTCGTAGGCATCACCTACCCACGCCCTGGCCTCTTCGTCGCTGTCCAGCGCCAGCAGCGCACGGCCGCCGGAAGTGCTGTAAAGCGGCAGGTTCAGCCCGATGCGCGGCACCACGCGCAGCTCGCGATCGGCGACCACGTAATGCACGATAGCCAGCTGTAATCCGCTGGCGCGGGCCAGCGACACCGTTTCGCCCGTGGCGTCGCTCAACGCCTGTAGCCACGGCTGCACAATCGCCACCACATCGGTGTGCACACTGGCGATCAGCCGCAGCAGCGCCGGGCCAAGACGCACGCCGCCCGCGCCGTGACTGCGCACCAGCTGCACCGAATCCAGCGCGCCAACGATACGCTGCACGGTTGAGCGGGGCAGATCGACGGCCTGAGCGATTTCGCCCAGGCTCATGCCGTTGGGGCTGTCGCCCAACGCGTCCAGAATTTTTGCCGCGCGTGAGATAACCTGGATACCGCCGGTACGCTCCTCGTCGCGTAAAGCTGCAGGTTCAGACATGAGATCTCCTTCCTTGTTGATGGCGATACTGTAGCACTCTTTTCCCCTCTCCGGCAGGCTGTATCGCATTGCAATACAGTCAATCACCATGTAATATCTGCCGCCAATGTATCACAATGCAATACAGTGCATCACTTCATCTTTTCTTGCGGAGCACCGGCTATGAACGCTCAACCCGCAGCCCCGGCCACCCATCCTTTTACCCTGCGTCTGGCGCTGGGTCTGGTGGGCGTGCTGATTGCTGCGCTGACCTCAGGACTTAACGATCGCGTAACCGACTTAGCGCTGGCCGACGTTCGCGCCGCTATCGGTTTTAGCTACGATCGGGCGACCTGGATTACCTCGGCCTATCAGGCTGCCGAAGTGGCGGCAATGATGGTCGCGCCCTGGTTTGCAGTAACCTTTTCGCTGCGCCGCTTTGCGCTGGCCGTCGCGTTTGGTTTTGCGCTGGCCGGCATACTGCAGCCCTTTGCCGCGACGCCAGGGCTGTTTATCGGCCTGCGTGTTATCCAGGGCCTGTTCGGCGGCGCGCTGCCGCCGCTGCTGATGACGGTAGCGCTGCGTTTTTTGCCGCCGGGCATCAAGCTTTACGGGCTGTCCGCCTATGCCTTAACCGCCACTTTCGGCCCCAACGTGGCCGCCTCGCTGGCGGCTTTCTGGACCGATGCCGTCGGCTGGCAGTTTGTGTTCTGGCAGATTGTGCCGCCGCTGCTGCTTGCCGGCGTGCTGATTGGCTGGGGATTGCCGCAGGATCCGCTGCGCCTGGAGCGTTTTAAGCAGATAGATCTGTTCGGCATGCTGACCGGCTGTAGCGGCGTTGCGCTGATGGTGCTGACGCTGTCGCAGGGCGAGCGGCTCGACTGGCTGCAATCGCCGTTGATTACCGGCATGCTGTGCGCGTCCATCGCGCTGCTGGTAGCGTTTTTAATCAACGAGTGGTCGCATCCGTTGCCGCTGTTTAAATTGCAGCTGCTACAGCGTAAAAATTTAACGCACGGGCTGCTGGTGCTGGCTGGCGTGCTGCTGGTGGCGCTTTCCGGCTCCGCCCTGCCTTCGGCTTATTTCGCTCAGGTGGAAGGGTTCCGCACCGTGCAGTTTGCGCCGCTGGCGCTGGCTATCGGCCTGCCGCAGCTGCTGATTGCGCCTTTTATGGCTTTCCTGCTGAACCTGCGCTGGATCGACTGCCGCTGGATGCTGACCTGCGGCGCGGCGCTGCTCAGCGTGTCGTGCCTGATGGGCGCGCAGCTGACCGACGACTGGGCCAGGCAAAATTTCTGGCTGATCCAGTTGCTACAGGCTTTTGGGCAGCCAATGTTGATTCTGCCGGTGTTGATGAGCGCCACCAGCGTGATCCTGCCGCCTGAAGGGCCGTACGCCTCGGCGATGTTTAATACCGTGCGCGGCTTTTCCAGCGTGGCGGCCGGCAGCCTGGTAGAGAATTTTCTGACCCACCGGGAAAAGTTTCATTCACACACCCTGGTCGATCAGCTGGGCAATCGTCCGTGGCTGATGACGGCGGCGAACAGCGCCGATGCCTCCGCGATGAAGCCGCTGCTGCCGGACGGTTCAGCCAGCTCGGCCGAAAATTTAGGTCATTTCGCCACGCTGCTTAAGCACCAGGCGGTGATCCTCAGCATCAGCGACGCCTACCTGCTGCTGATCGGCTTCGCGCTGCTGCTGGTGCTGCTGACCGCCTGGCTGCCTAAACGTGTCTGGCCGCCGCAAACCCTTATTCAAACTCAAACTAAAGCCGTGAGATAATAACAATGTTCACACCTGCAAAAAGAACCTTAACGCTGGCCGCGCTGCTGCTGGTACTGCTGGGGATCGCCTTTTTCGTCTGGTCGGCCATGAGCCGCCATCAGGCCCGTACCGATGATGCCGTAGTGACCGCCGACTACACGGCCATCGCGCCGAAAGTTTCCGGCTATATTCGCACCGTTAACGTCGGCGATAACCAGCAGGTAAAAGCGGGCGACGTGCTGGCGACGATTGACGATCGTGACTACCGCGTCGCGCTGGAAACTGCCGAAGCGAACCTGGCGGTCAGCCAGGCTAAGCTGGCCAGCGTTCAGGCCCAGCTTGAGCAGCAGCAGGCGACCATTGCGCAAAACGACGCCGCCGTCGCGGCCAGCCAGGCGACCCTGAACTATGCCGGGCAGAATGCCGAACGCTATCGCCGCCTGCTGAAAAGCGGCACCGCCACGGCAGACGAGCAGCAGAAAACCAGCGCATCCATGCAGGAAGCGGCGGCGCAGCTGCGTCAAAGCCAGGCCGCCGCGCTGGCCGCCCGTAAAGAAGTGGGCGTGCTGGAAGCCAGCCTGCGCCAGGCTAAAGCGGATATCGCCGCGTCAACCGCCAGCGTCGATCAGGCGCGGCTGAATCTTTCTTATACCGTTATCACCGCACCAATCGACGGCGCCGTCGGTCAGCGAGCGGCACGCCAGGGCGCCTGGGTTGCCGCCGGGACGCGTCTGATGGCCGTGGTGCCGCTACAGCAAACTTACGTGGTGGCAAACTTCCTGGAAACGCAGCTGGCTGGCGTAGAGGCCGGTGCTGGCGTTACGCTGAGCGTGGACGCACTGCCTGGCGTCACGCTGCGTGGTCATGTGGATAGCATAGCGCCTGCCACCGGCTCGACGTTTGCCGCTATCGCCGCCGATAACGCCACGGGCAACTTCACCAAAGTAGCGCAGCGTTTGCCGGTCAAAATCCTGCTTGAACCGGGCCAGCCCGATCTGGCGCGCCTGAAGGTAGGTATGTCGGTGGTGCCGGAGCTGGCCCGCTGACCGGACGCGGGCGGTTTATTCAACGCCCGCGCGTAAAGCAGGCTCCTGAAAAAAAAGATAATTCCTGGGAATGCCGGCTTTATTTTGCCGCTCGGTGCGGGTAAATTAGCAGGCGTTCCTGTGACGGAAGCTGACGGCCTGAACCGGAAAACGCGGCGACGCAGGTTCTGGCTATCATCGCTTAAAGGAGTTTTTTCGTGAAATATGCATTAATGGGCATTTCGTTTCTGTTGCTGGCCTGGGCAGGCACCTTCTATTTGATGCTGTAGCCCGCCGGCTAACGAAAAAGGCAGGCGCCTGGCCTGCCCTTAACAGTTGTTCTTAACTACCCTGGTCCGCCTCGCTTTTTACCGTTCCCGGCAGAATACCGTCGGCGCGGAACATCGCTTTAATCCCTCTTACCGCCTGGCGAATACGGTCGCTGTTTTCAATCAGCGCAAAGCGCACGTGCGTATCACCGTAGTCGCCAAAACCGATGCCCGGCGAGACGCAGACCTTCGCCTCCTGCAACATATGCTTAGCAAACTCCAGCGAACCCATATGTGCATAGTGGTCCGGGATTTTCGCCCAGACATACATCGAGGCCTTGGGCATCTCCACCATCCAGCCCGCCTCGTGCAGCCCTTTCACCAGCACGTCGCGGCGGCGCTTGTACTGCTGCGCGATATCCCGCACGCACTGCTGATCGCCCTCCAGCGCGGCGATGGCGGCAACCTGCAGCGGCGTAAAGGTGCCGTAATCGTGATAGCTTTTGATCCGCGCCAGCGCGGCGACCAGCTCTTTGTTGCCGACCATAAAGCCGATACGCCAGCCCGCCATATTGTAGCTTTTGGAGAGCGTGAAAAACTCTACTGCCACGTCGCGAGCGCCCGGCACTTCCATAATCGAAGGCGCTTTCCAGCCATCATAGACGATATCGGCATAGGCCAGATCGTGGATCACCAGCACGTTATATTGTTTGGCCAGCGCGATCACGCGCTCGAAAAAGTCCAGCTCGACGCACTGCGCAGTAGGATTGGACGGAAAGCCAAGGATCATCATTTTGGGTTTGGGATAGCTTTCGCGAATGGCACGCTCCAGCTCGTTAAAGAAGTCCACGCCTTCCACCAGCGGCACGGAGCGCACCTGAGCGCCCGCGATAACCGCGCCGTAAATGTGGATGGGGTAGCTGGGATTCGGCACCAGCACGGTATCGCCATGATCGAGCGTAGCCAGCATCAGGTGCGCCAGCCCCTCTTTCGAGCCGATGGTCACAATCGCTTCTGACTCCGGGTCGATATCCACCTGATAGCGATCGGCATACCAGCGTGAAATTGCCCGGCGCAAACGCGGGATGCCGCGCGAGGTCGAATAGCCGTGCGTATCCTCTCGTTGCGCCACCGAGCAGAGTTTTTCAACGATATGGGGCGGCGTAGGGCCGTCCGGGTTGCCCATGCTGAAATCGATAATATCTTCGCCGCGACGGCGCGCCGCCATCTTCAGTTCGGCAGTGATATTAAAAACATAGGGCGGAAGGCGTTCAATACGGGAAAATCGGCGTGCGGATATGTTGTCAGCCATAAAGACCTCTGAGTACGTTAGCGCCCGGAACCGTCCGAGCGACGCTGACCAGAAAATGGTCGAAGAGCCAACATAGCGCAGAGTTCGCCAGGCTGTCGAGCCGAATTAATCTGATTCCAGCTTGCCGAACAGCCAGTCGTCAACCCACTCGCCGCGCAGCAGATAATTTTCCCGCAGCGTGCCCTCAAGCCGGAAGCCGTTTTTTTCCAGAACGCGTCGCGAAGGCCAGTTGCCCTCCACCACCTGCGCGGTCAGCTTGTGGAAGCGACACTGGCTGAGCAGGTAAGCGGCCATCGCGCCAAGCGCCTCGCTGCCGTAGCCCTTGCCGGTATAGCGGTTCAGCAGCGAGTAGCCGACTTCGGCCTGCCGCCAGGGCGTCCATTCCGCATTCGCGCCTATCAGCCCTATCGCCTCGCCGCTTGCCCGCAGCCGCACGGTTAAACAAAGCATATGCAGGCTGGTTACCTGCCAGGGCTGTAGTCGGGTCTGAAAGCGCTGCCGGATATCCGCCAGCTGCGGGACGGCGCTGATAAACTGCATACTGACGGGATCGCTGTGCACCTCGTGGAACAGCGACCAGTCTTCCGGCTGGAGCTTTTCCAACAGCAATCTTTCGGTCGTTAATTGCATGATACATCCCCTTTTTGTTACCAGGGTTTCCCCTTTTCACCCAGGCTTTGCAGCGAGGCTACCTTGATACCTTACGCACGGCTAATCGTAACAAAATTGATCCAGACAGGGATTGACTGAAATCGGCGCGCGCTTGCCTGGCGCATCCCGCTCGCTTTCCTTATTATGTCGCTACTGTTTCTCCGCCAGCCGAGGCGCCCGTGCATTCGATGTTTGAGATGTTGCTTGCGGTATTAGATCGCGCCGCTCTTATGCTTATCTGCCTGTTTTTTATGACACGCACCCGTCATTTTCGTCAACTGTTACAGAAAGATGAGCACTCACGTCAGGAGCTGGTGGCGGTAACGGCTATCTTCTCGCTGTTCGCGCTGTTTGGCACCTGGAGCGGCATCAACGTTGACGGCTCGCTGGTGAACGTGCGCACCATCGCGATTATGGCTGGCGGTATCCTGTTTGGCCCGTGGGTCGGTATTGTGACCGGCGTGGTGGCCGGGCTGCACCGTTTTTTAATCGATGTCCACGGCGTCACCTCGGTGCCCTGCCTGATCACCAGCATTATCGCGGGCGTTGCCGCAGGCTGGATTAACCTGAAGGTCGCCAAAGCGCGGCGCTGGAGCGTCGGCATTATCGGCGGCATGCTGTGTGAGTCGTTGACGATGATCTTGATCCTGGTCTGGGCCAGACCTTACGCGCTGGGCCTGGCGATCGTCGAAGAGATCGCCGTGCCGATGATCCTGGGCGCGGTCAGCATCGGCCTGATCGTGCTGCTGATCCAGAGCGTCGAGGGCGAAAAAGAGGCGATAGCCGCCCGTCAGGCCAAGCTGGCGCTGGATATCGCCAATAAAACGCTGCCGCTGTTTCGCCAGGTCAACAGCCGTTCGCTGCGTAAAGTCTGCGAAATTATTCGCGACGATATCAGCGCGGATGCGGTTGCCATCACCAACAAAAATCAGATCCTGGCCTATGTTGGCGTTGGCGAGCAGAATTACCGCGAAGGCGACGACGGCATCAGCCCGACCACGGCCAGAGCTATCGCCAATGGCGAAATCATTATCCGCAACAACGATGAGGCGCACCGCACGCCGGAAATCCATTCAATGATTGTGATCCCGCTGCGGGAGCTGGGCGAAGTCACCGGCACGCTGAAAATTTACTATCGCCACGCGCACCGCATTACCTGGTCGCTGCGGGAAATGGCCATCGGTCTGTCGCAAATTATCTCCACGCAGCTGGAAGTTTCCCGCGCCGAACAGCTGCGTGAAATGGCGAATAAGGCCGAGCTACGCGCGCTGCAAAGCAAAATAAACCCGCACTTTCTGTTTAACGCGCTGAACGCCATCTCGTCGTCGATCCGCCTGAATCCCGATACCGCCAGGCAGCTGATCAGCAACCTTTCGCGCTATCTACGTTACAACCTGGAGCTGAACGACGACGAAATCATTGATATTAAAAAAGAGCTTTATCAAATCAAAGATTATATCGCCATCGAACAGGCGCGTTTTGGCGATAAGCTGACGGTCATTTATGAAATTGACGAAGACATCAGCTGCTCGCTGCCCAGCCTGCTGATCCAGCCGCTGGTGGAAAACGCCATCGTGCACGGCGTACATCCCTGTCGCGGCAAAGGTGTGGTCACCATCAGCGTGCAGGATGCGGGCGAGCGGATACGTATTGCGGTGCGCGATACGGGCAACGGCATCAGCGAAGAGGTGATCCAGCGCGTGGAGCGCAACGAGATGCCCGGCAACAAGATTGGCCTGCTCAACGTGCATCACCGCGTCAGGCTGCTTTACGGCGAGGGGCTGCATATTCACCGTCGCCATCCGGGCACCGAAATTGCTTTTTATATCACCAAAAAAGGGGCGACTCTGCCCGAACGTGTTTCACTGACGGCTTAGGGCCGCATTCACCGGGAAAGCGATGTGAAAGCCATTATTGTCGAAGACGAATTTCTGGCGCAGCAGGAGCTGAGCTGGCTGATCCGCCAGCACAGCCAGCTGCAAATCGAGGCCACGTTCGACGACGGGCTGGACGTGTTGAAATATCTGCAAAACCACCAGCCGGACGTCATCTTTCTGGATATTAATATTCCGTCGCTGGATGGCGTGCTGCTGGCGCAAAATATCAGTAAATTCGCCCATCGTCCGCATATCGTTTTTATCACCGCCTATAAAGAGCACGCGGTAGAGGCCTTCGAGCTGGAGGCGTTTGACTATATCCTTAAGCCCTACCATGAAATGCGTATTATCACCATGTTGCGCAAGCTGGAAAATACGCTACAGCAGGCCGCTTCCGGCGGCACAGACAGCCCGCGTAGCCAGGTGCATACCATTAACCTGACGCGGGACGAGCGCATTATCGTGACGGATATCAACGATATTTATTACGCCGAAGCCCATGAAAAAATGACATTTGTTTATACGCGGCGGGAGGAGTACGTGATGTCGATGAATATCACCGAATTTTGCAGTCGGTTGCCCGAAGAGGCTTTTTTCCGCTGCCATCGTTCTTACTGCGTGAATCTGAGCAAAATCCGCGAAATCGAACCCTGGTTTAACAATACCTATATTCTGAAGCTGCGCGACCTGGAGTTTCAGGTGCCGGTCAGCCGCAGTAAAGTGCGGGAGTTCCGCCAGCTGATGCGGCTGTAAAAAAGGCCGGAAAACCGGCCTTTTTTGCTTACAGAATGGTGCCTAACGTCTGACGCAGATGCGCGCCCGCGCCCAGCAGGCCAGGCTTTTCATGCGTAATCAGGTAGACAGGAATATTCTGCACGTAATCTTTAAAACGGCCCTTGTCTTCAAAAGCGGCACGGAAACCGGAGGCTTTAAAGAATTCCAGGAAGCGAGGCACGATGCCGCCAGCGATATAGACGCCGCCGAAGGTGCCCATGGTCAGCGCCAGGTTACCGCCGAAACGGCCCATGATCACGCAGAACATCGCCAGAGCGCGACGGCAGTCGGTGCAGCTGTCGTCCAGCGCGCGCTGAGAAACGTCCTTCGGCTTCAGGTTCTCCGGCACGCGGTTGTCGGCTTTGACAATCGCGCGGTAAAGGTTGACCAGGCCCGCGCCGGACAGCACGCGCTCGGCGGACACGTGGCCCAGCTCTTCGCGCAGCACTTCCAGGATCAGATCTTCCTCTTCGCTGTTGGCGGCGAAATCCACGTGGCCGCCCTCGCCCGGCAGGCTCACCCAGCGTTTATCCACATGAACCAGATGCGCCACGCCCAGACCGGTTCCGGCGCCGTAGACGGCGACCGGTTTGTCTTTAACCGGCGTCGTGCCGCCAAACTGCATCACGTCCTGCTCGGTCAGCATCGGGATCGCCATCGAAACGGCAGTGAAGTCGTTGATGATCTCAAGATGATCAAAGCCCAGATTCGCCTTCATCTTGCTGGTGGAGAAAGCCCAGTCGTGGTTGGTCATATCCACCCAGTCATCGGTGATCGGGCAGGCGATGGCGATGCAGCCATCCGTGACATCCTGCTGCTGCTCGGCAAGATAAAAACGGATGACTGCCTCAAGGCTATCGTAGTCTGCTGTGGAGAACGTTTTGGCTTGTGAGATGGCACCGTTCTCGACTTCGCACAGTGCCAGGCGCGCATTGGTGCCGCCTACATCACCTACCAAAGCATACTTAGTCATTATTGTTTTGCTCCGCTTACGTCATTTGTACACACTATAAATTTCCCCCACTCAAACAACAACGCCCAACCCTCACGGGCGAACGTAAAATCGCGCTGCGACCGACTACCTTACCTGCACTGGCCGCAATTTCCCACGGGCATCAATCTGAATCTGGCGTCTGAATCCGTTATCAGATTTTTCAGGACGCGTTGCGCTTGTCCAGCGCCGCCGTTACCGCCTGCAAAAGGGGCGGCACATCCAGCTGCGGCAGCATAACCTCCACCAGCGAGAGACGCGAGGTCTGTTCAATCACTTTTACCACTTCCTGCAATTGAGCGCTCTCTTCTACCCGCCAGCTTTGCGCCTCGCCGCGCGTGCTCAGCGCCTGCGGCAGCTGTGTCCAGTTCCACTGAGCAATGTCATTGTAGCGCTGATGCTCGCCGTGAATAGCCCGCTCAACAGTATAGCCGTCATTATTAAGAATAAAGACGATCGGTTTCAGGCCGTCGCGCAGCATCGATCCCAGCTCCTGGATGGTCAGCTGGGCCGCTCCGTCGCCGCAGAGCAAAATCACGCGCCGCGCCGGACAGGCGAGCTGTGCGCCCCAGGCGGCGGGCAGCGTAAAGCCGATCGATCCCCACAGCGGCTGACAGATAAAGGTAACGTCTTCAGGCAGCCGCAGCGCCGCCGCGCCAAACGCGGCCGTGCCCTGATCGGCCAGCACGATATCGCCGGGACGCAAAAAGTCCTGCATGATGCGCCAGAACGCATTCTGACTCAGTGCGCCAGCGGTCAGCTCGGGCAGCGCCGGCGGCAGCGCCTGCACATCGCGCCAGCCTTCGCCATAGCGTGTTGCCAGCTGATGCAACACGGCAACGGCATCCTTCATGGCGATCTGACTGAACGTCTGTGTACCAACCCGGCAGCGATACAGGCCAATATCAATATTACGTAGCGGATCGATATGCTGGGTGAACCCGGCAGTGATGGTATCCGTCCAGAGCGTGCCGACGGTGATCACCACGTCGCGCTGTTCGATATGCCGCTGCGTATCGCCCGCGCTGGCGGCGCCTGAGTAGGTGCCGACAAAGCCCGGCTGCTGTTCCGGCAGCACGCTTTTGCCCATCAGCAAGGTTGAAAAAGGCAAAGCCGTTGCCGTTACCAGTTTATGCAGCGGCTCACGCATTGCGGCGCGATCGGCAAGAAAATCGGCCAGCAGCGAGACGCTTTCAGCTTCCGCCAGCAGGGCTTCCGCCGCCGCGCTGAAGGAATCCAGACTGCTTTGCAGCGATTCGGCCCGGTAAGTCAGCGTGCCGATGGGGGGCTGGATGGGCGCTTCCGCCACGTCCGTGGGCATAAAGAGGTAAACGGGACGATGTTCGCGCAGCGCGGTAATCAGCAGTCGATCGATTTCCGCCGCCGCGTTTTCCCTGGTCAATACGGCCTGTGCCACGGTGACCTCACGGGCAATGCGTAGAAAATGCGCGTAGTCGCCGTCGCCCAGCGTATGGTGCAGCAGTAGCTTCTCTTCCTGCGCCGCGCTGGCTGGCGCGCCGACGATATGAATAACCGGCAGATATTCGGCATAGCTGCCCGCCACGCCGTTTAAGGCGCTCAGTTCACCCACGCCGAAAGTGGTGAGCAGCGCCGCCGCGCCGCGACAGCGCGCATGGCCGTCGGCGGCATAGGCCGCGTTCAGCTCGTTGCTGCTGCCCGCCCAGGCAATCTTTTTGCTGGCGATAACGTGATCCAGAAACTGCAAATTGTAATCGCCCGGCACGCCGAACAGATGCCCGATGCCGATCTCCTGCAGACGCAGCAACAGATAGTCTCCAACGCTTTGCATGGCTTTCTCCTCTGATAGGTTGTAATGAGTATTGCGCATTCTTTGCGCGCCATGTGAAATCCGTCGTCTCTCGCGATGGCAAGCAAAGATGACGCCTGAGACTTTTCCGCAAGTTGCGATCCGCCGCGCGAACCGGTTCGGTGTAACCGTATACACTGCTATGCTCATTTTGCCTTTCCTTCTGAGCACAGGAACTTTTCATGGTTTATCAGCCTGACAAAAATCGTTACCAGACAATCAGTTATCACCGCTGCGGCCGCACCGGCCTGAAGCTGCCCGCCGTCTCGCTCGGCCTGTGGCATAACTTTGGCGACAGCACGCTGGTAGAGAACAGCCGCGCGCTGCTGCGCCACGCTTTCGACCAGGGCATTACCCATTTTGACCTTGCCAATAATTACGGCCCGCCGCCCGGCTCGGCAGAAGAAAACTTCGGTCGCATTCTGCGTCAGGATTTCGCTTCGCTGCGCGACGAGCTGATTATCTCTTCCAAAGCGGGCTATACAATGTGGGACGGGCCTTACGGCGACTGGGGCTCACGTAAATATCTGATCGCCAGCCTCGATCAGAGCCTGAAGCGTATGGGCCTGGACTATGTCGATATTTTTTATCACCACCGTCCCGATCCGGAAACGCCGCTGGAAGAAACCATGACCGCGCTGGATCACCTGGTGCGCCAGGGGAAAGCGCTTTACATCGCGCTTTCTAACTATCCGGCGCAGCTGGCGGCGGAGGCCATTGCCATCCTGAAGCAGCTGGGCACGCCCTGTTTGATCCACCAGCCGAAATACTCCATGTTTGAACGCGCGCCGGAAGACGGCCTGCTGGATGTGCTGCAGCAGCAGGGCGTGGGCTGTATCGCTTTTTCACCGCTGGCGGGCGGCGTGCTGACCGATCGTTATTTGCAGGGCATTCCGGAAGATTCACGCGCCGCCAGCGGCAGCCGTTTCCTCAGCAGCGAGCAGCTGACGCCGGAGAAGATGGAGAAAGTACGGCAGCTGAACGAGCTGGCGCAGCAGCGCGGCCAGAAACTGTCGCAAATGGCGCTGGCCTGGGTACTGCGCGGCGGTCGCGTCACGTCAGTGCTGATCGGCGCCAGCAAAACCAGTCAGATAGACGATGCCATAACGATGCTGAACCAGCGCGAATTCAGTCAAAGCGAGCTGGATCGCATCGACGCGATCCTCGCCTGATCCCTTTGCCGCCGCGTCCTGCGGCGGCCTGTTTTACTGACATTTCCTTTAACACTTTTTCGACACTTTTAGGAATTAGCCAGGCGAAACCCCTGCGCTCTCCTTATAATACTGGCATCAGGGCGGAGCAGTTGTGCCGCTGATAAGGAGAGAAAATGAAACATCTATTGCTTATTGCCGCTTTGCTGGCAGGTTCAGCCTTACACACAGCACAGGCTGACAGCGCCCGGATTATGTTAGCGCCGGGCGTTTCGCTTCATCTGGGCGATCGCGATCGTCACGGGCGTTACTGGGACGGCGGCCGCTGGCGCGAAGGCCACTGGTGGCGCAACAACTATCGCTATGGCGAAGGCCGCTGGTGGCGCCATGAACAGTGGCGCCGTCAACAGGAGATGCGTCAACGGCATGAATGGCGACGCGACCAGCGCTGGCGCGACCACGAAAGGCAGCGCGAATGGCGTCACGAGCGGGATCGTCACCACGACGGACGCTGGTAAAAAAAAGGGTGCTCACAGGAGCACCCTTTTTCACTTGTTGCTTAGCGTCTCGCCTAAAGCTCCATCGCCATAGATATCAGCAGATAGAAGTTCAGCGCCACCACCACCACCACGATAACCTTGCCTGCCGCCTGCATCAGGCGCGAGTTCACCAGTTCGCCCATCAGCTCGCGGTTGCCGGTAAAAGAGAGCAGCGGGATAAGCGCCAGCGCGATACCGAAGCTGAGCAGCACCTGGCTCATCACCAGAATGCGCGTCGGCTCCCAGCCTGCCAGGATCACGATAAACGAGGGCAGCATCGTCACAACGCGCCGCACCAGGAGCGGAATACGTATGTGGATAAAGCCCTGCATTACCACCTGCCCCGCCATCGTTCCCACGACGGTGGAAGAGAGTCCGGCCGCCAGCAGGCTCAGACCGAAGACTACGGCCGCCGCACGGCCCAGCAGCGGATCGAGCGTCAGATAGGCCTGATCCAGATCCGCGATGCCGGTATGGCCGCTGAAGTGAAAAGCCGCCGCCGCCGTCGCCATCATCGCCAGATTCACAAATCCCGCGATGGTCATGGCGACCGCCACATCCAGTTTTGTCGAGGAGTAGCGCTCTGCGCGGCTGCCGCCGTCAGGGCTTTGCGTTAAGGAAGAGTGCAGATAAATCACGTGCGGCATAATCGTTGCGCCCAGCACGCCCGCCGCCAGCAGCACCGCATCGGCGGTCGGCAGCGTCGGCACGGCAAGGCCCTGCATCAGATCCATCACTTTTGGCTGAGAGAAAAACAGCTCGATCACATAGGCCGCCGCCACAAACAGCAGCAGGCCGCCGATGACCAGTTCCAGCGGCTTCTGGCCCCGGCTTTGCAGCATCAAAATCAGGAACGTCACCACGCCCGTCAGCACCGCACCCTGCAGTAAACTGACGCCAAAGAGCAGCTTAAAGCCGATAGCCGCGCCGATAAACTCGGCCAGGTCGGTGGCCATGGCGATAATTTCCGCCTGGATCCAGTAGAACCATACGGCAGGACGCGGAAAGCGATCGCGGATATGCTCCGCCAGATTTTTGCCGGTGGCGATGCCCAGCTTCGCGGACATTAACTGGATCACCATCGCCATGATATTGGCCCAGACCACCACCCACAGCAGCTTATAGCCATAGGAAGCGCCAGCCTGGATATTGGTCGCGAAGTTGCCGGGATCGATATAGCCAATCGCCGCAATAAAAGCGGGCCCCATCAGCGCAAATTTGATTTTACGGGAACTACGGACCGTCTGCTCCGCGGTGCGGCCTTCAAACATCGTCTTACCCCTTAATACACCCGAGGAAGGTATTGTCATTCAAATGATAATGATTATCAACATCATTTGTACTGGTTAAACTTATCGCTGTAATAGCCTACGCTAAAAAGTATAGCCTTTGCTATACCCAAAGGTAGCGTTTCGTGTGGCCGATTTGTAAGCGATAAACTTACTTTAGGTTAAAAAGTATTCCCCCACAAGTTGACGGGTGGTTTTTTAAACAGTATCAGGATGTGACAGGAAAGCAGAATGTCGATTTAAGCCGATAGGAATTTATTATATTGAGGCTTTAGTCTCGTTTTTCTGCAACTTGTTACATAGAATGTGCAGCGAAATATAACAGCCTTCAAATTTGGAGCACTCATGTCCCGCATTCTGCATTTTGCTTTGGCGCTGGTGGTGGTGACGTTACTGGCCTTACTGGTCAGCAGCGATCGGAAAAATATCCGCGTCCGTTTTATTATTCAGCTTCTGGTGATCGAGGTGCTGCTGGCCTGGTTCTTCCTGAACTCCGAAATCGGCTTAGGGTTTGTCAAAGGCTTTGCCGGCTTCTTCGACAAGCTGCTGGGCTTTGCCGCTCAGGGCACCAGCTTTGTCTTTGGTGGCATGAACGATAAAGGCCTGGCGTTCTTCTGGCTTAACGTACTCTGCCCTATCGTCTTTATCTCCGCCCTTATTGGTATTCTGCAACACTTCCGTATTCTGCCCGTGGTTATCCGGGCAATCGGCACCGTGCTGTCAAAAGTCAACGGCATGGGTAAGCTGGAATCTTTTAACGCGGTAAGCTCGCTGATTTTGGGACAGTCAGAAAACTTTATCGCCTATAAAGATATTCTGGGCAAAATGTCGCAGCGCCGCATGTACACCATGGCCGCTACGGCGATGTCGACCGTATCGATGTCCATCGTCGGCGCCTATATGACCATGCTCCAGCCGAAATATGTGGTGGCCGCGCTGATCCTGAATATGTTCAGCACCTTTATCGTGCTGTCGTTGATCAACCCGTACCGCATCGAAAACGAAGAAGACCTGAAGCTGAACGATCTGCATCAGGGACAGAGCTTCTTTGAAATGCTGGGCGAATATATCCTTGCCGGTTTCAAAGTGGCGGTCATCGTCGCCGCGATGCTGATTGGCTTTATCGCGCTGATCTCCGCCGTCAATACGCTGTTTGATACGATTTTTGGTATCAGCTTCCAGGGCGTGCTGGGCTATGTGTTCTATCCTTTTGCCTGGGTAATGGGCGTGCCCGCCAGCGAAGCGTTGCAGGTCGGCAGTATCATGGCGACCAAGCTGGTTTCCAACGAATTCGTGGCGATGATCGACCTGCAAAAAATTGCCGGTACTCTGTCGCCGCGCGGCGAAGGCATCCTTTCCGTGTTCCTGGTTTCTTTTGCCAACTTCTCCTCTATCGGCATCGTGGCGGGCGCTATCAAAGGCCTGAACGAAGAGCAGGGCAACGTAGTGTCGCGCTTCGGCATGAAGCTGCTGTACGGTTCGACGCTGGTTAGCGTGCTCTCCGCTTCCATTGCAGGCCTGGTGCTGGGCTGATAGCGGTCTGGCTCGATAAGAAAGGCGAATCTCCGGGTTCGCCTTTTTTTTGCGTATCGTCTCGCAGTAAAACATTTTATGTCGCGCATCCGGGAAGATCGCCTTTAACCCATAATAAAAGTAATGCTATAAAGCAGCCCATGAGACTCAGGATGAGGATTTGTTATGGCGGGCTGCCACTATGAAATCTTACATAGCGAGCTGCAGGGATTTGATGTCTACAGGACGATGGATATCAGATTTATGTTTGCTGCCCAGGTAAATCGGCAGATGACTTTCCGATTGGCCTTTTTTGCGAAAGCGGCAGCCGAAATACCGCTACTCATAAAGCTGTTCGGTGATGAAGTAGCTGACGCCAACCAGGCCGTCGTCAGCTTTTACAACCTTGAAGCACAGGATAATCCCGACTGCGATATGTTCGACAGGCCGCCAGCCGCCGCCGCGCTTACGCTACATGAAACGCTGTTTTTTTACGCGTCTCTGATTGACATCATTCTGCAGGTTGCCAGGCGAGAAAACATACAACTCCTGGCCTTCCAGGCGTATACTCCTCAACTGATTAAAGTTTACGATCGGCTGGTCAGGCAGCAGGCTGGCCCGCGCAACCTCAGGGTATTTAAAGAAGGAGCGAACTATGTGCTACAAACGGACAATTGAAACCCCAACCCAACATATTGATTTCGACGCTATCCGCATGCAAAAAAAGGCAATGATTAGGCAGCTCCTGCAGGCGAAGAAAAAAGCGGAACAGGCAGGCGAGATAGTCAGCAAGCCTTTTAAGATGGGTGACTGAAAGCTTTTGCCTTTCCTGACCCGCCTTTCGCGGGTCGGTTCGATAAGCCTCCCAGGCTTCCGGCGCGCCGCTTGCTTCGCGTTATTTTCTTAGTCAGCACGCCTTCCCTTTTAATCAGCACGCCGCAGCATTCAGCCAACATACCTCAGCGTTAAATCAGTGCACCTCAGCGTTTAGCCAGCATCTCGCCCGTTTAGCCAATACACTTCAGCGTTTAGCCAGCACCTCGCCCGTTTAGCCAATACACTTCAGCGTTTAGCCAGCGGCTCGCCCGTTTAGCCAACACACAGCAGCGTTTAGCCAGCATCTCGCCCGTTTAGCCAATACACTTCAGCGTTTAGCCAGCGGCTCGCTCGTTATGCGCCAAAAGCCGCCTTCGCCATAGCTGTTTTTTAACTTTCCTCAGCACATATAAGAATTTCACAGCTTACGTCTCTGAAAGTAGGGTTCCTTCTACACCCTTTTCTGCCCGCCCACTTCGGAGAATTCAGGATGAGCATTCAGTTTCTTGGCATGATCGGCCATCGCCTGGCCTCGGAAATCATTCCGCCCAGCGGCCCCATTTTTAACAAACAGTATATCGCCGACTTCGCCCGCGCCCATGAACAGGCCGGTTTCGATCGCGTTCTGGTCGGTTACTGGTCAGATCAGCCCGACGGCTTTCTGGTCACCGCCCACGCGGCGGCACATACCTCAAAAATAAAGTTCCTGCTGGCGCACCGTCCCGGCTTTGTCTCCCCTACCCTTGCCGCCCGCAAGCTGGCGACGCTGGATCAGCTGACCGATGGCCGCCTGGCGGTACATATCATCAGCGGCGGTAACGATGCCGAACAGCGTCGCGACGGTGATTATCTTAACAAAGCCGAACGCTATGCGCGCACCGATGAGTTTTTGCAGGTACTGAAAAACAGCCTCACGGCCGAAGCGCCTTTCGACCATCAGGGCGAGCTTTATCAGGCTGAACAGGCTTTTTCCGCCGTCAAGCCGCTACAGCCGCAGCTGCCGGTCTATTTTGGCGGTTCCTCGCCGGAAGCGATTAGCGTGGCGGCGAAACATGCCGACGTTTTTGCACTGTGGGGCGAACCGCTGGCGGGCGCGGCCGAAACCGTGCGTGCGGTACGTGCCGCCGCCGCTCGCCATGGTCGACAGATCGGTTTTAATATCTCTTTCCGTCCGATTATCGCCGCGACCGAAAAAGAAGCCTGGGAAAAAGCGGAGTATATCCGCGAAACGGCCCGGCAGAAGCTGCTCGCTACCGGCCACGACTTCGGCCTGCCAAAGCCGCAGAGCGTCGGTGCGGAACGGCTGTTCGCCGCTGCTAACGAAGGCGATCGCCTGGATAAAAATCTGTGGACCGGCATCGCCAAACTGGTCGGCGGCGGCTATAACTCCACTTCGCTGGTCGGCACGCCGGATCAGGTTTCCGACGCGCTACTGGATTACTACAACCTGGGCATCGAAAGCGTGCTGATCCGGGGTTTCGATCCGCTCAACGACGCGCTGGAGTATGGCAAAGAGCTGATCCCGCTGACGCGCGAAAAAGTTGCGGCGCGCCGTGTCGCAAGGAGCGCCTGATGCGTCTGGTCGTCGCCATCCTGCTTTCGGTTATGGCTGGCGCCGCTACGGCGGCAGAAAAAGTGACGCTGCGCCTGGGTGACGTTAAGGGCGATCGCTTTATTTCGCTACGAGAGTCCGGCGAGCTGAATAATTTACCTTATGAGCTGAAACTGACCTCATTTGACTCCGGCGCGCCGGTGCAGGAAGCGCTGAATGCTGGCGCGCTGGACGTAGGTTTTACCGGCGATCTGCCTTTCCTGTTTGTCTATGCCGCCGGCGCGCCGGTGAAGGCGGTAGGCGCATGGCAAAACAATCCCGACAGCATCGCCCTGCTGACGCGGCCAAACAGCGGTATCCACAAGCTGAGCGATCTGAAAGGCAAACAGATTGCCGTCAATCGCGGCGGCTGGGGACACTATCTGGTGCTGGGGCTGCTTGAGCGCGCCGGGCTGAAGCCCGCCGACGTTAAGCTGCGTTTTCTTGGCCCGGTCGATGGCCGCGCCGCGCTGGCCAGCCATGCCGTAGATGCCTGGGCGACCTGGGAACCCTATGTCTCTTCGGCCATCGTGGTGGATAACGCGGTACTGGTGCCGCAGGGCGGCGGCAAGGGCATTCTTTCCGGCTATTCCTATGCGCTCGCCCGCGAGGAAGCGTTAAAGGATCCGGCTAAACGCCAGGCGATCGCCGATCTTCAGGGCCGACTGGCCAAAGCGCAGATCTGGGCGATACAGCATCCGGCAGCCTTTGCCGACGCGCTGAGCAAATCGCTGGGGATGCCGCCCGCCATTACGCAGCGCTGGATCGCCAACGCGCAGATCCGTCCGGTCAATTTCACGCCCACGCTGGCGGATTCGCTCCAGCATTCCGCCGACTTTTTCTTACGTTACCGCGTGCTGCCGAAAGCGGTGAATGTCCGCCAGGCTTTCGATTATCAGCTGGCGGGCCAGGCTAATCAGGCGGCCGCCGGATTAACACAGCCTGTCGGGGAGAACAGCCATGAGTAACCTTCAGCACCATCGTTTGCGCGCCTTTGTCGGCGCTCTGGCCGCGCTGCTGGACACAAAGCCTCCAGAGCAGCGCGTGCTGCAAGAAGGCAGCGAGCTGCTAAAACACCTTATCCGCCACGATGACTGGCTGGCTGAGCCTTTTGCGCAGCCCGATCCGCAGCGCTATCAACAATATCTGCTGTATGCCGACGCGCAGCAGCGCTTTTCTGTTGTCAGTTTCGTCTGGGGAGCGGGCCAGTCAACGCCGGTGCACGACCACCGGGTCTGGGGGTTAATTGGCATGCTGCGCGGCGCGGAAGTTGCGCAGCACTTTCGTCGTGATGAGCAAGGCGCACTCTTGCCCGAAGGCGAGCCCGTTCGCCTGAATGCTGGCGACGTAGAGGCCGTTTCGCCTGAGGTGGGTGATATCCACCGCGTCAGCAACGCTTTTGCCGATCGCCCCTCCATCAGCATTCACGTTTACGGCGGCAATATCGGCGCGGTGAAACGGGCCGTTTATGACGAGGACGGCAGCGAAAAACCGTTCATCTCCGGCTATAACAACGCTTTTTTACCAAATATTTGGGATCTCTCACATGGCTAAGCAATCACTGCCTTTACGTCACTACAGCGATATTCGCTACGCCCTGCTCCAGCGCCAGGAAACTGCGCTGCTGGACGTGCGGGAAGAGGCTTATTACGCCGAAGGCCACCCGCTGTTTGCCGCTAATATTCCCTTGTCGAAGCTGGAACTGGAGATAATTAACCGCGTCCCACGCCTGGCGACGCCCGTCACGCTGTATGACAACGGCGAAGGCCTGGCGCAGGCCGCCGCCGAAAGGTTAATCGCGCTGGGCTACAGCAACGTGGCGCTGCTGGCGGGCGGCCTGCAGGGCTGGATCGAAGCGGGCGGCGAAATCTTTATCGACGTCAATTCGCCGAGCAAGGCGTTTGGCGAACTGGTCGAAAGCCGTGCCCACACGCCTTCGCTGCCCGCGCAGGAGGTCCATGCCCTGCTGCAAAGCGGTGAGCCGGTAGTGGTGCTGGACAGCCGCCGCTTTGACGAATATCAGACCATGAGCATTCCGGGCGGCATCAGCGTGCCGGGCGCCGAGCTGGTGCTGCGGGTCAGGGATCTGGCCCCGTCGCCGGAAACAAAAATTATCGTCAACTGCGCCGGACGCACTCGCAGCATTATCGGTACGCAGTCGCTGGTCAATGCGGGCGTGCGTAATCCGATTTATGCGCTGCGCAATGGCACCATTGGCTGGACGCTGGCCGGGCTGGCGCTGGATCATCAGCAGAACCGCCGTTACGGCGAGGTGAGCGAGACCGCGCAGCTTCAGGCCGCACGCAGCGCCCGGAAGGTTGCCGATCGCGCTGGCGTCAGGCAGATTACGCTCGCTGATTTGACCGCTTTGCGGCAGCAAACCCAGCGCACGGTTTATCTGTTTGACGTGCGCGACGCCGAAGAATACGCAGCGGGTCATTTACCCGGCGCTCGCCACGTGCCGGGCGGCCAGCTGGTGCAGGAAACGGATCACTATGCCAGCGTGCGCGGTGCAAAAATCGTGCTGGTTGACGACAAAAAAGCGCGCGCCGATATGAGTGCCTCCTGGCTGGCGCAGATGGGCTGGGACGTTGCGGTTGTGGATAATGTCAGCCGACAAGATTTTATCGAGCACGGCGACTGGAAACCCACGGTGCCACCCCTGCCCGCCCTGCCGGAAGTGGAGCCAGCCGGGCTGGCCGCATGGCTGGAAGCGGGCGACACGCAGGTGCTGGATTTCACCACCAGCGCGAACTATGTGGCGGGCCATATCCCCGGCGCGTCCTGGCTGCAACGCTCGCTGCTGACGCGGACGGGCAGCGCTGCGCTGCCATCGGCAGAGCGTTACGTGGTGACCTGCGGCAGCAGCCTGCTGGCTCGCTACGCCGTGGAAGAGCTGTCCGCGCTGACGCAAAAACCGGTAACGGTTCTTAAAGGCGGCAACGCAGCCTGGCGAGCTGCCGGTTTACCCATACAGCAGGGTGAAACAAGATTGCTGCAACCGCGGGACGATCGCTACCGTCGCCCTTATGAAGGCACCGACAACGCCGCCTCTGCGATGCAGGCCTACCTGGACTGGGAATATGGCCTGATTTCGCAGCTGGATCGCGACGGCACGCACGGTTTTAACGTCCTTACGCCCTCCGCCTGACTTTGCCAGGCCGTGTTGAAGCGGCCTGGTTTCCCGTCCGCCGCTTTTCTGCCCCGTTGGTCGAATCGGTTTAGCACTTTCGTTTTTTTTGACTATGCTTATTCCTTAACGGTCAGAAATCACCGAATCCGTTGTAAAAATCATTGTTATTCATTCTGTTGCCGAGCGAACTCCGGTTCCTGCGGCAGCATAATTCATTTATCACCGGCATTCTTGCTGGTTCAAGAGGAGAGCCTATGTCGACGACAAATCGCCCCCAACCTCCACTCCCAGAACAACAGCAAACATGGCCGGGAGCGACTAACGAAATGCAGCCCGTTCCCGATCACGGCGAAGCCAGCTATCAAGGCTCCGGCCGTCTGAAAGGTAAAAAAGCCATTATTACCGGTGGCGACTCCGGTATCGGCCGCGCCGTGGCTATCGCCTATGCTCGTGAAGGCGCGGACGTGCTGATTTCCTATCTGGACGAGCACGAAGATGCGAAAGAAACCGCGCGCCTGATTGAAGAAGCGGGACAGAAAGCAGTACTGGTGGCTGGCGACGTGACCGAAGCGGAACACTGCAAGGCTATCGTCAGCAAGGCCGTGGAAGCCTTCGGCGAAATCAATATCGTGGTCAATAACGCCGCCTTCCAGATGACCCGTGAGTCGCTGGATGAGATCAGCGATGACGAGTTTGACCGCACGATGAAAACCAATATCTATGCCATGTTCCGCATCTGTAAAGCGGCGGTGCCGCATATGCCTGCGGGCGGCTCTATTATCAATACCGCCTCGGTTAATGCCGATCAGCCCAAGCCGAAACTGATTGCCTATTCCGCCACCAAAGCGGCGATTATCAACTTTTCCGGCAGCCTGGCTGCTCTGCTGGCGGATAAGGGTATTCGCTCCAACGCCGTGGCCCCTGGCCCGATCTGGACGCCGCTGATCCCTGCCACGATGCCGACCGAACAGGTTAAAAACTTCGGCAGCGAAGTGCCGATGCAGCGCGCCGGGCAGCCTGCCGAGCTGGCACCTGCCTATGTGATGCTGGCCAGCGACGAAGCCAGCTATATCTCCGGCGCGACCATTGCCGTCACCGGCGGCGTTGCCGTCATCTGATCGTCTGGCTATGGGGCTGCGGCTCCATAGCCTTCTCGCCCGTTCTCTTCCCGCTTTCCTGCCCGGACGGCCTCGTCACGCCCTAAGGACAGAGAACGGACGTCTTTTAAGGAGCGAAGATGAAAGCCTATCCCTTACGGCTGACGCTGCCGATTGCCACCCATATCTTCGGTGGCGAACTGATTAAAACCCGCCTCGCCAAAACGGGCCTGCCTGACGGACGCATAGCGGAAACCTGGGAAGTTAGCGATGTGGAAGGCATGCGCGCCACCGTTAAAAACGGCGACTATGCCGGTATGAGCCTGCACGAGCTGACCGAACGCTATCCCGACGAGCTGGTTGCGCCCGGCTGGCGCGGCCCGCATTTCCCGCTGCTGAGCAAATTTATTGACGGCACCGGGATGCTGCCGGTGCATCTGCACGCCAACGATGAGGCAGCGCAGCGCCTTGAGCAGCAGCCCAACGGCAAAAGCGAGGCCTGGCATATTTTATGGGCCGCGCCCGGTGCCAGCTGCCTGGCAGGCATCAAGCCCGGCGTCAACCAGCCACGCCTGCGCGCTGCTCTGCTGGCTGAAGAATACGACGAGGTAATGGAACGCTATCCGGTTAAAACCGGCGACACTTTTTATGTGCCGGGCGGCATGCTGCACTCTTTCGGCCCGGATACGCTGATTTATGAAATTGAGCAAACGTCCAATATCCAGCAGCACGCCATGCCGTGGCAGATGGAGGACGGCAGCAAAATATCGCCGCAGGAGCGGGAGAAGAACATCGACGCGCTGCTGGCGGAGCTGCGTCCGGAGCTGACCACGCGGCCGCATCAGGGCCTGACCGTGGAAGAAAACGATCGGGTCACGCGGCTGTTTTGCTGTGCCGGGCCTTATTTCGCGCTGGAACGCTGGCGGGTTTCCGCCGCCTGTGACTACAGCTTCACGCGCGCGCGCATTATTTCCAACCTGGGCGAGCCGCTGCAAATTGAGGCGGCGGGCGAAAGCTGGACGTTGGAACGCGCGGAAACGCTGCTGCTGCCCGCCGCGCTGGGCAAAGTCACTTTCAGCACACCCGGCGAGTTCCTGGTGGGCTATGTGCCGGATCTGGAAGCCGAAGTGAACCAGCCTTTGCGGGCGCGCGGTTATGATGAGCAGGCTATCGCCATGCTCGGTGACGTCAAAGATCAATTACGTTAGGAGTGTTTTATGCTGCCCTGTTCTCTGCACGGCAAGGCGAACGATGCGCCGGTTTTCGTCCTGCTGCACTATTTAGGCGGCTCTGGACATACCTGGTATCCGACCATCAGCTGGCTGGACGAGCACCACCGCTGCGTAACGCTGGATACGCCAGGCTTTGGCGCAGCGACCAATATTCCCGGCTATGACGTAGCGTCGATGGTAGCGCAGTTCGACGAAAGCATTCGTGCACTGCAGCTCAACAACTGTATCCTGGTCGGTCATTCGATGACCGGAAAAGTCGCCCTGGCGCTGGCGGCGCGTCGGCCAGACTATCTGAAAGGACTGATTCTGGTCGCGCCTTCGCCGCCCGGCCCGCAGCCGATGAGCGAGGAAGATCGCCGTAGCCAGATTAACTATGGCGGCAGCCGGGAAGAAGCGGAACAGTTTGTGGATACGGCAGCCAGCGAGCGTTTGCCCGATGTGGTGCGCGAGATAGCTATCCGCGACGCCCGCCGCGCGAATCTTAACGCCTGGCGTGCCTGGCCTGAAGCAGGGAGTCGGGAAGACTGGTCGACGCGTATCGGTACCGTCGACTGTCCGGCCTTGTTGATCGCCGGCTCGGCCGACGATCAGGTGCCTTCTGCTGAAGATCAGCAGAAAATGACGCTCTCGCACCTTCCCGCCGGGCGGCTGGAAGTGATTGCGGGCGCGGGCCACCTGATGCCGCTACAAACGCCACAAGAGCTGGCTGAAAGAATGCTGACCTTCGCCGCCACGCTTTAACCTGCCCCAGCGGAGACGGACGTCTCCGCTCTTTCTCAATCACTGGCGCGCGTTTTGTAAACGGGATTAGCGTAATCTTCCATATTAATGCCGTCGTTGCGGCGTTCTCAGGAGAAATCCGTGGAGCTGGTCTTACGGAAGATCTAACCCAGATTTTAGCTGCGGCCCCTTGTTCAGCTATTCAGCTGGAGGATTTAACGCATTTACAGGATTAAGGCCCGATTTATCAGGTAACAGGCAAAACAGGATCGGGAGCTGATAAGCAGAACGGATAAACAGAAGAAAAAAACAGGGATGCGGCTGCGCAAGCGCTGCCAGAAACAGAGAAGGACGAAAGAAGTGATTGGTGGAGATAAGCGGGATCGAACCGCTGACCTCTTGCATGCCATGCAAGCGCTCTCCCAGCTGAGCTATACCCCC
>NZ_JBLFFM010000004.1:0-3740 GCF_051400835.1 Erwinia artemisiae | reverse complement strand
TTGGTGGAGATAAGCGGGATCGAACCGCTGACCTCTTGCATGCCATGCAAGCGCTCTCCCAGCTGAGCTATACCCCCACAACAAAATACCGGTTTTTCGCGCCAAATCGTCTGGTGAAGATTTGGTGGAGATAAGCGGGATCGAACCGCTGACCTCTTGCATGCCATGCAAGCGCTCTCCCAGCTGAGCTATACCCCCGAGCCGAAAAACCTTTGTCGTCTTGACGGCGGGCATAATATGAAACGGGGCCGAACGTGTCAACGGCAAAATGCCAATCTGTGTTCGATCGCTGAAAAAGCGGCCAAAGCGATGCAAAAGGCCGCATCCGCACCTTTTGCCACACAGCATAATCCGCCTTAATCGCCGTTATGTCAGCGATCAAATGGTGTCGTGAATGCAATCCGGCAACGTTCCCGCTGCAATCACAGCGCGTCGGGTTTAATCCTGTAAACAGAGCGTTAATTGTGCGCTTAATTGCGCTTGTTTTTGTTAAAATCTCGTGCAAAACTTCCCGCGTTTTCGAATGCCGAACCCTTCTCAGCGCTGGATGCGCGCGTATAACGCGACGGATTCGGCCATTCTTTCTTTCACTACACCAGAATCAGAGCCACTATGTCCTTGTACTCACCTAAAGAAATTGCGGCGGTCGCTATTCAGGCTGGTATCGCCAAAAGCCGTTCGTCTGTCCCTACCCTGTTGATCCTCGGCTTTATTGCAGGGGCTTTTATCGCCACCGGCTTCCTGCTGGATCTGCACGTTATTAATCAGCTGCCCGCTAACTGGGGCTCCTTTGGCGGCCTGCTTGGCGCAGCGGTGTTTCCGGTGGGGATTATTCTGACCGTGCTGGCTGGCGGTGAGCTGCTGACCGGCAATATGATGACCATGCCGATCGCCTGGTTCGCCCGTCAGGTCAGCGGCTTTAGCGTAGTACGTAACTGGTTCTGGGTAACCATTGCCAACTTTATCGGCAGCATAGCCGTAGCATGGTTCTTTGGCCATGTGCTTGGCATGACCGAAGGCGACTACCTTAAAAAGACCGTGGCTATCGCCTCGGCCAAAGTCCACGCCGACTTTATGCACTCTTTCATTTCCGGTATCGGCTGTAACTGGCTGGTGTGTCTGGCGACCTGGATGGCGTTCGCCAGTAAAGACATGGTCGGCAAGATTTTTGGCATGTGGTTCCCGGTGATGGCGTTCGTGGCTATCGGCTTCCAGCACGTGGTAGCGAACATGTTTATTATCCCGGCCGCTATTTTTGCCGGCCAGCTGAGCTGGGCCGACTACCTGCCTAATTTTGCTGCCGTTTTCCTGGGCAATACGGTCGGTGGCGCGGTATTTGTCGGTCTGGCTTACTACATCGCCTATCGTCCGCAAAATCAGTCTGCTGCTACCCCACAGTAAGGCTTTCTTCCCTCTGCCGCCCGGCAGGGGGAAATATCATTTCTCCCCGCTGCTAATTATCTGCTCAGATTAGTCTTGCCTGTTAGTTGTTCGAACAATAAATTCCTGTAATATATGTCCGTTACATATCAACGCAAAAAGGATATTGCATAATGAAAAAGGAATGGTTAACGCCGGAAGAACTGGCACAGGAAACAGGTTTCAGCCGTCAGACTATCAATAAATGGGTTAAAAAAGAGCAATGGACGACCGTACCCAAGCCCGGCGTACAGGGCGGCAAGGCCCGTATGATCCATATTGATGAGAATGTAAGAAATTTCCTGAAATCCACCCGCCACGTCGCCGAGCCGACCGCCACCTATCGCGTCACGCAAAACTCTCTTCCCGCTCTGCTAATGACCTCTATTCAGCAAATGAACAGCGATGAACAAGAGAAGCTTTATGCATTACTGTTACGTGAAGGCATTCAGGGTATGCTGCAACGGCTGGATATTTCTCAGGTTGAGAAGTAGGTTTCCACGCCTGCCGAGCAGGTTGCACGTTGAAAAAAGAACCGGCTGATGCCGGTTCTTTTATTTAGAGGATTAAGCCTGCGCTTCGCGAGCCGCAATCCAGCTCAGCGCTTTTTCGATACGCGCAACGCTGCGCGACTGACCAATTGCTTCTACCGTCACGTCCAGCGCAGGTGACTGGCCTGCACCGGTAACGGCAACGCGCAGCGGCATGCCGACTTTGCCCATGCCCACTTCCAGCTCGTCCGCAGCGGACTGAATAGCCTGATGCACGTTTTCCGCGTTCCAGACGCTGATAGCGGCCAGCTTGTCACGAACCACTTCCAGCGGCTGACGGGCTACGGGACGCAGATGTTTTTTCGCCGCATCCGCATCAAACTCTGCAAAGTCTTCGTAGAAGTAACGGCAGGAAGCGGCCATTTCTTTCAGCGTCTTGCAGCGCTCGCCAAGCAGACGAACCAGCTGAGCCAGCTCAGGGCCGGTGCGGGTATCGATATTTTCCTGCTCAATATGCCATTGCAGATGCGTCGCCACGTACTCCGGCGCCAGCGTGGTGATGTAGTGATGGTTCAGCCACTGCAGTTTTTCGGTGTTGAAGGCGCTGGCGGATTTGCTGACCGCATCCAGATCGAACAGCTGCTTCATCTCTTCAATGCTGAAGATCTCCTGGTCGCCATGCGACCAGCCCAGACGCACCAGATAGTTCAGCAGCGCTTCCGGCAGATAACCGTCGTCGCGATACTGCATCACGCCTACGGCGCCGTGACGTTTGGAAAGCTTTTTGCCGTCGTCGCCCAGGATCATGGAGACGTGCGCGTAAACCGGCACCTGTGCGCCGATCGCTTTCAGGATGTTGATCTGGCGAGGCGTGTTATTGATATGATCTTCACCGCGGATAACGTGGGTAATTTCCATATCCCAGTCGTCGATCACGACACAGAAGTTGTAGGTCGGCGAACCATCGGTACGGCGGATGATCAGATCGTCCAGCTCCTGGTTGCTGAATTCGATGGGGCCACGGATCTGGTCGTCAAAAATGACCGAACCTTCCTGCGGATTGCGGAAACGCACTACGCAAGGCTCATCATCGGCATGGTGTTCGTGGCTGTCGCGGCAGCGACCGTCATAGCGTGGCTTTTCATTGTTCGCCATCTGCGTTTCGCGCAGCGCTTCCAGACGCTCTTTGGAGCAGTAGCATTTGTAGGCCGTGCCCGCTTCCAGCATCTGATCGATCACTGCATTGTAGCGATCGAAACGTTTGGTCTGATAGTACGGGCCTTCATCCCAGTCCAGGTTCAGCCAGTTCATGCCGTCCATGATCGCGTCGATAGCCTGCTGGGTGGAGCGCTCCAGATCGGTATCTTCTATACGCAGCACGAATTCGCCGCCCTGGTTACGGGCAAACAGCCAGGAATAAAGCGCGGTACGAGCGCCGCCAACGTGCAGGTAGCCCGTCGGGCTGGGTGCGAAACGGGTTTTGATTTTCATTAACAGCTGCCTTTTTACGCTATCAGAAGCGGGGAGCTCTGATAAATCCAGAATAAAGTGGGCAACATTCTATCATCACAAGATGAATCCTCAACGGCAATCCCCTGCTTTCGCGCCGCCTTTGCTGCAAAAGCCGACGGCGCCGTGACGCTTTTGCCTGAAATCGCAACATCTTGTTTAATTTTAAGACGAACGCAATTTTTCCTTCTAAAAATCGTTGACTCATTTTGCGCGATCCCTATAATGCGACTCCACACAGCGGGGGTGATTAGCTCAGTTGGTAGAGCATCTCCTTTACACGGAGGGGGTCGGCGGTTCGAGCCCGTCATCACCCACCAC
>NZ_JBLFFM010000003.1:104088-597483 GCF_051400835.1 Erwinia artemisiae | reverse complement strand
TAAGCGCAGCGATGCGTTGAGCTAACCGGTACTAATGACCCGTGAGGCTTAACCTTACAACGCCAGAAGCGTTCTGGCGGGCGTTATGAGAGACGCAGACAATTTTCAGCCTGTTCACGGATAAACCCGCGCGGCCTCAGGGCGGCGGGGGAAACAGAATTTGCCTGGCGGCTTTAGCGCGGTGGTCCCACCTGACCCCATGCCGAACTCAGAAGTGAAACGCCGTAGCGCCGATGGTAGTGTGGGGCCTCCCCATGCGAGAGTAGGGAACTGCCAGGCATCAAATTGCGATAACCCCGACCTCACGGTCGGGGTTTTTTGCGTTTGTGGGCCGGGAAACTCTCTGCGTGACCGCTCCCTGCGTCCGTGCTGCACGCTGTGGAATGCACCCGTTTCCGTACCCGTAAAACGCGCGTCCGCCTTCTCTTTCGGCCCCGCTACGGCTCCCGGACCTTTTGCCGGACGTTGATAATGCGGCCGTGGCCGCCGACCTTATTTTAAAACGGTCAGAAAAGCGGCCGCCGCCGGCCCTCTGCGGCGCGATCCCGTCCCCACGTCTATTCAGCCCCGGCTCAGCGCCAAACTGAACAGTAAAAAGCCCCGGTAAAATACCAGGGCTTCGGTCTTCGCATCAGATTTGCACGGCTAAGCCGGTCGTTGTCAGTATCGGTTTTAATGAATAACCTGCGAAAGAAAAGCCCGGGTTCGCTCCGATTTTGGTGCGGAGAAGAACTCCTGCGGCGGTGCCTGCTCAACGATTTCCCCACGATCCATAAAGATCACCCGATCCGCCACGGTGCGGGCAAAGCCCATCTCATGCGTCACGCAGAGCATGGTCATGCCGTCTTCCGCCAGACCAATCATGGTATCCAGCACTTCTTTTACCATTTCGGGATCCAGCGCGGAAGTCGGCTCATCAAACAACATGATTTTGGGCTTCATGCAAAGCGAACGGGCAATAGCCACACGCTGCTGCTGACCACCAGAAAGCTGGCCGGGAAACTTGTGCGCATGTTCCGCAATGCGTACGCGCTCCAGATAATGCATCGCCAGTGCTTCAGCCTCTTTCTTTGGCGTTTTGCGTACCCAAATCGGTGCCAGCGTGCAGTTTTGCAGCACGCTCAGGTGCGGAAAAAGGTTAAAGTGTTGAAACACCATGCCGACTTCCGTTCGCACACGCTCAATATTGCGTAAATCATCGTTCAGGTGGATGCCATCCACAACAATACGACCCTGCTGATGCTCTTCCAGATGATTGATACAGCGGATAGTGGTGGATTTTCCGGAGCCGGAAGGGCCGCAAAGAACGATGCGTTCGCGTGCTTTTACCTGCAAATTAATGTCTTTCAGCACATGAAACTGCCCATACCATTTGTTAACTTTTTCCAGCGTAATCATCATCGCTTCATCCGATTGAATCAAAGAATTAGTCATTGTAAGCCTCAGTGCGGCGTGCGCCCGGTGTGAAAACGCCTTTCCAGATACTGGCTGTAGCGCGACATGCTAAAACAGAAAATCCAGTAAACCAGCGCGGCAAAAACGTACCCTTCGGTGGACATACCAAGCCAGGCGGGATCGACCGTAGCCTGCTGGACGCTGCTGAAGAGATCGAAAAGCCCGATGATAATCACCAGGCTGGTATCTTTAAAAAGCGCGATAATCGTATTGACGAGGCCGGGGATGACCATTTTTAGCGCCTGGGGCAGGATAACCAGCCCCTGCGTTTTCCAGTAGCCCAGCGCCAGCGACTCGGCGGCTTCATACTGTCCTTTCGGCAGCGCCTGTAAACCGCCGCGTACCACTTCTGCTACATAAGCCGACTGGAAAAGGATCACGCCTACCAACGCCCGGATTAGTTTATCGATGCTGCTGCCTTCCGCCATAAACAGCGGCAGCATTACCGAGGACATAAACAGCACCGTGATCAGGGGAACACCTCGCCAGAACTCGATAAAGATAATCGACAGAGAGCGCACTACTGGCATCGTGGAGCGGCGTCCCAGCGCAAGCAGGATACCGAGCGGCAGTGCGCCAGCGATACCCACGGAGGCGATAATCAGCGTCAGCGTGAGTCCGCCCCACTGGCGCGTTTCAACGCGTTCAAGCCCAAAGAAGCCGCCATAAAGCAGAACCCATACCACCACAGGATAAACAATTGCCCATACGGCGATATAACTTCCCCGGCGCGGGAGTGACTTAATAAACATCGGGATGATGCTGAGCAGGCCGATAACCAGGGCCAGATTAATGCGCCAGCGCAGCTCATGAGGATAAAGACCATACATAAACTGGCCAAAGCGGGCATGGATAAACACCCAGCAGGCGCCATCTTTGGTACAGTCCGCGCGGGTAGTGCCGATCCAGTTAGCCTGAAAAATCAGCCAGTTCAGCGCTGGCGGTATCACACTCCAGATCACCCACAGGCAGAACAGCGTCAGCAGCGAATTGCCCCAGCTTGAGAACAGATTTTTTCTGGCCCATTTCACGGCTCGCGTAAAAGAACTTACCGGCACAGGCTGCGTATCATGCGTGGCTAAAGTCATAGTTATTCCGTTCTCTTAACGCTCAATCAGCCGTATTTTGCGGTTATAGATATTCATCAACAGCGAAATCAACAGGCTGATAATCAGGTAAACGCCCATAGTGATCGCGATGGTTTCAATGGCCTGTCCCGTCTGGTTCAGCACCGTGCCGGCAAACAGCGACACCATATCGGGATAGCCGATTGCCGCCGCCAGCGAGGAGTTCTTAACAATGTTCAGATACTGGCTGGTCAACGGCGGGATAATGACGCGCATCGCCTGAGGAATAATAACCTGACGTAGCGTGACCGGATTCGGCAGACCAAGCGAGCGAGCTGCTTCACTTTGCCCGTGCGGTACGGACTGGATCCCGGCACGGATCACCTCAGCAATAAAAGAAGAGGTATAGATAGACAGCGCCAGCGTCAGCGCCGCCAGCTCCGGGATCAGCACAAAACCGCCGCGGAAATTGAAGCCGCGCAGCAGCGGTACATCCCAGTGCATCGGCACGCCAAAAGCCAGATGAGCGAGCAAAGGGAAAACAATGAACATGGCCAGGATGGCAGGCCAGCTACGTCTCAGCTGGCCCGTTTTCAACTGATAGCTACGGTTATAACGGAACAGCGCAACGCTGCATGCCGCAGCAAGCAGCAGGGAGAGAAGAAAAGGCCATGTGCCAGGGGCGTATGCCGGCCAGGGAATGTAAAGGCCGCGATTACTGATGAAGGCCAGATCGAAGGCGTTCATCGCCTGGCGTGGGCCCGGCAGATTGCGCAGCACGGCAAAGTACCAGAAGAAGATTTGCAGCAGCGGCGGAATATTGCGGAAGATTTCGATATAGATGGTTGAAAGCTTGCGCAGCAGCCAGTTATCCGACAGGCGGGCAAGGCCAATGAAAAAGCCCAGCAAAGAGGCGAATACAATACAGAGCGCGGAGACCAGCAGCGTATTGGTCAGGCCGACCAAAAAGACGCGGGCATAGGTATCGGCTTCGCTGTAATCGATAAGATGCTGAACGATGCCGAAGCCCGCACTGCGCTCCAGGAAGCCAAAGCCGGAGGTGATGCCGCGGTTGGCCAGGTTAATCACCGTATTGTGGATAAGATAGCCAGCTACGGCCAGCACCAGCACCACGGCGATAATCTGGTACAGCCAGGCGCGCACCGCAGGATTGCTAAAGGAGATATCCCTTTTTACGGACGGGCGTTGAGACATGTTGAAACCTCAGTCACGAAAATTCTGACGAAGGCGCCGATTGGCGCCCTGTTGCAGCGGGAATTAACGTACCGGTGGCGCGTACTGAATGCCGCCTTTGTTCCACAGCGCATTCTGACCACGTGCGATTTTCAGCTGGCTGTCTTTACCGACGTTACGATCGAATACTTCCTGATAGTTGCCTACCTGTTTAATGATATTGAAAGCCCATTTGTTATTCAGCTTGAGATCCTTGCCGAAATCGCCTTCTGAACCCAGCAGGTGCGCCATATCCGGCGTGGAAGGCTTAGCGGCCATCTGGTCAACGTTCGTTGAGGTGATGCCCATCTCTTCCGCGTTCAGCATCGCAAACAGCGACCACTTAACGATGGTGTACCAGTCATCATCGCCACGGCGAACCACCGGCCCTAAAGGCTCTTTTGAGATCACTTCCGGCAGCACGATAAATTCGTCCGGCTTGCCTAACTTGATGCGCAGGGCATACAGCTGCGACTGGTCAGAGGCCAGCGTATCGCAGCGGCCGGTATCCAGTGCTTTTGCCGATTCGTCAGAGCGATCGAAGGTCACAGGCGTGTACTGCATTTTGTTGGCTTTGAAATAGTCGGCGACGTTCAGTTCGGTATCCGTTCCCGCCTGGATACAAACCGTGGCGCCATCCAGCTCTTTCGCGCTTTTAAGGCCCGCTTTCTGGTGAGTCAAAAAACCAATACCGTCATAGTAATTTACGCCGGCAAAAATAAAGCCCATACCGCCATCGCGCGAGGAGGTCCAGGTAGTATTGCGGGAAAGGATATCGACTTCGCCGGATTGCAGAGCGGTAAAGCGCTCTTTAGCCGTTAACGGGGTGTATTTTACTTTTGTCGCATCGCCAAACACGGCCGCCGCTGCGGCACGGCAAACATCCACATCGATACCGCTAAATTTACCGCTGGCATCCGCAAACGAGAAGCCAGGCAGGCCGTCACTGATCCCGCACTGCACAAACCCTTTCTTTTTAATCGCATCCAGCGTAGCACCGGCATGGGCCTGATTAGCGACTGCAAACAGCGCTGCAGCGGCCACCAAAGTGGAGAGCATCATTTTTTTCATAAAGCATCCTGTGTGGCGTAAGCGTTTTGTTATGTTTTAGTGCACGCTGCGGTGCACTTTTCCTGTCTGTGGCAAGAGCCATCCACGACACTGCAAAGGCAATGCCAGATTTGCAGCATCCTGAATTTCATGGAAAGGTTTGTTAATAATCGGAAGCGTATAGAAAGTTTGCCTAATATTGCGCACCAAACAGAGGCAAAAGCCGCGCGGCTGGTCACAAATGGTGCGAAATGTTTCTTAAAATTTACGCGGTGTGAGCAAAAGCGCGATTATTGTTGCGCCAAGCAGCAAGCAGCAAGCAGCAAGGAGCAAGGAGCAAGGAGCAAGGAGCAAGGAGCAAGGAGCAAGGAACAAGGAACAAGGAACAAGGAGTAAGGAGCAAGCAGCAAGCAGCAAAGAGCAAAGAGCAAAGAGCAAAGAGCAAAGAGCAAAGAGCAAAGAGCAAGCAGGAAGGACAAGCCAGAAGCAGGAAGCGGCAAGTTGGTAGCTGCAGGGGAAGGCAGAAACGCAGAAGCAGAAGCAGAAGCATAAGCAAAAGCGGAAGACAGAAGTTGAGGGCAGAAGAAGGCAGAAGGCAGAAGGCAGAAGCAGGCAGAAGAGAGGCAGAAGGCAGAAGGCAGAAGAGAGGCAGAAGGCAGAAGACGCAAGCAAAAGAGAGGCAAAAAAAACCAGCCGCTGCGGGCTGGTTCATAAACGTTAAGACGCCTCAGTAAAGTGGCTGTGCGCCATCAGGACGCGTTTTAAAGCGGCGGTGCAGCCACATATACTGCTCGGGCGCACGCATGATCTCCGTCTCAATCACCTTATTCATATAGGCAGCAGCCTGCTGCTCATCGGCAATGGGGTAATCTTTCAGTTCAGGTTGGATCACCAGTTCATAACCGCTGCCGTCGTCATTACGGATCAGCACAACGGTGATCATGGCTGGCTTAGCCATGCGGGCCAGCATCCAGGTGCCGCTGGTGGTAGCCGCCTGCGGTACGGCAAACAGCGGCGCGAACACGCTGCCCTTCGGGCCGTAGTCCTGATCGGGCGCAAACCAAACGGCTTCACCCTGTTTCAACGCCTGCACCATGCCACGCAGATCGCGGCGGTTAATCATCGCCTTATTGGAACGCATCCGTCCTTTGGTCTGTACCCATTCCATCAGCTTGTTGTTATGCGGGCGATACATCGCCATCATCGGCTGACACAGGCCCATGGCCCTGCCGCCCAGCTCCAGCGACATAAAATGCACGCCGATAATCAGCGCGCCGCGGCCTTCTTGTTGTGCCGCCTGTAAATTGTGCAGGCCGTTAACGGTAAACCAGCGCTTCACCCGGCGATCGGACCAGAACCAGGCCATACCGGTTTCCAGCAGGCCCATTCCCAGCGATTCAAAATTGCGTACGATACGCTGCTCGATTTGCGCTTCCGGCATATCCGGGAAGCAGAGCTCAAGGTTACGACGGGTAATGCGGATACGGCGCTTTAAAAACCGCATTGAAGTACGGCCCATCCAGGTTCCCAGCTTTTGCAGAAGCGGAAACGGCAGCTGAACCAGTAAAAACAGCAGTCCCAGACCAGCCCAGGTGATCCAGTAACGAGGGTGCATCAGGCTGCGGGTAAAGCGGGGGGATACCTTCATATATCTCTCTTTATGCGTGCATGGAAGATGTAGCGCATAAAGACGTTAATCCGTAGCGGTACAGGGTATAGGACAACGAGATTGGCAGGAAGTTGAGGTAAATGTCTGTTATTTACACAATCAAGACAATTTTGTCTGAACGGCGGCCATTAAAAAAGGCGCTAACAGTACGTAGCGCCTCCGTCACAATGAACCGAAACTTAGTTCATGCCGTATTTTTTCAGTTTCTTACGCAGCGTACCGCGGTTGATACCCATCATCAGGGCTGCACGGGTCTGGTTGCCACGGGTATATTGCATCACCATGTCCAACAGTGGCTGTTCCACTTCAGCCAAAACCAGCTCATACAGGTCATTAACATCCTGACCATTCAGTTGAGCAAAATAGTTCTTCAGTGCCTGTTTGACCGAGTCACGCAGAGGCTTTTGAGTCACCTGATCCTGGGAGTTAACGGTTGAAACGGTCAGTACGTCAGAATTTACGCGTTGTTCGAACATAGTTCTGTCAGCTCTTTATTTCTATTATGCAAGTTTTTCGAAGTATGCCTCCAACGCCTCCAGCTGTTCGCTGGCATCCTCAATGGCGTTGAATGTGCGCCGAAACTGGTCGTTTGGGGCGTGCTCCTGGAGATACCAGGAGACGTGCTTCCGGGCAATACGGTATCCTTTGCGGTGACCATAAAAGTCGTGCAGTTCCCGTAGGTGCCCAATGAGCAAGCGCTTTACTTCAGCCAGTGGCATTGGTGCCAGCAGCTCCCCAGTGTCCAGATAATGCTGGATTTCCCGGAAGATCCACGGTCTTCCCTGAGCCGCGCGTCCTATCATCAGGGCATCTGCCCCCGTATAGTCAAGCACGGCTCTGGCTTTATGCGGGTCAGTAATGTCTCCGTTCGCGATAACGGGGATAGAGACACTCTGCTTAACTGTCCGAATGCTGTCATATTCAGCTTCGCCGTTGAACAAACACGCGCGTGTGCGTCCGTGAATGGTCAGGGCCTGAATGCCACAACGTTCAGCCAATTGGGCAATCTCAACACAATTGCGGTTGTCCACGTCCCAGCCGGTGCGAATCTTTAGCGTAACGGGCACATCCACCGCATTGACCACCGCTGAAAGGATAGACCTTACCAGCTCTGGATGCTGCAGCAGGGCAGAGCCCGCCATTTTCCGATTCACCTTTTTAGCCGGACAGCCCATGTTGATATCGATAACCTGCGCGCCCGATAAAGCGTTAATGCGCGCGGCTTCAGCCATCTCATCAGGATCACAACCGGCAATCTGCACGGTACGAATACCGGGCTCATCACTGTGTACCATACGCAGTCGGGATTTGTCGCTGGCCCAGACTTCCGGGTTTGACGACAGCATCTCCGATACGGTCATACCAGCGCCCATTGCGTAACAAAGCGTCCGGAAAGGCCTGTCGGTAATTCCGGCCATTGGTGCTGCAATCAGGCGATTGCGAAGCTGGTGGTTTCCTATGCGCATGAAAAAAAAGTGACCATAGTGTGTTCGCAAGGCGGCGTATATTACGCATTTTTTTAAGAAGATGAAAGGCCAAACTTTGAACAATTCCCCCTTCAAACCGGCATTGTCGGCCTGCGGAGACGGTGAGACGAATAAATATCCTTATTTAACAATAGATTGAATTTTAACGATTAAATGATGAACAAATATTTTTCTTTTTTTGTGAGGCAGTTAACACTATAAATTGCGGCGCTTCAGGCTCTAAGCGCGACAAGCGCCGCCATACGCCTGCAAAAAAAGGCGAAATAGCGTACTGCTATTCGGCAATTATTCGACCGTGCAGAGGCTGCAAGGGGCGATTATTAGCATGTTTAAGCGCGTGCTCAAAAACCGCCAGCTGGGCCGGAGAGAGCGTAACGGGCTGCTTCAGAATCAGCCAGCGCACGCCTTCCGTGCAGGGCGGCGTAGTCAGCGAACCGCTAAAGCGGTAGTAGTGTTTCCCGGCGGGAAAAAGCGTGGCGAGATCCATGCTTTGCTTCATGGTTTCAACCTGGTTTTGCTGTGCGGGCAGGGACGCGAGCAGAGGCTTAAGCGCGCTGTTTTCAGCGCCGGTTTCAAACATAACGGCCAGCACGGCCAGCTCGCCTTGCTTGTTGGCATGAACAAAATGCGCTTCAAGCGGAAAGCTTTTGCCGAAAAGGTGATTTTCGCTGGGCGCGTGAAAATGGAACTGTTTAAGCACGAATGCGTCATTATCAAGCTGAAAATCGTCGCTGTCCTTCACCGTAACCTGGATAGTGTGGCCATTGTTAACAATGGTTTTGGTATCGGTATGAAAGTTTATGCCCAGCGGCGGCAGCTTGCCGTCAATAACCCGGGTAATATCGACGGGGGACTGATACTGGCCGGTTTTACAGGTTTGAAACTCATCACCCAGCTCGGCCCAGTGTTCAGGCGAGCCCTGGCCTTCATAAGACCAGTGAATAGCCGGTTCAGCCATGACGGGCAAAGCGGCAAGGCAGGAGAACAGCAGAGCATATCTTCTCATCTTCATTATCCCTTGAAGTAGCCGGCACAGGCCGGCGCGATTAAATAACCCTGCTGATAATAAGCCTATGGTAGAGGAAATCTATCTGAATCCGTCCCTGGAAACCGATAGTTTAGCGACGCACGCCGGTAATGCGGCACCACTCTTCTTTTTCCGCCACCGGATCGAGCACGAACTTATCCGCATAGGCTTCGCACACGCCGTCCGCCTGGCTCGCCAGCACGCCGGAAAGACCCAGATGACCGCCGGAAACCGGCAGCACGCTGATAAGCGGCGCCAGCTCACGCAGCGGGCCGGCAAGGATATTAGCGACCACGACATCTGCGCTGAGGTTCTCTGGCTGCTCGTGAGGCAGGTAAAGCGACAGACGTTCCGACACGCCGTTGCGCTCGGCATTGTCACGGCTGGCCTGGATCGCCTGCGGATCGATGTCGATACCAATAGCCTGTGCCGCACCCAGCTTCAGCGCCGCGATAGCGAGAATGCCGGAGCCGCAGCCAAAATCGATCACGGTTTTACCGGCCAGATCCAGGCCGTCCAGCCAGCTCAGGCACATCGCCGTCGTGGGATGGGTGCCGGTGCCAAACGCCAGGCCGGGATCCAGCATCACGTTGACCGCATTCGGATCCGGCACGTCGCGCCAGCTTGGGCAAATCCACAGGCGCTGACCAAAACGCATCGGATGGAAGTTTTCCATCCATTCCCGCTCCCAGTCCTTGTCTTCGATCTGCTCAATTTTGTGGTGGAAGCCGGCGCCCAGCAGCGGATGCTGTTCCAGACTGGCAATCACGTCCTGCATGTCGGTTTCGGCATCAAACAGGCCGATCGCATCGGTATCGCCCCACAGGCGCGTTTCGCCAGGCAACGGTTCAAACACCGGATTGTCGTGGGTATCCTGAAACGTGACCGAGACAGCCCCGTTCTCGATCAGCGCGTCGCCCAGCTCTTCAGCCTGGTCGCCGGTGGTGTTGATTTTCATTTGTATCCAGGGCATTGCGATTCTCTTTAGTCAAACAAATAAAGGCTAAGGCCGGACAGGGCGGCCAAAACGGTTGCCGATTACGAAGGCAATCAGGCTCAGCAGTAGCGAAGGCACAATCGGGTGAAACCCCCACGGCTGCAGTGAAAAGCTGGCCAGCAGGGTATAGCAGCCCGCGCCGCCGATCATGCTGCTGAGTGCGCCGGCAGCATTGGCTTTCTCCCAGTATAACCCCAGCACCAGCGGCCACAGAAATACCGCTTCCAGACCGCCGAAAGCCAGCAGGTTAAGCCAGATCAGCATATCGGGCGGATTCCAGGCCGCCACCAGCAGCAGCAGGCCCAGCACCAGCGTGACCGTCGCGGAGATCTTTCTGAGCAGCGGCTCGTTATCCAACTGCTGCGGGCGCACGCGCAAAAAGAGATCCTTGACGATCGTGGCGGAAGACTGCAACAGCTGCGCGTTGATCGTCGACATAATGGCGGCCATCGGCGCGGCCAGGAAGATCCCGGCGGCCAGCGGCGGCAAAACGTGGATCATCAACGTCGGGATCACCAGATCCGGCACGGTCAGGCCCGGCATCACGGCGCGACCCAGCGCGCCAGCCAGATGCATGCCGAACATCAGTACGGTCACGACTACGGTGCCCAGTAAGATGCCGCGATGCACGGCCTTGCTGTCTTTATACGAGATACAACGTACGGCGGTATGCGGCAGGCCGATCACGCCAAAACAGACCAGCACCGAGAAAGAGGCCAGAAAGGTCGGGCTGAGGATATTATCCACGCCGCCTGGCGAAATCAGCTGCGGATCGATCTGCTGCAGCTTCTGTACCGCGCTGTGCATCCCGCCTGCGCTATGGATCACCGCAAACAGTAGGATAAAGGTGCCAAGCAGCATAACCACGCCCTGTAAGGCATCGTTCAGCACGCTGGCGCGGAAGCCGCCGAAAGCGGTATAGAGCGCAATAGCGCCGCCGAAAATCAGCAGGCCGCTGCTGTAAGGAATGCCCGCTGCGGTTTCCAGCAGCCGCGCGCCGCCGATAAACTGCACGGTCATCGCGCCAATAAAGGCGATCAGCAGGCTGAGGCTGGCAAACCAGACCAGCAGCGGGCTGCGATAGCGGGCGTAGAGCATATCGTTAAGCGTCAGCGCGTTATAGCGCCGGGCCAGAATAGCGAACTTCTTGCCTAAAACGCCCAGCGACAGCCAGACGGCGGGCACCTGCACCATCGACAGTAGCACCCAGCCCAGCCCATATTTATAGGCGGCGCCAGGCCCGCCGATAAAGGAACTCGCGCTGATATAGGTGGTAGTCAGCGTCATCGCCAGCACAAACCCGCCCATCGAGCGGCTGCCGAGAAAATATTCGGTAAGAAAGTTGCCTTCGCGCCGTTTACGCATCGCGTAGACGGAAAGCGCCGCCACCAGCAGCAGATAGGCGATAAGGGGCAGAACGATCCCGGCCTTCACGGCGTATCCTCCAGCGAAATATCACGAAAGATCCGTTTGATCATCAGCCAGCAGAAAAAGATAAACAGCAGCGGCACCAACAGACAGGCCATTTCGAACCAGTGGGGCAGGCCGGTGATGCCCGGCTGATTGCCGCCAAAAGCGGCCGTCAGCGACCAGGCGGCCACATAGGCGACCGCCAGCCAGAACGACCAGCGCGCCTCGCGATGCGCCTGCACAAAGCGTTTTTCCATTTTTCCTCCCGTAACAGGCAAAGAAAAAGGCCGGTCAGACCGGCCTTCCTTTATTACCTCTGGCGGATCAGGTTTCCTGAATGCCGAGTTTTTTCTCCAGATAGTGGATGTTGGTGCCACCGATCTGGAAGTTTTCGTCGCTCATGATCTTCATCTGCAGCTCGACGTTAGTCTTGATGCCGTCGATGATCAGTTCCGCCAGTGCGTTCTTCATACGGGCAATAGCCACGTCACGCGTCTCACCGTAGGTGATCAGCTTGCCGATCATGGAGTCATAGTACGGCGGTACGGTATAGCCCGCGTAAATATGAGACTCCCAACGCACGCCGAAGCCGCCAGGGGCATGGAAGCGCGTGATTTTACCCGGGCTTGGCAGGAAGGTGTTCGGATCTTCCGCGTTGATACGGCACTCGACCGCATGGCCGCGAACCACTACGTCTTCCTGTTTGATCGACAGCGGCTGACCGGCAGCGATACGCAGCTGCTCTTTGATCAGATCGACGCCGGTGATCATCTCGGTAACCGGATGCTCAACCTGGATACGGGTGTTCATCTCAATGAAGTAGAACTCGCCGTTCTCGAACAGGAACTCAAAGGTGCCCGCGCCACGGTAGCCGATATCGATACAGGCTTTCGCACAGCGATCGCCGATAAAGCGGCGCTGTTCTTCCGTGATGCCCGGCGCTGGCGCCTCTTCCACCACTTTCTGGTGGCGACGCTGCATGGAGCAGTCGCGCTCGGCCAGATAGATGGCGTGGCCCTGGCCGTCAGCCAGTACCTGAATTTCGATATGGCGCGGGTTCTCGAGGAATTTCTCCATGTAAACCATGTCGTTGTTGAAAGCCGCTTTGGCTTCCGCCTTCGTCATGTTGATGGATTGCTCAAGATCCTTGTCGTGGCGCACAACGCGCATCCCACGACCGCCGCCGCCGCCGGAAGCCTTAACGATAACCGGATAACCGATACGTTGAGCGATGGCGCGGTTTTTTTCCATATCGTCGCCCAGCGAGCCGTCAGAACCTGGTACGGTTGGCACGCCGGTTTTTTTCATCGCGGTGATGGCGGAAACTTTATCGCCCATCAGACGGATGGTGTCGGCTTTAGGGCCGATAAAGATAAAGCCGGAGCGCTCCACCTGTTCGGCAAAATCGGCGTTCTCAGAGAGGAAGCCGTAGCCTGGGTGGATAGCCACCGCGCCGGTGATCTCTGCGGCAGAGATCAGCGCCGGGATGTTCAGATAGCTTTTAACAGATGGCGCAGGCCCGATACAAACGGTCTCATCGGCCAGCAGCACGTGTTTCAGATCGCGGTCGGCGCTTGAATGCACGGCCACGGTCTTGATGCCCAGTTCTTTACAGGCGCGCAGAATACGCAGCGCGATTTCACCACGGTTAGCAATTACAATTTTTTCCAGCATGGTTCGCCTCGTTATTCGATGACTACCAGCGGCTCGTCAAATTCTACTGGCTGACCGCTTTCGACCAGGATCGCTTTTACCACGCCGGACTTATCGGCTTCGATCTGGTTCATCATTTTCATCGCTTCAACGATGCACAGGGTGTCGCCAGCGTTAACTTTCTGGCCGACTTCGACAAAGGCTTTCGCGTCCGGGCTTGGCGTGCGGTAGAAAGTACCGACCATTGGTGAACGTACGATGTGGCCACTGATCTCGGCAGCGGCAGGCGCTTCCATCGCTGGCGTGGTGGCTGGTGCCACGGCGGTTGCCAGCGCTGGCTGCGGCTGCATTGGGGCAGCCCAGGCCTGCTGCATCATTGGGTAGCCTGAATTGGCCGGGGAACGACTGATGCGAACGGACTCTTCACCTTCAGAAATTTCCAGTTCAGCAATGCCTGATTCTTCAACCAGTTCGATCAGTTTTTTAATCTTACGAATATCCATTAGTGTGGTTCCGTACTCTGTTTAATTAGATTGTGACAGGCGTTTAACCGCCGTCTGTAAAGCCCAGGAATAACCGTCGACGCCAAGTCCACAAATTACGCCAGCAGCAATATCAGAAAGATAAGAATGATGGCGGAAAGGCTCGCGGGCATGCACATTGGACAGGTGCACTTCAATAAACGGGATGCTGACTGCAAGCAGGGCATCACGAAGCGCCACGCTGGTATGCGTATAGGCCGCCGGGTTAATGACGATATAATCGACATTGCCTCTCGCCTCATGAATGCGGTCAATTAACGCGTGTTCCGCGTTAGACTGCAGATGACTCAGCTTCACATTGAGCGCGTCAGCCTGCGCAGTTAGCCCGCTGACGAGATCGGGAAGGGTCGTGCTGCCGTACTTCTCCGGCTCGCGAGTGCCAAGGAGGTTCAGGTTGGGACCATTCAAAAGCAGTATGTGAAACTTTTCAGCCATCTTGCTGCTATCTCCTGCGATAATTGAGGCATCGCACAAAATACAATGCGAAAAGCCATTTGTCACCTTTCACGGTGAAATTTGGCCCCTGCACGGGTTTAAAACCGGGCATTATAACGATTTCAACGCAATTCGCAGCTAAATACTGGTCGTATCAGCGAAGATAATCCACCAAACGCCTAAGAAAGCATCCGGTTATGCGCGGCGGCGCACGTTTTATCGCAGCCACTGACGGAATTTCTTATAGCGCCACAGCAGCAGGATCAGCGCCAGAGACGCGTAGATCCAGGGCTGGGGCGAGAACGTTTTAACCGACCACAGATAGTGGACAGGTGCCAGGATCAGGACGAGATAAATGGCGTTGTGCAGCTTTTGCCAGTTTTTGCCCAATTTTCGCTGCGCCTTCTGAAAAGAGGTCAGCGACAGCAGCAGCAGGATAAACCAGCTGATAATCCCCAGCGTCAGGTAGGGACGCGAGATCAGCTCCGAACCCAGCAGGCTGAGGTTAGCGATACCCAGCTCCAGCAGCGAATAGCTGACCAGATGCAGCGTGGCCCAGGCAAAACACCACAGTCCCAGCAGGCGACGGACGCGGATAAGCAGCGGCTGCCTGCCGTAGCGCGCCAGCGGCGTGACCAGCAGCGTGCCGAGCAGGAATTTCAGGGCCATCCGGCCGGTAAAATGCTGGATATCCTTTGCCGGATCGGCGCTCAGCCAGCCCTGGTTAATAGACAGGATCAGCCAGAGAAAAGGTAAAAAACCGGCCAGATGCAGCAGTACTTTCAGGCCGGTGATCTGCTTGCCCGTCAGACGCACTAGAAGTTCTCCCGCAGATCTAATCCCTTATAGAGGGAAGCCACCTGGTCGGCATAGCCGTTAAACAGCAGCGTGGGCTGACGCTTGACGTCCAGAATGCCGCCGGAGCCGATAAAACGCTCCGTAGCCTGCGACCAGCGCGGATGATCAACATGCGGATTCACATTGCCGTAGAAGCCATACTCGTTCGAGGCCAGCAAGTTCCAGGTAGTCGGCGGCTGCGCCTTGACCAGGGTAATTTTCACGATGGACTTGATGCCCTTAAACCCGTATTTCCACGGCACGGTCAGGCGGATCGGCGCGCCGTTTTGCGGCGGCAGCGCTTTGCCGTAAACGCCGGTGGTTAACATGGTCAGCGGATGCATCGCTTCATCCAGCCGCAGCCCTTCCACATAGGGATAATCGATGCCGCCGCCGACAAAGCGATCGCGCTGGCCCGGCATCTCTTCCGGCGCGTAAATCGTTTGAAAGGCGACATAGCGCGCATTGCTGGTCGGCTCTGCGGCTTTTAACAGCTTGCCCAGCTCGAACCCAATCCAGGGCACCACCATCGACCAGGCCTCCACGCAGCGCATCCGATAAATACGCTGCTCTAACGGAAACCGCTTAAAGATATCGTCCATATCCAGCGTCATCGGCTTCATTACTTCGCCGCCGATCTCGATTTTCCAGTCGGCGGTTTTCAACGAGCCGGCGTTGGCCGCCGGATCCGCTTTATCCAGGCCGAATTCATAAAAGTTGTTGTAGCCCGTTACCTTATCTTCCGGCGTCAACGCTAAGTCGGCCTGATACTGTGCGGGCTTGCTGAAGTCGAGCGGTTTACCGGCCAGCGCTTTCTGGCTCTCTTTGCCTTTTCCCTGTAGCCAGGAAAGCACGTCGGCGCGGGCCGTCGGCACCGACAGCGCGGCGGCGCTAATCCCCAGCGCTTTCATTACCTGGCGACGCCGGGCGTTGAAAATGCTTTCCGGGGTAACATCGTTTTCAGTGAGTTTATCAACGGGCTTCATGGCTGTGTCTCCAGAGACGGTCACTTTTTAGCATGACCAAAAAAAGCGAATTCAGCGAATAAAAAAGCGGCTGGCGCGCAGAATATCAGCTCCGTAAAACCGTTAAGAGAGCAGGAAGTGTAATCAGTTATGTGAATGTTGAAGAAAGGTAAATATAAGGCGGGTTCGCTACGCCGGGCGGCAAGCGGCGCGCGATAAAAACCACCTGGCGGGATCGGCACGCCAGGTGATATAACGCGCTAGCGAATTTTTACCAGCGTCCGGCCCGTAATCTCGTTATTAAGCAGTTTGGCCGCGCTGGCAGCGGCATCGACCAGCGCAATTTCCGTTGTCGCCTGCTGATAAAACGCGTCTGGCAGCGTTTTAACCAGCCTTTTCCAGGCCGCAAGGCGACGCTCTGCGGGTGCCGTAACGGAATCAACGCCCTGAAGGCGCACGTTGCGCAGAATAAAAGGCATTACGGTGGTTGGCAATGCAAATCCGGCCGCCAGGCCGCAGGCCGCCACCACGCCGCCGTAGTTCATCTGCGCCAGCACGCTCGCCAGTACCTTATCACCAGCGGTATCCACCGCGCCGGCCCAGCGCTGTTTTTCCAGCGGTCGGCTGTCGGCGCTGAAAGCCTCACGCGGCAGGATCTCGCTGGCGCCCAGCTGGTGAAGATAGTCATGGGTGGAGGATCTGCCGCTTACCGCTGTCACCCGATAGCCGAGCGAGCTGAGCAGGGAAACCGCCGTGCTGCCCACGCCGCCGCTGGCGCCGGTCACTATTACCTCGCCGCTGTCAGGCCGCACGCCGCCTTCCTCCAGCGCCATGACGCACAGCATAGCGGTCAGGCCGGCCGTGCCGATAATCATCGCCCGACGGCCATCAAGCCCTTCCGGCATCGGCGTCAGCCAGTCGCCTTTTACCCTGGCCTGTTCCGCCAGGCCGCCCCAGTGATTTTCCCCTACGCCCCAGCCGGTCAGCAGCACCTGTTGTCCGGTATGAAAGCGCGGATCTTCGCTATGGCGCACCTGGCCTGCAAAATCGATGCCGGGCACCATCGGAAACTGCCGGACAATTTTCCCTTTGCCGGTAATCGCCAGCGCATCTTTGTAGTTCAGGCCTGACCAGCTGACATCTACCGTCACCTCGCCCGGTGGCAGGGCGTCCGGGCTGAGCTGTTTTACCGTGGCCAGGGTTTTGCCTTCGGACTGTTCGAGAACCAGTGCGTGCATGAGAATCTCCTGAAAATGGAACGGAAAGGTATAATAAAAGTCTGACCTCACTATACTCCCGGCAATCAGTAAAATTTTGTTTAAGATGCATAAAAGCATGAGGAAGGTCTCTGCAAAGCCATTCGCCGTTACTGCTTTTTGCTACGGCGTCTCTTTCACGGTAGCCAAAGAGCACAAGGATGCGATTAACCACCAAACTCTCCGCAATGATTACCTTTGTCAGCGCACTGGTCATGCTTGTCATGCTGGTGGGCGGCGTAATGAGCTTTTATTACCTTAGCGATTTGCGCGCTGAGCATCGTCTGCAGACGATGGCGGACGACATCGACAGGGCACTCGACCATCAATCTCCTGACCAGATAGCCCCGGGGCTGTCGCAGGTGATGGGGCCTTTACAGGTTGTTCGCATCACTTTCATGGTAAATAATCAGCCCGTTAAAACCCTTTCCCGCCATCAGGATGCGCTGATGGAAGATGAGCCTAACCGCTATCGCGACAGCGTTATCCCTCTGAGCAAACATGCCCGGTACGTGCTGCATATCGTCTGGATAGACAGCGCGAAAACCTGGCTGATGTCCTTTATTGGCGCGTCCATCTTAAGCCTGCTGGTGCTGGCGCTCGGCATCCTGCTGCTGATCCTGTTTTTCTCGCATCGCTGGCTGTACCGGCAGCTTGAAGGCATGGAGCGGCTGGAAAATCGCGCGGCAAAAGTGCTGAGGGGCGAAAGAGAAACCGTGCGCCCGGGTTCCGTACTGGAGTGGCCGCCCAAGGCCAGCAGCGCGCTGGATCTGCTGCTCGGCGATTTGCAGGAAGCCTCCGAGCGCCGCAATCGCGTTGATACGCTGATCCGGGCTTTCGCCGCGCAGGATCCCATGACCGGCCTGCATAACCGCCTTTTCTTCGACAACCAGCTGGCCACGCTGCTGGAAGATAGCGAAACCGCCGGCGCGCACGGCATGGTAATGATGATCCGCCTGCCGGATCTCGACACGCTGCGTGACAACTGGGGCCATGCGCCCGTGCAGGATTACCTTTTCGGCCTGGTGAACCTGCTGTCTACCTTCGTGATGCGCTATCCGGGTGCGCTGCTGGCACGCTATTTCCGCAGTGATTTCGCCGTTCTGCTGCCGCATCGCAGCCTGAAGGATGCCGACAGCATCGCCTCCCAGCTGATCAAAGCCGTGGACGCGCTGCCGCCCACGCGCATGCTGGATCGGGAAGATATGATCCATATCGGCATCAGCGCCTGGCAAAGCGGGCAAACCACGCAGCAGGTCATGGAAAACGTCGAGCTGGCCACGCGGCACGCGGCGCTGCTGGGCGGCAATAACTGGTCGGTCAGCGAAAAACCGGCGCCGGAGCTGAGCCGCGGCAGCGTCAAGTGGCGCACGCTGCTGGAAAATACCCTCAGTCGCGGCGGGCCGCGTTTGTATCAGAAACCGGCGGTAACGCGGGAAGGGCGGCTGCACCATCGCGAAATCATGCCGAGGATCTTTGACGGCAAAACCGAGCTGGCGGCGGCTGAATATCTGCCGCTGGTGCAGCAGCTGGGCATGGCCGAAGGTTATGACCGAATTTTGGTAAGCCGCATCCTGAGCTTTATCCAGGCCTGGCCGGAGGAAACGCTGGCGATACCGCTGACGATCGATGCGCTCCTGCAGCGTCCTTTCCAGATTTGGCTGCGCGATATGCTGCTGCAATACACTAAATCACAAAGAAACCGTATTTTATTTGAACTTGCGGAAGCGGATGTAGGTCAACATCTCTGCCGCTTGCACGGCGCCTTTCATTTACTGAAAGGTTTTGGCTGCCGTATTGCCATTATCCAGGCAGGGTTAACGCTGGTCAGTACGGTCTACATCAAGGTGGTGTCGCCGGAACTGATCAAGCTGCATCCCGGTCTGGTGCGCAATATTGACCGTCGCAAGGAGAATCAGCTGTTTGTGCAGAGTTTGCTCGAAAGCTGCAAGGGTACGTCAACGCAGGTTTTCGCCGCAGGCGTAAAAACCCGAAGTGAATGGCAAACCTTAACGGAGTCAGGGATAAACGGCGGCCAGGGCGATTTTTTTGCTCCTTCGCAGCTGCTGACAGGCGATATGAAAAAATATTCGCAAAGATATCGAGTTTAGTCTGCCGTTAAGCCGGATTTCACGTAGAATAGCCGCGCAGCTGTGGTGCCGGCTACGTTTGACGGGCGGTAAAGCAGTGCCTAAATATGTAAAAATTCATGTACGTTATGTCCGTAAAACGGCCTTAAAACAGGGGCGATGCGCCTGAACTCAGGCATTCTGCTCGCGTAGTTTTTTGGGTTGTGACTCAGGCGAGAGATAGCGTGATTTTTCACCGAAGTAGAGCGTTTTTGCGCCTTGTCGCTGCTTCGTGTGGTTGGTAAAGTAAGCGGATTTTATTATCCGCCCCCAGCTAGCAGGATTATCCTTCAGTATGTTTAAAAAATTCCGTGGCATGTTTTCCAACGACTTGTCCATCGACCTGGGTACCGCCAATACCCTGATTTATGTGAAAGGACAGGGCATCGTTCTGAATGAGCCTTCCGTCGTTGCTATTCGTCAGGATCGTGCCGGTTCCCCAAAGAGCGTCGCGGCAGTAGGTCATGACGCCAAGCAGATGCTGGGTCGTACCCCCGGCAATATCGCTGCTATCCGTCCAATGAAAGACGGCGTGATCGCCGACTTCTTTGTGACCGAAAAGATGCTGCAACACTTTATCAAACAGGTTCACAGCAACAGCTTTATGCGCCCAAGCCCGCGCGTGCTGGTGTGTGTGCCTGTCGGCGCGACCCAGGTTGAACGCCGTGCGATCCGTGAATCCGCACAGGGCGCAGGCGCGCGTGAAGTTTTCCTGATTGAAGAGCCGATGGCAGCCGCTATCGGTGCTGGCCTGCCGGTTTCGGAAGCGACCGGTTCAATGGTGGTCGATATCGGCGGCGGCACCACGGAAGTTGCGGTGATCTCTCTGAACGGCGTGGTTTACTCCTCTTCCGTGCGCATTGGCGGCGATCGCTTTGACGAAGCCATTATTAATTACGTGCGCCGTAACTACGGCTCGCTGATCGGCGAAGCCACCGCTGAACGAATCAAACATGAGATCGGCTCCGCTTATCCGGGCGACGAAGTGCGTGAGATCGAAGTGCGCGGTCGTAACCTGGCGGAAGGCGTGCCTCGCGGCTTTACGCTGAACTCCAACGAAATTCTGGAGGCGCTCCAGGAGCCGCTGACCGGCATCGTTAGCGCGGTGATGGTTGCGCTGGAACAGTGTCCGCCAGAGCTGGCCTCTGACATCTCCGAGCGCGGCATGGTGCTGACCGGCGGCGGTGCGCTGCTGCGCAACCTTGACCGTCTGCTGATGGAAGAAACCGGTATTCCGGTGGTAGTGGCTGAAGATCCGCTGACCTGCGTCGCACGCGGCGGCGGTAAGGCGTTGGAAATGATCGACATGCACGGCGGCGATTTGTTCAGCGAAGAATAATTTGCCATGAAGGCGCGCGGGTCCCGCGCGTCTTGTTAATGATGTCGAGGAATACGCCGAGTTTATGAAGCCGATCTTCAGCAGGGGCCCATCCCTGCAGTTACGCTTGTTTCTGGCAGTTGTGGTAGCGATAGGCGTGATTATCGCCGACAGCCGTATGGGCGCTTTCAGCCAGATACGCACCTACATGGATACGGCGGTCAGCCCATTCTATTTTCTGGCCAACGGGCCACGTCAGATTCTGGACAGCGTTTCCGACACGCTGGCCTCTCGCCAGCAGCTTGAGCTGGAAAACAAAGCCCTGCATCGCGAGCTGATGCTGAAAAACAGCGAGCTGCTGATGCTGGGGCAATTTAAGCAGGAAAACGCGCGTCTGCGCGAGCTGCTTGGTTCGCCGCTGCGTCAGGACGAGCACAAGATGGTCACCCAGGTCATCTCTACCGGCACGGATCCCTATACCGATCAGGTGGTAATCGACAAAGGCAGCGTAAACGGCGTTTACGAAGGCCAGCCGGTTATCAGCGATAAAGGCGTGGTCGGCCAGGTCGTCGCCGTCGGTAAAATCACCAGCCGCGTCATGCTGATTTGCGACTCCTCTCACGCGCTGCCGATTCAGGTATTGCGCAACGATATCCGCGTGATTGCGGCGGGCAACGGCTGTACGGAAGATCTTCAGCTTGAGCACCTGCCGGGCAACACCGATATCCGCGTGGGCGACGTGCTGGTCACTTCCGGCCTCGGCGGTCGCTTCCCGGAAGGCTACCCGGTCGGCGTGGTGTCCTCCGTGAAGCTCGATACGCAGCGCGCCTATACCGTGATCCAGGCGCGTCCGACGGCGGGCCTGCAACGCTTGCGCTATCTGCTGCTGCTGTGGGGCGCGGATCGCAACGGCACCATGCCGATGGCGCCGGATGAAGTGCACCGCGTCGCCAACGAGCGCCTGATGCAGATGATGCCGCAGGTGCTGCCGGCCGCCAGCGAAATGATGGGGCCGCCTGCGCCGGATAACGCATCGACAACCGGCCAGACAACGCCTGCGGCTCAGGCCGCGCCTGCCGCTGCCGCGCCCGCCTCGCGCAGAGGCCAGCCTTGAGCAGCTATCGCAGCCATGGTCGCTGGGTTATCTGGTGCTCGTTTCTGGTGGCGCTGGTGCTGCAAATCATGCCGTGGCCCGATCAGCTCTATATGTTCCGGCCTTCCTGGCTGCTGTTGATCCTGATTTACTGGGTGCTGGCGCTGCCGCATCGCGTGAATGTCGGCACGGGTTTTGTGATGGGATCTATAATGGATCTGATTTCAGGCTCGACGCTGGGCGTGCGTGCGCTGGCTTTCAGCATCCTTGCTTACCTGGTGGCGTTTAAATTCCAGCTATTCCGCAATCTGGCGCTCTGGCAGCAGGCGCTGATGGTGATGGTGCTGTCGCTGGCGATGGATGTCATTGTCTTCTGGGCGGAATTTTTAGTTATTAACGTCTCGTTTCGTCCGGAAATCTTCTGGAGCAGCGTAATAGACGGTATTCTGTGGCCCTGGCTGTTCTTGCTGATGAGAAAAATACGTCGCCAGTTTGCCGTACAATAAGGAAGAGTATGATATCCCTTTACCTGGCCTCCGGTTCTCCCCGTCGTCGTGAATTACTTACGCAGCTTGGTCTGCGTTTTGCGCGTTTAAGCACGCAGGTTGAAGAGCGGCAGCAGCCCGGCGAAATGGCGGAAGCCTACGTCCGGCGTCTGGCGCTGGAAAAAGCGCAGGCCGGCGTGGCGGTGGCGGAGCAGGATCTGCCGGTGCTGGGCGCCGATACCATCGTGGTGCTGAACAACGAAGTGCTGGAGAAACCGGCAGACGAGGCCGCCGCCGCCGCGATGCTGGCTAAACTTTCCGGCCAGACGCATCAGGTGATGACGGCCGTCGCGCTGGCCGATCGGCAACGGCAGCTGGCGTGCATGGTGGTAACGGAAGTCACTTTTCGCCTGCTGAGCGAGGAGGACATTGCGGCCTATATCGCCAGCGGCGAGCCGATGGATAAAGCGGGCGCCTATGGCATTCAGGGATTGGGCGGGAATTTCGTCAGAAAAATCAATGGAAGCTATCACGCGGTGGTGGGGCTGCCCCTGGTGGAAACGGCTGAGCTGCTGAGCCAGTTTCACGCGCTGCGTGAGGTAAGGGAACAAGATGACGGCTGAACTTCTGGTAAATATTACCCCTTCGGAAACGCGCGTCGCCTATATTGACGGCGGCATTCTGCAGGAAATTCATATTGAACGCGAAGCGCGCCGGGGCATTGTCGGCAATATCTATAAAGGGCGCGTCAGCCGGGTTCTGCCGGGCATGCAGGCTGCCTTTGTCGATATCGGGCTGGAAAAAGCCGCCTTTCTGCACGCTTCCGACATCATGCCGCATACCGAATGCGTAGCGGGCGACGAGCGTAAAAACTTTTCCGTACGCGATATTTCCGAACTGGTTCGCCAGGGACAGGATCTGATGGTGCAGGTGGTGAAAGATCCGCTGGGCACTAAAGGCGCGCGTCTCACCACCGATATCACGCTGCCTTCGCGCTATCTGGTCTTTATGCCGGGCGCGTCGCACGTTGGCGTTTCGCAACGTATAGAAAGCGAAGCGGAGCGGGAGCGTCTTAAGTCCGTGGTGGCCGCCTACTGCGACGAGCTGGGCGGCTATATTATCCGCACCGCCGCCGAAGGCGTGGGCGAACAGGAGCTGGCTTCCGACGCCGCGTTTCTAAAACGCCTGTGGACTAAGGTCATCGAGCGCAAAAAGCGCAATAAAACCCGCTGCCGCCTCTATGGTGAAGTCGCGCTGTCGCAGCGTATCCTGCGCGATTTCGCCGGGGCTGCCCTGGATCGTATCCGTATCGATTCGCGTCAGACGTGGGAACATCTGGTGGAGTTCACCAGCGAATACATTCCTGAAATGACGGCAAAGCTGGAGCTGTACACCGGCAAGCAGCCGATTTTCGATTTGTTCGATGTGGAAAACGAAATCCAGCGCTCGCTGGATCGCAAGGTGGAGCTGAAATCCGGCGGCTATCTGATCATCGATCAAACCGAGGCGATGACCACCATCGATATCAATACCGGCGCCTTTGTCGGCCATCGCAATCTGGATGAAACCATCTTTAACACCAACGTCGAGGCGACGCAGGCGATCGCCCGCCAGCTGCGTCTGCGCAACCTCGGCGGCATTATCATTATCGACTTTATCGATATGAATAACGAAGATCATCGCCGTCGCGTGCTGCACTCGCTGGAGCAGGCGCTGAGTAAGGATCGGGTTAAAACCGGCATCAATGGTTTCTCGCAGCTTGGGCTGGTAGAGATGACCCGTAAACGCACGCGGGAAAGCATTGAGCATGTGCTGTGTCAGGACTGCCCGGTCTGCAAAGGACGCGGCACGCTGAAAACCGTGGAAACCGTCTGCTATGAGATCATGCGCGAAATAGTCCGCGTTCATCACGCCTACGATTCGGACCGTTTTTTGGTTTACGTTTCGCCTGCGGTTGGCGAGGCGCTGAAAACCGACGAATCCCATGCGCTGGCGGAAGTAGAGATATTCGTCGGCAAGCAGGTGAAAGTACAGATTGAACCGCTCTATACTCAGGAGCAGTTTGACGTGGTGATGATGTAAGCCATCGGCTATCCCGCTCAGAACAAAGCCAGCGCGCCCCACCGGGGATAAATACAGTTATTGCCCGCAGTGGGGCATCAAGGAGAGGTGTGTGAGGCAATTGCCGAGGATCTTGCTACTGACCGGCGCAATAATCGTCGTTATTATTGCGCTGATAGTCAGCGGCCTGCGTCTGGCGATGCCGCATATCAACAGCTGGCGCACGCCTCTGCTGCAGCGCCTTTCCAGCGCTATCGACATGCCGGTAGAAGCCGCTTCCCTTAACGGGCGTTGGGAGAATTTCGGCCCGGTGCTGGAAATCAAAGCCCTTAATATCGGCCTGAAGGACGGCGGCTCGCTGAAGGTCGATCGCGTTTCGCTGGCCTTTGACGTCTGGCAATCGCTGCTGCATCTGCGCCCGCAGTTTCGCAATCTCGTCTTCTGGCGACTGGATCTCGTCACCAATACGCCGCTCACCGCCGGCGACAGCGGCAAAGTAGAGCTCAAGCCGGGCCAGTTCAGCGATCTCTTTCTGCGTCAGTTTGACCACTTCGATTTGCAACAAAGCCAGATCAGTTTTCTGACGCTTTCCGGGCAGCGCGCCAGGCTGGATATGCCGCAGCTTACCTGGCTGAACGAAAAAAACCGTCACCGTGCGGAAGGGCTGGTCAGTTTGTCCAGCTTTACCGGCCAGCACGGCGTGGTACAGGTGCGTCTCGATCTCAGCGACACCAATGGCTATCTCGATACCGGGCGCGCCTGGATGCAGGCGGACGATGTGGATGTCAAACCCTGGCTGGGCCAGTGGATGCAGGACAACACCACGCTGAAAAGCGCCCGCTTCTCGCTGGCTGCCTGGATGAGCCTTGAAAACGGCGAAATCCACAGCGGCGATATCTTATTAAAGAAAGGCGGCGCGGAATGGCAGGGCGAAAACGAGGCACACCACTTCACCGTGGATAACCTCGCCGCCCATATCAGCCGCGTTGAGCAGGGCTGGCGTGCCGAAATGCCGCGAACCAGCCTGCATACCGACGGCATAGCCTGGCCAAAAGGGCGGGTATCGCTGCTCTGGCTGCCGCAACGTTCGTCCAGCCCGGAAGAGCTACGCATACGCGCCACCCATCTGGCGCTTGAGCGTATCGATGCGCTGCTGCCGCTGTTTTCCAAAGTGACGCCGACGCTGCTGACTAACTGGCGCACGCTGCAGCCGCACGGCGAAGTTCAGGCGCTGGCCGCCGATATTCCTTTACAGCAGCCGGAGAAAACCCGCTTTCAGGCCCGCTGGCAAAATCTGAGCTGGCAGCACTGGGAGCTGCTGCCGGGAATGCAGCATTTTAGCGGCTCGCTTACCGGCAGCGTCACGGACGGCAAGCTGAATTTCAGGCTGAAAGATGCCTCGCTGCCCGATGGCACCATGTTCCGCGCGCCGCTGCAAATCGCGCAGGCCAGCGGCGCCTTCAGCTGGCGGAGCGACGAGCAGGGCGTCACGCTGGCCGGACGGGATCTGGATGTGCAGGCGCGCTCGCTGTGGGCGAAGGGCGACTTCACCTGGGCGCAGGTCAAAGAGCAGGCGCCGCGGCTGGATATTCTGGCCGGCATTAACCTGACCGATGCGGCAGACGCCTGGCGCTACTTCCCGGAACCGCTGATGGGCACCAAACTGGTCGACTATCTCAGCGGCGCCATCAAAGGCGGGCAGGCGCAAAACGCCACGCTGCTGTTTGCGGGCAATCCCCAGCTTTTCCCTTTCAAACATAACGACGGTATGTTCCAGGTTTGGGTGCCGCTGCGTCAGGCGACCTATCGCTTCCAGCCCGGCTGGCCGGATCTGGAAAAGCTGGATATCAACCTGAACTTTATCAACGACGGCCTGTTTATGAAGGCGGATCGGGCAATGCTGGGCAACGTGCAGGGCAAAAACGTTGCCGCCGTTATTCCTGACTATATGAAAGAAAAGCTGATTATCGACAGCGATATCAGCGGGGCGGGCACGGAAATCGGCCGCTACTTTAACCAGACGCCGCTGAAGCCAACGCTGGGCGCGGCGCTGGACGAGCTACAGATCGGCGGCGATGTAAGCGGTCGCTTACATTTGAATATCCCGCTGGATGGGCAGGAAGTTAAAGCCAGCGGCGATGTGGCTCTGCATAATAATTCGCTGTTTATTAAACCGCTTAACAGCACCATCAAACAGCTGAGCGGCCGCTTCACTTACGACAACGGCAATCTGCAAAGCGAGCCGCTGACCGCCAGCTGGTTCGGGCAGCCGATGGGCGTCACGTTTACTACCCAGGAAGGCGAAAAGCATTACGCTATCGGCGTCGATCTTAAAGGCGACTGGCAGCCGGGCAAAATCGACGCGGTGCCGAAGGCGCTGCGCGAAAAACTGAACGGCAGCGCCAGCTGGCAAAGCGCGGTCGCCATTACGCTGCCGCACGGCGGAGGCGCGAACTACAAGGTCTCGCTGACCGGCGATCTGAAAAATGTAAGCAGTAACTTACCTTCGCCGCTGGATAAAGAGCGGGCTGCGCCGATGCCGATCCGCGTTCAGGCGCAGGGCGATCTGTCGGCCTTTACGCTGCATGGCGCGGTAGGTGAAAAGCACCGTTTCAACAGCCGCTGGCTATTGGGTAAGCCACGCGTCGATCGCGGCATCTGGGAAAATGACGCCACGCAAACGCCGCCGCTGCCGGCAACGTCAGGCATGACGCTTAATCTGCCGCCGCTGGATGGTGAAGCCTGGCTGGGGCTGCTGGCGGGCGGCACAGGCGCAGGCGGCGGACAGGCTTATCTGCCGGGCGATATCACGCTGCGCACGCCGGCGCTGACGCTGGGCGGGCAGCGCTGGCACGATCTGGAGGCAACGCTGAGCCAGACGGTAGCGGGCGAAAACGTGGTGCAGGCCAAAGGACGCGAGATCGACGGCAAGTTGGTAATGAGACAGCACGCGCCGTGGCTGGGCCAGCTCAGCTACCTCTATTACAACCCGCAGTGGCCAGCGGCCAGCGGCTCCACGCCGTTTTCCGGCGAGCAGGCCAGCGGAGTTGATTTCAGCAGCTGGCCCGCCGTTAATCTGAGCTGCAACGAATGCTGGCTGCGCGGCCAGCGCTTCGGCCGGATGGCGGCGGATCTGAGCCACACCCGCGATACCTTAAAGCTGCAAAACGGCCTGATCGATATCGGCAGCGCAAAACTGAAGGTGGCAGGCGAATGGGTCAACCAGCCGGGCGCGCAGCGCACGGCGCTGAAAGGCTCGCTCAGCGGCAAAAAAGTTGACGATGCCACCAACTGGTTCGGCATGAATTCGCCGCTGCGGGATGCGCCGTTTAACATCGATTACGATCTTCACTGGCAGGCCGCGCCGTGGCAGCCGTCGGTGGCGACGCTGAGCGGTGTGCTGAAATCGCACATGGGCGCCGGACAAATTGCCGATGTGAATACCGGCCGCGCCGGCCAGCTGCTGCGGCTGGTCAGTTTCGATGCGCTGCTGCGCAAGCTGCGCCTTGATTTCACCGACACTTTCAGTCAGGGCTTCTATTTTGATTCCATTAACGGCACTGCCTGGATTGAAAAGGGCGTGCTGCGTACCGATAACCTGCTGGTGGATGGCCTGGAAGCCGACATCGCCATGCAGGGCAAAATCGACCTGGTGAAACGGCAAATCGATATGGAAGCGGTAGTCGCGCCGGAAATTTCCGCGACCGTCGGCGTCGCCGCCGCGTTCGCCGTTAATCCGGTGGTCGGCGCAGCGGTCTTTGCCGCCAGCAAGGCGCTGGCGCCGCTGTGGAATAAGATCTCGGTGCTGCGCTACCATCTTTCCGGGCCGCTCGATAAGCCGCAAATTGACGAAGTGCTGCGCAAGCCGCGAGAAAAGAGCGCGAAGTGAATTTGACGTGACCGGGGAATTGCCTCAGGCTATAGAGATTACGACGCCAGCGGCGACTGGCTCCCAAACAGAGCGAGAATACATGAGTCTGAATCTGGTAAGTGAACAGTTACTAACTGCTAATAATATTAACCAACAGGATCTCTTTTCCCTTCTCGGTCAGCTCTCGGAACGCAAGCTGGACTACGCCGACCTCTATTTTCAGTCCGGCTACCACGAATCCTGGGTGCTGGAAGACAGGATTATCAAAGACGGCTCCTGGAACATCGATCAGGGCGTCGGCGTGCGCGCCATCAGCGGCGAAAAAACGGGCTTCGCCTACGCCGATCAGATCACGCTGAACGCTTTGACGCAAAGCGCCACGGCGGCGCGCAGTATTGTGCGCGAGCAGGGCAACGGCAAATCGCACACGCTGGGCGCGGTAATGAACCGCCCGCTTTACCCAACGGCCGATCCGCTGCAAAGCCTGACCCGTGAAGAGAAAATCGCGCTGCTGCATCGCGTGGATTCTGCGGCGCGTGCGGCGGACAAGCGTGTACAGGAAGTCAGCGCCAGCCTGAGCGGCGTTTACGAGATGGTGCTGGTGGCGGCCACCGACGGCACGCTGGCGGCCGACGTGCGTCCGCTGGTTCGCCTGTCGATAAGCGTGCAGGTTGAGGACAACGGCAAGCGCGAGCGCGGCTCCAGCGGCGGCGGCGGCCGTTTCGGCTACGAATTTTTCCTGGCCGACGAGTCTGGCGAAACCCGCGCGGAAGCCTGGGCGCGTGAAGCGGTGCGGATGGCGCTGGTCAACCTGAGCGCCGTCGCGGCGCCGGCGGGCAGCATTCCGGTGGTGCTGGGCGCGGGCTGGCCTGGCGTGCTGCTGCACGAAGCGGTTGGTCACGGTCTGGAAGGCGACTTCAACCGTCGCGGCACCTCGGTGTTCAGCGGCCAGATTGGCCAGAAAGTGGCGTCCGATCTCTGCACCGTGGTCGATGACGGCACCATCGAAGGCCTGCGCGGGTCGCTGGCGGTGGATGACGAAGGCGTGCCGGGCCAGTACAACGTGCTGATCGAAAACGGCGTGCTGAAAGGCTATATGCAGGACAAGCTGAACGCCCGCCTGATGGGCGTTAAGCCTACCGGCAACGGCCGCCGCGAATCCTATGCGCATCTGCCGATGCCGCGCATGACCAACACCTATATGCTGGCAGGCAAGTCGACGCCGGAAGATATCATCGCCAGCGTCGAGTATGGCCTCTATGCGCCAAACTTCGGCGGCGGTCAGGTGGATATCACCTCCGGGAAATTTGTTTTCTCGACCTCGGAAGCCTATCTGATTGAGAACGGCAAAGTGACCAAACCGGTGAAAGGCGCCACGCTGATCGGTTCCGGTATTGAGGCGATGCAGCAAATCTCGATGGTAGGCAACGACCTCGCGCTGGATAAAGGCGTGGGCGTTTGCGGCAAAGAAGGGCAAAGCCTGCCGGTCGGCGTTGGCCAGCCGACCCTGAAGCTGGATAAGCTGACCGTGGGCGGCACCGCCTGACGGATAGCGACCACGAAAAGGCGAGCCATAGCGGCTCGCCTTTTTTATTTCTGCCGATACTCCTGGTACACGTCCGCCACCTTATGGAAGTAATCCGTCAGATAATTGATACACACCTGTACCTTCAGCGGCAGCTTGTCCTTCTGCGTATAAACCGCATAAACCGGCCGGGGATCGGACTGATAGTGCGCAAACAGGATCTCGATTTTACCGGCGTTGATCTCGTCAATGATCCACATCAGCGGCACGTAGGCGATGCCCGTTCCGGCCACCAGCCAGCGGATAAGCGTTTGCGAATCGTTGGTGGCGAAGCGTCCCTGCGGCGAAAGGCGAATGGCGAGGCCTTCCGGCGACGTCAGCTCAAAATCGTTGTCGGGCCGCACGCTGTACTCCAGCCAGGAAAAGTTGCCGATATCCGAAGGCTTTTCCGGCGTACCGTGCTGCGCCAGATAGCTTTTGGCGGCGCAGACCACCATCGGCATTGAGCCAAGGCGGCGAGAGAACAGGCTGGAATCGCGCAGCGCGCCAACGCGGATCACCAGATCCAGCCCGTCGGCGATCAGGTCGGGCGCAGGGATGCCGGTAACCAGGTTCACCGTCAGGCCAGGATATTCTTTCAGCATCTCGGCGGTCATATTCGCCAGCACGTTCTGCGCCATGGTCGAAGAGCTGCCGATGCGCAGCGTGCCGATCGGCGTATTGTTGAAGGCGTACAGCTGCTCGTGCACCTGCTGCGCTTCCGACATCATCCTGCGGCAGCCCTGGAAATAGATTTTTCCGGCTTCGGTCAGGCCCAGGCTGCGCGTGCTGCGGTTCAGCAGCTTGACCTGTAGCTCATCCTCCAGCTTCGCCACGATCTGGCTGACGGCGGAAACGCTCATTTGCAGATGGTTGGCGGCAGCGGTAAAAGAGCCCAGCTCCACCACACGCGCAAACACGGACATGCCCTTCATTCTTTCCATTATTAACTCTGGCTTAAAAGTGATTTAGATCACATTTGGTAGAAAACAGATAGTCAGCCGCGTTACTATAGCATCGCCGGGTTACCATTCCGTAACTCAACTCGCCGAAATGCTGACGCCTGAATACGCTATTATTCATACAGCGCCGGTTTTTGATAAGACCGTCTGCGGTTAATCTGACATCATCATCCGTAGAGCAGCAGCCACCCTGTCCGGGGCGGCCGTTTTTTTGTGGCGGAGCGCCCGGTAAACCCGACAAGGATAAGAGATGAGCGTGCTTCCGGTTATTGTGATATTTGGGCTCTCCTTCCCGCCCATATTTTTTGAGATTATCGTGTCATTGATGCTGTTCTGGCTGGTGCGTCGTTTGCTTACGCCCACCGGGATCTATGACCTGGTCTGGCATCCTGCGTTATTTAATACAGCACTCTACTGCTGCCTGTTCTACCTGGTTTCCCGATTGTTTGTCTGAGGTCACAGTGAAAGCGTTAACAAGAAAAATTTCCCGGTTTGCCATCACCCTTATCCTGGTGGTCATTGCCGTTGTTGGTATTTTCCACGTCTGGGTTTACTACACAGAATCGCCGTGGACGCGCGACGCAAAATTCACGGCGGACGTGGTCGCTATCGCGCCAGACGTCAGCGGCCTGATCACCGACGTGCGCGTGCGGGATAACCAGCTGGTGAAAAAGGACCAGGTGCTGTTCGTGGTCGATCAGCCGCGCTATCAGCAGGCGCTGAACCAGGCGGAAGCGGACGTGGCCTATTACCAGGCATTGGTCAGTGAAAAACGCCGTGAGGCAGGCCGCCGCAATCAGCTCGGCGTCTCTGCTATGTCGCGTGAGGCTATCGAGCAGGCCAACAGCGATTACCAGACTACGGAACACCAGCTGGCGAAAGCCGTCGCCACGCGCGATACCGCGAAGCTGGATCTGGAGCGTACCGTGGTCAAAGCCCCGGCGGACGGCTGGATCACTAACCTGAACGTCTATCGCGGCGAATTTATCACGCGCGGCTCTACCGCCGTGGCGCTGGTGCAGCAGCACACCTTCTACGTGCTGGCCTATATGGAAGAAACCAAGCTGGAAGGCGTGCGTCCCGGCTATCGCGTGGAGATCACGCCGCTGGGCAGCAACCGCGTGCTGCAGGGCACCGTTGACAGCGTGGCCGCTGGCGTGACCAACAGCAGCAGCACCGTCGACAGCAAAGGCATGGCGACCATCGATTCCAACCTGGAGTGGGTGCGTCTGGCGCAGCGCGTGCCGGTACGTATTCATCTCGACCAGCAGCAGGGCAATCTTTATCCTGCCGGCACGACGGCAACCGTGATTGTGACGGGCGCTCAGGATCGTCAGCCGCAGGAGATGTCGCCAGCGATGAAGCTGATGCACCGCCTGCGTGAGTTCGGCTAAGCGCCATGTGGTATCAACTGCGGTTTCCGATCAAGCTGACCTTCGCCATTCTGCTGGCGTTGCTGATCGGCTTTCACTTTAATCTGGAAACGCCGCGCTGGGCGGTAATGACCGCCTGTATCGTCGCAGGCGGCACGGCCTTTGCCGCGGGCGGCGATCCTTTCTCCGGCGCGCTGCGCCATCGCGGGATGCTGCGTATTATCGGCACCTTTATCGGCTGCCTGGCCGCGCTGACGATTATGATCGCCACCATCCGCGCGCCGGTGGTGATGCTGCTGCTGTGCTGTCTGTGGGCCGGTTTCTGCGTCTGGCTTTCCTCCTTAATCAAAGTTGAAAACTCCTATGCGCTGGGCCTGGCGGGCTATACGGCGCTGATTATCGTGGTCAGCCTGGACGCTAACGGCTCGGTGCTGCTGGCGCCGCAGTTTGCCGTCGAGCGCTGTAGCGAAATCATTATCGGCATCGTCTGCGCCATTCTGGCCGACATGCTGTTTTCGCCGCGCTCCATCAAACAGGATATCGATCGCGCTATCGACGGGCTGCTGGTGGATCAGTACAAGCTGATGCAGCTTTGCGTGGCGCACGGCGACAAAGAAGAGGTCGACAAAGCCTGGACCGATCTGGTGCGTCGCACCACCGCGCTGAACGGAATGCGTACCCATCTGATGATGGAGTCAGGCCACTGGCAGCGAGCGGACAGGCGACTGCGCGCGTTAAATACGCTGTCGCTGACCTTGATTACCCAGGCCTGCGAAACTTTTCTGATCCAGAATACTCGTCAGGAATATGTGCCGCCTCAGTTTCACCTTTTCTTTGAAAAGCCGGTTGAGAACGTCGCCGATATCCATAAGCGCATGAAAATTATGCGCCGCGTGATCACCGCCAGCGGCAGCAAAAATACGCCGGTCACCGTCAGCAACTGGGTCGGCGCGGCTTCACGCTATTTGCTGCTGCTGAAAGGCATAAAAACCAACAGCAGCATCAGCGGCATGGAAGAAGAAGTGCTGGATGGCGAGCCGGTGGTAAAAATGCGCTCGGCGGAAACGCGCCACGCGCTGATCAACGGCGTGCGCACTTTTGTCGCCACGGCGGTCGGTTCGCTGTTCTGGCTGTGGAGCGGCTGGACATCGGGCAGCGGCGCAATGGTGATGCTCGCGGTGATCACCGCGCTGGCGATGAGGATGCCGAACCCGCTGATGATGGCGAAGGATTTTCTGTACGGCATGATGGTGGCGATCCCCTTAGGGGCGCTCTATTACATGGTGCTGATGCCCGCCACGCAGCAAAGTATGCTGCTGCTCTGCCTCTGCCTGGGCGTGATGGCCTTTATCGGCGGCATCCTTATTCAGCGCCGTCAGATCGGCACGCTGGGCGCGCTGGTCGGCACCATCAATATCCTGACGCTGGACAATCCCATGACCTTTAACGTCAGCGCCTTCCTGGATAACGCACTCGGTCAGGCGATCGGCTGTTTCCTGGCGCTGCTGGTCATTTTGCTTATTCGCGACACCTCAAAAGCGCGGACCGGACGCACGCTGCTGAACCGCTTTATGTATTCCGCCGTGGCGGCCATGACCACCAATCAGGCCCGCCGTCGCGAGAACCATCTGCCGGCGCTGTACCAGCAGCTGTTTATGTTGCTGAATCTTTTTCCAGGCGATATCAACAAGTTTCGTATCGCGCTGACGTTGATTATCGGACACCAGCGCCTGCGCGATGCCGATATCCCGGTTAACAGCGATCTTTCTGCTTTCCACAAGCAGCTGCGGCATACGGCGGATCGGGTTATTTCGGCAGGCAGCGACGCCAAACGACGCCACTACTTCGAGCGGCTGCTGGCGGAACTGGCTATCTATCAGGAAAAGCTGGTGCATTACGAGGCGCCGCTAAGCGTCACCGAGCCCGTGCAGCGCCTGGCGAGCATGTTGAAAAAATATCAGACCACGCTGCTGCAAATCTGATTAAGAGATCTCCGCTTCTTGCCCTTCTTGCGGCCTGTCATGCAGGCCGCCATCTATACTTATCCCAACGGTAATCCAATGGGAGAACAGTATGAGCAACTCGCTTCAGGACAACGACTTATTTCAGACCGGCTTTTTTATCGACGGTCAATGGCAGCAGGGCGGCGCAACCTTTGACGTACTGAACCCGGCCACCGGTGAAGTCATTACTCAGGTCGCGCGCGCCGGAAAAGACGAAACCGAACGGGCGATTGCCGCCGCCGCCAAAGCCTTTCCCGCCTGGCGGGCGAAAACCGCTAAAGAGCGTAGCGAAATCCTTTACCGCTGGTATCAGCTGATTATCGACAACAAAGCCTGGCTGGGCAAACTGATGACGGCGGAGCAGGGCAAGCCCGTGAAAGAAGCCGAGGGTGAAGTCGAGTACGCCGCCAGCTTTATTCAGTGGTTTGCCGAGCAGGCAAAGCGCGCTAACGGTGAAATCATTCCGCCGGCCAAAGCGGGATCGCGCATTCTGGCGACGCGCGAACCCATCGGCGTGGTCGCTGCTATTACGCCCTGGAATTTCCCGATGGCAATGCTGACGCGCAAGCTTGGCCCCGCGCTGGCCGCAGGCTGCACCGGCATTATCAAACCCGCTAATAACACGCCGCTGTCGGCTTTTGCTCTGGTGGCGCTGGCGAAAAAAGCGGGCGTGCCGGACGGCGTGCTGAACGCGGTGGCGGGCGATACCAAAGCCATCAGCGAAGCCATTATGGCCAGTTCGACGGTCAGGAAAATCTCTTTCACCGGTTCAACGGAAGTCGGCAAGCTGCTGATGCGTAACGCCGCTGAGACGATGAAAAAAGTGTCGATGGAGCTGGGCGGCAACGCGCCCTATATCGTCTTTGAGGATGCGGATATCGACGCCGCCGTTAAAGGTGCCATCGCCAACAAGTTCCGCAACGCGGGCCAGGTTTGCGTCAGCGTTAACCGCTTCTTTATTCACAACAGCGTTTACGACCGCTTTGTCAGCCAGCTGGCGGAAGAGGTAGGCAAGCTGAAGGTGGGTAACGGCATGGAAGAAGGGGTGATTGTCGGGCCGCTGATTGAGGCTTCTGCCGTAGATAAGGTGGAAGAGCATGTTAAAGACGCCAAAGCGAAAGGCGGCAAGATTGTCGTCGGCGGCGACCGGCACGCGCTCGGCGGCAATTTCTGGCAGCCGACGGTGATTGCCGAAGCCAATGAAAACATGAAGCTGGCCAAAGAGGAAACGTTCGGCCCGGTCGCCGCCTGTTTCCGCTTTGACAGCGAAGAAGAGGTAATCCGCCGCGCCAACGATACCGAATTTGGTCTGGCAGCCTATTTCTATACCCGTGATGTCCAGCGCATCTTCCGCGTAGCGGCGGCGCTGGAAAGCGGCATGATCGGCATCAATGAGTGCGCGGTATCCACCGAGCTGGCGCCTTTTGGCGGCGTGAAAGAGTCCGGGCTGGGACGGGAAGGATCGGTGCTGGGACTGGAAGAGTTTTTAGAGGTCAAAGCCCTGCATATCGGGGGACTGTAACTCACCGGGCGGCCACGCGTCGCCCGACCGTTTTCCTGTGGAGCGGCAGTATGAGAACAGAAATTTTTGATTTTAATGAAATCGTGGATCAGGCGCACTTCTTCCGACAGTTCAGCGATCGTTTTTCACTGGGCGATCGGCTTATTACCGATTTGGACAGCCTGTGGGAAGTGGTGAGCGACAGATCGCTGCCGTTGCCGCTGGAGATCGAATTTGTGCATCTTGGCACAGGCCAGAGACGGCGCTACGGCGCGTTGATCCTGCTGTTTGACGAAGCGGAGGAAGAGCTGGAAGGGCAGCTACGATTTAACGTGCGCTGAAACGAAAAAAGGCCCCGGCGAACGGGGCCAAAAGGTTCGTCATATAACCGTCAGGGTAACGGTGACGAGGAATTACTTATACAGCTCGGCGGTGACGTGCCAGGTGTTGTCGTTGCGCGCTTCGATAACGCGATAGGCGCTGGCGCCTTGTTCATCCGCTTTCTGCGACAGCTGCTGACGAATATCCATCGGTGCGCCCGCCACGCCGCCTAATGAAATGGTGCCGGCGGATTGTAGATGCTGCGATTGCTCTGCGTTAACCAGCTGTGCAGCTGAAGCGCCGAAGGAAAGTACGGAGAGCAGGCTTAATACGGCTAAAGTTGTTTTCATGATTTTCTTCCTCATTGTCCTCAACAACCCGCGTCTGAAACCTGTCAGGTCGTCGATATAGCGGCAGGCTTTACGCCTGCCCGTCGCCCATCTTATTTATAAAGTTCTGCGGTCGCGTGATAGTTGCCGTTGTTGTAGGCCTCAATCACCCGATACGATTTCGCGCCCTGTTCGTCGGCTTTCTGTGAAAGCTGCTGACGGATGGTGGTTGGCGCGCCGTCGATGCCGCTAACGCTGATGGTACCCATAGACTGCAGATTTTCGTTGGCAACCTGCTGATCGGTTACCAGGTTGGCAGCGCTGGCGCCGAAAGAGAGAACGGAAGCCAGGCTTAGTGCGGCGATAGTAAATTTCGTGTTCATAACAGATGCTCCAGAAGTAGGGCGATAACCGAAAGGGCTAAAAAACTTTTATTATTCTTGGGGTTATCGTCAGAGTTAGGTTGATTATTTGTACAGCTCAGCCGTAGCGTGATAGTTGCCGTTTAAATAGGCCTCGACCACACGGTAGGCTTTAGCGCCCTGAGCGTCGGCTTTCTGGCTCAGCTGGGCATTGATATCCATAGGGGATGCGCTGACGCCGCTCACGCTAACGGTGCCGATCGATTGCATGTTTTGCGCCTGATCCGCGTTAACAGATTCAGCTGCAAAAGCACCAAAAGAGAGCAGAGAGAGCAGGCTGGCGGCAGCCACGGTAGTTTTTACGTTCATGAAAATTTTCCTCGTCATTATTTTTATCGTGTTGTTAGTGTGATTCACATCACGAAAAGGATTATAGATCTGATAACGTAAAATATTAATAGCAGGCTAATAATGTTTTGTTGCGATATTTAAGCCGTTAACCACTTTTTAATAACGTTCAGTTATAAAAAACGCTTATAAGTTGCTCTGGCTGCGTTAAATATGCGTAAAAACATTGAGATAGATCAATTTAACTATTTGTGCGCTTCTTTGTGGCAGATCACACTGCGAGACGGGAGTCCATAAAGTTTAACGGCGATGTCAGCGCAATAAGCCAGTGGATTATGCTGTTTTTAACGGAGTGGAGAGAGAAAAGACAACGCGCCAACGGTCGCCGGCGCGCGGGGAAAACGATAAAGAACTGCATAAAAACCGGCGGCTTATAGTTCCTGATCGAATAATTTCAGGACGGAATCACGCAGGTGTCTGATGGTAACGTGGCGGGCTGGGGTAATGAAAATCGTGTCGTCACCGGCGATGGTGCCGAGGATGCCTTCGGGCTTGCCCAGCGAGTCCAGCATGCGGGCAATCAGCTGCGCCGCGCCAGGGCTGGTATGGATCACAATCAGCGCGTCATTATAATCGATATCAAGCACCAGATTCTTGAGCGGGCTGCTGGTGGTCGGCACGCCCAGCTCGGCAGGCAGACAGTAAACCATTTCCATTTTGGCGTTGCGCGTGCGCACGGCGCCAAAGCGGGTCAGCATCCGCGAAACCTTGGACTGGTTGATATTATCAAAGCCCTGTTCCTGGAGCGCAGTGACGATCTCGCCCTGCGAGCTAAATTTTTCTTCTTTTAATAAGGCTTTAAACGCCTTAATCAGATCTTCTTGTTTTGCTGGATTACGCATAGTTTTTCGCTAAAGGTCGCAAGAGAATTCCCGGCTGGGATAACTTCTTATTATGCATTTTTTTGCATTTTTATGCAAATTAAGCCTCTTTTTTACACCCTGTTAACGTTCGTTGCCAGATCGCGGCCGTGAAAAATTCGCCTTATTCCGCGACGTCGCGCACAATAAGTGAACAGATTGTTATAAAATTGATGTTGTTTGGCTAAGTATTAACGGTGTAGTGTAACGTTGACCGCGTTGCCTGCAGCCTCGAATGGCCTTACCGGGCATATTGCGGTCAGTCTCTGTCGCTTTATCCTGTATGATGCGCCGTCGTGCATGAGGGTAAATGCTGTCGCTCAGGCCTCGCAGGTCAGATATGCTCATAAGCAAATGATTCCACGGCACTTCCCCCTCAAAATAATAAGGAGTTTAGGATGAAAGTTGCAGTTCTCGGCGCGGCTGGCGGCATTGGCCAGGCCCTTGCTCTTCTGCTTAAAACCCAGCTTCCGGCAGGTTCAGATCTCTCACTGTACGATATCGCTCCCGTGACGCCCGGCGTGGCTGTCGATCTGAGCCACATCCCTACTGCGGTGAAAATCAAAGGCTTTAGCGGTGAAGACGCGACGCCAGCCTTGCAGGGCGCTGACGTAGTCCTGATCTCCGCAGGCGTAGCGCGTAAGCCTGGTATGGACCGCGCAGACCTGTTTAATGTTAACGCCGGTATCGTGCGCAATCTGATTGAGCAGGTCGCCGCTACCTGTCCAAAAGCGCTGATCGGCATCATTACTAACCCCGTTAACACCACCGTGGCTATCGCCGCCGAGGTGCTGAAAAAAGCGGGCGTCTATGACAAGAACAAACTGTTCGGCGTGACCACGCTGGATATTATCCGCTCCAATACCTTTGTCGCCGAGCTGAAGGGCAAAGATCCGGCGGCGCTGAACGTGCCGGTGATTGGCGGCCATTCCGGCGTCACTATCCTGCCGCTGCTGTCGCAGGTGCCGGGCGTAAGCTTTACGGATCAGGAAGTGGCCGATCTGACTAAACGTATCCAGAACGCGGGTACAGAAGTGGTTGAGGCAAAAGCCGGCGGCGGGTCTGCCACGCTGTCAATGGGCCAGGCCGCAGCGAAATTTGGTCTGTCGCTGGTGCGTGCCCTACAGGGTGAAAGCAACGTGGTGGAGTGCGCCTACGTTGAAGGCGACGGCGCGCATGCTCGCTTTTTCGCTCAGCCGCTGCTGCTGGGGAAAAACGGCGTTGCGGAGCGTAAGCCCATCGGCGCTTTAAGTACGTTTGAAGAGCAGGCGCTACAGAACATGCTGGAGACGCTGAAGAAAGATATCGCTCAGGGCGAAGAGTTCGTGAAGTAAGCCACTCAGGGCCAGCTTTCGCTGGCCCTTGCCGTTTAGCTGCCCGGATATTCCAGTACGGTAATTTGCAGCGTCATCTTGCGATCGTTACGCAAAATATCCACATCAATCGCCGTTCCCGGACGGATTTCCGCCACCTGGTCCATGGTTTCCAGCGCGGAAACCGCAGGCTTATGGTTCACGCTGACGATGACGTCGTTCACCTGCAGGCCTGCTTTCGCCGCCGGCCCGCCCTGCGCCACGTTGGTCACCACAATGCCCTGAACGTGATCGATGCTGCCGTTCTGGCCATGCATTTGCGGAATTTCACGTCCGCTGATGCCGATAAACCCACGGATAACGCGGCCGTCGCGGATAAGCTTGTCCATGATTTTCGCCGCCAGCGCGGTAGGGATGGCAAAACCGATGCCTTCCGGCGTTTCGCCATCGTTGCTTTTATCGAACGACAGCGTGTTAATGCCCATCAGTTCGCCCAGTGAGTTAATCAGCGCGCCGCCGGAGTTGCCTTTATTAATAGAGGCATCGGTTTGCAGGAAGTTCTGATAACGGGAAGGGCTGAGGCCTACGCGGCCGGTCGCGCTGATGATGCCCTGCGTAACCGTCTGGCCAATGTTGTAAGGGTTGCCTATCGCCATCACCAGATCGCCGATATGCGCCACTCGCTTAGGATTAACAGGAATAACCGGCAGGCCGGAAGCGGTGATCTTCAGCACGGCCAGATCGGTCAGGCTGTCCGAGCCTACCAGCATGGCTTCAAAAATTCGGCCATCCTGCAGCGCGACGATAATCTGATCGGCATCGTTAATCACATGCTTGTTGGTCAGGATATAGCCCCGCCCGTCCATAATCACGCCCGAGCCCAGCGTGCGGATTTCCAGGTTATGGGCCGACGCGTTGGCGCTGCGATTATAGACGTTCACCACCGCAGGCGCGGCGCGGCGCACGGCGTCGTTATAGCTGACGGGCTTCTGGCTGGCGCTGTCATCTTTTAGCGTAAAAAAATTATTGCCGATGCGCAGCGCGGGCAGCGCGACCAGCAGCAGGCCCGCTACCACCAGGCCAAGAAGCACTGAACGCATAAGTTTAGGAAACATGGCTTTAACTGATGAATGAATAGACGATGGGCAGGATAACATGAGTCGGGCGGACGCGCAGGTGTCCGCCCGAAGTTTTAGCGTAAAAGCAGGTAGAGGCTTTCACCGTTGCGGATAACATTCAGCGCCAGCAGCGAAGGTTTTGCCGCCAGCTGCTTGCGCAGGTCGGCAAGATTTTCAACGCGTGTGCGGTTAAGTCCGACGATAATATCGTCTTTTTGCAGGCCGAACTGCGCGGCCGGCGTGCCTTTATCGACGCTGTCCACGCTGACGCCTTTGGTGCCGTCTTTCGCCGCGCCGTCGCTCAAGGTCGCGCCCTGTAGCGCAGGGTTCAGCAGCTCTGTGCTGGCGGTTTGGGTGCTGTTATCCAGCTTCACGGTCAGCGTCTGCGGCTTGCCGTCGCGCAACAGGCCTACCTTCACCTCTTTGCCCGGCGCGGTGGTGCCAATTTTCACCCGCAGCGCGGCAAAGCTTTCCACCGGCTTGTCATCCAGCGAGGTAATAATATCGCCCGCTTTGATGCCGGCTTTAGCCGCCGCCGAGCCTGGCAGCACTTCATTGACGAAAGCGCCGCGCTGGGCGTCAACGTTAAAGGCTTTCGCCATCTCCGCCGTCATCTCCGTGCCTTTAATACCCAGCTGGCCGCGTTTCACCTCGCCAAACTCGATCAGCTGCTGCGCCAGATTCATCGCCATATTGCCCGGAATAGCGAAGCCGATACCGATATTGCCGCCGGCAGAAGAGAGAATAGCGGTGTTAATGCCGATCAGTTCGCCGTTAAGATTAACCAGCGCGCCGCCGGAGTTGCCGCGATTGATCGCCGCATCGGTCTGAATAAAGTTTTCCAGCCCTTCCAGATTCAGCCCGCTGCGTCCCAGCGCCGACACGATGCCGGATGTGGCCGTCTGGCCAAGGCCGAACGGATTGCCGATCGCCACCGCGAAGTCGCCGACCTTCAGCTGGTCGGAATCGGCCACTTTCACCTGCGTCAGGCCTTTGGCGCCGCTGACCTGGATCAGCGCGATATCGGTCTGTTCGTCGTGGCCAATAAGCTTAGCGTCAAATTCCCGGCCGTCGCTCAGCTGGACGCTGATTTTATCCGCGCCGTTAACCACATGATTATTGGTAAGGATATAGCCCTTTTCGGCGTTAATGACCACGCCGGACGCCAGGCCTTCAAAAGGCTGGCTGCTGTCGCCGCCGTCCTGACCTTCCTGCCCGAAAAAGCGTTTCAGCTGCTCGGGAATTTCCTGCGTTTGCGTCGGCTGCGTGCCCGCCACGTGGACGCTGACCACCGCAGGCAGCACTTTTTCCAGCATCGGCGCCAGGCTGGGCAGCGGCTGCCCCTGAATTTGTGCCGGCAGCGTGGCCTGCGCCGCCGGAGCTGAACCCATGCTGATACTCAGGGCTAATGCGCTCAACAGTAATGATTTCTTCATCGCTAAGACTCGCAAAAAGTGGGGGAGAGCATCCGGGACGAAGCCAGGACACAAGGGTCAGAAGAGTAAAAAGGGGCGATTAACGCCCCCTTTACCACAGGACGCGTCCGTTCTATTTCTCGTGCGCCGTACGCTCGCCGCGCAGCAGGCCGGTAGCGCTGTCAGGGTAATCACGCGGCATCTGCACCGGCACCTGATCGTTATCCGCTTCCGATTCGGTCAGCTGATAAGCAAACGGATTTTTTTCGCCCGGCAGGTTCGGCAGCAGGTCGTTGGAACCTTTCGCCATATGCTGATAAAGCTGGCGGTAGTCGCGCGCCATATTATCCAGCAGCTCGGCGCTCTGCGCGAAGTGGCTGGTCAGCTCTTCGCGATAATCAGCCAGTTCGGCTTTGGTTTTTTCCAGTTCGTACTGCTGGCTGCGCTGCTCGCGCAGTTTCTTGTTACCAAAACGCATCGCCAGCGCACCGATAATTACTCCCGCTACCAGGCCAATAAGCGCGTATTCCCAGGTCATAATAACTCCCGTGTTGTCTTCATCGTTCCGTAAAAACCTCTGGCCTTATGCCAGTCCGTTAACAGCCACTATAACCGCTAATCTCATGGAAGTGGAATCCTGCGGCTGCATCGCTTAGTGTAGAACGGCCTTTTTTTCGACAATCAATCACCTGACGCACCGAATAATTCAGGGAATGGGAATCTATGCAAACGAAGTCTCCTCTTGCGCTTTACCAACGGGCGCTGGAAAACGGCGAGTATCAACCTGATGATATTCAACGTGAAGCCGTTACCCGCCTGGATGGGATTTATCAGGCGCTGAGCCGGCGCGAACCTGCCGCCGCCGCCCCAACCAAAGGGCTGTTTGGCCGGCTGAATAAGCTAATGGGAAAAGGCAAAAACGAGCCGCAGACGCCTGTTCGCGGCCTCTATATGTGGGGCGGCGTCGGCCGGGGCAAAACCTGGCTGATGGACATGTTTTTTCAGGCAATTCCTGGCGAGCGCAAGCAGCGGCTGCACTTCCATCGCTTTATGTTGCGCGTGCATGAAGAGCTGACGGGCCTTCAGGGCCACAGCGATCCTTTACAGATCGTGGCTGACCGCTTTAAAAGCGAAACGGATCTGCTCTGTTTCGATGAGTTCTTCGTTTCCGATATCACTGATGCCATGCTGCTGGGCACGCTGATGGAGGCGCTGTTCGCCAGAGGGATCACGCTGGTCGCCACCTCTAACATTCCGCCGGACGATCTGTATCGCAACGGCCTGCAGCGGGCACGCTTTCTGCCAGCCATAGAGATGATAAAGCAACACTGTGACGTGATGAATGTGGATGCGGGCATCGACTATCGCCTGCGCACGCTGACGTCTGCCCATCTGTGGATGATGCCGCTGAATGAGGCGACCACGAAAGAGATGGACCGCATGTTTGTTGCGCTGGCCGGCAGCGATCGCAGCGATAAGCCCGTGCTGGAGATCAACCATCGTAAGATGCCGACGCTGGGCGTGGCAGAAGGCGTGGTGGCGATGGATTTCCTGACGCTGTGCGGCGAAGGGCGCAGCCAGCACGACTATATTGAGCTGTCGCGCCGTTTTCACAGCGTGCTGCTGTTTAACGTGCCGGTGATGATCTACAAAACCGAAGACCAGGCGCGACGTTTTTTAGCGTTGGTGGATGAGTTTTACGAACGGCATGTTAAGCTGGTCGTCTCGGCGGAGGCTACGCTGTACGAAATCTATCAGGGCGCGCGGCTGAAGTTTGAATATCAGCGCTGCGTTTCGCGGCTGCAGGAGATGCAAAGCGAAGAGTATCTCCGACTGCCGCACCTGCCATGAGTCGTTAAATTTCCCGGCGTCGGGACGCATTTAATTGTAAAAAGGGGTCGCGCTTTGCGGGCGACTTCTCTATAATCTTGCGACCCCACGTTACAGCAAAGGTTTTTTTCCCAAAACTCTTTGTGTTCCAGTAACTCTATCCGAAGGGGTGGGCTTGCTGGTCGAGATGGTCGTGTGAGCCTCAACCGTTTATTCAAGCGTTTGGGATTTCACCAACGTGTAACTTAATTTGGGTAAGCTTTTAGATGAAAACTTTTACAGCTAAACCAGAATCCGTCCAACGTGACTGGTATGTTGTTGACGCAACGGGCAAAACTTTAGGTCGTTTAGCGACTGAGCTGGCTCGTCGTCTGCGCGGTAAGCATAAAGCGGAATATACTCCGCACGTAGATACCGGTGATTACATTATCGTTCTGAACGCTGACAAAGTTGCTGTAACCGGCAACAAGCGTACCGATAAGATTTACTATCATCACACTGGCCACATCGGTGGTATCAAGCAAGCGACCTTCGAAGAGATGATTGCTCGCCGTCCTGAGCGTGTGATTGAAATCGCGGTTAAAGGCATGCTGCCAAAGGGCCCGCTGGGTCGTGCTATGTACCGTAAACTGAAAGTTTACGCGGGCAACGAGCACAACCATGCGGCACAGCAACCGCAAGTTCTTGACATTTAATCGGGATTACAGGCAATGGCTGAGAATCAAAACTACGGCACTGGTCGCCGCAAAAGCTCTACCGCTCGCGTATTTATCAAGCCGGGCAGTGGTAACATCGTTATCAACCAGCGTTCTCTGGAACAGTACTTCGGTCGCGAAACTGCCCGCATGGTAGTTCGCCAGCCGCTGGAACTGCTGGACCTGGTCGGTAAATTCGATCTGTACGTCACCGTTAAAGGTGGTGGTATTTCTGGTCAGGCTGGTGCGATCCGTCACGGTATCACCCGCGCGCTGATGGAATATGACGAGTCACTGCGTGGCGAACTGCGTAAAGCAGGCTTCGTTACCCGTGATGCCCGTCAGGTTGAACGTAAGAAAGTCGGTCTGCGTAAAGCACGTCGTCGTCCACAGTTCTCCAAGCGTTAATTTATTCTGCGCTTGCAGAATCGATTATCGAAAAACCCGGTGCCTGCACCGGGTTTTTTCTTGCCCGATTTTCGGCCTGGCTCGTAAAAACGCGACGGGCTCCGTCATTTTCCCGTCAAATCCGTATTCCTGCCCCACAAGCTGGCTAAAATCTGGTAAACTGAGTGACACTTTGTGCCTATTAGCCGGGCGGCTGCACAGACGAAGCGTCGTCCGGGTTAGCCGAGGCAATTTAGCCGTCTGGTCGCCGTGTGGCGGGCTTGCGCAGTAATTTTCTGGATAAACTTGGAGGTTTACATGGCTGTCGCTGCCAACAAACGTTCGGTAATGACGCTGTTTTCTGGTCCGACTGACATTTTTAGCCATCAGGTGCGTATTGTGCTGGCGGAGAAGGGTGTCAGCGTAGAGATCGAGCAGGTAGAAATGGATAGCCTGCCCCAGGATCTGATTGACCTCAATCCGTACCGTACCGTTCCTACGTTAGTCGATCGTGAACTGACGCTGTATGAATCCCGCATCATCATGGAATACCTTGATGAGCGTTTCCCGCATCCGCCGCTGATGCCTGTCTACCCGGTCGCACGTGGCGAAAGCCGCCTGATGATGCATCGCGTCGAGCAGGACTGGTACAGCCTGATGCGTAAAGTGGAAAACGGCACGGCGCAGGAAGCGGAAGCCGCGCGCAAGCAGCTGCGCGAAGAACTGTTGGCGATTGCGCCGCTGTTCTCTCGTACGCCTTTCTTTATGAGCGAAGAATTCAGCCTGGTAGACTGCTACCTGGCGCCGCTGCTGTGGCGTCTGCCGCAGATGGGCATCGAGCTGATCGGCGCCGGCTCGAAAGAGCTGAAAGGCTATATGACGCGCGTATTTGAACGTGACTCCTTCCTGGCTTCTCTGACGGAAGCAGAACGGGAAATGCGCCTGCATACGCGGGGCTGATATGGAAATGTCGCAACTTACCGCACGTCGTCCCTATCTGCTGCGAGCCTTTTACGAGTGGCTGCTGGACAACCAGCTGACGCCTCATCTGGTGGTGGATATCAACCTCCCCGGCGTGCTGGTGCCGCTGGAGTATGCACGCGACGGTCAAATCGTGCTGAATATTGCGCCTCGTGCCGTAGGCAATCTGGAGCTGGGTAACGACGAGGTGACGTTTAACGCGCGTTTCGGTGGCGTCCCGCGTCAGGTTTCGGTGCCGCTGGCGGCCGTGATGGCTATCTACGCGCGCGAAAACGGCGCGGGCACGATGTTCGAGCCTGAGCCGGCCTACGAAGAGGCGGGCGAATATAACCCGGCTACGGAGCAGGATGGATCACCGGAAACAGTGATGTCGGTTATTGACGGCGATCGCCCTGACGACAGTGGCCAGGATGATGACGGCAATGACGAGCCGCCGCCGCGTGGCGGACGCCCGGCGCTGCGCGTGGTGAAGTAGACGTAACAGCGAAACCGGCCCCGAACAGGGCCGGTTTTTTTATGCCTGGTAACCAACAATAAAATAAATTTCGCTGCAGCTTTTTCTGAAAATATCCTCTTTTTTATCTTGTTAAGAAACGATTATTCAGGAAATAAGTTACAGTAGTTTCCTTAATTACTCTTTTCTGTGTTCCTTATGTGTTATCGCTTTTATTCTTCAATTGATCATTATCAAAAAACAGCAATAAAAATTATTTCCTTTAATTAACATTATTGAAATAGACGGAAAGGTTAATTATTGTTTATGTTTTCTGACTGACTCACTGTCAGGTGATTTGTGGCGCGCTAAGGAATACAGCGAATGGAAATAGCCGTAAGCGTAGTTATACCCACCTATAACCGAGAAGCTTTGCTGAATAAAACGCTACAGGCGCTGACGCGGCAAACGCTGGATAAACGCTTTTTTGAAGTTATCGTCGTGGATGACGGCGGTAGCGATAATTCCTGTCAGCTTTGTCAGGACTATCAGGACTGCCTGAATATTCGCTATTACTGGCAGTACGACAACGGTTTTCGCGCGGGAAAGGCGCGGAATATCGGTATTACGGCGGCGGAAGGGGACTATATCGTGCTGATTGATTCCGGCGTGCTGCTGCGGCAGGACGCGCTGGAAAAGCACCTCGGCATTCATCGGAAAAGCCGCACGCCGGGCGTCTGCATCGGCTACGTCTACGGTTTTGAAATGCCGGACGCCATGCTGGCCGATCTGGATGCTTTTATTCGTGCAGAGGATGTCGGCGCTTCCGTAAACTTTTTTAAAGAGATGAAGGCAGAAGATATTCGGCAACAGCAGTATAACGAGCTGGGCTATAATATTTCTTCCTGGCCCGCGCCCTTTGATATTTTCTGGACGTGCCACGTCTCGGCGGAGCGCCAGGCGCTGATAAAAGCCGGGCTGTTTGATGAGGATTTTAACGGTTGGGGCGGTGAAGATGTGGATTTAGGCGTGCGGCTGTTTTTACAAAATAACCGATTTATCGTTGACCGGGAAATATGTTCGGTACACTGCCCGCATCAAAAACAGATTGCGGACCATAAAAACGAATCGGAAATTGCCGGCAAGAAAATTCACCAGAAATATCAGCTCTGGCAGACCGCTTTTTACGGCTGCGATCTGGGCGAAAGCAAGTTTTCGCTAAATAAAGTTATCCGCCACTATGCCGATCAAAACCGGGAAGAAAACGATGCCTTTATACGAAAATATCTCTATCACGCCTGAATCGACCGCTTTTAAACACTGTTCTTCGGTAGCTAAAGGAGTGAGTTTCTCTGGCGAACCTGATATTACGCTTACCTGGATAAAAGATAAAACGTACCACAAAGACTATATCGATCTGGCGGATTTTTCCCGCTGCATTTCGCTGGGCGAGGGCGCTTATCTGGAATCGCTGGACCGGGTAGCCTTTCACTGCGGGCGGGTTAAGCTGACGGTGGTGAAGCGTAACGGCTTTGAGGCGGGGAAAATTATTATCGGTGCCGGCTGCGTGCTGCAGGGAACCGCCATTATCGCCTGGCAGAACGTGACGGTTGAGGATCATGTAACCTTTGGGCCAGGCGTCACGCTGATGGACAGCAGCGGTCATCCGCTGCTTGCTCGCGGGACGGACGACGAGGCGGCGAGAACGCCCGTCAGGCCGGTACTGATCAAGGAACACAGCTGGATCGGCATGAATGCCATTATTCTGCCTGGCGTCACGGTGGGGCGACATGCGGTGATTGGCGCGGGCAGCGTGGTAAGAACCAGCGTCCCGGACTACGCGGTTGCAGCAGGTAATCCCGCTGTCGTGGTGAGATATCTTACGGAAGAGCAGAAAGAAACGGCTGGCTGAGCGGCTGCCCAGCCAGCCGTGAAGATCAATAAACGTCGCGCAGGTAGCGTTTCTCTTTCTTCAGCTGATCGATATAGTCCGCCGCGCGCTCTGCCGACAGGCCGCCGAACTGGGCAATAACCTCGTACAGCGCTTTATCCACATCTTTGGCCATTCGTGACGCATCGCCGCAGACGTAAAAACAGGCGCCTTCCTGTAGCCACGTATACAGCTCCGCGCCCTGTTCCATCATACGGTTCTGCACGTAGATTTTTTTCGCCTGATCGCGCGAGAAGGCCAGATCCAGACGGTTCAACACGCCTTTTTCCTGCCAGTTCAGCAGCTCGTCGCGATAGATAAAGTCATGCTCAAGGCGCTGGTCGCCGAAGAACAGCCAGTTCTTTCCTTTAGCACCGGTTGCCTCACGCTCCTGCAAAAAGGCGCGGAAGGGCGCGATGCCTGTGCCGGGGCCAACCATAATCAGCGGCGTATTGCCGTCTGCGGGAACGCGAAAAGCTTTGTTAGGCGAAATAAAGATCGATGGTTTTTCGCCGCGACCCACGCGTTCCGCCAGATAGGTGGAACAGACGCCGCTGCGCGCGCGACCCGCGCTGTGATAGCGCACCGAAGCGATAGTGAGATGCACCTGGTTTGGATGCGCCTTCGAGCTGGACGAGATGGAATAGGCGCGATGCTGCAACGGACGCAGCAGCGCCACAAACTCAGGAATGCCGATGGAACGCGCCAGCTCCAGCTGCAGCAGATCCAGCGAATCTTTGCCCCACAGCCAGACGCCCATGGCATCTTTATCGTCATGCTGCAGCACGTGACGCAGCTCCTGGTTGGTGGTGTTCTGGCCTACCCACTCAATCAGCTTGCGTGAAGGTTCGGAAATTTCAAACTGATAGGTCAGCAGATCGCCCAGGCTGCGGTCATAGCCGGATACCGGCGTATCGTAGTCTGCCTTCAGCTGTGCCAGCAGCAGGCTAACCAGCGTCGGGTCGTTAACCGGGATAACGCCCAGCGCATCGCCCGCTTCATATTTCAGGCCGCTATCGGTGAGATCGAACTCATAGTGGCGGATATCTTTATCAGAATCCGGCCCCGACAGGCGTCGGTTGGTAACCAGCGCGGCCGCATAAGGATTCTGCTTGTTGCTGCCCGGAATAACCGGCGCTTCGGGACGGTTTTCCAGCGCTTTGCCGCTGCTGCCCGCGCTGGCGGCAAACTGCGGCATAGAGGCGGTCAGCCACTGGTGCGAAGGCTCTTCATAGTCAATATCGCAGTCAATGCGATCGTAAAGACGCTTCGCGCCCAGCTGCTCCAGACGCATATCGATAAATTTACCCGCCTGGCAGAAGCCGTCATAACCGGTATCGCCAATAGCCAGCACGGCGAAGTTCATCTGCTCAAGACGCGGCGCGGTGCTGGCGGAGATAGCCTGCCAGAACAGCTGGGCGTTATCCGGCATTTCGCCTTCGCCATAGGTTGAGGTGATCACCAGCACGTGCCGCATCGAGGCGAAAATCTCAATGTCCACTTCGCCCAGCGCCTGTACCACCGGCACCAGCCCGCTGTCGCGGGCGGCTTTCGCCGCGCTCTGCGCCAGCGCTTCCGCATTGCCGGTTTGCGAGCCGAACAGAATATGCAGCTGCGTGGTGGCCGCCGCGCCGGTGCCGCTGTCGGCCTGCGGGCGCTCTTCCAGCACCAGCAGACGTGAATGTAATCCGGCAAGGAAACCCGCCAGCCAGTATTTCTGCTCGCCGTTAAACGGCGCGTCTTCAGGAATGTAAGGAATTTTCATCTGTTTTCTTTACTCGATCCGTCATATAAACAGGAGCCGGTCGTCAGGAGAGTTTCCCGACGGCAGCAGCAATCTCCGGCAGCGCGGCGCGGGCGAACAGCTCCTCAAAGTCCGGCAGTCCTCCCAGCACTTCGCGGTTGCGCGCATCCTGATAGATAATCCAGCCATAGGTTGCCAGGCTATCCATCGAGCGGATATTGCGCTGCGTCAGCGCCGCTTTGTAATCCGCCATGCGTTTGGCGGCAATCAGACAGGCCAGCTCGTCATCGCTGTAGTTTTCAATTGCCGAGCGCGCATGACGCTGTAGCTTGCTGACCAGCGCGAAATCTTCCGTCATCAGCAGGTTGCGTACCGCTTTTTCCACGGCGACGTTATTCACCGAGGTGCCTTTCGGCAGGCGTGAAAGTGCGAGCTGTTGCGCAAAGCTGAGCACGGTGTAGTTGTTCAGCAGGACAAACATCTCCGGCGTATCGGTCGCGCCGTAAGCGGGTACCGCGCCGTTGGCGATAGCGGATTTGTTCCGCCAGGCGGCTTTAAACTTCGCCACCTGGTGGGCGGCCATCGCGGTAGACAGCTCTTCCAGCAGATCCTTACGCGCTTTCGCCTTGAGGATTTCCTTGCTGTCCTGATAAAGCAGCAGCGAACGCGGCATCACGTAGACAAAGTGCTGGCACTCGGTTTCCCAGTGCGCCAGCAGCCAGGCCGCACGCGGCGAACCGGTCGCCGCAAGATGCCAGCGCAGCATGGTCAGCACCGCATCTTTGTGGGTTCTGGCCATCTCGTCGTTATCCGTGATGGAGCCGAACAGCACGGAGTCGCCTGCCGCATGGCTCGCCAGCTTGCGGTACGGGTCGTACTGATAAGCGAAGCCGCCGCTCATGCCGTTGCCGAAGCCGGTGCCGAAGGTGCCCAGGTTCAGCACCGCGCCGTTGGTCATATATTCGCAGCAGAAATCGCCCACGCCTTCGACTACCGCCGTGGCGCCGGAGTTACGCACGGCGAAGCGGTCGCCCGCCTGGCCCTGGACGAACAGTCGGCCGCCGGTGGCGCCGAACAGCGCGAAGTTACCGATTAATACGTTGCCTTCCGCATCCTGCGAGCCGCCGCCTGGCGACATCACCACGATTTCGCCGCCGCACTGGCCTTTGCCCACGCCGTCGTTACAGGTGCCGCGATGGCGCAGCTGCATGCCGTCGTTGCAGAAGACGCCGTAGGACTGCCCGGCCGAGCCGGACGTGGCGATCTTCACCGTTTCCGGCGCCAGATAGTGGCGGCCCCGATCGTCGGCCAGCGCGGCAGGCATCGCCGCCAGTTCCGCTTTGCTCAGCTTATGGTTCAGCAGGCGTTCGATATCGATAGCCAGCTGGCCGCCGACGCTTTTGTTGCGGTTGTTCAGCGTGATGCCGTTGCCCAGTTCGATAACGCTTGCCGTTGCCAGCGCGCGCTCTACCTGCGCGATCCAGCCATCGTCCAGCTCGTAATCTTTTTCCAGATAGACCGGCTGCATGATTTTGATTTCCGGCACCACGGTAAGCATGGCGCGCAGATCCAGCTTGCCGACTTCAAGCGGGTGATCCATCAGGTGCAGCAGATCGGAACGGCCGCGCGCTTCGCGCAGCGAACGCAGGCCAAGACGCGCCAGGATCTCACGCACTTCATGCGCCACGTTCATAAAATACTGCGCCAGCTGGCGAGGATCGCCGTCAAAGGCTTCGGCGTTGGTGGTCAGACCGGCCGGGCATTTCACGTTGCAGTTTTTCGCCATTACGCACTTCAGCATCATCAGCGCCGTGGTGCCGAATTCGAAGCTGTCGCTGCCCAACAGCGCGGATTTCACCACGTCGCTGCCGGTTTGCTGCGCGCCGGAGCTGCGGAGCAGCACTTTGTCACGCAGGCCGTTGGCGCACAGCGCCTGATGCACTTCCGCGATGCCGATTTCCGCCACGCGGCCGGTATATTTCAGGCTGGTGACCGAAGCCGCGCCGGTGCCGCCGGTGTTGCCCGCCACGTTAATCACGTCCGCGCCCGCTTTCGCCACGCCGACGGCGATGGTGCCGATGCCTTCAGACGACACCAGCTTGACGATAACGCGCACGCGCGCCGCTTTACAGTCGTGGATCAGCTGCGCCAAATCCTCGATGGAATAGGTGTCATGGTGTGGCGGCGGCGAAACCAGCTCCACGCCAGGCGTGCCGCCGCGCGCTGCCGCGATCTCCACGGTGACTTTGGCCGCAGGCAGCTGACCGCCTTCGCCGGGCTTGGCGCCCTGGCCGATTTTGATTTCCAGCTCTTCCAGCATCGGATCCGCCAGATAGGCTGCCCAAACGCCGAAACGACCGGAGGCCAGCTGCTTGATGCGCGAAGCGCGGATAGTGCCGTGACGCGAATAGTGCTCGCCGCCTTCGCCGCAGTTGCTCATGCCGCCGACCATATTGGTGCCGTGCGCCACCGCCTCATGGGCCGGGGCCACCAGCGCGCCGTGGCTCATTGCGCCGGAAGCAAAGGTGCGGGTGATTTCGCTGGCCGGCTGCACTTCGCTTAACGGCAGCGAAGGCGACGTGGTAAACATACGCGACAGATAGTCCGCCGCTTTGCCGCTGGCAATAATATGCAGACCGTTCGCCGTGACTTCACCGCTGGCGATCTCGTCGGCGAAACGGCCTTTCAGCGCGCCCAGCAGGGCGGAAAGACGTTCCACCTCGGTTTTCAGCCCCTTGATGGTGTCGGAAAGCCGCAGCGTAAAGCGGCCTTCGCTGCCGTCAGTGGCTTCGCACAGCAGGCCGCGCACGGCAAACCCGTTGTTGATCAGCGAGTAACGGCCCAGCTTGCGCGAAAACTCCGCTTCGCTGTCCACGTGGGTCAGATCCGCCGGGAAGGTCAGGATATCGCGCAGCGCCGCCGGACGACGTTTACGCTCTTCCTGCATCTGGCTGGAGAACTCACGGTAGTCCTGCGTGATGGTAAAGCTGTCGATGGTCGCATTCGGGATACGCTTAAAGCTGCTGTCGGCGAAGGAGTCCGGCTTGATATTAAAAGCGTTATCCAGACGGGCCAGCGTCAGCAGACGAATAAACTCATCTTCTTCACGCGGCTTGTCGACAAAGCGCAGCGGCTGCTCCGTCATATCGATAAACGTCCGCACCGCGATAGTGCCGTAAGAGTGACCCGCGCCTTCGGCACGCTCTTTAAACAGGCCCAGCAGCGGCACCTCTGATTCGCCCTGAATTCTCAGCGCGCTCTGGTGCCAGTCCACGGCCATTTGCGCGATAGTGGCGAAGCCCGCGCCGCCGACCGGCGTTTTGATATTCGGGAAATATTTCTTCAGCACCCGATCTTCCGTATCCAGGAAGTTAGGCTCGAAGAATTCGCCGCAGCTGTAGCTTTCAACCGTACAGAGGCCAACCTTGCCCATGGTTTTCATCAGCGCTTTTTCAGCCGCTTTGGCATAGCGCTTAAAGGCTTTGTTGCCTTCTTCGCCTTCGCCATATTTCTCCTCGGCGCGCATTTGCACGCCAAGTGGATAGATAGCGGACGCGCCAAAGCCCAGCGCGGCGGCGATATGGTGCGAAGAGATGCTCTGTCCGCTCTCGACCACCAGCGACACGTCCAGACGCAGGCCTTCCTGCACCAGACGCTGGTTAATGGCGGAAACCACCAGCAGCATCGGTATGGCGGCGCGCTCGCTCGAGATATGACGGTCGGTCAGCACCGCGATCCCGCCCTGTTCGCGGGCAAAATCCACCACCTGCTGCGCCAGATCGTCAATGGCCTGCTCCAGCGCGGCGGCGTTATCGGCACGGCTTTGCGCATCGCTGCCCACGACCGGACGATAAAGCATATCGAAACGGGCGTATGGCGCCACGTCCTGCTCGCGCAGCTGCAACATATCCAGATGCGTCAGGATCGGCGTCGGCACGATAATCTGCCGGCCTTTGCTGCGGCCCAGATGCGGCTTGGCGCCCAGCGCGACGCGCAGCGTCATGCCGTCCACTTCGCGGATGGAGTCCAGCGGCGGGTTGGTTACCTGCGCAAAACGCTGCGAGAAGTAGTGCGCCATGCCGCCTTCATGATCGGAAAGCCCGTTGATGGCGTTGCCGTAGCCCATGGCGGAAATTTTCTCCGCGCCGGTCGCCAGCATCGGATCCATCATGAACTTGAAGCTTTCCTGGTTGTAGTAGTAGGCCACAAAGCGCTGATAGGTTTTCAGGTCGCCGCCGTAGCGTAAAGGCGAACCCTGAATTTCCGCCGGCACCACCGGCAGATCGCTCAGCGTTACGCGCGCCTGCGCCAGCAGCGTCGGATAATCTTTTTCCGCCGCCAGTTTTTCCAGCGCCTCCAGCGTGGTGTAGCTGCGCTTTTCGCTGTGATCGTAATAGAGCATCCCGCCCGCTTCGATACGGCCGCGACGCAGCACGCTCTCCGGCGGGAAGGCGATCTGGCCGGCTTCGGACATCGCGCCGATATACTCGGCGGTTTCCACCGAGCGCAGCGGTCGCAGGCCAAGACGATCCAGACGCGCACCGATGACGTCGCCGTTGCCGAAAATCAGCGCGGCCGGGCCGTCGTTTTTCTCTTCGTACAGCGAGAAATACTCCAGCATGGCGCGCACTTCCGGCGACAGCGTATCGTCGTTTTCCCACGCGGGCGGCATCATTGAAACCACGGCGTTGATTAAATCGAGGTTATCTTCCATCAGACGGCTGTGGATGCTTTGATCCAGACGCGAGCTGTCGGACTGCCCCTTCGGCCGGACGATCTTCTTGCCGCGAGCCAGCGCCAGCGCGGCTTCGGCGATGCGGTTTTTACGATCGGTGTTCAGCTCGCCGTTGTGCGCCATCAGGCGGAACGGCTGAGCCATCGTGGTATGCGGATCGGTATTGGTCGAGAAACGGGTATGGAAAAACAGGCCGCGCACCTGGTGATCAGGATCGGTCAGATCTTTGAAATAGGGGATCACTTCATTGGAGTTCAGGCGCGCTTTGAACACCTGGGTACGTGACGAAAGAGAAAGCGGGTAAAGCCCGCCGAATTCGCTTTCGGTAAAGGCGCGCGCTTCGATAGCCAGCAGGGCGCGATAAATACGTTTTTCAAAGGCGGTCTGGTCTGCCACATCGGCAGGCGCGTTAAAAATCCACTGAACGATAGGCAGCTGGAACTGAAGGGCGGCCGGACGCAATACGCTGGTATCCAGCGGCAGCTCGCGCTTAAGGATCACCTCCAGCCCGTGTGCGGCCAGCGTCTCCTCTACCAGCCCTTCGGCGTTGGCGCGCAGCGCATCGTCTTTCGGCACGAAAAAGTTACCGACGCCAAAGCGACCGGAATTGAGCGGCATGCCGGTAATTTTGCGGAAAAAGTGCAGTGAAATATCAACGTTAACACCTGCGCCGTCGCCTACGCCCTCGGCAGACATGCCGCCGCGATGCGGCACGGTGCAGAGCGCGCTGTGCGCCATCTGAAGAATTTCATGGGTCTGCTCGCCGTCCTTACGGGTAATGAAACCGACGCCGCAGCTGTCGTTTTCTTTCGATGGGTCATACAGACCATAGGGAAACGCTTTTGGATTGGACATGGCAGACCTCCTGACTTCTTTGACATTACCTACGTTATTTCAGGCACAGAATGCAATGGAGAAGACTCCCCTGGCTCTGTATCGTTTTTTTCCTGACTGCTTTTAAGTGGGCGACTGTGCGCCGGGCATGTTCTCTTCAGGCCATGCTGAAGGGAGCTGCTCGTTATTTTCCGGGTCTCTGAGAGGAGAAAGCCTGGGGAGTCTTCTTGCTGCATAGATATGCCGAGACACTGGCCCGTCAGGAACGCTTCCAGCGAAATTCCAACTTATCGGGAAAGCGTACTCAGGTCAAATAGCGCGCTTAGGGGGGCTTTGTGGAGGTATCTTTTAGGTAAGTTATTGTTTTTATATATTTTATACCGATTTTTTCTGTGTATAGTTTCGTCATTTACCCCCCAGGAAGTGTGAACTGTCTCACTGTAGTGCAGGGCGCAAATCTCTGCACCATGCTGGTGCTGGGGGTATTGCCAGCAGAAAATGCTAATAAAGTAGCCTTAATCATTGAAAGCGGCTGTTTTTAACGGGGAGGCTTATTTGAATTAAACCCCCGTGCATCATTAGTAAAATTAATCAGGCTGGTTTTGATTGCATCCACGTTTAATGTGAATTTTTATTCATTGCGATTCAGGCGAAAGCGCGGCGGCAGGCGCTTATCGCTATGAATTGCAAAAACGGATAATGCACTTAAGGCAAAACGGGCTATGCACAGGTTAAACATCACTTTTCGCGTACCGATGGTGCTCAACCGCGTATACCCTGTACCGCTGTTACAAAGTCTGTTGGTAACCAAAGTCAACGGCCGCGCGGGTCGCGGTCACGCTTAATAGCGCAAAACAGCGGCGGTGTTCGCCAGACGGTCATGCTTTCCCAGCGCTAAATGGCGGCAGGCTTAGCGGATGGCCGGAGACGATACTGACCTGTCTTTTGACAGGCGCGCGGAACGTCAATTGTGGCATTGCTTTCAGGCTGCACCGCAGTGGTGCAGCCTGCGCAGGGGGCCGTGACCTTTGTCTTTTAAGCTTTTGCGGTATGATTGACGGTATTGCTCTCGAAGGGACCTTTTATGAAACAAATTCGTCTGTTAGCCCAGTACTACGTCGATTTAATGGTGAAGCTGGGGCTGGTGCGTTTTTCTTTGCTGCTGGCTTCTGCGCTGGTGGTGCTGGCAATGATCGTGCAGATGGCGGTCACGATGGTGCTGCGCGGACATGTAGAAAGCATCGATATGGTTCGCTCGGTCTTTTTCGGGTTGTTGATAACGCCATGGGCCGTCTATTTCCTGTCGGTGGTGGTTGAGCAGCTGGAGGAGTCGCGGCAGCGCCTGGCGCGCCTGGTGGATAAGCTTGAAGAGATGCGCCATCGCGATCTGGAGCTAAACCAGCAGATGAAGGAGAACATTACCCAGCTTAATCAGGAGATCGCCGATCGTATCAAGGCGGAAAAAGCGCGCCTGCAGGTGATGGACAAACTGACGGAAGAGATGACCAGGCGCGAGCAGGCGCAGATTGAGCTGGAGCAGCAGTCTTCTTTCCTGCGTTCGTTTCTGGACGCCTCGCCCGATCTGGTGTTCTACCGCAATATCGATCAGCAGTTTTCCGGCTGCAACCGGGCCATGGAGCTGCTGACGGGCAAAAGCGAGAAGCAGCTTATCGGCCTGACGCCGCACGATGTCTACGATCGTGATGCCGCCACCAAAGTGCTGGAAACGGACGAGAAGGTCTTTCGCCACAATGTTTCGCTGACCTACGAGCAGTGGCTGCAGTATCCCGATGGGCGCAAGGCCTGCTTTGAGATCCGTAAAGTGCCTTATTACGACCGCGTAGGTAAACGCAGCGGGCTGATGGGCTTTGGACGCGATATAACCGAGCGTAAACGCTATCAGGACGCTTTAGAGAACGCGAGCAGGGAAAAGACCACCTTTATCTCTACGATCAGCCACGAGCTTCGTACGCCGCTTAACGGCATCGTCGGTCTGAGCCGTATCCTGCTGGATACCGAGCTGAATCCGGAGCAGTTGAAATACCTGAAAACCATCCACGTCTCGGCCATCACGCTGGGCAATATTTTCAATGACGTTATCGAAATGGATAAGATCGAGCGCCGCAAGGTGCAGCTGGATAACCAGCCGGTTGATTTTACCGGCTTCCTGGCGGATCTGGAGAATCTCTCCGGCCTGCTGGCCCAGCCGAAAGGACTGAAGTTCGTGCTCGACGCCCATCCGCCGCTGCCGCATAAAATTATCACCGACGGCACGCGGCTGCGTCAGATCCTGTGGAACCTGATCGGTAACGCAGTGAAATTTACCCAGCAGGGCAGCATTATCGTGCGGGTGGCCTATCAGGGCGAGGATTGTCTGCGCTTTGAGGTGGAAGATTCCGGCATGGGGATCCCGCAGGATGAGCAGGACAAAATCTTCGCCATGTATTATCAGGTGAAAGATCAGCATGGCGGCAAACCGGCGACCGGCACCGGCATTGGGCTGGCGGTTTCGCGTCGTCTGGCGCAGAGCATGGGCGGAGATATCAGCGTGCGCAGCGCGCCCGGTAAGGGCTCCTGCTTTACGCTGACGGTTAATGCGCCGCGCGTCGTGACGCAGCATGAGGCCGAGCAGCCTGCGGACGATATGCCGCTACCGGCGCTGCACGTCCTGCTGGTTGAGGATATCGAGCTGAACGTGGTCGTAGCGCGTTCGGTACTGGAGAAGCTGGGCAACAGCGTTGAAGTGGCCATGACGGGCGCAGAAGCGCTGACGATGTTCGATCCCGAAGAGTTTGACCTGGTGCTGCTGGATATTCAGCTGCCGGATATGACCGGCCTTGACGTGGCGAGGGAAATCCATCGGCGCTACGGCCATCAACAGCTGCCGCCGCTGGTGGCGCTCACCGCTAACGTGCTTAAAGATAAAAAAGAGTATCTGGACGCGGGCATGGACGACGTGCTGAGTAAACCGCTGGCGGTACCGGCGCTGACCGCCATTATCCAGAAGTACTGGGACTACCAGGAGCAGGAGGACGAGCCGGCGGAAGCTTCTCACTCTGACGCGCCCGTGCTGCTGGATATCACCATGCTGGAGCAGTATATCGAGCTGGTTGGGCCGCAGCTGATTGTGCAGAGTCTGGAAATGTTTGAAAAGATGATGCCAGGTTATCTGGAAGTATTGGATTTGAACATGACCGCGCGCGATCAAAAAGGCATTGCGGAAGAAGGGCACAAGATCAAGGGCGCGGCGGGATCGGTTGGTCTGGTCCATTTACAGCAGCTGGCGAAACAGATCCAAAGCCCTGAGCTACCGGCGTGGTGGGACAATGTGCAGGAGTGGATTGACGAGCTGAAACACGAGTGGCGTAACGACGTTGCGGTACTGCGGGAATGGGTATCAAAGGCCCAAAAAAAATGACCCCGACCGAGGCCGGGGTGCGCGAATACTGCGCCAACACCAGGGAAACTTGAGGCCTACGCTGTTCTTAAAGTAAGAGTATCGAAGCGCAGGCGCGGTATTGGGTAAAACGCTCAGGAACTACCTTAGCAAAACTCCCATCACATGTTACAAGATTCATTAAAATGTGTGATGTGGAGCAGCGTTTCCAGACAGAAAACATTAATTTGATGATACAGTCAAGCACGGAATGAATTTATTCGCGATCTTGCGCAAAAATTGTACAATTGTGCCAGTTTTTGTCCGGTTTTGATTGACGTATTCAGGTAACCGGTTCCATTGATCGCTAGCAGTGATGCTAAAAGAATTTCACCTCGCCTGGCAAATATTTAACTCCATGTAAAACATGTTCTTTTTGTGAGATTGGTGTCTCTCTTGTGAAACCGCACGGTACAACAAAATGGAAAGTGATATTGGAAGGAATTAACGATTAATAAACATGTTTTTATCGTAATCCTTTTAACTTAAGGCGCAATTTTCGCTCACCAACCGAAAAGCATAACCTGGGCCCACAGCCATTCTGAGGGGCCTTTAAGATAAAATTAGCAAAAGCTAACTCACGCAATTTATAAGGTTCATGAATGAATTGGCTGGCATTGCGCGGACGGACCGCGTTGATTGTTTCTTCATCGCTACAGGTTCGTTTACGGCATGGAACCGATTCCGAATGCGCGGAAGTGATTGAAGCACTTAATACATTTACAAAGTGCTTCAAGTTGTAAGCGCATGCAAACGTTTACATTAAGTCAAATGCGTTGCGCCCCGCATCGCTTTTTTACATTGTACGAACGGGTTCCTATTACAGGAATTCATAAGATCATTATGGATAAATGTTAATGAAGCAGCGCAAAAACACCAGCGGACAGCGGCTAAAAACCTGGGCGTTACGAGTGACGATCGGCCTGGCCGGGATCGCGATCGCCGGGATCCTACTTTTTTCTTTTTTGCCCGTACCTTTCTCTGCCGTGATGGCAGAAAGGCAGATTGGCGCCTGGCTGAGCGGCGATTTCCGTTATGTCGCGCATTCAGACTGGGTAGAGATGAAAAATATCTCTCCCTGGATGCCGCTGGCGGTTATCGCCTCAGAGGATCAAAAATTTCCCGACCACTGGGGATTTGACGTACAGGCGATCCAGTCGGTGCTGGATGGTGAAGAGACCCGCATGCGCGGCGCTTCTACGCTATCGCAGCAGACCGCAAAGAACGTTTTTTTATGGGACGGGCGCAGCTGGATACGTAAGGGACTGGAAGCGGGCCTGACGGTTGCGATCGAAACCGTGTGGACAAAACGGCGCATTTTGACGGTCTATCTGAACGTAGCGGAGTTCGGCGAGGGCGTATTTGGCGTGGAAGCGGCATCGCAACGCTATTTTCATAAGCCCGCCAGTCGCCTGACAATGGCGGAAGCGGCATTGCTGGCGGCCGTGTTGCCGAACCCGATCCGTTTTCGCGCCGACGCGCCGTCAGCCTATGTGCGCCAGCGGCAGCAGTGGATCTTACGCCAGATGCGCCAGCTGGGCGGAGAAGGCTTTCTGAACGCGCATAAGCTACGCTGACAGAAAGGTGGCCTGAAAGAAAGAACCGTGCTCAGAGGCGCATAAGTGTGTGCAGAGCATCACGAGCAAGGACAGCGCTCAGGGGCGTAATAAGCCACGCCGAGAGGAAAAGGTACGCTTGAGGGTCAAGAACCGCGCTCAGGGGCGCTGAGCGCGTCTGAGCGGCTGATTAATCCTCGTCGAAGCCGGCGTTAAAGAGTTCGATCACCGCCGCCAGCGCTTTTTCTTCTTCCGGCCCGCTGGCTTCAATCTCAATCTGTCCGCCTTTCGCCGAATCCAGCATCAGCAGTGCAATAACGCTGCTGGCTTCCGCTTCCGTGCCGCTCTCGTTGCGCAGCAGCACCTCGGCATCAAAGCTTTGCACCAGTTCAAACAGCTTCATCGCCGGTCTGGCGTGCATACCCAGCTTGTTTTTGATCTCAACCACTTGTTTAACGGTCATGATTTGCGCTTTTCCAGAGTACGATGACGGGACTGCACGTTCTTGCCGCGCGAGCGGAAATAGTCAGCAAGCTGTTCGGCAATATAAACCGAGCGATGCTTGCCGCCGGTACAGCCAATCGCCACGGTAAGATAGCTGCGGTTGTTGGTTTCCAGCATCGGTAGCCAGAGTTCAAGATAGCTGCGCGTCTGATAGATAAAATTGTGCACTTCGGTATGACGATCCAGGAAAGCGGCCACCGGACGATCCAGCCCCGTCATCGGCCGCAATTTCGGATCCCAGTGCGGGTTCGGCAGAAAGCGGACGTCGAACACGTAATCGGCATCGATCGGAATACCGTGCTTGAAGCCGAAGGATTCAAACACCATCGTCAGTTCACGTTCCCGCTTGCCTAACAGGCGCGTGCGCAGCATTTCGGCCAGCTCGTGCACCGACATCTCGGAGGTATCGACGATCAGATCCGCACGCGAGCGCAGCGGCTCCAGCAGATCGCTCTCTTCATCGATGGCGCTTTCCAGCGAAAGATTTTTACTGGAAAGCGGATGCAGGCGTCGGGTATCGCTGTAGCGCCGGATCAGCGTATTGCGATCGGCATCCAGGAACAGCAGCTGCGGCGAAAAGCTGTCGGGCAGGCCGGTCAGCGCTTTCTCAAAGATTTCCGGCGACTCTGGCATATTGCGCACGTCAATACTGACGGCCGCCGAGATGTTACGATCCGCCAGTGACCTGGCCAGCTCCGGCAGCAGCACCACGGGCAGATTATCCACGCAGTAGAAGCCCATATCCTCCAGCGCCCTCAACGCGACGGACTTACCGGAACCAGAACGCCCGCTGACGATCATCAGCACCATGACTTATTCTCCTGATTTGAAGCCTTTCCAAAGGGACGGGGAACTTCCCTGTGCATACGCTCGGGCCGACAGACCGGCCCACTAAAGGCTTAAGAGGCGGCTTGTGGTTCCTCTGCCATGATAGCAAACAGCTCTTCATCGCTTTGCGCAGCGCGCAGTCGGCGGCAGACCGTTTTATCGGCCAGACGTTTTGCGACCAGCGAGAGCGTGTGCAGATGCGTTTTACACTGATCGGCAGGCACCAGCAGGGCGAAAAGCAGATCGACCGGTTGATTATCGATAGCGTCGAAGGCTACCGGCTGATCGAGACGGATAAACACGCCTACCGCGCGCAGCGTATCTTCCACCAGCTTGCCGTGTGGGATCGCGATGCCGTTACCTATGCCGGTACTGCCCATACGTTCACGCGTCAGGATCGCTTCAAAGATCGTCTGATGCGGCAGATTAAGCTGTTTGGCCGCCAGCTCGCTGATAATCTCCAGCGCCCGCTTTTTGCTCTGGCAGTGCACGCCGTTGCGGGTACAGGAAAGGCTCAGGACCGAGCTCAGTTCCAGTGTCAGGTCATTGTTCATCATAGGTTCACTTAGGTATTCACTTCCGCCTGGCAAAACGGCGCTGCCCGATCGTTCGGCAGGCCATCAGTCGAATGCATTATGCCCGTTGATTAACGGCCCGCCTTCTGCAATCAGAAGACGAGCCGGTTAGTTTACACCACATTCTTATCAGATAAGGGTGGCGAAAAAATAATCAATGCTGCAAGGGTAATTAATGCTGCTTCAGCTTGTCTTTATGTTTATTCAGCTGGCGTGTCAGCTTGTCAATCAGGCCGTCAATCGCCGCATACATATCTTTTTCTTCCGAGGTGGCGTGCAACTCACCACCGCTGACGTGCAGCGTCGCATCGGCGACCTGCGTCACCTTTTCCACCTTCAACACAATATAAACCTGCCCGATACGGTCAGTGTATTGCTCCAGCTTGGCGAATTTAGCCACCACGAATTCACGTAAAGGCTCGGTAATTTCAACATTCTGCCCGGTAATATTGAGTTGCATAAGCTCTTCCTTATCTGTTCGTTCAGACCAGCTGCTTGCGCTGATTTGAGGGCGGGATGGATAAAGACTCTCGGTACTTCGCGACGGTGCGGCGGGCCACGATGATCCCCTGGTCGGAGAGCAGGGTGGTCAGCTTGCTGTCGCTAAGAGGCTTGGCGGGATTCTCCGCCGAGATCAATTTCTTCACCAGCGCGCGAATGGCCGTGGAAGAGGCTTCGCCGCCGCTTTCGGTGTTCACGTGACTGGAGAAGAAATATTTCAGTTCAAAAATACCGCGTGGGCTGTGCAGGTATTTTTGCGTGGTAACGCGTGAAATCGTCGATTCGTGCATCTCTACGGCGGAGGCGATATCCGCCAGCACCATAGGACGCATAAATTCTTCACCCTGCTCGAAGAAAGCCTGCTGCTGGTCGACGATGCAGCGCGTGACCTTCAGTAGCGTATCGTTGCGGCTCTCCAGACTTTTTATCAGCCAGCGGGCTTCCTGCAAATTGCTGCGAATAAACTGGCTGTCGCTGTCGCTGCGAGAGCTGCCGCCCAGCGAAGCATAGTGCTGGTTAATCTTCAGGCGCGGCACGCTGTCGGCATTCAGTTCCACCACCCAGCGGGCGCCGATTTTACGCACCAGCACGTCCGGGATGACATATTCCGGTTCGCTGGTATTAATCGACTGGCCGGGACGCGGGTCAAGCGACTGGATTAGCTGCATGGCGTTTTTCAGCACGTCCTCTTTCAGCCGCGTGACGCGCATCAGGCTGCGGAAGTCGTGGTTAGCCAGCAGATCCAGATGGTCGCTGACAATAAGCCTGGCCTCTTTCAGCCAGGGCGTGTCATCCACGAACTGCGACAGCTGCACCAGCAGGCAGTCGCGCAGATCGCGTGCGCAGACGCCGATCGGATCGAACCGCTGAACGCGCTTCAGTACCGCTTCGACTTCTTCCGCAGAAAGCTCTTCGTTGCCGATACTCTCCTGGATCTCCTGAAGAGAAACGGTCAGATAGCCGGTCGGATCCACGGCGTCGACAATGGCGGTGGCGATGGCGCGATCGGTATCGGTAAAAGGCGTCAGCTCTACCTGCCACATCAGGTAGTCCTGCAACGACTGGGTGGTTTCGCCCTGATAAACAGGCAGCTCGTCGTCGTGGTAGTCGGTGCCGGTGCCCGACGGCGTGCCGGCGGTGTAGATTTCGTCCCAGGTGGCGTCGAGCGGCAGCTCTTCCGGCATATCTTTTTGTTCCAGCGCCTCGCGGGTATCCAGCGCCTCTTTTTCCTGATATTCGCGGCTGTCGACTTCTTCGTGAAGATCGGTTTGTTCAAGCAGCGGGTTGCTTTCCAGCGCCAGCTGAATTTCCTGCTGGAGTTCAAGCGTAGAGAGTTGCAGCAGACGTATCGCCTGCTGCAGTTGTGGCGTCATGGCAAGCTGTTGGCTAAGCCTGAGCTGCAAACCTTGCTTCATATTCAGGATACTTATTCCTTAAAAATCTTGACCGGTCTGAACACCTTATCAGAGTCTGAACTCTTCGCCCAAATAGACGCGCTTAACTTGTTCATCCTGGAGGATTTGCTCAGGCGAGCCGTGAGCGATCAGGTGTCCCTGACTGACGATATAGGCTCGTTCGCAGACGGCCAGCGTTTCACGGACGTTGTGATCGGTGATCAGCACGCCCAGGCCGCTGTCGCGCAGGTGTTCGATAATCTTTTTGATATCGATAACCGAAATCGGATCGACGCCTGCGAAAGGCTCATCCAGCAGGATGAATTTAGGGTTCGCCGCCAGCGCGCGGGCGATCTCTACGCGACGGCGTTCACCGCCGGAAAGCGCCTGACCCATGCTGTCGCGCAGGTGCGCGATATGGAACTCTTCCATCAGCTCGTTGGCGCGATCGGTTCGCTGTTCCGCCGTTAAATCTTCACGGATTTGCAGCACCGCCATCAGGTTGTCGTACACGCTCAGGCGGCGGAAAATAGAGGCTTCCTGCGGCAGATAGCCGATGCCCCGACGCGCGCGCGCGTGCAGCGGCAGAATACTGATATCTTCATCGTCGATAACGATGCGGCCCGCGTCGCGCGGCACAATGCCCACCACCATATAAAACGTGGTGGTCTTACCGGCGCCGTTCGGGCCCAGCAGGCCGACGATCTCACCGGATTTTACCTCCAGGCTGACATCTTCCACCACGCGTCGGCCTTTGTAGGCCTTCGCCAGATTTTGCGCAATTAAAGTCGCCATGGCTTAGTTACTCTTCTTGGGGGAGGAGGCGTTTTTATCCTGCAGCTGCGAAGGCACCAGCACGGTAGTGACGCGCTTGCCGGTATTGCCGTAGGCCTGCATTTTCTGCTCTTTCACCAGATAGGTGATGCGATCGCCTTTGACGTTGCTGTCCAGCTGCTCCAGATAAGCGCTGCCCGTCAGCTCGACGAAATCCTTCGCCAGCTCGTAGTGCATTTTCTGCGCATGGCCTTTAACGGGCTTGCCGTTGTCCTGCATCTGATAAAACGTCGCCGGATTGCCCCAGGCATCCACGATGGTTTTGTTGCTGTCGCCGTTCGGACGCGTGACCACAACCTTATCCGCGGTGATTTTGATCGAGCCCTGGGTCACGATGACGTTGCCGGTAAAGGTCGCCACGTTGCCCTGCATATCCAGCGCCTGATTTTCGGAGTCCACGTTGACCGGCTTATCCGAATCGCCCGTCAGGGCAAGAGCGGGCAGGCTGGCAGTCAGCAGCAGGCCGAGCGTCAAAAACTTAAGGTTGGTTCGCATTCTGAATTTCATAGGAGGTTTTGACCTTTTCAATCAACTCGGCGGTTTTCTTCCGTAAATTGCCACGCATCTTCATGCCGCTAGAGCTGAAGCTGGTGCCGTATAAGGTTACCCGATCTTCTGAGGTAACGTCCTGCGTGACAAGGTTCACTACGGCGTTATCGGTTTTAATTCGTTGTAGCTGGGCGTCCTGGGCCAGACTGTTGACCTCGACGTGGCCGTAAAGATAGAGCATACGGTCATTGGTTAGTTTGGCCTTGTCTGCCCGTACCGACCAGGTGGGCACTTTGTTTTCGTCATAGGTGGTCATGACCGGATTATCGAACCAGCTTACCGCGTCGGCGGAAAAGTAGGTTACTTTCTCGGATACCAGCTTGTAGCTCAGTCCGCCTTCCGGGTTATACACCACCGTATTGGACGACTGGCTCGTATAGGTCGGCTCCAGCGCGTTGCTGGCCGCGGGCGCAGGCTTATCCGTATCGGCCAGGTTCCAGCCAATCAGCACGATCGCTACCAGCGCCAGCAGGAGCGTAATCCAACGCCTTGTTTTACTCATACAGACTGCCCTTTGGCCTTATCAAACTTATCCTGCGCGATTAGGATCAGATCGCAAATTTCACGTACGGCGCCGCGTCCGCCCGCGAGGCGGGTAACGTAGTCGGCACGAGGAAGCAGCACGGGATGCGCATCGGCTACGGTCACGCTCAGGCCGACTTCCGCCATTACCGGCCAGTCAATCAGGTCATCGCCAATGTAGGCGACCTGCTCCGGCATCAGCGACAGTTTATCCAGAAGTTCGCGGAAGGCCAAAAGCTTATCCGACTGGCCCTGGTAAAGATGCGTAATGCCCAGCGTGGCGCAGCGATCTTCCAGCAGCTTTGCCTTGCGACCGGTGATAATAGCGACTTCCACGTCCGAGGTCAGCAGGCAGCGAATGCCGTAGCCGTCCCGCACGTTGAAGGCTTTTAGCTCCTCGCCGTTATTGCCCTGGTAAATCACACCGTCGGACATCACGCCATCTACGTCACAAATCAACAGCTTAATTTCACGCGCGCGCGCCATCACGGTCTCGCTCACGTCGCCATAACAGGTACTTATCCAGCTTGCGCCAGCCATTTTTTATTCCTTGTTAAACCACGCCGGCACGCAGCATGTCGTGCATATGCACTACGCCAAGCAGCCGATCGCCGTCGGCTACCATTAAAACGGTAATATTACGGCTCTGCATCAGATTCAGGGCATCGACCGCCAGCGTATGGGGCCGCACCCGTACGCCGCCCGAGGTCATAACGCTGGCGATACTGGCATGTTGAATATCAATGCCCATATCAAAGACGCGTCGCAGATCGCCATCGGTGAAAATCCCTTCGATCTTCATCAAATCGTCACAGATTACCGTCATACCTAAATTCTTACGGGTGATTTCCAGCAGGGCGTCACGCAGTGAGGCGTCACGGCCGACGCGAGGAATTTCATCGCCGCTATGCATAATATCGTCAACGGTCAGCAGCAGCTTGCGGCCCAGTGCGCCACCCGGATGGGAGAGGGCGAAATCCTCAGCCGTAAAGCCGCGCGCCTTCAGCAGCGCTACCGCCAGCGCGTCGCCCATCACCAGCGTTGCCGTGGTGCTGGTGGTCGGCGCCAGCCCCAGCGGACAGGCTTCCTGCGGTACTTTAACACAGAGATGGATATCTGCCGCGCGGCCCATCGCGCTGTCGGGACGGCCGGTCATACAGATAAGCGAGACGCGCAGCCGCTTCAGCACCGGGATCAGCGCCAGGATCTCGGAGGATTCGCCGGAGTTGGAAATGGCGATAACAATATCGCCCGAGCTGACCATGCCAAGATCGCCGTGGCTGGCCTCTGCCGGATGCACGAAAAACGCCGGGGTGCCGGTGCTGGCGAAGGTGGCCGCCATCTTTTTGCCGATGTGGCCCGATTTCCCCATGCCCATCACCACCACTTTGCCGTGGCAGTTGTAAATTTGCTTACAGGCTTCGGTAAAGTCTTCGTTAATGTACCGATCGAGCTGTTCCAGTCCCTGACGTTCAATCGTCAGAACATCTTTCCCCGCCTGCTGAAAATCAAAGTCGGGCCGTAGAGTAACAGGTGACATAGGTTCTAATCCTTTTACCAAAAGGTGGCCGAAGGAAGCCAGTAGAGTAACGCGACCCAGGCAACAAAGCCTGTCAGCAGCAGCGCGCCCGCCACTCTGCCGATACAGCGGCTACGGCGCAGGCAGATAAGCGTAAACAGCGCGCTGACGCCCAGCATGATCCAGTAGTCGCGGGCAAAAGCATGCATATCCACCGCGCCCGGATGCAGCAGCGCCGGAATGCCAAGTACAATGGCAATATTGTAGATGTTAGAGCCGATCAGATTGCCGATGGCGATATCATCTTCGCCTTTCAGCGCGCCGGCAATCACCGTAGCCAGCTCCGGCAGGCTGGTGCCGACAGCGATCACCGTCAGGCCGATCACCAGTTGGCTGACGCCAAAAAAATTGGCGATAACCGTTGCGTTGTCGATAACCATACGGGTCGACATCGGTAAAATAATCAGCGCCACGCCCAGCCAGAGAAACGCCACCGTGTTGCCTGTATCGTCACGCGGCAGTTCGGCAAGCTGTTCGCGCGTCAGCGAATCCGTATCGCCACGCTCCGCTTTGCGGGCAATGTTGATAATAAACAACAGGTAGCCTGCCGCAAAGGCAATCAGGATCAGGCCGTCATTGCGGCTTAGCATATTATCAAACAGCAGCAGGCCGCTGATTAATGTAATCAGCAGCATCAACGGCAGCTCGCGCGCCAGCAGCCTGGAATACAGCCTTAAGGGATGCAGCAGCGCCGCGCCGCCGAGGATCAGCAGAATATTGGTGATATTGGAGCCGACCGCCGTGCCAACCGCTAAATCCATCTGGCCGTGCAGGGAAGCGGAGAAAGAGACGATCAGTTCAGGCAGCGAGGTGCCTATGCTGACCACGGTCATGCCGATAATCAGCGGAGGAACGCCAATTGCGCGGCACAGGATAGCCGCGCTGAACACCAGACGATCTGCACCATATACCAGCAGGACCAGGCCGATAATCAATAGTGCGGTAGCTACAATCATGAAATGTCCTTTGATCGGGTATAATCGTCGGCTTGCCTTGCACGACGAGCAAAACGGGCCGGTAAAATGGCCGCGAACGCGCTGATTTTGACGGTCTGAAAGCAAAAAGTAAAACTTATGCCAACTTTCGCTACGTCAGACGGATAAGTTTCTGTAAAAGTGTCCAGTTCCGCTGGTTATACGTTACCATCGGTAGAGGATGAAATGCCTGGAAAAGAGGATAAGAGGTCACAATGAGCCAGACGGAGACGAATTTGGTGGACGTTCGGGGCGTCAGCTTCGCTCGCGGCGATCGCCCGGTTTTCGATAACATCTCGCTTACGGTGCCGAAAGGGAAAGTCACAGCCATTATGGGCCCTTCAGGCATTGGTAAAACCACGCTGCTGCGTCTGATCGGCGGTCAGCTGCGTCCCGATGCCGGCGAAATCTGGTTTAACGGGGAAAATATCCCCGCGCTTTCGCGCTCGCGTCTCTACGAAGCGCGTAAAAAAATGAGCATGTTATTTCAGTCCGGCGCGTTGTTTACCGATCTGACGGTGTTTGACAACGTCGCCTGGCCGCTGCGCGAACATACGCAGCTGCCGCCCGCGCTGCTGCACAGCACGGTGATGATGAAGCTGGAAGCCGTCGGCCTGCGCGGCGCGGCTCAGCTAAAGCCTTCCGAGCTGTCCGGCGGCATGGCGCGGCGCGCGGCGCTGGCCAGAGCTATCGCGCTGGAGCCGGATCTGATTATGTTCGACGAACCTTTCGTCGGGCAGGACCCGATCACCATGGGCGTGCTGGTCAAGCTGATTGACGAGCTGAACCACTCGCTGGGCATGACCTGCATTGTGGTTTCACACGACGTGCCGGAAGTGCTGAGCATTGCCGACTACGCCTACATTATCGCCGGACAGAAAGTTATCGCTCAGGGAACGGCCAGCGCGCTGCATGAAAATGAAGATGCCCGGGTTCGCCAGTTTATCGACGGCATCGCCGACGGCCCGGTTCCTTTTCGTTTTCCCGCAGGCGACTATCTGCAGGATCTAACCGGCTCAGGGAGTTAATCTGATGTTACTACGTGCACTGGCGTCCGTCGGACGTCAGGGGATCAATATTTGCGCCTCGTTTGGCCGCGCCGGGCTGATGCTTTTTCACGCGCTGATAGGCATTCCCCGCTTCCGCAAACATGCGCCGCTGGTGATCAAGCAGCTGTACAGCATTGGCGTGCTGTCGCTGCTGATTATCGTGGTTTCCGGCCTGTTTATCGGCATGGTGCTGGGTTTGCAGGGCTACCTGGTGCTGAATACCTACGGGGCCGACAGCAGCCTGGGGATGCTGGTGGCGCTGTCGCTGCTGCGCGAACTGGGGCCGGTCGTCACGGCGCTGCTGTTTGCCGGCAGGGCAGGCTCGGCGCTTACGGCGGAAATCGGTCTGATGAAGGCGACCGAGCAGCTCTCCAGCATGGAGATGATGGCGGTCGATCCGCTGCGCAGGATTATCTCTCCTCGCTTCTGGGCCGGTTTTATCAGTATGCCGCTGCTGACGCTAATTTTCGTCGCGGTAGGTATACTGGGCGGCGCTATCGTGGGCGTCAGCTGGAAAGGCATCGACGGCGGCTTTTTCTGGTCGGCGATGCAAAACGCCGTGGATATCCGTACCGATATCGTCAACTGCGTGATCAAAAGCGCCGTTTTCGCCTTTACCGTCACCTGGATTGCCCTGTTTAACGGCTACGATGCCGTGCCGACTTCTGAAGGCATTAGCCGGGCGACGACGCGTACTGTAGTACATGCTTCTCTGGCTGTGCTCGGTTTGGATTTTGTGCTGACAGCACTGATGTTTGGGAACTGATTCGATGCAAACGAAAAAAAGCGAAATTTGGGTAGGGGTCTTTTTACTGCTGGCGCTTTGCGCGGCGCTGTTTCTCTGCCTGCGCGTGGCGGATCTGAAATCCCTGGGCAGCGAACCCACCTGGCGGCTCTACGCTACCTTTGACAATATCGGCGGGCTGAAAAGCGGTTCGCCGGTGAAAATTGGCGGCGTGGTAGTTGGCCGCGTGACGGATATCGGCCTGGATGAGAAAACCTATCTGCCGCGCGTCTCGATGGATATCGAAGACAAATATAATCAGCTGCCGGATACCAGCTCGCTGGCGGTCAGAACCTCTGGCCTGCTGGGCGAACAGTATCTGGCGCTCAACGTCGGTTTTGACGATCCGGAGATGGGAACGGCTATGCTTAAGGATGGCAGCACCATTCAGGACACCAAGTCGGCAATGGTGCTGGAAGATCTGATAGGCCAGTTCCTGTATAAGAGCGGCAACGGTAACGAGAGTAAAAACGCGGCGCCGGAGAACGGCGGCGAGCCTGCCCCGGCCGCAGCGACTAACCCTTAAGAGGAGCAGTAATGTTTAAACGTTTCCTGATGGTGGCCATGTTAATCATCGCCCCGGTCGCGGCTAACGCTGCCGCCGACCAGACCAACCCTTACAAGCTGATGAACGAGGCGGCGGAGAAAACCTTTACCCGTCTTAAAAACGAGCAGCCTAAAATCAAGCAGGATCCCAACTACCTGCGCCAAATCGTGCGTGAAGAGCTGCTGCCCTATGTGCAGATTAAATATGCCGGCGCGTTAGTGCTGGGACGTTACTACAAAGAAGCGACGCCTGCCCAGCGCGAAGCCTATTTCAAAGCCTTTAGCGACTACCTGGCGCAGGCTTACGGCCAGGCGCTGGCGCTCTACCACGGTCAGACTTACCAGATCGCACCTGAGCAGCCCTATGGCGATGCCAATATTATTGCCATCCGCGTCTCCATCATCGATCCTAACGGCCGCCCGCCGGTTCGCCTGGACTTCCAGTGGCGTAAGAACAGCCGCACCGGCGACTGGCAGGCCTACGATATGATCGCGGAAGGCGTCAGCATGATCTCCACCAAGCAGAACGAGTGGGCGGGCATTCTGCGTCAGAAAGGCGTCGACGGCCTGACTGACGTACTGAAAAACGCGGCCAGCCAGCCGATTACGCTGGACAAGCAGCAGTAATGGATCAGCTTAACTGGCGCATCGAGGGCAACCGCCTGCATCTGGCGGGCGAGCTGGAGCGGGAAACGCTGGCCGCACTGTGGCAGCAGCGCGAAACGGTCATGAAACAGATTGATACCATTGATGTCTCCGCGCTGGACAGAGTCGATTCAGCCGGGCTGGCGCTGCTGGTGCACCTGCGTCAGATCGCGCTGGGGCAGGGGAAAGCGCCGGGATTTACCGGTATTACCGACAAACTGCGTTCGCTGATCGCGCTGTATAATCTGCAGCAGTTTATTACCGCCGAACGCTGACGGCCCGCGCCCGTTCCTGATGAAAAAGCCTCTGCACACGCGGAGGCTTTTTTGCCTGTTTAAGATAGCTCCGCTTTCCACTACTATGTAGGCCTGTTTATCCTCAACCGAATTTAGAAAATCCCATGGAAACTAGTGAAATCCAATCCGTGCTGATGGCCGCGCTGCCGCTGCAGGAAGCCATTGTAACCGGCGACGGCAGCCACTTTCAGGTGATCGCCGTAGGCGAGATATTTGGTGAACTGAGCCGCGTGAAAAAGCAGCAGGCGATTTACGCGCCGCTGGCGGCCTATCTTGCCGACAACCGTATTCACGCGCTGTCCATCAAAACCTATACGCCGGAAGAATGGGCACGTGACCGTAAGCTGAACGGTTTTTAAGTCGCCGTTTTCATCGCTTCGGGCGGTGAAGCGGCCGTACTCTATTGCTGATTAATTGAGAGCAGGTTTAATGGATAAATTTCGTGTGCAGGGCCCGACCCGTTTAAGCGGGGAAGTGACCATTTCCGGTGCTAAAAACGCTGCGCTGCCGATTCTTTTCGCTGCTCTGCTGGCGTCCGATCCCGTAGAAATTCAGAATGTCCCGAAGCTTAAGGACATCGATACTACCATGAAGCTGTTGAGCCAGCTGGGCGTAAAAGCGGAGCGTAACGGCTCGGTGCACCTGGATGCCAGCAACGTCAATATTTTTTGCGCGCCTTACGATTTGGTAAAGACCATGCGCGCTTCGATTTGGGCGCTTGGCCCGCTGGTGGCGCGTTTCGGTCAGGGGCAGGTTTCTCTGCCTGGCGGCTGCGCTATCGGCGCGCGTCCTGTCGATCTGCACATTACCGGCCTTGAGCAGCTGGGTGCCGAGATCAAGCTGGAAGAAGGCTATGTTAAAGCGTCCGTCGACGGCCGCCTGAAAGGCGCGCACATCGTGATGGATAAGGTCAGCGTAGGCGCAACCGTCACCATCATGAGCGCCGCCACGCTGGCTACCGGCACCACCGTGATTGAAAACGCCGCCCGCGAGCCGGAAATCGTCGATACGGCGAACTTCCTGAATACGCTGGGCGCGAAAATCACCGGTGCCGGCAGCGATCGCATTACTATCGAAGGCGTTGAGCGCCTGGGCGGCGGCGTTTATCGCGTATTGCCGGATCGTATTGAAACCGGCACCTTCCTGATCGCCGCCGCGATTTCCGGCGGTAAAGTTGTCTGCCGCGACACGCAGCCGGCTACGCTGGACGCGGTGCTGGCCAAGCTGCGTGAAGCGGGAGCAGATATCGAAACCGGCGAGGACTGGATCAGTCTGGATATGCACGGCAAGCGGCCAAAAGCGGTCAACTTCCGCACCGCGCCGCATCCTGGCTTCCCAACCGATATGCAGGCGCAGTTCAGCCTGCTGAATCTGGTGGCGGAAGGCACGGGCGTGATCACCGAAACCATCTTCGAAAACCGCTTTATGCACATACCGGAGCTGATCCGTATGGGCGCGCATGCGGAAATTGAAAGCAATACGGCGATCTGCCACGGCGTGGAGAAACTGTCCGGCGCTCAGGTCATGGCCACCGATCTGCGCGCTTCCGCAAGCCTGGTGCTGGCTGGCTGCATCGCGGAAGGCACCACGATTGTGGATCGTATTTACCATATCGATCGCGGTTATGAGCACATCGAAGACAAGCTGAAAGCGTTAGGCGCTAATATCGAGCGCGTAAGCGGCGACGAATAACGCCGTTTGAAGCTGACTGGCAACGGGGCGGTAGCGATCTACCGCCTTTTCTTTATGAGCGAATAAGCTTTTTACGGTCGAGCAGGGCATGGGTGACAGGATCGTAATAGCGGCTGGGCCAGATCTCGGCCGGATGGATGTTCAGGGCATTGGCGATAATCCATTCGCCTTTAGGCCACGGCCTGAACAGTGCGTTAGCAAGCGTGGACGAGCTTAATCCGGCCTCTCGTGATACCTCGGCCAGCGTGGTGCCTTTCTTTTTCAGACCTGCAATAATATCCGCGTTATGCCAGTCCGCTTTCTTCTCTAGCATCTGCTTTTTCCTCCATGGACGCATCGCTATTTCTGGAAACATCAGGACGCAACATTGCCGTCTCTACGGCAGGGATTGCGAACATGATGTGAATATTTAAGGCGTTAGCCTTTAAATATCGCAGTCAGATTTATAACAATAATCGCTAAGATATTTCCAATAAAATTTAAGCAGCGTTTTGTTTTTGAGGCGTAATGCGCAAAAGTTACGTAACAGCGTGATGCATTACATTACAAAAAGGGATCCAGGAGGCGTTGTACAGAAGGGAAAAAGCGCGGCTGACCGCGCTCAGGGATTAAAATTCGCGCTGCACCGACATATGCGCCAGCGCTTCCAGCGCGCTGCGCCACGGCGATTCCGGTAGGGCATTCAGACAGGCGATGGCCTTGTCTGCTTCGCGTTCTGCCGATTCCCGTGTCCAGGCCAGCGAGCCGCACTGTTGCATGGTTTCCAGTACGGGTTCCAGCAGATGGCGACCGTTACCTTGCTCAATCGCGCTGCGGATCATCGCTGCCTGCTCCGGCGTGCCGTTACGCATGGCGTGCAGCAGCGGTAAGGTTGGTTTGCCTTCGCTAAGGTCGTCACCAACGTTTTTACCCAGCGTTTTACCGTCGGCGCTGTAATCAAGAAGATCGTCGATAAGCTGGAAAGCGGTGCCGATATAGCGGCCATAATCCTGCAACGCCTTTTCCTGCTCCGGCGTGGCCTCGGCCAGGATAGCGGAAGATTGGGCGGCGGCTTCAAACAGGCGAGCAGTTTTACTGTAGATCACCCGCATATAGCTCTCTTCGGTAATATCGGGATCGTTACAGTTCATCAGCTGCAGCACTTCGCCTTCCGCTATCACGTTAACCGCTTCCGACATCAGCTCCAGCACGCGCAGCGAACCAATGCTGGTCATCATCTGAAAAGCACGCGTGTAGATAAAATCGCCGACCAGCACGCTGGCCGCATTGCCGAAAGCAGCGTTGGCGGTGGCTTTGCCGCGGCGCATATCCGATTCGTCCACCACGTCATCGTGCAGAAGGGTGGCAGTGTGAATGAATTCTATCAGGGCTGCTACGGTAACGTGTTGTTTACCGGAGTAATTCAGCGCGCGCGCGGCCAAAACGGCGATCGTTGGGCGGATGCGTTTGCCTCCACCGCTGATGATGTAGTAACCCAGCTGATTGATGAGGGAAACCTCAGAATTCAACTGCTCGAGTATGGTTGCATTGACGTCCGCCATGTCCTGCGCGGTGAGTTCGTTTATCTGTTCTAAGTTCATCAGTCTTTTCAGCTATTGCCCACTTTGCGGCTATGATAAGCGTCTTTACCCGTGCCTGCGGCATGTAATGTATAACAGATTGTACTTGAAAATGGCGACTGTGAAACATTTGGCTGTGCTTTGCGTTTTTTTTCTGCAATACCCGCTACCTGGCACTTGTCATCGCGTGCGAAGTTGCGTAGAATTCGCGCCCTATTGTGAATATTTATAGCGCAGCCTGAACTCAAGACGGCAAGCGCGAGAGCGGAGTTTATATGTACGCGGTTTTCCAAAGTGGTGGTAAACAACACCGAGTGAGCGAAGGTCAGACCGTTCGCCTGGAAAAGCTGGACATCGCAACCGGCGAAACGATTGAATTCGACCAGGTTCTGATGATTGCCAACGGCGAAGAAGTAACGATCGGCGCACCTTTAGTTTCAGGCGGCGTGATCAAAGCAGAAATTATTGCTCACGGTCGTGGCGACAAAATTAAGATTGTTAAGTTTCGTCGTCGTAAACACTACCGTAAGCAGCAGGGTCACCGTCAGTGGTTCACTGATGTGAAGATCACTGGCATCAGCGCCTAAGAGGAGATCTGACAAATGGCACATAAAAAGGCTGGCGGTTCCACTCGAAATGGCCGCGATTCCAACGCAAAACGCCTGGGCGTTAAGCGTTTCGGTGGCGAAAGCGTTCTGGCAGGTAGCATCATCGTTCGTCAGCGTGGCACCAAATTCCACGCGGGCACCAACGTAGGCTGCGGCCGTGACCACACCCTGTTTGCTACGGCAAACGGCAAGGTCCTGTTTGAAGTGAAAGGCCCGAACAACCGTAAATACATCAGCATCGTTGCTGAGTAAGGTTTTCGTGCCTGAAGGCGGTACCTGATACCGCTTTCAGCAGCGAATCAAAAAGCCCCGCTATGATTGCGGGGCTTTTTACATTCTGCATCTGGCGCGCCAATCAGGTTGCCAGTAAAACCCTTTGCTGTACACTTTGTATTCAGCTGCATGATGTCTTAAGGCGGATCCCCTGTCTGGAAATGACGCGAGGGCTGCGCCCCCGGACAGCCGTCATAAGGCCTGCGAGCCACGACGGATCATCCTGCCAGCAGCGGGCAAATGATTTACGGAGAAGTAACATGAAGTTTGTTGATGAAGCGACGATCCTCGTTGCTGCGGGTGATGGCGGCAATGGCTGCGTTAGTTTCCGTCGTGAGAAATATATTCCAAGAGGCGGCCCGGACGGCGGCGATGGTGGTGATGGCGGCGACGTCTATATGCAGGCCGACGAGAACCTGAACACCCTTATCGATTATCGCTTTGAAAAATCTTTCCGTGCCGAGCGCGGGCAGAACGGTCAGAGCCGCGACTGCACCGGTAAACGCGGTAAAGACATTATTATTAAAGTGCCGGTCGGCACCCGTATCATCGATCAGGGCACTGGCGAAACGCTGGGCGATATGATGAAGCACGGTCAGCTGCAAATGGTCGCGAAAGGCGGCTGGCACGGCCTGGGGAACACCCGCTTTAAATCTTCCGTTAACCGTACGCCTCGTCAGAAAACGATGGGAACGCCGGGCGAGAAGCGCGATCTGCAGCTGGAGCTGATGCTGCTGGCCGACGTCGGAATGCTGGGCCTGCCGAACGCGGGTAAATCCACCTTTATCCGCGCCGTTTCCGCCGCGAAGCCTAAAGTAGCCGACTATCCGTTTACCACCCTGGTACCTAGCCTGGGCGTGGTGCGTATGGACAGCGAGCAGAGCTTTGTGATCGCCGACATTCCGGGCCTGATTGAAGGCGCTTCTGACGGTGCGGGCCTGGGTATTCGTTTCCTTAAGCACCTTGAGCGCTGCCGCGTGCTGCTGCACACCATTGACCTGGCGCCAATTGATGAAACCGATCCGGTAGAAAACGCCCGCATCATTCTGGGCGAGCTGGAAAAATACAGCGAGAAGCTTTTTAATAAGCCTCGCTGGCTGGTTTTCAACAAGGTCGACCTGCTGGATCAGGAAGAAGCGGAATCCCGTGCGAAAGCCATTGCCGATGCGCTGGGCTGGACGGATAAATACTATCTGATTTCTGCCGCCAACCGCGTTGGCGTAACGCCGCTTTGCTGGGACGTGATGTCCTTCCTGAACGCCAATCCAAAAGAGGCGGAAGTGGAAGAGAAGCAGCCGGAAAAAGTGGAGTTCATGTGGGACGACTATCATCGCCAGCAGCTGGAAGAAGCTGAAACGGCGGTGGAAGAAGACGATGACTGGGATGACGACTGGGATGACGAAGACGACGAAGGCGTCGAAATCATCTACCAGCGTTAATCCCTGAAGGGCGCCAATCGGCGCCCTTTCTGTTATGGGAACCGCACGGAGTACCGATGGCAGCCTCACTGAGCAGGAACCCAGCTTCATGAGCGTTGACCTTCGCAGCAGTAATTATTTCTTCCCGCTAATAAAGATAATCATTATCATCTGCTCTATCCGATCCTTCGCGAAGCCCCGCGCTTTGCCCCGTCTGAATGAGTTGATCCATGCGCACTCCCATCCAAATGTTTCCCCTGATAATTTTTGCTCTCTCGCTGCTGTCGAGCGGTGCAGCGCGTGCCGAAGAAGGCTGGCCACGGCATATCACCAGCGTTAAGGGCGAAATGGTGCTAAAGAAGCAGCCTGAACGGATTGTCTCTACCAGCGTGACGCTGACCGGCTCGCTGCTGGCGATAGACGCGCCGGTTATCGCCAGCGGTGCCACCATGCCAGGCCATCGTATCGCCGACGGCCAGGGATTTTTCCGTCAGTGGGGGAACGTGGCGGCGGCGAAGGGCGTTAAGCGCCTTTACAGCGGCGAACCTAACCTTGAAGCGATTGCCGCAGAAAATCCGGATCTGATTATCGTCAGCGCGACGGGAAACGACTCCGCGCTGCCGTTTTACGATCGTCTGGCCGCGCTGGCGCCGACGCTGGTCGTTAACTACGACGATAAAAGCTGGCAGGAAGTAGAGCGCGTGCTGGCGCAGGCCACAGGTAAAGAAACCGAGGCGGAGGCATCGATTCAACGCTACGCGCAGCGGGAGAGAGAGGTCAAAGCGAAGCTGCAACTGCCGCCGCAGCCCGTTTCCGCGCTGGTTTATAATCCTCATATCCATCTGGTCAATCTCTGGACGCCGGAATCTGCCCAGGGAAAACTACTGGGATCGCTGGGCTTTACCCTGGCTGAGCCGACGGCCGTGGTACGTCAGGCCAGCCAGCGCCTTAAGCGTCGGGATATTATTCCCATAAGCGGAGAAAATCTGGTCACCGGCCTGACGGGGCGGTCCGTGCTGATGTTTGCCGCAGGTGATAAAGAGCAGGCGGCGCTGCTGGCCGAGCCGCTGGTCGCCAACTCCCCGGCGGTAAAAAACAAGCAGGTTTATGCGCTGGGCGAAGACAGCTTCCGGCTGGACTACTACAGCGCCAACAATGTCCTGACCCGCCTGGAACAGCTGTTTTCCGGCAAATAGTTTTTCATGCCTTCGCGTCCGCGAAGGCATCCGCTCTCCGCTGCGTTTTCCTGCCTGCTCACAAAATCATCACGCTAATAAGAATACGACAAACAATCGAATTGATAATTGTTTGCATTTGAAATAATGTATGGCCGCCTGGTCAGAGACGCCCGTGCGTACCGCAAACCAGGCGTGGGCGGACAGCAACGCCTGTTTATTTATCTACTTGCCTCTGTAGAGACTGGCGGAGGCGGATCTACAGGGAATGAGAACGTTGAACACATTATCAAGACTCTCACTGGCAATTTTGCTTGGCCTGGGCGCAATGGCAGGCGCAACGGCGGACGATAGCACCCAAACTAACGCTGAAGCAGGGGCGCCCGCGGCGGCGGCCTCCGGCGAACATGTCGATGCGGAAGGCGGCACCCTGATGGTCACGGCGGAGCAGCAGAACTTGCAGGCGCCGGGCGTATCCACCATCACCGCCGACGAAATCAAAAAACGTCCGCCTTCACGCGATCTTTCTGAAATCATCCGTACCATGCCGGGCGTTAACCTTACCGGCAACTCCACCAGCGGCCAGCGCGGCAATAATCGTCAGATCGACATTCGCGGTATGGGGCCAGAAAATACGCTGATCCTGATCGACGGAATGCCGGTCGCCAGCCGCAACTCGGTACGTCTGGGCTGGCGCGGCGAACGCGACACGCGTGGCGATACCAACTGGGTGCCGCCGGAAATGGTTGACCATATCGAAGTGATCCGCGGCCCGGCGGCGGCACGCTATGGCAACGGCGCGGCGGGCGGCGTGGTGAATATCATCACCAAACAGACCGGCAACGAGTGGCACGGCAGCTGGAACACCTACCTGAATATGCCGGAGCATAAATCCGAAGGCTCCACCAAACGCTCTAACTTCTCTTTGAGCGGCCCGATGGGCGATGATGTCAGCTTCTCGCTGTGGGGCAACCTGAGCAAGACGCAGGCGGACGCGCAGTTTATTAACGAAGGTCATCAGTCGCTGCGCACCGGCACCTATGCCGATACCGTTCCGGCGGGACGCGAAGGCGTGGTGAATAAAGATATACACGGTAAGCTGCGCTGGGAGTTTGCGACCAATCAGAACCTGGAGTTCAGCGCGGGCTACAGCCGTCAGGGTAATCTCTATGCAGGCGATACCCAAAACACCAATACCAGCGCGCTGGTGCAGAGCAAATACGGCGACGAAACCAACCGCCTTTATCGTCAGGACTATGCGGTCACCTGGACCGGCGTCTGGGATAATGGCGTCAGCACGCGCAGCTATGCTCAGTATGAGAATACGCGCAACTCGCGGATGAACGAAGGACTGGCAGGCGGTACGGAAGGGATCTTCTCAGACAGCGGGTTCTCCACTATCGAGCTCAACGACGTGCTGCTGCACAGCGAAGTCAGCGTGCCCTTTGAGTTTCTGGTTAACCAGACCGCGACGTTTGGCGCCGAATGGAACCAGCAGCATATGAAGGATGGCGCCTCTAATACTCAGGCGCTCTCTGGCGGCGCTATCGACGGCATCAGCAGCAGCAACCGCAGCCCTTACTCCTCGGCAGAAATCTTCTCGCTGTTTGCGGAAGACAATATGGAACTGACCGACAGCACCACGCTGGTGCCGGGGCTGCGCTTCGATCATCACAGCATCGTCGGCAATAACTGGAGCCCGTCGCTGAATCTTTCGCAGATCCTGGCGGACGACTTTACGCTGAAGCTGGGGATCGCCAGAGCCTATAAAGCGCCGAGCCTCTACCAAACCAACCCGAACTACGTGCTTTACAGCCGTGGTCAGGGCTGTGCCGACAGCGCCGGCGCCTGCTACCTGATGGGTAACGACGACCTTAAAGCCGAAACCAGCATCAATAAAGAAGTGGGCGTGGAGTATAAGCATGAGGGCTATCAGGCCGGTTTGACCTGGTTCCGCAACGACTACCGCGACAAGATCGAATCGGGTTACGTGCCGACAGGCTCTACCGGCAGCACCGACATTTACAAATGGGAAAACGTGCCAAAAGCCGTGGTGGAAGGGCTGGAAGGAACGGTGAACCTGCCGGTGACGGAAGCCATCAGCTGGAACAATAATCTGACCTATATGCTGCAAAGCAAAAACAAAACCACGGGCGATCGCCTGTCTGTTATCCCGGAATATACGCTGAACTCGACGCTCTCCTGGCAGGCGACGCAGGATCTGTCGCTGCAAACCACCTTTACCTGGTACGGTCGGCAGACGCCGAAGAAGTATAACTACAAGGGAGAAGCGGTAAGCGGAACAGAAAAATCCACGGTCAGCCCGTATTCCATTTTGGGACTTAGCGGCACCTATGATGTGAATAAGTACGCCAGCGTGACCGTCGGTATCGATAACCTGTTCGATAAGCGTCATTTCCGCGAGGGCAATGCGCAAACCACGGGTAATTCGACGACCGGCGCCTATATGTATGGCGCAGGCGCCAATACCTTTAACGAGTCAGGCAGGACTTATTATATGAGTCTGAATACGCATTTTTGATAAAAAGGGCGGGAGATAATCCCGCCCTTAATCTTAATAATTCTGATAAATATCTTTATAAAGGCGGCTTTCAAAGCGAACCAGCGGAATGCGACGCTGCTTGAAATTCTGCGGCGGCACCGCATAGCCCGAAAGATATTGCACAAAGGCGACCCGCTTGCCGCTGGCGGTGGTAATAAAGCCCGCCAGGTTATACACGCCCTGTAACGATCCCGTTTTCGCCGAAACTTTACCATCTACGCCGGCTTCATGCAGGCCACCGCGATAGCGCAGCGTACCGTCGTAGCCTGCCAGCGGCAGCATGGAAATATAGTTCAGCTGCTGATCGTTTTGCGCAATGTATTGCAGCACCTGCATCATGGTATCGGGCGAAATCAGGTCGTGACGCGACAGGCCGGAACCATCCACCTGAATGCTGTTGCCCATATCGATATTGGCTTTTTGCCGCAGGATCTGACGGATAGCATCAGAACCGGCTCGCCACGTGCCGGGAACGCCAAAACGCTCATGACCAATGGTGCGGAACACCGTATCGGCAATCATGTTGTCCGACTTCTTCAGCATAATCTTCAGCAGATCGTGCAGCGGCGCGGACTGCGTCTCAGCCAGTACGGTGGCCGGCGGCGTCGCCAGCGTCTGCCGCACCAGATGCCCGGAATAGTCGATACCGGCCTGTTGCAGTTCTCCTTTCAGGATCGCACCGGCGTAGCTGGCACCATCCTGAATAGCAAAGGCCAGCGGCAGAGGTTCAGCGCGCTGGCTCATGCAGCCGGTCAGCGTAAAGCGGTTCAGCTCGCCAGGCACCACGTCCAGCTCACAATATTGCGCTTCCGACGAACCGCGCGCCAGCGTGCGTACCTGGCTGAACATATTGACCGGATAGAACGAAGCCACGCGAATAAAGGCTTTTTCGCCCGGCGTCTGCGCGCTGTAGAGCGAAACGGAGAAACAGTTACGATCCACGATAGCGGCCGCGGGCGGCGCGCTGAAGCACTGCGTCATATCGTTCCACGGCCAGCCCGGCGCTTTATCATGGCTGGCGAACACCGAGGTGTCGATCACCAGGTTACCCTGAATATGGTCGACGCCCTGCTTTTTTAAGACGGCAACCATATTGCGCAGATCCTGACGCGTTAACGTCGGATCGCCGCCGAATCGCGCCACAAGGTCGCCTTTTAGCGTCCCGTTGCTGATGGAGCCTTTACTTTCCAGCTGCGTATGAAAACGGTATTCCGGCCCAAGCTGGAGCAGGGCGGCCAGCGCGGTAATGACTTTCATCGTACTGGCGGGCAGCGCCATCTGCTTGCTGTGATAATCAATAGAAGGCGTATCCGCGCCGACTTTTTGCACAATCAGCGCCAGATTCGCGCCATCGGGCAGATACTGCATATAGTCTTCGACCGTGGCCGCGTTGGCATTCAGCATAAATGCGCAAGCTAAGCCGGTAACAATTCGTGAAAATCGCATAATCTCGCGTTTACTGGCAGGTGATGTTGCCATACTACGGTGCATCATGGTGGAAAGTAAACGATGACCCATAGGGAACTCTGGGGTAAAATACGTATCAAAATGCAAAACCACCAGGCCCTGGGTTTCCTCCGGGCCAGGTTTCTTTCGTTTGTAAATCAGTGGCAAGCGCCGCAGAACGCTTTTTCTGCACTTACCTGTCAGGATGACGAAAATTTTGCACAGGATCAGTTGACGAGGTATTGAGATGAATCAGATTCCGATGACGCTAAGGGGCGCCGAGAGACTGCGCGAAGAGCTTGAAGAGCTGAAAACCGTTAAACGCCCCAGAATTATTGCCTCTATCGCGGAAGCACGCGAGCATGGCGACCTGAAAGAAAATGCAGAGTACCACGCCGCACGCGAAGAGCAGGGCTTCTGTGAAGGTCGTATTCAGGAAATCGAAGCCAAGCTGTCCAACGCTCAGGTGATTGACGTCACTAAAATGAATGCGAATGGTCGCGTGATCTTTGGCGCTACCGTTACCGTATTGAACGTGGACACGGATGAGGAGTCGACCTACCGTATCGTGGGCGATGACGAAGCGGACTTTAAACAAAATCTGATTTCTGTTAACTCGCCGATGGCGCGCGGTTTGATCGGCAAAGAAGTGGATGATGTGGCCATCATCAAAACGCCGGGCGGCGACGTTGAGTATGAAATTCTGAAAATAGAGTATATCTGATTTACTCTTAAGCTATTTTTCAGACATAGTGTAAAGAAAAGAAAAAGGCCGCTTTGCGGCCTTTTCCTGACATCACGAGCGTGTCACTTTCTTCTGCGGCTAGCTTTTAGCGAGGAAGAGCGATTTTACGTTCCTTCGTCGGACGGTACAGCACCAGCGTCTTGCCGATAACCTGCACGTTTGCGGCTTTGGTTTCGCGCACGATAGCCTCTACCACCAGGGTTTTTGTCTCACGGTCTTCCGTCGCGATTTTTACCTTGATGAGCTCATGGTGCTCCAGTGCCTGTTCGATTTCGGCCAGCACCCCTTCGGTCAGACCGTTGTTGCCTAACATCACGACAGGCTTCAGCGGATGGGCCAGTCCTTTCAGGTGCTGTTTTTGTTTGGTACTCAGATTCATCGTATTTTTTACTTACATTGGGATTGAAAACGGGTCATTCTACCGCCATCTCGGGTATATCACCAAATCGGCATGCTGATTTGTGCGGTTTATTTATCGCATACGTTGAATCATAGTTGGAAATTGTATGACTGGTAAAAAGCGTTCGGCCAGTTCCAGCCGCTGGCTACAGGAACACTTTAGCGATAAATATGTGCTGCAGGCGCAGAAAAAAGGGCTGCGTTCGCGCGCCTGGTTTAAACTTGATGAAATACAGCAGGGTGACAAGCTGTTTAAGCCGGGGATGACGGTTGTCGATCTCGGTGCGGCGCCAGGCGGATGGTCTCAGTATGTGGTGACGCAAATTGGATCAAAAGGTCGCGTGATTGCCTGTGATATCCTGCCGATGGATCCTATCGTCGGCGTCGATTTCCTTCAGGGCGATTTTCGTGATGAACTGGTGCTGAAAGCGCTTATGGATCGCGTTGGCGATACCAAAGTGCAGGTAGTAATGTCCGATATGGCGCCCAACATGACGGGAACGCCGGCGGTAGATATTCCAAGGTCAATGTATCTGGTTGAGCTTGCGCTGGAGATGTGCCGGGACGTTCTGGCACCCGGCGGCAGTTTTTTAGTGAAGGTGTTTCAGGGAGATGGCTTTGAAGATTACCTCCGGGAAATTCGCTCCCTGTTTACGAAAGTGAAAATTCGTAAGCCGGACGCTTCACGTTCTCGTTCACGTGAAGTGTACATTGTAGCGACAGGGCGCAAACTATAGTACCCTACGCTGTCTGTTAACACAGTTGTAATAAGAGGTTAATCCCTTGAGTGACATGGCGAAAAACCTGATTCTCTGGCTAGTCATCGCAGTCGTGCTGATGTCGGTCTTCCAGAGCTTTGGGCCCAGCGAGTCAAATGGCCGTAGGGTTGATTACTCAACCTTCCTGTCGGAAGTGAACCAGGATCAGGTCCGCGAGGCACGTATTAACGGGCGTGAAATCAACGTTGTCAAAAAAGACAGCAACAAATACACCACCTACATCCCCGTCAACGATCCTAAGTTGCTCGATAACCTGTTGACCAAAAATGTCAAAGTGGTAGGCGAACCGCCTGAAGAGCCAAGCCTGCTGGCTTCCATCTTCATTTCATGGTTCCCGATGCTGCTATTGATCGGCGTGTGGATTTTCTTTATGCGTCAGATGCAGGGCGGCGGCGGCAAGGGCGCGATGTCCTTCGGCAAAAGCAAAGCCCGTATGCTGACGGAAGATCAGATCAAGACGACGTTTTCGGACGTTGCAGGCTGTGACGAAGCGAAAGAGGAAGTCGCCGAGCTGGTGGAATACCTGCGCGAGCCGAGCCGTTTCCAGAAGCTGGGCGGTAAAATTCCAAAAGGCGTGCTGATGGTCGGTCCTCCGGGTACCGGTAAAACCCTGCTGGCGAAAGCCATCGCGGGTGAAGCGAAAGTGCCTTTCTTTACTATCTCCGGTTCTGACTTCGTTGAAATGTTTGTCGGCGTGGGCGCATCCCGCGTACGCGATATGTTTGAACAAGCCAAGAAGGCGGCGCCGTGCATCATCTTTATCGATGAGATCGATGCGGTAGGTCGTCAGCGCGGCGCGGGTCTGGGCGGTGGTCACGATGAACGTGAGCAAACGCTGAACCAGATGCTGGTTGAGATGGACGGCTTTGAAGGCAACGAAGGCATTATCGTCATCGCGGCAACTAACCGTCCTGACGTGCTTGACCCTGCGCTGCTGCGTCCGGGCCGTTTCGACCGTCAGGTTGTGGTCGGTCTGCCAGACGTGCGTGGCCGTGAGCAGATCCTGAAAGTGCATATGCGTCGCGTGCCGCTGGCTACCGACATTGATGCGCTGGTTATCGCACGCGGTACGCCGGGCTTCTCCGGTGCCGATCTGGCGAACCTGGTGAACGAAGCCGCTCTGTTTGCCGCCCGCGGCAACAAGCGCGTGGTTTCAATGGTTGAGTTCGAGAAAGCGAAAGACAAAATCATGATGGGTGCGGAACGTCGCTCCATGGTGATGACGGAAGCGCAGAAAGAATCTACCGCTTATCACGAAGCGGGCCATGCCATTATCGGCCGTCTGGTGCCAGAACACGATCCGGTACACAAAGTCACGATTATTCCACGTGGCCGTGCGCTGGGCGTGACCTTCTTCCTGCCGGAAGGCGATGCTATCAGCGCCAGCCGTCAGAAGCTGGAAAGCCAGATCTCCACGCTTTACGGCGGCCGCCTGGCGGAAGAGATCATCTATGGCGTAGAGCATGTGTCTACCGGCGCGTCTAACGACATCAAAGTAGCGACCTCCATTGCACGTAACATGGTTACGCAATGGGGCTTCTCCGAGAAGCTGGGTCCGCTGCTTTATGCGGAAGAAGAGGGCGAAGTGTTCCTGGGACGTTCCGTCGCGAAAGCGAAGCATATGTCTGATGAAACGGCACGCATTATCGATCAGGAAGTGAAAGCGCTGATCGAAGGCAACTATCAGCGTGCCCGCCGTATCCTGAACGAGAATATGGACATCCTTCACGCGATGAAAGACGCGCTGATGAAGTATGAAACCATTGATGCGCCTCAGATCGACGACCTGATGGCTCGCCGCGAAGTGCGTCCGCCAGCCGGTTGGGAAGATCCGGGCAGCAGCAGCTCTGACAACGGTACGCCTAAGGCGCCGCGTCCGGTCGACGAACCGCGTACGCCAAACCCTGGTAACACCATGTAAGCGTGACCGAGCAACAACAAACCCCGGCGATGACCGGGGTTTTTTTTTATGATTATCTCACCACACTGAAGGAGAACCGCCGCCATGAAGCTTCACGCCCGAGATTCCGTGCTCGATATGACTCATCCTCACGTTATGGGCATTCTGAACGTGACGCCGGACTCTTTTTCGGACGGCGGCAAGCATAACGATTTAGTGCAGGCCCTGACGCACGCTAACGGCATGATTAACGCTGGCGCGACCATCATTGATATCGGCGGCGAATCTACGCGTCCTGGAGCGGATGAGGTCAGCGTTGAACAGGAGCTGGCGCGCGTTATCCCCGTTGTGGAAGCTATCTCGCAGCGCTTTGAGGTATGGATCTCTGTGGATACCTCCAGCCCGGAGGTTATCCGGGAAGCCGCAAAGGCTGGCGCGCATATCATTAACGATATCCGCTCCCTGCAGAAACCCGGCGCGCTGGAAGCGGCGGCAGAGACGGGGCTGCCGGTCTGCCTGATGCATATGCAGGGCGATCCTAAAACGATGCAGCAGTCCCCTCAGTATCGTCATTTGTTGCAGGAAGTGGACGCCTTTTTCGTGGAGCAGATCGCTCGCTGCGAGGCGGCAGGGATCAAAAAAACGCAGCTGCTGCTCGACCCGGGATTCGGTTTCGGTAAGAATCTCTCCCACAATTATCAACTGTTAGCGCACCTGGCCGATTTTCACCGCTTTGGGCTGCCGCTGCTGGTCGGCATGTCACGCAAAAGCATGATTGGGCAGCTGTTGAACGTCGGGCCGACGCAGCGGCTGACGGGCAGCCTGGCCTGCGCGGTTATTGCCGCTATGCAGGGCGCGCATATTTTGCGCGTCCACGATGTTAAAGAAACCGTTGAGGCGATGCGCGTCGTCGAGGCGACACTGTCAGCGAAGGAAAAGTAGCATGAGCAACCGTAAGTATTTTGGTACAGATGGCATTCGTGGCAAGGTCGGCGAAACGCCGATTACCCCAGACTTCGTTCTGAAGCTGGGCTGGGCGGCAGGCAAAGTGCTGGCGCGCAACGGCTCAAAAAAAATTATTATTGGTAAGGACACGCGTATTTCCGGCTACATGCTGGAATCCGCGCTGGAAGCAGGCCTGGCGGCGGCAGGTTTGTCAGCCGCTTTTACCGGCCCAATGCCGACGCCCGCTATCGCCTATTTGACCCGCACTTTCCGCGCGGAAGCGGGTATTGTGATTTCCGCGTCGCATAACCCTTTCGACGACAACGGCATCAAATTCTTTTCGATCGACGGCACCAAGCTGCCGGATGAGGTCGAAGAAGCGATTGAAGCGGAAATGGAAAAGCCCATTACCTGCGTTGACTCTGCCGAGCTGGGACGCGCCAGCCGTATTGTGGATGCCGCAGGCCGCTATATCGAATTCTGTAAAGGCACCTTCCCCAGCGAGCTGAGCCTGAACGGCCTGAAAATCGTGGTGGACTGCGCCAACGGCGCCACCTATCACATTGCGCCAAACGTGCTGCGCGAGCTGGGGGCGGAAGTGATTACCCTTGGCGTCAATCCGGACGGAATGAACATCAACAAGGAATGCGGCGCAACCGATCTTCGCCAGCTGCAGGCTCGCGTACTGGCCGAAAAAGCCGATATCGGGCTGGCCTATGACGGCGACGGCGACCGTATCATGATGGTCGATCACCTGGGTGAAAAGGTCGACGGCGATCAGATCCTCTATATCGTGGCTCGCGAAGGCTTGCGCCAGGGCCAGCTGCGCGGCGGCGTGGTAGGCACGCTGATGAGCAATATGGGGCTTGAGCTGGCGCTGAAACAGCTGGGCATTCCTTTCGCCAGGGCGAAAGTGGGTGACCGCTACGTGCTGGAGAAGCTGCAGGAGAAAGGCTGGCGGCTGGGCGCGGAAAACTCCGGTCACGTTATCCTGCTGGACAAGACCACTACCGGCGACGGCATTGTGGCAGGTTTGCAGGTACTCACTGCCATGGTACGCAACCATATGAGCCTGCACGACCTGTGCAGCGGCATGAAGCTGCTGCCGCAGATCCTGGTGAACGTGCGCTTTAGCGGCGCAACCGATCCGCTGGAAGATGCGCAGGTGAAAGCGGTGACGGCCGAAGCGGAAAAAGAACTGAAAGGGCGTGGTCGCGTCCTGCTGCGTAAATCGGGCACCGAGCCGCTGATCCGCGTGATGGTGGAAGGCGAAGACGAAGCGCAGGTCACGTCGCTGGCACACCGCATTGCCGATGCGGTCAAGGCTGTCTGAGGCAAATAATAACCGGGCCGGGCACGACAGGGTGCCCGGCTGAAAGCGTCGTAGCCGTGTGATAGTTGGCGCTTTTTTCAGCTTTGTCGTCGCTTTTGCCGCTTTTTTCTGCAATTGACGTGGCCGTGCTAAATTGCCCTTGCGCAATCAGGCCGCTTTGGTTAGTATTCACACCCGCTTCTGATGGGTAGCGACAACGCTATCTGCTCACTGGTTTTGAAGCTTAAATGCGCGATAACGCGCAAGGAAACAGGTTGATTATGTACGAAGCTCTTTTGGTAGTTTTCCTTATTGTGGCAATCGGCCTTGTAGGTCTGATCATGCTGCAGCAAGGTAAAGGCGCTGATATGGGCGCATCGTTCGGTGCAGGTTCTTCAGCAACGCTGTTCGGCTCTAACGGTTCTGGCAACTTTATGACCCGTATGACCGCAGTGCTGGCGACGCTGTTCTTTGTAATCAGTCTGATCCTGGGCAACCTGAACAGCAACAAAACGCAGAAAGGAAGCGAGTGGGAAAATCTGTCTCAGCCTGCACAGCAGCAGAGTCAGCCAGCGAAACCGGCCGCGCCGGGTAGCGATATCCCACAGTAAGCTGTAAATTTCGACGCGACAGAAAAGAAAAAGTCGCAACCTTTTAGTGCCGTGGTGGTGGAATTGGTAGACACGCTACCTTGAGGTGGTAGTGCCCGCATGGGCTTACGGGTTCAAGTCCCGTCCTCGGTACCAAATCTCAGTTTTGCTTGCATTTTATGCAAGATCGGCGTAGTATTTGCCACGTTTTCGGACGCGGGGTGGAGCAGCCTGGTAGCTCGTCGGGCTCATAACCCGAAGGTCGTCGGTTCAAATCCGGCCCCCGCAACCACTTTCCCTTAGAGTTCTTTTTCAAATATACTGTATGCATTGCACGGCGCTAACAGCGAATTTTGAAAAAAATTCTATGGATTGTGCCGAACCGCCATTTATGGCGTACAGGGTCCAGTCGCATAAAGCCCCGATTTATCGGGGTTTTTTGTTATCAGGAAACAGCATACTGGGCTATTAAGCCCTTTTTTTATGTCTTGGGGGTGGGATTGTCCACATTAGAGCAAAAATTAACAGAGCTGATTACGGCACCGGTAGAAGCGCTGGGCTACGAGCTGGTTGGCATTGAGTTCGTTCGCGGTCGCACATCTACGCTGCGCATCTATATTGATAGTGAAGATGGCATCAATGTTGATGATTGTGCTGATGTCAGCCACCAGGTCAGCGCGGTGTTTGATGTTGAAGATCCCATCACCGTGGCTTATAACCTTGAAGTCTCCTCGCCAGGCCTTGAGCGCCCACTCTTTACCGCAGAGCACTACGCGCGATTCACCGGCGAGGAAGTAAGCCTGGTGCTGCGTATGGCCGTACAGAACCGCCGCAAGTGGCAGGGAATCATTAAATCCGTAGATGGTGAAATGGTAACCGTTGCCGTTGAGGGTAACGACGAAGTGTTCGCGCTGAGTAACATCCAGAAGGCGAACCTGGTTCCCCACTTTTAAAAGTCCGGATTGAGGCATACCAGGATGAACAAAGAAATCTTAGCTGTAGTCGAGGCAGTATCGAACGAGAAATCCCTCCCGCGCGAGAAGATTTTCGAAGCGCTGGAGAGCGCGCTGTCCACGGCTACCAAGAAAAAGTACGAGCAGGAAATCGACGTCCGCGTCAGCATCGATCGCAAAAGCGGCGATTTTGACACGTTTCGCCGCTGGGTCATTGTTGACGAAGTCACCATGCCAACGCGTGAAATCACCCTGGATGCCGCGCGATTCGAAGACGAATCGCTGAATCTGGGCGATTATGTTGAAGATCAGATCGAATCTGTCACCTTTGACCGTATCACCACGCAGACGGCAAAACAGGTTATCGTGCAGAAAGTGCGCGAGGCAGAACGCGCGATGGTCGTTGACCAGTTCCGCGAGCAGGAAGGTGAGATCATCACCGGCGTCGTGAAGAAAGTGAACCGCGACAACATCTCTCTCGAAGTGCGCCCAACCGATGGTTCTAATACCAATGCGGAAGCGGTAATCATTCGTGAAGATATGCTGCCGCGTGAAAACTTCCGTCCGGGCGACCGCATCCGCGGCGTACTCTATGCAGTACGGCCGGAAGCGCGTGGTGCACAGCTGTTCGTTACGCGCTCCAAACCGGAGATGCTAATCGAACTGTTCCGCATTGAAGTGCCGGAAATTGCTGAAGAAGTGATTGAGATTAAAGCTGCCGCGCGCGATCCAGGCTCCCGTGCCAAGATCGCCGTAAAAACCAACGACAAGCGTATCGACCCGGTCGGCGCCTGCGTGGGTATGCGCGGTGCGCGAGTTCAGGCGGTGTCCAGCGAGCTGGGTGGCGAACGTATTGATATCGTGCTGTGGGATGACAATCCTGCGCAGTTCGTGATCAATGCGATGGCCCCGGCGGACGTCGCCTCTATCGTGGTGGATGAAGATAATCACACCATGGATATCGCCGTAGAAGCCGGAAATCTGGCTCAGGCGATTGGCCGTAACGGCCAAAACGTGCGTCTGGCTTCGCAGCTGAGTGGCTGGGAGCTGAACGTGATGACGGTCGACGATCTGCAGGCCAAGCACCAGGCTGAAGCCCACGCTGCCATCGACGTCTTTACCAAACATCTCGATATTGATGAAGATTTCGCAACCGTGCTGGTTGAAGAAGGCTTCTCTTCTCTGGAAGAGCTGGCATACGTGCCTATCAACGAGCTGTTGGAAATCGACGGTCTGGATGAAGAGACAGTAGAAGCGCTGCGCGATCGTGCGAAAAATGCGTTAACCACCCTTGCTCTGGAAAAAGCCGAGAGTCTGGGCGACAAACAGCCGGCAGAAGATCTGCTGAACCTGGAAGGTCTTGACCGTGAGCTGGCATTTAAGCTGGCAGCGATTGGCGTTTGCACGCTGGAAGATCTTGCCGAGCAGGGTGTTGACGATCTGACAGATATTGAAGGCCTGAACGACGAAAGGGCCGGCGAGCTAATTATGGCTGCACGAAATATCTGCTGGTTCGGCGACGACGCGTAATAAACTGTAGCAGGAAGGAACAGCATGACAGATGTAACTGTAAAATCGCTGGCGGCAGAGATTCAGACACCGGTAGAACGCCTGGTACAGCAATTTGCTGATGCAGGGATCCGCAAGTCTGAAACCGACTCTGTGACCCAGCAGGAAAAAGAGACGCTCCTGACGCACCTGAATCGCGACAACAATGGCGGTTCTGGTAAACTGACCTTACAGCGCAAAACGCGCAGCACCTTGAATATTCCGGGCACCGGCGGTAAAAGTAAATCGGTGCAAATCGAAGTCCGCAAAAAACGCACCTATGTAAAAGGCGATCCTGCAGAAGCCGCTCAGGCAGAAGCAGAAGAGCAGGCACAGCGCGAAGCGGAAGAAATGGCTCGTCGCGAGGCTGAAGAAAAAGCCCAGCGCGAAGCTCAAGAAAAAGCGCAGCGTGAAGCCGAGGAGCAGGCTAAACGTGAGGCGGCAGAGAAAGCCAGGCGTGAAGCAGCGGAAAAAGACAAAGTGAGCAACCAACAAACCGACGATATGACCCGCAATCAACAGTCTGATAAAGCCCGTCGTGAAGCGGAAGCCGCTGAACTGAAGCGTAAAGCTGAAGAAGAAGCGCGTCGCAAGATCGAAGAAGAAGCGAAGCGCGTAGCGGAAGAGGCCCGTAAAATGGCGGAAGAAAAAGGTTCAGAATGGGCGGAAGCGGAGAAAGAAGTGGAAGACACTTCTGACTATCACGTGACCACCTCTACCCACGCCCGTGCGGCAGAAGACGAGAACGATGCGCAGGTTGAAGGCGATCGCCGCACTCGCGCTGCTCGTCCGGCTAAAGCCCCACAGCGTAAGAAAGGCAACAAGCATTCCGAAGCGAAAACCGACCGTGAAGAAGCGCGTGCGCAATTCCGTGGCGGTAAAGGCGGCAAGCGTAAGAGTACGCTGCAGCAGGGCTTCAACAAGCCGGCTCAGGCTGTTAACCGTGACGTGGTTATCGGTGAAACCATCACCGTAGCGGAACTGGCTAACAAGATGGCGGTGAAAGGCTCCCAGGTCATCAAAGCGATGATGAAAATGGGCGCTATGGCCACCATCAACCAGGTTATCGATCAGGAAACTGCCCAGATGGTCGCGGAAGAGATGGGTCACAAAGTGACGCTGCGCCGCGAGAACGAGCTGGAAGAAGCGGTAATGAGCGATCGTGATACCGATGCGGCCATGGAATCCCGTGCGCCGGTCGTGACCATCATGGGCCACGTTGACCACGGTAAAACCTCACTGCTGGACTACATTCGCTCCACTAAAGTCGCCTCTGGCGAAGCGGGCGGCATTACCCAGCACATCGGTGCTTACCACGTCGAAACCGACAACGGTATGGTGACCTTCCTGGATACCCCTGGCCACGCCGCGTTTACCGCAATGCGTGCTCGTGGTGCTCAGGCAACGGATATCGTTATCCTGGTTGTCGCCGCCGATGACGGCGTGATGCCACAGACCATCGAAGCTATCCAGCACGCCAAAGCGGCGAAAGTGCCGGTTGTGGTTGCGGTGAACAAGTGCGATAAGCCAGAAGCCGATCCGGATCGCGTTAAAAACGAACTGACTCAGTACGGTATCATTCCGGAAGAGTGGGGCGGCGAGAACATGTTCGTTAACGTTTCCGCGAAAGCCGGAACCGGTATCGACGACCTGCTGAACGCTATCCTGCTGCAGGCTGAAGTCCTGGAGCTGACCGCTGTTCGTCAGGGTATGGCCAGCGGCGTCGTGATCGAATCCTTCCTGGATAAAGGTCGCGGCCCTGTTGCTACCGTGCTGGTACGTGAAGGTACGCTGAACAAAGGCGATATCGTGCTGTGCGGCTTCGAGTATGGCCGTGTGCGTGCGATGCGTGACGAGCTGGGCCGCGAAGTGCTGACTGCGGGTCCTTCGATCCCGGTCGAAATCCTAGGCCTGTCAGGCGTGCCTGCTGCCGGTGATGAAGCGACCGTGGTGCGTGACGAGAAGAAAGCGCGTGAAGTGGCGCTCTATCGTCAGGGCAAATTCCGTGAAGTTAAGCTGGCGCGTCAGCAGAAATCCAAGCTGGAGAACATGTTTGCTAACATGACCGAAGGCGAAGTTTCCGAGCTGAACATCGTGCTGAAAGCGGACGTACAGGGTTCTGTCGAAGCTATCGCCGACTCGCTGATGAAGCTTTCCACTGACGAAGTGAAAGTGAAAATCGTTGGCTCCGGCGTAGGTGGTATCACCGAGACCGACGCCACGCTGGCTGCGGCTTCCAACGCCATCCTGGTAGGCTTTAACGTTCGTGCCGACGCGTCCGCGCGCCGCGTGATCGATTCAGAAAGCCTGGATCTGCGTTACTACTCCGTCATCTATAACCTGATTGACGAAGTGAAGCAGGCGATGAGCGGTATGCTGGCGCCGGAATACAAGCACCAGATCACCGGCCTGGCCGAAGTGCGTGACGTGTTCAAATCACCTAAGTTTGGCGCGGTTGCCGGCTGTATGGTGACGGAAGGCAACATCAAGCGTCACAACCCAATCCGCGTGCTGCGCGACAACGTGGTTATCTATGAAGGCGAGCTGGAATCCCTGCGCCGCTTCAAGGATGACGTTAACGAAGTCCGTAACGGCATGGAATGTGGTATCGGCGTGAAGAACTACAACGATGTGCGTGTTGGCGATATGATCGAAGTCTTCGAGATCATCGAAATCCAGCGTACCATCGCTTAATGGTTGCCTGACCAACCTGTTCGGGAGGCCTTTGCGCCTCCCGTATTTATTTGGAGAGAATAATTATGGCGAAAGAATTCGGTCGCCCGCAGCGCGTCTCCCAGGAACTGCAGAAAGAGATCGCGATTATTTTACAGCGTGAGATCAAAGATCCGCGTCTGGGCATGATGGTCACGGTTTCCGGCGTGGAAGTTTCCCGCGACCTGGCCTATGCAAAAGTGTTCGTTACCTTTTTAAACGATAAAGACGAAGACGCCATCAAAGGCGGCCTGCGCGCGCTGGGCGACGCTTCCGGCTATATCCGCTCCCTGCTGGGCAAAGCGATGCGCCTGCGTATCGTGCCTGAACTGACCTTCTTCTACGACAACTCGCTGGTTGAAGGGATGCGCATGTCTAACCTTGTCACTAACGTGGTTCGCAACGACGCCGAGCGCCGTGGCCCTGCGGAAGACGACAAGGAGGAGTAATGAGTCGTCCTCGTCGTCGCGGACGCGATATTCACGGTGTCCTGCTGCTGGACAAGCCCGGCGGCCTGTCGTCTAACGACGCGCTGCAAAAAGTTAAGCGGCTGTTTAACGCCAACCGCGCGGGCCATACGGGCGCGCTCGATCCGCTGGCGACCGGTATGCTGCCAATATGCCTGGGCGAAGCGACGAAGTTTTCCCGCTATCTGCTCGATTCCGACAAGCGCTATCGCGTGATCGCGCGGTTAGGCCAGCGTACCGATACTTCGGATGCGGACGGTCAGATCATCAGCGAACGACCGGTGAACTTCACGCAGGCGCAGCTTGACGCCGCGCTGGATAGCTTTCGTGGCGAAACGCAGCAGGTGCCGTCAATGTATTCGGCGCTCAAGTATCAGGGGCGCAAGCTCTATGAATATGCGCGTGAAGGCATTGAAGTCCCGCGTGAAGCACGCAGCATTACCGTTTACGAACTAAAATTTATTCGCCTTGAAGGCGACGAGCTGGAGCTGGAAATTCACTGCTCAAAAGGCACTTACATCCGCACCATTACGGACGATTTAGGCGAAATGCTGGGCTGCGGTGCGCACGTGATTTTCCTGCGTCGTTTGCAGGTCGCGACCTATCCGATCGACGCAATGGTCACGCTGGAGCAGCTGCAGGCACTTAGCGAAGAGGCCGCGCGTAACGAGCGTCCGGCGGCAGAGCTGCTCGACCCGTTGCTGATGCCGATGGACAGCCCGGCGGCGGCTTATCCTGAGGTAAACCTGCCTGTCAGCGCGGCGGCTTACTTTAAACAGGGCATGCCGGTGCAGGCGGCGAACGTGCCGGACTCGGGGCTGGTGCGCGTCACGGAAGGCGAGGCGCGTCAGTTTATCGGCATGGCGGAAGTGGCGGAAGATGGCCGCGTTGCGCCGCGTCGGCTGGTAGTAGAATATTCCGATGCATCATTTGCGAAAGCCTCAGGCTCAGAGTAGAATGGCGCGGCTTTACATTGGGTGGCTGAATTAGAGATCGGCGCCTGTACATTTATCTTAAAATTTGGAGTAGTAAAATGTCTCTAAGTGCAGAAAACAAAGCGCAGATCGTTGCTGATTACGGCCGTGATGCTAACGACAGTGGTTCTACCGAAGTTCAGGTTGCTCTGCTGACCGCTCAGATTAACCATCTGCAGGGTCACTTCTCTGAGCACAAAAAAGACCACCACAGCCGTCGCGGTCTGCTGCGCATGGTTTCACAGCGTCGTAAGCTGCTGGATTACCTGAAGCGTAAAGACGTTGCACGTTACACCAGCCTGATCGAGCGTCTGGGTCTGCGTCGCTAAGTCTTACAGTCTGCTCTCCTCGCTTTCGTCGTCCGACGAAGGAAAAGGGGGAAAAAGGCAGATTTGTGCGAGTTTCGCTAAAAAGGGGCCTTTATGGCCCCTTTTTTCAGTCGGGCGGCAGCAATCCAGGCCAAACTATTGTATTGTTGCTGAGTGTGATCTTCAGTTGCAGAGATTCGCGCGGCTAATGAGAGGCTTTGTCCCATAAGGGATTAGGGTTGTCATTAGTCGCGAGGATGCAATGAAGATTTAAGAGTCACGGCAGGAGAAAGCTCTTGCCAGGAACGTTAAGGACATTATTTTGCTGAATCCGATCGTAAAAAAATTCCAGTATGGTCAGCATACCGTCACGCTTGAAACCGGTATGATGGCTCGTCAGGCCACCGCTGCCGTTATGGTCAGCATGGACGACACCGCTGTATTTGTAACCGTAGTTGGCCAGAAAAAAGCCAAGCCGGGTCAGGACTTTTTCCCTCTGACCATCAACTATCAGGAGCGTACCTACGCTGCTGGTCGTATCCCGGGCAGCTTCTTCCGTCGTGAAGGCCGTCCAAGCGAAGGCGAAACGCTGATTGCGCGTCTGATTGACCGCCCGCTTCGTCCGCTGTTCCCGGAAGGTTTTGTTAACGAAGTCCAGGTGATTGCCACCGTGGTTTCCGTTAACCCACAGGTTAACCCTGATATCGTAGCGATGATCGGCGCTTCTGCCGCGCTGAGCCTGTCCGGTATTCCTTTCAACGGCCCAATCGGCTCTGCCCGCGTGGGTTACATCAACGACCAGTACGTGCTGAACCCAACCACCGACGAGCTGAAAGAAAGCAAGCTGGATCTGGTTGTTGCTGGTACCGAAGGTGCCGTGCTGATGGTGGAATCCGAAGCGGAACTGCTGAGCGAAGATCAGATGCTGGGCGCCGTGGTATTTGGCCACGAGCAGCAGCAGGTTGTTATCGAAAACATTAAGGCACTGGTTGCCGAAGCGGGCAAACCTCGCTGGGAATGGCAGCCGGAAGCGGTTAACGAAGCGCTGAACAGCCGCATCGCCGCGCTGGCCGAATCCCGTCTGAGCGACGCTTACCGCATCACCGAAAAACAGGAGCGTTACGCTCAGGTTGACGTGATCAAATCTGAAACCACAGCGGCGCTGCTGGCGGAAGACGCAAGCCTGGACGAAGGCGAAATCAGCGATATCCTGCACGGTCTGGAAAAGAACGTGGTGCGTAGCCGCATTCTGCGTGGTGAGCCGCGTATCGACGGTCGTGAAAAAGATATGATCCGTGGTCTGGACGTGCGCACCGGCGTGCTGCCGCGTACTCACGGCTCCGCGCTGTTTACCCGTGGCGAAACTCAGGCGCTGGTAACGGCGACGCTGGGCACCGCGCGTGACGCACAGAACCTGGACGAGTTGATGGGTGAACGCACCGACAACTTCCTGTTCCACTACAACTTCCCTCCGTACTCCGTGGGTGAAACCGGTATGGTTGGCTCGCCTAAGCGTCGTGAAATTGGTCACGGTCGTCTGGCGAAGCGCGGCGTGCTGGCCGTAATGCCGAAAGGCGACGCGTTCCCGTACACCGTACGTGTAGTGTCAGAAATCACCGAATCCAACGGTTCATCGTCTATGGCTTCCGTATGCGGCGCTTCACTGGCGCTGATGGACGCGGGCGTGCCGATCAAAGCGGCCGTAGCCGGTATCGCGATGGGTCTGGTTAAAGACAACGATAACTTTGTCGTGCTGTCAGATATCCTGGGCGATGAAGATCACCTGGGCGACATGGACTTCAAAGTAGCCGGTAGCCGTGAAGGCATTACCGCGCTGCAGATGGACATCAAAATCGAAGGCATCACCCGCGAAATCATGCAGGTGGCGCTGAACCAGGCTAAAGGCGCGCGTCTGCATATCCTGGGCGTAATGGAACAGGCTATCAGCACGCCACGCGGCGATATCTCGCAGTTTGCTCCGCGCATCCATACCATCAAGATCAGCCCGGACAAGATCAAAGACGTGATCGGTAAAGGCGGTTCTGTTATTCGTGCGCTGACCGAAGAGACCGGCACCACCATCGAAATCGAAGATGACGGTACCGTGAAAATCGCTGCGACCGACGGTGACAAAGCGAAGTTCGCTATCCGCCGTATCGAAGAGATCACGGCAGAAATCGAAGTGGGCCGCATTTACAACGGTAAAGTGACCCGCATCGTCGACTTCGGCGCCTTCGTCGCTATCGGCGGCGGTAAAGAGGGTCTGGTGCACATTTCTCAAATCGCCGACAAGCGCGTTGAGAAAGTCACTGACTATCTGCAGATGGGCCAGGAAGTCCCGGTGAAAGTTCTGGAAGTTGATCGTCAGGGCCGCGTGCGCCTGAGCATCAAGGAAGCGGCCGAGCCGGAAGCGGCTGCGGCGCCTGCGCCAGAAGCTTCAGCAGAATAAGCAGCACACTAAGCTCTTCGCGGCGACGCGAAGAGCTGTTCCATCGCGAGGACAGGACGACACCTTGTGCACGGCAGGCGGATGAAAGGATGATCATCCCATTGTTTGTATTTGGGAGTGGTGAATGAAGCCTTTTTTGCGCTGGTGTTTCGTTGCGACAGCTTTAACGCTGGCAGGATGCAGCAACCCGGATTGGCGTAACAACGAGGTTTTGGCTGTTCCGCTACAGCCTACGTTGCAGCAGGAAGTGATCCTGGCGCGCATGGAACAAATACTTGCCAGTCGGGCATTAACCGATGATGAACGCGCACAGCTGTTATATGAGCGCGGAGTGTTGTATGATAGTTTAGGTTTGAGAGCACTGGCGCGAAATGATTTTTCACAAGCGCTGTCTGTCAGACCGGATATGCCGGAAGTATTCAATTACTTAGGCATATATCTGACGCAGGCAGGCAATTTTGATGCTGCCTACGAAGCGTTTGATTCTGTACTTGAGCTTGATCCAACTTACAATTACGCGCGTTTAAATCGCGGAATCGCACTCTACTACGGTGGAAGATTTAAACTAGCGCAAGATGATCTGCTGGCGTTTTATCAAGACGATCCTAACGATCCTTTCCGCAGCCTGTGGCTCTATCTCGATGAACGTGAGATGAGCGCCGACAAGGCAGAAGTGGCGCTGAAGCAGCGTTACGATAAGGCGGACAGAGACCAATGGGGATGGAATATTGTCGAGTTCTACCTGGGCCGTATCAGCGAAAAAACGCTGATGGAGAGGCTCAAGGCGGACGCAACGGATAACACCTCGCTCGCTGAACATCTCAGTGAAACCAACTTCTATTTAGGTAAGCACTACCTAAGTCTGGGGGAGAAGGACAACGCAGAAGCGTTGTTCAAGCTGACGGTTGCCAACAACGTCCATAACTTTGTTGAGCACCGATATGCATTGTTGGAGCTGGCGCTACTCGGCCAGACACAAGACGATTTATCAGAATCTGACCAGCAATAGCTGACGAACTTTTTTTGCCTGATTTTTGAAATGTCATCATCTTCACGGGTGAGGGCTTTCTTGTTCGTCGAAACCACTAATTTGAGCCGGTTCACACTTTTTGATGAAAATGACTGAATGTTTTCACGACGAGTTATGTAGACTGGCCGCCGCAATCTAAGAGGCACGTGTACTACATGACTGAAATTGAAACCACTTTTGCTGACCTGGGTCTGAACGAATCCATCCTCGAATCACTTAACGGCATGGGCTATGTTAAGCCATCTCCGATCCAGGCAGAGTGTATCCCACATCTGCTGGCGGGCCGTGACGTATTGGGTATGGCACAGACCGGTAGCGGCAAAACCGCAGCGTTCTCGCTGCCACTGCTACACAACATTGACAGCAACCTGAAAGCGCCACAAATCCTGGTGCTGGCACCAACTCGTGAGTTGGCGGTTCAGGTTGCGGAAGCCGTAACTGAATTCTCTAAACACATGCGCGGTCTTAACGTAGTGGCCCTTTACGGCGGCCAGCGTTACGACGTACAGCTGCGTGCGCTGCGCCAGGGTCCACAGGTTGTTGTGGGTACGCCTGGTCGTCTGCTGGACCACCTGAAACGCGGCACGTTAGACCTTTCTAACCTGCGCGGCCTGGTGCTGGACGAAGCCGATGAAATGCTGCGTATGGGCTTCATCGAAGACGTTGAAACGATTATGGCGCAGATCCCGGCCGATCATCAGACCGCGCTGTTCTCTGCCACCATGCCAGAAGCGATTCGTCGTATCACCAAACGCTTCATGAAAGATCCACAGGAAGTGCGTATTCAGTCAAGCCTGACCACGCGTCCTGATATCAGCCAGAGCTACTGGACCGCTTACGGTCGTAAGACTGATGCGCTGGTACGCTTCCTGGAGTCGGAAGATTTTGATGCGGCGATTATCTTCGTGCGCACCAAAAACGCCACGCTGGAAGTGGCCGAAGCGCTGGAGCGCAGCGGTTATAACAGTGCGGCCCTGAACGGCGATATGAATCAGGCGCTGCGTGAGCAGACCCTGGAGCGTCTGAAAGACGGCCGTCTGGATATTCTGATCGCTACCGACGTAGCGGCACGTGGTCTGGATGTTGAGCGTATCAGCCTGGTTGTGAACTACGACATCCCAATGGATGCCGAATCTTACGTTCACCGTATCGGCCGTACCGGTCGTGCAGGTCGTGCCGGCCGTGCGCTGCTGTTCGTTGAGAACCGTGAGCGTCGTCTGCTGCGTAACATCGAACGCACCATGAAGCTGACTATTCCTGAAGTAGAGCTGCCAAACGCAGAGCTGCTGGGTCAGCGTCGTCTGGCCAAGTTTGCCGCTAAAGTTCAGCAGCAGCTGGAAAGCAGCGATCTGGAACAGTACCGTGCGCTGCTGAGCAAAATGCAGCCTGCGGAAGAAGAGCTGGATATCGAAACGCTGGCTGCCGCGCTGCTGAAAATGGCGCAGGGCGAACGTCCGCTGATCGTACCGGCAGATCCGGCTCCACGTCCGCGTCGTGAGTTCAAAGAGCGTGACGATCGTCGCGGCGACCGTCCGGACCGTGGTCCTCGCGAAGCCCGTGATGGCGATCGTCCACGTCGTGAACGTCGTGACGTTGGCGATATGGAAGTTTACCGTATCGAAGTGGGTCGTGATGACGGCGTTGAAGTTCGTCATATCGTTGGCGCTATCGCTAACGAAGGCGATATCAGCAGCCGCTACATCGGCAACATCAAGCTGTTTGGTACGCACTCAACTATCGAACTGCCAAAAGGCATGCCGGGCGACATTCTGTCTCATTTCACCCGCACGCGTATTCTGAACAAGCCGATGAATATGCAGCTGATTGGTGATGCGCAGCCTCGCAGCAACGATCGTGGCGGTGAGCGTCGCGGTAGCGGTGCGCCAGGTCGCGGCGGTTTCGGCGGCGCGCGTAGCGAAGGCGGACGTAGCGAAGGCGGTCGTCGTTTCAGCAACGAGCGCAGCGGTAGCGGCGAGCGTCGTCCGGGCGGCTTCAGCCGTGACGGTCGTGCACCACGTCGTGAAGACGGCGCAGCGCCGACTCGTCGTCGTGATGCCTAATCACTGCTAGCCAGTCTGATGCCGGTCACTGAAAAGTGACCGGCATTTTTTTTGCCTTTAAGAAAGCGAATAGTTGCAGCGGGGCGAGTACGTCAGGCGGGAATCGTTTTAACAGCGGGCGAGGGAATGGCTTCCCCCGCCATTTTTGTTACAGTGAGCGGTAGGCTTCCATGGCCAGCGCAAACGAGCGCAGCCGCGCCTCTTTATCAAAAATCTGGCCGTTTACCATGATTTCATCCGCCTGGGTTTCCCGCATCAGTGCAGACAGGCCGTGACGCACTTTATCCAGATCGCCGACAATCGACATGCTTAACGCCTGCTGCACGCCATACTGCTCGGAAGGCGACCACAGGTTATCCATATTTTCCACCGGCGCAGGCAGCGGGCCCGGCTGACCGCGACGCAGATTGACGAACTGCTGCTGCATGGAGGTAAACAGGAAACGGGCATCGCGCTCGCTGTCGGCGGCGACCACGTTAACGCAAACCATCGCGTGCGGCTGCGCCAGGCGAGCCGAAGGCTTAAAGTTTTCGCGATAAAGGTGAAGCGCCTGGAACAGCATCTCGGGCGCAAAATGCGAGGCGAAAGCGAACGGCAGGCCCAGCTTCGCCGCGAGTTGGGCGCTGTAAAGGCTGGAGCCAAGCAGCCAGACGGGGATTTTCAGGCCCAGGCCCGGCACCGGCTGAACGGCAGGCGCCTCGCCCTGTTCGGCGTCGAACCAGCCGACTATCTCCGCCACGTCGGCCGGGAAGTTATCCACGTGACCGCCCATATGCCGACGTAGCGCCATCATGGTGCGCTGATCGGAGCCGGGCGCGCGTCCCAGGCCTAAATCAATGCGTCCCGGATAGAGAGATTCCAGCGTACCGAACTGCTCGGCAATCACCAGCGGCGCGTGGTTTGGCAGCATCACGCCGCCGGAGCCGAGCCGTAGCGTGCTGGTATTAGCGGCAAGATAGCCGATCAGCACCGACGTCGCCGCGCTGGCGATGCCGGTCATATTGTGGTGTTCAGCCAGCCAGTAGCGGTTGAAACCCAGTTGTTCCGCCTGCTGCGCCATCGCCAGCGAGGTATGAAAAGCGTCACGCGCGGTCGCGCCCTGAGGGATCGGGGCCAGATCGAGCACGGACAGAGAGGCAGTTTTTTTATCAGACATAATCGCTCACTTTATTTCCAGGCTACGCGCCTGCGCAAATACACAGCCTAAGCGATCTTCAGGGAAGCGGATTGGCAATTTGCAGCACTTTACGCGAGCCCGGGACGTGAAGAAAGATAAGTGTGCCTCTACCGCGCTAAACGAAATGGCGGCTGGCCGACGGCGCGTTACTCCACCAGCGTCAGACCGGCCATTTGCCGCCAGTAGCCGTTGCAGTGCTGCTGGTCAATCAGCGTTAACGGCGCATGGCCCGTTTCATTAGCGTGAAAGGCATTTATCACTTCCAGCGTGTCGGTTCCCTGCGGTGAGAAACGGACAATGTCCACCAATCCCTGCATGGAAACCAGATCGTTCCCCAAATTATAGCAGTAGCCGCTCATGGTCTGGATACCGTTCAGCACAAACACCTGCTGATCTTCCTGAGAGCGCACCGCTCTGCCGTGAGGGTAGTTAATACAACAGGTCTGGCAATCGTCTTTGCTGCGATCTTCTGCGCGGGCGGTAAAGCAGCGGGCGGAGAGCGCCAGCGGCAGATAGCCGTACCCCAGCACCTCTACGTCGAACCGGCCGCGGATCCCCAGCTCTTCGCACTGGGCTAACAGCGCGCAGAGCCAGTCGCGCGAAAGCTCGACCGGCATACACCAGCGCACCATACCCAGCTTATGCAGCAGGCGCAGCGTCATGGCGTTATAACAGTTCAGCGCATGACCGGCGACAAAAGGCAGGCCCGCTTCCGCGGCCATATGCACCGTGCCCATATCGTTGGCTTCAATCAGAAATTCGCCGTTATCGACATAGCGCTTCAGCTCGGTCAGCTCGGAAGGCGACTCAACCAGCGCCAGAGTGCTTAGCGCAACCTGCTTGCCCGCGCCGACCAGTTCTTTCGCCAGCGCCATCCAGTCGGCAAATTTAACGGCGCGGCGTTTGCTGCACACCGCCTCGCCCAGATAGATAATGTCCGCCTGGCTGGCGGCGGCGGCCTGGTAGAAAGCGTACAGATCTTCTTTCGGCCAGTACCAAAGCACCGGCCCTAACGCATACTTCATGATTTTTCCTACTGCCATTGACGATGATAAGCACCCAGCGTGGTTTGCGTCCCTTCGCTCAGGGCGCTGAGCGCGGCCATCCAGTGCTGCTGCACGGCAAAATTCTGCGGATCGGCCTTGCAGCGATCGATAGCCTGTCGCCAGATTTGCGTCACCTGCTGCACATAGGCCGGGCTGCGCTGACGGCCTTCGATTTTCACCGAGGCGATATTCATGCCCAGCAGCGTGGGAAGCAGCTCAAGCGTGTTCAGGCTGGTCGGCTCCTCCAGCGTGTGGTAAGCCGTCTGCTCCACCTTATAACGGCCTTTACACAGGGTAGGGTAGCCGGCGTTTTCCTGAGCGCCGTAGCGGTCAATCAGCACGTTATTCAGGCGGGATTCCAGCCCGTCTGGCGTTTGCTGCCAGCGAACAAAACGGGCGGGCGAGCAGGCGCCTACGGTATTAGGCGACTCGCCGGTCAGCCAGGAAGAGAGGTAGCAGCGACCTTCGGCCATAATGCACAGGCTGCCGAAAGCGAACACTTCCAGCGGCACGGGCGACGTGCGGGCAAGCTGGCGAACCTGATGCACGGAAAGCACGCGCGGCAGCACCACGCGCGCAACGTCAAAATGGCGCTGATAGAATTTTATCGCTTCGCTGTTGGTGGCCGAAGCCTGCACGGAAACGTGTCGCTCGATGTGAGGATAGCGGCTTGCTGCGTATTCCAGCATGGCGATATCGGCCAGGATCAGTGCGTCCACGCCCGCGTCGGCCGCGCTGTCTATGGCGTTTTCCCAGCGGGCATAGCCGGATGGATGGGCGAAAGTATTAATCGCAACATGCAGTTTGCGTCTATGCTGATGAACGTAGCGAGCGGCCTCTTCCAGCCGTTTTGCCGTGAAGTTAAGGCCGGCGAAATGACGGGCGTTGGTATCATCTTTCAGCCCAACGTAGACAGCATCTGCGCCGCTGGCGATGGCCGCCTTCAGGGCCGGTAGATTGCCGGCAGGACAAAGCAGTTCCATATAAGATCCCGTAAGCAAGAGAACAAAGAAGTTTACGCTTCTCCACCGTGCCATTTTTTGATGCAGGGCAGTGAAAAGCGTAACGATCGCCATAATTTTTATGACGAAGCCGGCAAGGTTTGCGCACTTTGTTGATCCATCTGCCTTACAGGATCCTGCAATATGGCAAAATAGCTGAAATTTTATCTGAAGGAGTGATAATGGTGCTTAACCCGTTACGCGCGCAGCTGGTTCGCAAAGGCCCGCAGTGGCTGCGTCTGCCGCTACAATTTGCCCCCTTTGCCGCTAAAAAGCATTTTTTGCAGCAGCTGCTGAGCTGGCAATTTCACTATGCACTGGCGGAAGGTGAGTTAAACTTTTTGCAGGGGCACTGGTTAGGTGTTGAAATCCGCGATCTGGGGCTGAGTTGGGCAACCACCGTTGAGCAGGGCGCGTTACGGGTGGCCGATCGGGCCGAGGCGGATGTGTGGTTTCGCGGCGACGTCAACGACCTGCTGCTGGTGGCGGCGCGTCGGCGCGATCCGGATACGCTGTTTTTTCAGCGTCGGCTGGTGATTGAAGGCGATACCGAGCTGGGGCTGGAAGTCAAAAATCTGATGGATGCTATCGAGCTTGAGACTATGCCGAAGCCGCTGCGAATCGGATTGATGCAGCTGGCTGATTTTATTGAGGCAGGACTGACTGAGGACGCGGCTGCGACAGCAGATCGCGCAGGTGTAACATGTTAATTCGTACGGAAATCGGCGTCGATGCGGCCAGCATAGACAGTTTGTTGCGCCGCAGCTTTCCCACCTCCGCAGAGGCGGAGCTGGTACAGCAGCTGCGTGAAGATGGCTTACTGACGCTGGGCATTGTGGCGACCGATGATGAAGGACAGGTGCTGGGCTATGCTGCCTTCAGCCCGGTCACCCTGAATGGCGAAGACAAGCAGTGGGTAGGCCTGGCGCCGCTGGTGGTGGATGAAAGCGTACGCGACCAGCCGTTAGACAAGCAGCTGATTTACGAGGGGCTGGATACGCTTAACGAGTTCGGCTACGCCGCCGTAGTGGTGGTGGGCGATCCCGACTATTACGGGCGCTACGGTTTTGAACCGGCCGCCCGCCATCAGCTACGCTGCCGCTGGCAGGGCGGTGAAGCCGCTTTCCAGGTCTACAAGCTGGCGGATGATGCTTTTAGCGGCGTGGAAGGCCAGATCGATTTCGCGGCGCCGTTTAACCGCCAGTAAGATCGGTCAGCCAGGCTTCAAGTGAAACAGGCTGGTGCGTCACCAGCCTGATTTTTTCCTGCCGTTTCAGCTGCTTTATCCGGTATTCCAGCCTGGAGGCGCTGGCGCGGTCGCCCGCTTCGCAGTGAAACAGCAGCGTCAGCGGCCCTTTGCCGCGCAGCGCCTTCGCGCCCGTGCCCGCCTGATGCTGCTTAAAGCGTCGCGGCACATCATTAGTAATGCCGGTATAGAGCGCGCCGCCTGCTGTCTGCACGATATAAAGGTGCCAGGGCGCTGTTGCCTGTGTTGCCATCCGTTATTGCCCGTCGCCAGTCGTGGCCGAAAGTTTATCAGCTCGCGCACGGCGCGAAAGGTTTTTTGCGTAGTTTTCAGGGAGTCATCATGTCCGAACCAGAGCCGTTACAGGCCATTACCCGCTATTTACAAAAGCAGCATGTACTGTCGGTGTGCGGCGGTAGCCCCGTCTGGTGCGCCAACTGTTTTTATGTCTTTGATGCAGAGAACGTTGCGTTCTGGCTGATGACGGAGGAGAAAACGCGTCACGGCAGCCAGTTTGTCCGCGATCCGCAGGTTGCAGGCACGATTAACGGCCAGCCGAAGTCGGTGATGTTAATCAAAGGCGTGCAGTATACGGGGCAGGTCAGCCTGTTGACGGGGGCGGCAGAAGAGAAAGCACGTAGGGCCTATATCAAACGATTTCCGGTCGCGGCGGCAGCTTCAGCGCCCCTTTGGGAAATTGCCGTCAGCGAGCTGAAAATGGTGGATAACGCGTTGGGATTTGGCAAAAAGCTGAGCTGGCGGCGGGAATAAAAGAACGGCCAGGCGAACCTGGCCGCTACTCTCAAACGGTTTCGAGAATGCGCAGCGATTCACGGTTGAACGCAGGCAGGTCGTCCGGCGTACGGCTGGTGACCAGCTTGTCGTTGTCCACCACCACTTCTTTGTCGTAGAAGTCGGCACCGGCATTTTTCAGATCGATAGCGATAGCCTTCACCGAGGTCATTTTGCGGCCTCGCGTGGCGTTGGCGCTAATCAGCAGCTGTGGGCCGTGGCAGATAGCGAAGATCGGCTTACCGGCATCCACAAAGGCTTTGGTGAAGTTTACAAAGCGATCGTCGCCGCGCAGGCTATCCGGCGAATGACCGCCCGGCAGCAGCAGCGCGTCGAAGTCGTCCACGTTTACATGGTCGATATCTTTATCGATCTTCACCTGGGCTTTACCCTGCTTGCCGGTGACGGTGACGCCCGCTTTTTTATCAATAGTCACAACCTGGTGGCCAGCTTTGGTATAGGCTTCGGCTGGCGAAGTAAATTCGGAGTCTTCGAATTCATCAGTGATCAGGACAGCAATCTTCTTGCTCATCTTTTCCTCCGGTTATTATTGTGAAGTCAGTTAAGCCTGGTTGAAAACACTGAAAAATCAAGCCGCGTCGAAGTAATGCGCTGCATGTTACTGATTACAGGGGGGAGTTAGCTGCCGCTAACCGCTTTGGGAGGCGAAGGCTACACTCAGTAAAAAGGAGAAACGGATGAGAGTACTGATTACCGGTGCGACCGGCCTGGTGGGACAACATCTTCTGCGCCTGCTGATTGACGATCCGCGCGTCAGCGAGATCGTGGCGCCAACAAGACGTAAGCTGCCGGAGATGAACAAGGTAACTAACCTGGTGGAGGCCGATCTCACCGACGTGCTGGGCCCGCTGCAAACGCCGCTGGATATTGTCTTTTGCTGTCTGGGCACCACGCGGCGCGAGGCGGGCAGCAAGGCGGCCTTTATCCACGTCGACTATGCGCTGGTGGTGGATACGGCCATTGCCGGTCAGCGGCTCGGCGCCAAACATCTGCTGGTGGTCAGCGCGCATGGCGCAAATATGCATTCGCCTTTCTTCTACAATCGGGTGAAGGGCGAGATGGAGAACGCGCTGCAAAAGCAGGGCTGGCCGCGCCTGACCTTAATCCGGCCGTCGCTGCTGCTGGGCGAAAGAGAAAACAGCCGCGCGGGCGAGTCGCTGATGGCGCCGCTGTTTCGTCTGCTGCCGGGCAACTGGCGCGCCGTTGCCGCCAGAGACGTCGCCGCCGTGATGCTGCGCGAAGCTTTTGCGCCAGCACGGCAGGAGGTCACCGTCATCGAGTCGTCAGCGATCCCGCGCGCGCGGTAAGCGCGACCGAAACGACATAGTAATGTGACCGCTGCGTCGGCGATCTGCAAACACTGTGAGTAGCTGCTCCGCATGGAGCGGTCAGTTCGATATTTACAGCGTCCCGCCCGCGTCGGTAAATAAGATTTAGCCGTGCCGGGAAAGGCGAACGGGATAAGCAAGCCGCGCCGTCCTTAGCGCAGATAGTGGATAACCTGATTGCTGCTGCCTCGCCAGCGCAGCGCCGGATCGCGCAGCGCCTCAATAAATTTACCGTCCACCAGCACGTCGAGCAGCTCTACCACACGGCGCTGTTCTGCGCTCAGTTCCGCCAGACAGTAGCCCGTCCACAGCCAGATATCTTTTCCCGCACAGTCGCGACGCACCCGTTGTACCAGCCGGTAAATATCGGCCACGTTAGCCGGATGCAGCGGATCGCCGCCCGACAGCGACAGACCCTGGCGCGGGATGCGCGTATCGTTCAGATCGGCAATCAGCTGCTCTTCCATTTGCACGGTAAAGGGATAGCCGGAATTGAGCCGCCAGGTGCTTTTGTTATAGCAGCCGACGCACTGGTGCTCGCAGCCGGCCACGAACAGCGTGCAGCGCGTACCCGGCCCGTTAACGATATCGACCGGGTAATATTGATGAATATTCACCCCAGCTGGCCTGCGGCCAGATGCTTAACGCGGCGCTTCACTTCCTCCTGCTTGCCGGCGTTGAACGGCCGCGCGTCCGGGCTGCCCAGGTAGCCGCAGACGCGCCGGGTGACGGAAACGCGTTCAGGATCGTGGTTGCCGCATTTGGGGCAGGTAAAGCCCTTGCTGGTGCAGTCAAACTCTCCGGTAAAGCCGCACTCGTAGCATTCGTCGATCGGGGTATTGGTGCCGTAATAGGGCACGCGGCTGTAGCTGTAGTCCCAGACATCCTCCAGCGCCTTCAGGTTATGCTGGATATTGGGATATTCGCCGTAACAGATAAAACCGCCGTTGGCGAGCGGCGGATAGGCCGCTTCGAAATCGATTTTGTCGTAAGGGTTCACCTTCTTCTCGACGTCGAGATGAAAACTGTTGGTGTAGTAGCCTTTGTCGGTCACGCCTTTGACGATGCCGAACTGCGCGCGATCCAGACGGCAGAAGCGGTCGCACAGGTTCTCGCTTGGCGTGCTGTAAAGGCTGAAGCCGTAGCCGGTTTCCTCTTTCCAGGCCTCGACCGTTTCGCGCAGGCGGCTGACGATAGCCAGCGCCTTGCGCCGCAGCGCCGCATCATCGTAAAGATGGGTTTTGCCGCCGCTCAGGGCGTTAATGGTTTCATGAATGCCGATATAGCCCAGCGAGATCGAAGCGCGTCCGTGTCTGAAAATTTCCGCCACGTTATCGTCTGCCTTCAGCCGCACGCCGCAGGCGCCTTCCATATAGAGGATCGGTGCCACGCGCGCTTTGACGTTTTCCAGCCTGGCGATACGGGTCATCAGCGCTTTTTTCGCCAGCCGCAGACGGCTGTCCAGCAGATCCCAAAAGCGAGCTTCATCACCTGCCGCCTCCAGCGCGATGCGCGGCAGATTCAGGCTAATCACGCCGATATTATTACGCCCTTCATGCACCTGTTCGCCGTTCTCTTCCCACACGCCCAGGAAGCTGCGGCAGCCCATCGGCGTTTTAAACGAGCCGGTCACTTTCACCACCTGCTCATAATTAAGGATATCGGGATACATGCGCTTGCTGGCGCACTCCAGCGCCAGCTGTTTGATATCGTAATTGGCGTCGCCCGGCGAGCGGTTCAGCCCCTCTTTGATGGCGAAGACCAGCTTGGGGAACACCGCCGTTTTATGGTTTTTCCCCAGCCCGGCAATGCGGTTGCGCAAAATGGACTGCTGCACCAGCCGTGCCGCCCAGCTGGTGCCAAGGCCGAAGCCAAAGGTCACAAAAGGCGTCTGGCCGTTGGCGGTATGCAGCGTATTCACCTCATACTCCAGCGACTGGAAGGCGTCGAAGCACTCCTTCTCCGTGCAGCTCTGCGCGTAGGCTTCCACATCGGCAATTTGCCATTTACGCGCCGCCTGCCGATGTTTTTCCCGGCTTGCCTCGACAAAAGGCGCCAGCACCTCGTCAATCCGGTTAATGGTGGTGCCGCCGTAAATATGGCTGGCGACCTGAGCGATAATCTGCGCGGTCACGGCGGTAGCGGTCGAGATCGATTTAGGCGGCTCTATCTCGGCGTTGCCCATCTTAAAGCCCTGGGTCAGCATGCCTTTAAGATCGATCAGCATGCAGTTGAACATCGGGAAGAAGGGCGAGTAGTCCAGGTCGTGATAGTGAATTTCGCCGCGCTCGTGAGCCAGCACCACGTCGCGCGGCAGGATATGCTGGGTGGCATAGTGTTTGGCTACGATACCGGCCAGCAGATCGCGCTGCGTGGGGATCACTTTACTGTCTTTATTGGCGTTTTCGTTCAGCAGCGCCGGGTTGCTTTGCTCGACCAGCCCACGGATCGCCTTATTCAGCTTGCCGCGCAGCTCGCGGGCAATATCGCGGTCGTGACGATATTCTATATAGGTTCTGGCCAGCGCAGGATAGGGGCCGGCCATCAGCGCGTTTTCAACGGCGTTCTGAATAACATGGATATCCACTTCTTCCTGCGTCAGCTGCCGACAGATGTGTTCGGTCACCTGCGCGCAGTAATCATCATCATGAATAGCCGCCGCGCTGGCCGCGCCTTTTATCGCCTCCAGAATGCGTGCTTGCTCAAAAGGCGCGCGGCAGCCGTCCCGTTTAATCACTAATGAAGCCATAGCGTATCCCTGTTTCAATATCTACATATAGGTATAGCGTGGCATGATAGTATCTATATGTTGTGCTTTCCTGCGATTTAACCGCCTGGTTTTTGATTTGGAACAAAGATCGCAAAAGGGTGACGCAATGTCAGACACTTAAGCCGCTGGCCATTTTTCCGAACGCGCAAAAATCGTTCTGTGCAGGATGAAGGCAGCGTGATTAATCGATTTTCGCACGTTCAGCGCCTTTCCGGAGTTGCAATCACCCGCCCGGACTTCATATTATTGCCTGTTACGCAAAGCGGTTATCTGCTCAGGCCATTCCGGGATACAGACTGATGTCTTCTGTAACGTACAACGAAAAACAGGTGAGCCGCTGGCTGGGCGCGCGCACCGTGGCCAGAGCAAAAGAGCTGGTGGATAAAGCGCAGCACCTGCAATGGCAGAACAATCTGTTGACCGGCGAGGTGCCCGGCAGAAAAATCGAACCTTTCCAGGTTATGGTGCATTTCAGCCGGCCACAGGGCAAACTGCACGCCAGCGGCGAATGCACCTGTCCGGTTAAAAACAACTGTCGTCATGCCGCTGCGGTCATGCTGGCCTGGCTGCAACGTCAGCCCGTCAACAAGGCCGCTTCCGCGCCCGCGCTGGTGACTGCCGAGCCGCAGCCCATGCTACGGCTGGAATCGCGCGCGAAATTTATTAGCGGTTTTGGCCGTTACGGACATCGACAGAAACGGCTCGATTTTGCCGCGGTGCATTTTGACTACGCCGGCATTCTTGTGCCAGCTGGCAGCAGCGGCGAAGACTTTCCCGATCGTCACGGCAGGCTTTTCCGCGTCAGCCGCCGGATGGAGCAGGAGCAGCGCTGGCTAAGCGAGCTTAACGCTGCCGGGCTGCAGACCATTCCTTCTGGCCATATCTATACGCCGCATTCAGCGCCGCTGCCGCCTGCTATTTTCGCCCCGGACATGCCCGAACAGTGGCGCGATGTTATCCATCATGTGCTTCCCGACCTGCGCAAGCGCGGCTGGCAAACCAGCGTGGACGATGATTTTACCTGGAACATTACGGAAATTGCGGCCATCGATGGCCGCGCCGTGCAGCAGCAGGATGGCTGGTATGCGCTGGAGATAGAGGCCAACACCGGTGCGTATAAGGTGAATATGCGGCCGCTGCTGGCGGGGCTGTTCCGTCAGGATCGCCGCTGGCTGTCGAGCGACCTCTCGGTGATAGCCGATGACGAGACGGTAGAGCTGCGCAGCGAGCGTAACGAACGACTGCATATTGGCGCCGGTCGCCTGAAAACGCTGGTGGGCAGCCTGGCCGATCTGCTGGCGCAGGATGAAGCCGCACCGCTGCGTATCGCGCCTTACGAGGCCGGCAGGCTGACGGCGCTAAGCGAAACGGGCCGCTGGCAGTTTAACGGCGACAACGGCGTCCTGCAGCTGGCGGAGAGCCTGAGGGCGGGCAAAGGGATCCAGCCCGTTGCGCCGCCTGCCGGTCTTGAGGCCCGGCTGCGCGACTATCAGCTCCAGGGCATCAGCTGGATGCAGTTCCTGCGCGCCAATAATCTGTCCGGCGTGCTGGCCGACGATATGGGGCTGGGAAAAACCATTCAGACGCTGGCGCACCTGCTGCTGGAGAAAGAAGCGGGCAGGCTGGATCGTCCGGCGCTGATCGTGGTGCCGACCACGCTGGTGTATAACTGGATGCAGGAAGCCAGCCGCTTTGCGCCGACGTTAAAAATGCTGGCGCTGACCGGGCCGCAGCGAAAATCCTTTTACGATCGCATTGAGCACTATGACGTGGTGCTGACCACCTATTCGCTGCTGTGGCGCGATCAGCCGCAGCTGCTGGGCCACAGCTATCATCTGCTGATCCTGGACGAGGCGCAGTACGTGAAAAACAGCGCGTCGCGGGCCGCCTCGGTGATCCGCACGTTAAAGTCGCGCTACCGGCTTTGCCTGACCGGCACGCCGCTGGAAAACCACCTGGGTGAACTTTGGTCGCAGTTTGATTTCCTGCTGCCCGGTTTTCTGGGCAGCGAAAAAGCTTTTACCCAGGAGTGGCGTATTCCCATTGAGCGCGACGGCGATCGGGTCAGGCGCGAGCTGCTGGCTAAGCGCGTGCGGCCTTTTATGCTGCGTCGTCGCAAGCAGGAAGTGGCGAAAGAGCTGCCGCCGAAGAACACCATTGTGCGTTCGGTAGAGCTGGAAGGCGCGCAGCGCGAGCTTTACGAAAAAGTACGCGGCGCAATGCAGGATCGCGTAAAGCTGGCGGTAGAGCAGCAGGGCGCGGGACGCAGCCATCTGCTGGTGCTGGATGCGCTGCTGAAGCTACGGCAGATCTGCTGCGATCCACGGCTGATCGACAGCGACAAAACGACCAGAGTTAAACAGTCGGCCAAGCTGGCGCTGCTGCGGGAGATGCTCAGCGATCTGCTGGCGGAAGATCGCCGTATCCTGATCTTCTCTCAGTTCACCACCATGCTGTCGCTGATTGCGGAAGAGTTACAGAAGGCGCGTATTCCCTACGTGATCCTGACCGGCAGCACGCGCGATCGCAGCGAGCCGGTACGCCGCTTCCAGAACGGCGAAGTCCCGGTGTTTTTAATCAGCCTGAAGGCGGGCGGCGTGGGCCTGAACCTGACGGCGGCCGATACGGTGATCCATTACGATCCCTGGTGGAATCCGGCGGCGGAGAATCAGGCTACGGATCGCGCCTATCGTCTGGGCCAGGACAAGCCGGTATTTGTCTATAAGCTGATCGCCGCAGGCAGTATTGAAGAAAAGATCGTTGCGCTACAGCAGCGTAAAGCGGAGCTGGCCGAAGGGATTTTGGAAAACGACCTGAGCGAAACAACAAGTTTTACCAGCGAAGACCTGACCGCGCTGTTCGCGCCGCTGTAAATGCGGCATCTGCTAACGTCAGCCGTGCCTGATCTGAACGTGGCGTTACGTTTGTAGATGCCATGTCCGATAACGTCAGTCATGACTGTGCCGAACGCGGCGCTACGTATGTAGTCGCCGCAGCCTGCTTGCCACCGAAGCGGTTTACGCCTTGTTGGCGCCGCCGTCCCAGCGCTTCTGATACCACCAGACCGCTTCCCACGGACGCAGCATCACCTCACCAGGGGTAACATGCGTATCAGGATAGTTACTGATTAGCACATCCCAGTGACCGCTGTAGGCCGGCGGGTGCCAGACCTGCGTTTCGCCGCTGAAGTTAGCAGCCACCACCAGCACCTCTTTCTCGAAGCGGCGGCAGTAGCACCACAGATAAGCGTGATCCGGCAGCAGATCGAGGTAATCGCCCCAGGTCAGGATCGGATAGGCTTTCCTGAGTTGGATCAGCTTCTGATAGGCGTAAAACACCGAGTTTTCATCAGCCAGCGCCGCTTCTGCGTTTATCGTTTCCATATTGTCACACATGCCGATCCACGGCGTGCCGCTGGTGAAGCCGCCGTTTTCTCCCGCGTGCCACGGGATCGGCGTTCTGCCGTTGTCGCGCGATTTGCTGGCGAGGATCTCCAGCAGGTTATCGCTGTCGCGCCCCTGCGAGCGCAGTTCGGCGTACATGTTGTGGCTTTCGATATCGCGATAGTCCAGGATGCGGGTGAAATGCGGGTTGGTCATACCCAGCTCTTCGCCCTGGAAAATATAAGGCGTGCCCTGCATCCCGTGCAGCACCAGCGCCAGCATCTTCGCCGACTGCACGCGATATTGCCCCTCGTCGCCCCAGCGCGAAACCACGCGCGGCTGGTCATGATTACACCAGAACAGCGCGTTCCAGGCCTTGTTATGCATGCCATGCTGCCAGTGGGTGAAGATAGCCTTCTGCGCCACCAGATCCAGCGGCGTCAGCGTCCATTTCTGGCCGTTAAAGAAATCGACCTCGACGTGATCGAAGCTGAACACCATCGACAGCTCTTCGCCCTCCAGCGAACCGTACTGCTGGCAGTGCTCCAGCGTGGCGGAAGACATTTCGCCTACCGTCATCAATTCACGCGGACGGAACACGTCGCGGCTCATTTCGCGCATATATTCGTGGATGCGCGGCCCGTCGGTATAGAACCGCAGCCCGTCGCCGTTGGGATCGTTGGGAAAATCCTGGTCCTTGGAAACCAGGTTCACCACGTCCAGCCGCAGCCCGTCGATGCCGCGATCGGCCCAGAAATTAACGATCTGCTTCAGCTCGGCGCGCAGATTATCGTTTTCCCAGTTGAGATCGGCCTGTTCCGGCGCCCACAGGTGCATATAGTACTGGTTGCTCTCCGGGTGCCAGCGCCAGGCATGGCCGCCAAACTTCGACTGCCAGTTGTTTGGCGGCTCGGCCGGCGTGCCGTCGCGCCAGATGTAGTAGGAGCGATAGGGGCTTTCGGGATCCAGCGCTTCGTGAAACCAGTGGTGCTGGGTGGAGCTGTGGTTAAACACCATATCCAGGATCAGCCGCATCCCGCGCCGGTGGGTTTCTTCCACCAGGTTATCAAAGTCGTTAAGCGTGCCAAATAACGGATCGATGGCGGTGTAGTTCGCCACGTCGTAGCCGTTGTCTACCTGCGGCGAGATATAAAACGGCGTCAGCCAGATGGCGTCCACGCCCAGCTTTTTCAGGTAGTCCAGATGTTGGATCACGCCGGCCAGATCGCCCGTTCCGCTGCCGGTAGTGTCCTGGAAACTCTTGGGATAAATTTGATAGATAACGCCGTTCTGCCACCACGGTGGATTTTTAGTCATTGCTCAATCCCGATATAAAAGGTCCGTTTGCGCTGTTATCGCCTTTTTGTTCTTTCCTAAGGTTAGCTATTAACTGGCAAGTGGAGATACGGGCGCAGTGAAAATTTTTTAGGCGAGGCCGAAAGGCGCACAAAGAGAGAATAAAAACTGACGGCCGGGGAAAACTTTCCTCTCCCGACGGGAGAGGAGAAGGCTTTAGCGACGTACGGCGATCGCTTCGATCTCGATTTTGACATCTTTTGGCAGGCGGGCCACTTCTACGCAGGAGCGTGCCGGGAAGCTGGCCTGGTGCTCGGTAAAGAAAGCTTCATAGGCCGCGTTCACGGTAGCAAAATCGTTAAGATCCTTCACGAATACCGTGGTTTTAACGATGTCGCCTACCTTCAGGCCCGCCGCTTCCACGATGGCCTTGACGTTCTCCAACGACTGACGAGCCTGCGCGGCAACGTCTTCTGCCACGCTGCCGGTTTTAGGATCGACCGGGATCTGGCCAGAAGTGATGATCATGCTGCCCAGATCGACGCCCTGCACGTAGGGGCCGATAGCCGCCGGTGCGTTTTCGGTGCTGATTTCGCGAGACATAATTTCTCCATATTAAATGAGGCCGGTAAAAGCCCGGATCCGCCCCATTATAAGCCGCCCGAAACTGATTACCAGTTCGCCATGACCACGTGACGCGCGAACTCTTTCTCGCAGTATTTGCACTTTAACTGCACGTTATCGTTACGTTTTTTCACCGCAAAGCTGGAGTTGACCGGCTCGCTGCGGCTGATGCAGTTGCTGTTGGGGCAGATCAGCACGCGTTCGATGGTGTCCGGCAGCGTCGGCGAAATTTTGCCGACCACGTCGTAGTTATCGATGCGGTTCACCGTGGCATGCGGCGCGTAAACCGCCAGCTGGTTGATTTGATCATCCGTCAGAAACGTGTTTTCAATTTTGATCAGATCTTTGCGGCCCATCTCGCCGGAGGGCAGGTTCAGGCCGATGGTGATGCGCTGATCGGTTTCCGTCAGGCGAAACAGCGACAGCAGCTTAAAACCAATCTGCGCCGGGATATGATCGATTACCGTGCCGCGCTTAATTGCTTCAACCTGTAATTTATTATCTTGTGTCATCGTCAGTTCCTCTTACAGAGCCAGTTCGCTGTTCAACACCAGCGCCAGCAGCGCCTGGCGGGCAAAAATACCGTTGCCCGCCTGTTGGAAATACCAGGCGTGCGGCGTGGCATCGACATCCGTCGTAATCTCATCAATACGCGGCAGCGGGTGCAGCACCTTCATGGTTTCGCGCGCGCCGACCAGGTCGGAAGCCCGCAGCACGAACTGCGCTTTGACGTTGGCGTACTCTGACGGATCCAGACGCTCTTTCTGCACGCGCGTCATATACAGAATATCCACCTGCGGCACCACTTCCTCAATGCTGTCGTGGCGGCTCCACGCAATGCCTTTCTCATCCAGCATATCGGTGATATAGGCGGGCATCGCCAGCGCGTCGGGTGCGATAAACAAAAAGCGATTGCCTTCGAACTTCGCCAGCGCCTGCGTCAGTGAATGCACGGTACGGCCATATTTCAGGTCGCCGACCATGGCGACATTCAGATTGCTCAGGCGGCCCTGAGTTTCCTGAATGGTAAAGAGATCCAGCAGCGTTTGCGTTGGATGCTGATTAGCGCCGTCGCCCGCGTTGAGGATCGGTACGCCGCCGGAAAACTCCGTGCCCAGACGCGCCGCGCCTTCCTGCGGATGCCGCATGACAATGGCATCCACGTAGGTGCTGATAACAGAAAGCGTATCCGCCAGCGTTTCGCCTTTTTTACCCAGCGAGGTATTGCTGCCGTCGGCAAACCCCACCACGGACGCGCCCAGACGATGCATGGCGCTTTCAAACGACAGGCGCGTGCGGGTAGAGGCCTCGAAAAAGCAGCTGGCGATAACCTTATGCTTCAGCAGCTCCGGCTGCGGCTTCGCCTTCAGGCTGGCGGCGGTACGCAGCACCAGCTCCAGCTCTTCACGACTGAGATCGTTAATTGAAATGATATGTTTATGATACAGCGGGTTAGCCATGTTCATTCTCCTCTACGCGTGCCGATAAGCGGAAAAACGGGCAAAAAAAAGCCCCTCAATGAGGGGCTTTTTCTACAGATCGGGAAGGAGGAAAAACGGCACTGCCGGCCTGCATTCAGGCGCGTCATTTTTACTCTGTCAGCAGTGGTCAGTTTCATGCATCCTCCAGACAAACGGGGGGCATTATACGCATTCGGTCAGCGGCGGCAAGCAAAAGTAATCGATTGCCTGGCGCTGATTCAGGGTAGCCGGGCCACCGTGGCCACCATCACCGCCTTGATGGTATGCAGCCGGTTTTCCGCCTGGTCGAACACCACGCTATGCCTGGATTCAAACACCTCATTGGTGACTTCCATGCCGCCGTGCAGATTGTATTGCTCAGCCATCTGCCGGCCCAGCGTGGTTTGATCGTCGTGAAAAGCGGGCAGGCAATGCAGGAATTTCACCTCTGGATTGCCGGTAAGCGCCAGCATCGCGCTGTTGACCTGATAATCCCGCAGCAGGGCGATACGCTCTTCCCACACCGCTTTCGGTTCGCCCATCGACACCCAGACGTCAGTATAGATAAAATCTGCACCGTTCACGCCTTCGGCAATATCTTCCGTCAGGGTGATTTTTCCGCCGCTTGCCTGCGCGGCCTGGCGGCACTCGCTTACCAGCGCTTCGTCCGGCCAGCAGCCTTTCGGCGCGACCAGGCGCAGATCCAGGCCCGTCAGCGCGGCGGCCTCCATCATGCTATTACCCATATTATTACGCGCGTCGCCCACGTAGGCGAAAACCATCCCGCTGAAGGGTTTTTCCGGCAGATGTTCTTCCATAGTCAGCAAATCCGCCAGCAGCTGCGTCGGGTGGAACTCGTCGGTCAGGCCGTTCCACACCGGCACGCCCGCATGTTCCGCCAGCGATTCCACCAGCGACTGCCCGTGACCGCGATACTGAATGCCGTCATACATGCGTCCCAGCACGCGCGCGGTATCCTTCATTGATTCTTTATGGCCGATCTGGCTGCCGCTTGGGCCAAGATAAGTGACGTTGGCGCCCTGATCGTAAGCGGCAACTTCGAAAGAGCATCGGGTACGGGTCGAGTCTTTTTCGAAGATGAGCGCGATGTTTTTGCCTTTCAGGTGCTGCACTTCCTCGCCATTTTTCTTATCGGTTTTAAGCCGTGCGGCCAGCGCGAGTAAAGCGGTAATTTCAGCCTGCGTAAAATCAAGCAGCCTGAGAAAGTGGCGTTGATATAACTGACTCATAAAGCGCTCCAGAGGATATTTAATGAATTTAAATTCAACTTAACTGTATCAATATGCATTTTCAACCCTGGCGTGAAGAAACTTTTGTATAAAGGTAGTGGCGCAGAGGACAGTGTGGGAAAATACTTAACAGATATGCCACACACAGAGGAACGGATCATGGCAAATGAAGCATTGCTGGAAGAGCAGCGTGAAGAGACGCGGCTGATTATTGAAGAGCTGTTGGATGATGGCAGCGACCCGGATGCGCTCTACACCATCGAACACCACCTCTCCTGCGACAGCTTCGACGCGCTGGAAAAGGCGGCGGTTGATGCGTTTAAGCTGGGCTACGAAGTTACCGAGCCGGAAGAACTGGAGCTGGAGGACGGCACGAAAGTGATGTGCTGCGATATTCTGAGCGAAGGCGCGTTGAATGCCGAACTGATCGACGCCCAGGTCGAACAGCTGATCGATCTGGCCGCGAAGTACAACGTGGACTACGACGGCTGGGGCACCTACTTTGAGGATCCGGACGCCGAGGACGAAGACGAAGGCGACGACGACGACCTTATCGACGAAGAAGACAACGGCACGCGTCACTGATGCCCGTGGGCGGACGCCGTTCCGCCCGTTTGCGCCGGTCTGCTCCCCGCAGAGCGGCGCAATGTTTTTAACCTGATTTTTACGGATTGTTTGCCCGCATGATCACCGAAGACCTCCTTGCTCCCGTTCACGCTTTTCTGCACTGCCGCACGCCGCAAAAGTGGATCGACGAAGCCCGCAAGCCGGAAAACCTGCCGCTGCTGCTCACCGACCATCTTGTTTGCGAGCTGAAGGCCGCCCAGACCGCCATGTGGCTGATCCGCAAATACGTGGCGGATAAAGAGAGCGGCGACGCGCTGCTGGCCTGGCTGAAACCGTGGGAGCAGTTTGTGCACAGCGAAAACGCGGATTTAGCCTTTCTGGAACAGCATAAAGGGCTGTCGAAAACGATTATCAGCCGTACGGATGTGCCCTACGGTGATACGCTGGTAGACAAAATGGTGCTGCTGATTAAAGAAGAGCTGCATCATTTTTATCAGGTACTGGAAATTATGCAGGCGCGCGCCATTCCCTACGTCAAAATTACCGCCAGCCGCTATGCCAAAGGGTTACTGCGAGAGGTGACCACGCACGAGCCGCAGACGCTGGTGGACAAGCTGATTTGCGGCGCCTATATCGAAGCGCGCTCCTGCGAACGCTTTGCCAGCCTGGCGCCTTATCTGGATAAGGAGCTGGCCGCGTTCTATCTTTCGCTGCTGCGTTCGGAAGCGCGCCATTATCAGGACTATCTGGCGCTGGCCGCCGAGATATCCGCCACGGATATTACTTCCCGCGTGCGTAAAATAGGCGAAACGGAAGCAAAGCTAATTAGCGAACCGGATAGCGAGCTGCGTTTTCACAGCGGGCTGCCTGCCTGGTGATAATATTGACAGCTTTATTCTGGCGTTATTATTTCAGGAAGCCGTTTATTAGCGTTGCCACCTTTAATAAATAATATTAATGGCGCTAATGGTTTAAAGGGAATAATAACGCCTACGCGTAACCTGTTTTTTTTCAATCTCCCCTCTTTTTTATTTTGCGGCGCGCTTCACATAACCTGATTTTTATTATGGCTGAAAAGATTTTCAGGCGTATATTCCTGCCATTATCAGGATTGTTACCAACCGGCAAAACCTGATCCCACTTGCGATATTATTACCGCAACGGGATCGGGTTTTTTTGTTTCTTTTAGATGGAGTCATTTATTTAACGGCTGACAAGGAAGGCTATAATGAAAAACAGGAACGTTTTTTTACTGGCGCTGCTCGCCGCCGTGGCCGCCCATGCTGAAGAAAGCGGCGGCGATTTCCAGCGATTTTTAAAGGAGACGCAGCTCGATCTTACGTTGCGCAGCCACTGGAAATACCTGAAAGAGAATGAGGCGCAGCCCAAAGCGGTGCACAACGCCTGGGGGGCCGCAACCACGCTGGATTTCCGCTCCGGCTGGCTGGGTGATACCCTGGGCTTCGACGCCAGCTACACCAGAGCCGCTAAGCTGGCGGCCAGCGACTACTTCGCCACGCGCGGCATCCTTTACAATCACAGCGCAGGCTTCGATAAAAGCAACGCCGGCGGCTTCAGCCGCTTCGGGCAGCGCTACCTTAAGCTAAAGCTGGGTGACGACGCGTTCGGGCTGAAAGCAAAAGGCGGCTGGCACCAGTTGAAAAACGTGGGCGTGCTGACCAACACTTACCGCCTTTCGCGCAACAGCTATCAGGGCTACAGCGGCTCGCTGCGCTGGCAGAACCTGCAGTTGGATATGGCCTGGGTAACGCGCTCCATCATGTATGATTCACCCGATAGCGTGCATTTTCTTACCCTTGATGGCAAAGAGATCGACAGTATCCTGACCGGCGGCCTGAGCTGGGAAAAACAAAATGCTGTGTTCTCCTGGGCATGGGGCGAGTCGAAGGATTATCTGCGCCGTCACCTGGTGGAAATTACGTATCCGCTGACGCCGAAATGGGCGCTGGCGTCACAGATTTACGGCAGCCAGGCGTTGGAAAAATATAAAGCGATGCCGCAAAGTAAAAAACAGTTTAACGACAGCGCCTGGCACTATGCCGGAGAAGTACGCTGGCAGGATGACAGCTGGATACAGAAAGTCGGTGTTGCCTGGACACGGGCAGAAAAGCGCAACGGGGTGGGCTATTACGATCGCTATATAGGGAAAAATACCCGTGGCCGGTTTAATGCCTTAACCTCCGCCGGAAAAGATTATCTGCGCGACGGCGAACTGGCGCTGACCTCTTTTACCGAATATCAGTTTACTGAAAGTTTAGCCAGCGGTATTCAGGTTAACTACGGCCAGTTTTCTTATAAAAATAATAAAATCCGCACCGGGGAAATTACCTGGCTGAACCGCTGGCAGCCACGTGAGGGTCAGCTAAAAGATTTAACGCTGGCCGCACAGTTAGGCTATGGCTGGTCATATAAAAATATTAACGCCACGCCGATCCTTAATTCTGCGGGCGAGTATCAGCGCTCGCCGAGCCTTTCTGCTGAAGTCGGTGTGACCTGGAAGTTCGGTCTTTTATAATCAGGGGGAAATATGAAAGGAATAACACAGGCGATGCTCTTTGCTTTTTTACTGTTAAGCAGCTGGGCCAGCTTTGCTGCTGACGTTGAGCTCTATGTGGTGCGCCACGGCAAAACCTTGTTTAACACCGTGCATCGCGCGCAGGGCTGGAGCGATACGCCCTTAACGGCGGAAGGCGTGGAGGTAGCCAAAAAAGCGGGGCGCGGGCTGAAGCCGGTAGACTTTATTGCCGCATGGAGCAGCGATTCGGGCCGGGCCAGGGAAACCGCAAAGCTGATTCTGGCAGAGCGTGATAAGTCGTTACCTCTTCAGGAGCGTGAGGCGTTAAGAGAAGTCTTTTTTGGCTCTTTTGAAGGCGACACCAATGAAAATATGCTGACGGTGGCGGGGAAAAAGAGCGGTTACGCCTCGTCAGCCCAGCTGATGGCGGCTTTCAACAGCAAGAAAGTCGACATTGTGGAGATCGTGCAGATGATCCATGCGGCCGATCCTTCCGGTCAGGCAGAAAGCTATCAGCAGGTGGCGCAGCGGGTTAACAAGGTAATTAAGGAAATTGCCCGACAGGCGCAGCAGCAGGGCGGCGGCAACGTGCTGATCGTCACGCACGGTATGACCATCATGACGCTGCTGCACGAGCTGGGCGATAAAGCGAAGACGCACTCGCTCAGCAATGCCAGCGTCACCCGTATCCGCTATACCGATGCCGGGAAGTTTATTATTGAAGCGATCGACGACCTAAGCTACGTGAAAAAAGGCTCGCAGCTGGCCGTGACGCAGTAGTCTGCGTCCGCTGTGCTACAGCGAACGAATAGCCTACATCTGGTGTGATACAGCGATGCCGCGAACGAATAGCCTGCGTCCGCTGTGATACAGCGATACAGCGATACAGCGAACGCAGTAGCCTGGATCCACTATGCTACAGCGAACGCAGCATAGTAACTTCGCAGTCCACGTGGCCGGTGTTGCCCATCGGCCCGTCAATATGCTGAAAGCCCAGGTACTCATAAAGGCGCACGGCGCGGGTCAGCGACGCGGTAGTCTCCAGGTAGCAGCGCTTAAAGCCCAGATCACGCGCATGTTCCATGGCCCGCAGCGCCAACGCTTTCGCCACGCCCAGACCGCGCAGCTCGGGCATAAAATACATTTTTTGCAGCTCGCAAACGTCCGCTTCGCTACCCTGGAGGGGAGCCACGCCGCCGCCGCCCATAATTTTTCCGTCCAGCTCAATCACCCAGTAGGCGCTGTTGGGCTGGCGATAGAGTTCGCAAAGCTGGTCAAGATTGGGATCGGCGACCGTAAAGCCTTTGTCGGCGGTCAGGCCAAATTCCGCCGAAACCTGACGGATAACGTGAGCGATATGCGGATTATCAGCGGGTTGAATAAGCCGAACCCGGATATCGGCTGAAGAGGTGCTGGTCATAACCTGGGGCCGTTTTTTAGATAGTTTGGCAGTGTAATACCATCCGTTGGCCGAGGATGCAATCTTCCGCTTCCATGCAAAAGGGAAACCTGGCCGGGAAAATAAGAGTGGGAAAGCAGGCGGTGATGGCGGCAGCGCAGGCCAAAGCCGCCTTTACGGCTTTGTGGCGCGCCGCGCGGGCATCATGCGCGCCAGCGTATCATCTTTCAGAAAATAGTGATGGAAGAGGGCGGCCAGCGCGTGGAGGCCAATCAGCCAGTAGCCGAGCGGCGCCAGCGTCTCGTGCCAGTGGATAAGCGTTCGCGCCAGCGCCGGATCGGGATTTGCAGATACCGGCATAGTCGCGCCAAACAGCCACCACTGCCGTCCGGAGAGATAGCGCGAAGAGAGGCCCAGCAGCGGCAGCACGATAAACAAGGCGTACAGCGTGGCGTGCACCAGGTGTGAAAGCCCTTTTTGCCAGCTCGCTATCGGCGGCGCAATAGCCGGGCTGCGATGGCGAAAGCGCAGAAAGATACGTGCCAGCATCACCAGCAGTACGCCAAACCCTGCGCTGAAGTGCGTAATAATCATGGCGAACCCTTGCCAAAAACCGCGCTGGGCAAAGCCCCGCAGTTCAATGGTGGCGTAGGCAACGGTGAGCAGGAGCACGGTCAGCCAGTGGAGCGCGATCTGCGGCCTGGCGTAGTTGTCAGACATGGTTTTATCCGTAAAAAATAACAGACCGTTAATGTATCACCGCTTTCTTAAAGATTTGTTTGGCTGCGTTTTTTAACGCATAAAAAAACGCTCCGCAAACAGGTTACGGAGCGTTCAGTATTAACGGCGCGGTTAACGCCGTCCGGCTGGCATGGTTACAGCGCGGCGATAACGGCCTGCTGCTCGATCAGCTTGAGCTTAGCCTGCTCGAACTCGGCCATGCGCTCGCGCTCTTTCGCCACCACGGCTTCCGGCGCGCGCGAGACAAAGCCTTCGTTGGAAAGCTTGCCTTCGATCTTGCCGATTTCCACTTCCAGCTTGCTGACTTCTTTCGCCAGACGCTCCAGCTCGGCGGTTTTATCCACCAGGCCAGCCATTGGGATCAGCAGCTCCGCGCCGTCGATGATCTTGGTGACCGATACCGGGCCTTTCTCGTCGGCGGCCAGGCAGGTCAGGCTGTCCAGACGCGCCAGCGATTTCAGGAAGTTATGGTTGTCGGTCACGCGACGTACCACGTCAGCGCTTGCGCCGCGCAGCAGCACATCCAGCGGTTTGGACGGCGACAGGTTCATCTCGGCGCGAATATTACGCACCGCGACAATCGCCTGCTTCAGCCATTCGGTATCGCTCAGCGCCGCCTCATCCACCTTCGCCTCTTCAAATTCCGGCATCGGTTGCAGCATGATAGTGTCGTCGCTGATGTTCTTCAGCACTTTCACCTGCTGCCAGATGGTTTCGGTAATAAACGGAATAATCGGGTGCGCCAGGCGCAGCAGCGCTTCCAGAACCACCACCAGCGTATTGCGGGTGCCGCGCAGCTGGGCTTCAGAACCGCCGTTCATCACCGGCTTGGTCAGCTCCAGATACCAGTCGCAGAACTGGTTCCAGGTGAACTCATACAGGATGTTGGCGGCGATATCGAAGCGGTAGCTGTCCAGCGCGCCACGGTAAGCCTTCACCGTCTGGTTGAATTCGGCAAGGATCCAGCGATCCGCCAGCGACAGCTCCAGCTCGCCGCCGTTAAAGCCGCAGTCCTGCTCCTGAGTGTTCATCAGCACAAAACGGCTGGCGTTCCACAGCTTGTTACAGAAGTTGCGGTAGCCTTCCAGGCGCTTCATATCCCAGTTGATATCACGACCGGTAGAGGCCAGCGCCGCCAGCGTAAAGCGCAACGCGTCGGTGCCGTGCGGTTCGATACCGTTCGGGAACTGCTTCTCGGTGCGCTTGCGGATTTTCTCCGCCAGCTGCGGCTGCATCATATTGCCGGTGCGTTTCTCCAGCAGATCTTCCAGCGAAATGCCGTCAACCATATCCAGCGGATCGATGACGTTGCCTTTCGACTTGGACATCTTCTGGCCTTCTTCGTCGCGGATCAGACCCGTCATATAAACGGTCTTGAACGGCACCTGCGGCTTGCCGTCTTCATCTTTGATAAAGTGCATGGTCAGCATGATCATGCGGGCAATCCAGAAGAAGATGATGTCGAAGCCGCTGACCAGCACGCTGGTCGGATGGAAGGTGCTCAGATCCGGCGTTTTTTCCGGCCAGCCCAGCGTGGAGAACGTCCACAGCCCGGATGAGAACCAGGTATCCAGCACGTCTTCGTCCTGGTTCAGCGCTACATCCGCGCCCAGGTTGTTTTCCGCGCGCACTTCTTCTTCGGTGCGGCCGACGTAGACGTTGCCTTCGGCATCGTACCAGGCCGGAATACGGTGTCCCCACCACAGCTGACGGGAAATACACCAGTCCTGAATATCACGCATCCAGGAGAAGTACATGTTCTCGTACTGCTTAGGCACAAACTGAATATCGCCCTGCTCAACGGCTTCCACCGCGACTTTCGCCAGCGGCGCGGTACGCACGTACCACTGGTCGGTCAGCATTGGCTCAATCACCACGCCGCCGCGATCGCCGTAAGGCACGGTCAGGTCGTGCGGTTTGATTTCTTCAAGCAGGCCAAGCGCATCTACGGCGGCAACAATGGCTTTACGCGCGGCAAAACGCTCCAGCTTCTGGAACTCTGCCGGAATGTCGCTGCTGTAAACGTCAGACTCTTCGCCGTTGGTGTCATAAACCTGAGCGGCTTCACGGATGTCGCCATCAAAAGTCAGGATGTTGATCATCGGTAGCTGGTGACGACGGCCCACTTCGTAGTCGTTGAAGTCGTGCGCTGGCGTGATTTTCACGCAGCCAGTGCCTTTTTCCATGTCGGCGTGCTCGTCGCCCACGATCGGAATGCGGCGGTTGACCAGCGGCAGCACGACAAATTTACCAATCAGATCTTTATAGCGTGGATCTTCCGGGTTAACGGCTACGCCGGTATCGCCCAGCACCGTTTCAGGACGGGTCGTGGCCACTACCAGGTAATCTTTGCCGTCAGCGGTTTTCGCGCCGTCCGCCAGCGGATAGCGGATATGCCACATAGAACCTTTGGACTCGCGGTTTTCCACTTCCAGATCGGAGATAGCGGTGCGCAGTTTCGGATCCCAGTTCACCAGGCGTTTGCCACGGTAAATCAGGTTCTCTTTGTAGAGGCGCACAAACACTTCTTTCACCGCGTTGGAAAGGCCGTCGTCCATGGTGAAGCGCTCGCGCTCCCAGTCCACGGAGTTACCCAGACGGCGCATCTGACGGGTAATGGTGCCGCCGGATTCCGCCTTCCACTGCCAGATTTTTTCGATAAAGGCGTCGCGACCGTAGTCTTTACGCGTTTTCCCTTCTTCAGCGGCGATTTTGCGCTCCACTACCATCTGCGTGGCGATGCCCGCGTGGTCCGTGCCCGCCTGCCACAGGGTGTTTTTTCCCTGCATACGCTGGTAGCGGATCATGGTATCCATGATGGTTTGCTGAAACGCATGACCCATATGCAAGCTACCGGTGACGTTCGGCGGCGGGATCATGATGCAGAAGCTTTCCTGGCTGGTGTCGCCGTTTGGCTTAAAGTAGCCCTGCTGTTCCCAGTGCTCGTAGAGCGGCTGTTCGATATCTTGCGGGTTATATGTCTTTTCCATTTCTGCTATGTCGTTGGGGGCACGGGCGGCGTGGCCGTATTCAAGTGGAATCCGACGCTGCGATAGGCTTTATAGCGATCGCGCGCCAGCTGTTTCAATTCTTCTTCGTAAGGCACGAAGTCTATCACTTCCTGGAAAGCGGTGGCAAAATCTGCGAACTGCGGCAGCAGGCTGATCAGCAGATCTCTTGGCGCGTTGCCGCGGCGCTGCGGCCAGGCCAGCTCGACCGGCGCGCCGTATTTCGGCCCTTCGCCCGCCAGATTGTGCGGCACAAAGGCGCTGGCCGGACGGCGCCACAGCGCTTCATCCAGGCGGATCGCCTGCGCTTCATCTTCGCAGGCGACCAGCACGCGCTTTCCCTCGCGCCAGCGCGTTTCCGCCAGCTCGCAGACCAGCGCTTCCAGCGCGCTGAGCCCGTCAACCGGCGTGTCGCTTTCCAGCAAATAGAAGGTGGCGTTTTTCATGATTTAGTCGTCGCCGTTCAGACCGGCGCGGTTCAGCAGGAACTGCGACAGCAGGGCGACCGGACGACCGGTAGCGCCTTTGGCCTTGCCGGAGCGCCACGCCGTACCGGCGATATCCAGATGTGCCCAGTTATATTTGCGCGTAAAGCGAGCCAGGAAGCAGGCTGCGGTGATTGCGCCGCCGGGACGGCCGCCGATGTTTGCCATATCCGCAAAGTTAGAATCCAGCTGCTCCTGATATTCGTCGGCCATCGGCAGACGCCAGGCGCGGTCGCCCGCCTGTTCAGAAGCGCCGATCAGCTCGTGCGCCAGCGGGTTATGGTTCGACAGCAGGCCGCTGACGTGATGGCCCAGCGCAATCACGCAGGCGCCGGTCAGCGTCGCCACGTCGATAACCACGTCCGGATCGAAACGTTCGACGTAGGTCAGCGCGTCGCACAGCACCAGACGGCCTTCCGCATCGGTATTCAGCACTTCAACGGTCTGGCCGGACATAGTGGTCAGCACGTCGCCGGGACGATAGGCGCGGCCGCCAGGCATGTTTTCACAGCCCGCCAGCACGCCAACCACGTTCAGCGGTAGTTTCAGCTCGGCCACCATGCGCATCACGCCGTAAACGGAGGCCGCGCCGCACATATCATATTTCATCTCGTCCATGGCTTCGCCAGGCTTAATCGAGATACCGCCGGAGTCAAAGGTCACGCCTTTGCCGACCAGCACGATAGGACGACTGTCCGCGTCCGGGTTACCTTTGTATTCGATCACCGACATCAGCGATTCGTTCTGCGATCCGGCGCCGACGGCGAGATAGGCATTCATGCCCAGCTCTTTCATTTGCTGTTCGCCAATCACGCGCGTGGTGACGTTGCTCCAGCCGTCCGCCAGCTGGCGCGCCTGAGAGGCAAGATAGGCGGCGTTGCAGATGTTCGGCGGCATATTGCCGAGATCCTTGGCGGCTTTGACGCCGGCGGCCACGGCCAGGCCGTGCTGGATGGCGCGCTCGCCGCTGGTCAGCTCGCGACGGGTCGGCACATTAAACACCATTTTACGCAGCGGGCGACGCGGTTCGACTTTGTTGCTTTTCAGCTGATCGAAGCTGTAAAGCGTCTCTTTCGAGGTTTCCACCGCCTGGCGGACTTTCCAGTAAGTGTTGCGGCCTTTCACGTGCAGTTCAGTCAGGAAGCAGACCGCTTCCATCGAGCCGGTATCGTTCAGGGTGTTAATTGTCTTCTGGATCACCTGCTTGTACTGACGTTCGTCCAGCTCGCGCTCTTTGCCGCAGCCGATCAGTAAAATGCGCTCGGAGAGAATATTCGGCACATGATGCAGCAGCAGCGTCTGGCCGACTTTTCCTTCCAGCTCGCCGCGACGCAGCAGGGCGCTGATATAGCCGTCGCTGATTTTATCCAGCTGTTCAGCAATGGGTGACAGCCTGCGCGGCTCAAACACGCCTACCACAATGCAGGCACTGCGCTGCTTTTCCGGGCTACCGCTTTTTACACTGAACTCCATGCACTCTCCTGAATCTTAAAGACAACGGCGCTTGCTGCGGCTAGAATATAGCGCTTGTTAACCGCATAATGCCGGGGCAACGCGCCGTGTAGCGTTACGGGCGTCAGATTTTGTTCGGGTGATGCCCCTTAGGAATAATCGGGTAAACGTTTTTTTTTGCATCACCGGAACGCGATTATTGTCATACTAGTTTAGCTACGACCGAGGCCATTGATGAGAAAAAATGGCGTATAAGCGATGAAACTATCGATTTTCCTGCAAAAAGACAAGTTTTCACAGGCGTATTCAGCGTGATTATCATTAGATATCTGGTAAGAGAGACGCTCAAAAGCCAGCTGGCTATCCTCTTTATTCTGCTACTGATCTTCTTTTGTCAGAAGTTAGTCAGGATACTGGGAGCCGCGGCGGATGGCGAAATTCCCACAAATTTAGTTCTGACACTGTTAGGCCTTGGCGTTTCAGAGATGGCGCAGCTCATTTTGCCGTTAAGCCTCTTTTTAGCCATTTTGATGACGCTTGGCCGTCTGTACACCGAGAGTGAAATCACCGTGATGCACGCCTGCGGCCTGAGCAAGGCCGTATTGGTGAAGGCGGCGATGGTGCTGATGCTGTTTACCGCAGTGGTCGCCGCGGCGAACGTCGCCTGGCTTGGCCCGTGGTCGGCGCGCTATCAGAATGAGGTGACGAAGAACGCTAAGGCTAACCCTGGCGCGGCGGCGCTGGCTGCCGGGCAGTTCCAGCAGTCGGGCGACGGTCAGTCGGTGCTGTTTATCGAAAACGTGAAGGGCAACAATTTCGGTAACGTCTTCCTGGCGCAGCTGCGGCCTAAAGGCAACGCGCGTCCTTCTGTGGTGATGGCGGATAAAGGCCATATGACGCAGCGCGCCGACGGCTCGCAGATAGTGACGCTGGATAAAGGCACGCGCTTTGAAGGCACGGCGCTGCTGCGTGATTTCCGCATTACCGATTTCCAGAATTATCAGGCCATCGTCGGGCATCAGGAAGTGCTGCTGGATCCCAACGACGCCGAGCAGATGAACTTCAGCGCGCTGCACCATTCCGACAGGCCGGAGTTCCGCAGCGAGCTGCACTGGCGCTTTACGCTGGTGTTCTCGGTGTTGGTGATGGCGCTGATGGTGGTGCCGCTCAGCGTGGTGAACCCGCGCCAGGGCCGCGTGCTTTCTATGCTCCCCGCGATGCTGCTGTATCTGGTGTTCTTCCTGCTGCAAAGCTCGCTGCGCTCCAGCGGCTCGAAAGGACGTCTCGATCCGGCTATCTGGATGTGGGTGGTGAACCTCTCCTATCTGGCGCTGGCGATCCTTCTTAACCTGTGGGATACGGTGCCGATGCGCCGTCTGCGCGCCCGCTTCACCCGGGGAGGATCGGTCTGATGTTTGGCGTTCTCGACAGATATATCGGTAAAACGATTTTCAACACCATTATGGCGACGCTGTTTATGCTGGTGTCGCTCTCCGGCATCATTAAGTTTGTCGATCAGCTGCGCAAAACCGGACAGGGCGACTACACCGTGGTCGGCGCCGGGCTTTACACCATCCTCAGCGTGCCAAAAGATATTGAGATCTTCTTCCCTATGGCCGCGCTGCTGGGCGCGCTGCTGGGCCTGGGCGCGCTGGCGCAGCGCAGCGAGCTGGTGGTGATGCAGGCTTCCGGCTTCACCCGGATGCAGATTGCCGCTTCGGTGATGAAAACGGCGATCCCGCTGGTGCTGCTGACCATGGCTATCGGCGAGTTCGTGGCGCCGCAGGGCGAGCAGATGGCGCGTAACTATCGTGCGCAGCAGCTGCTGGGCGGTTCGCTGCTCTCCACGCAGAACGGGCTGTGGGCGAAGGATGGCGATAACTTTATCTTTATCGAACGCCTGAAGGACAACAGCGAGCTGGGCGGCGTCAGTATCTACAACTTTAACAAGGAGCGCCGTTTACAGACGGTGCGCTATGCGGCTTCTGCCAAATACAACACGGACAAAAAGCAGTGGGATCTGTCGGAAGTGGACGAGTCTAATCTGACCAATCCGCAGCAGGTTACGGGCAGCCAGACCCTGACCGGCGAATGGAAAACCTCGCTGACGCCGGACAAGCTGGGCGTGGTGGCGCTGGATCCGGACGCGTTGTCGATTAGCGGGCTGTATAACTACACCAAATACCTTAAGCAGAGCGGACAGGTTGCGGGCCGCTATCAGCTGAATATGTGGAGCAAGATCTTCCAGCCGCTGTCGGTGGCGGTGATGATGCTGATGGCGCTGTCGTTTATTTTTGGGCCGCTGCGCAGCGTCTCGATGGGGATGCGCGTGGTCACGGGCATCAGCTTCGGCTTCCTGTTTTACGTGCTGGATCAGATCTTCGGGCCGCTCAGCCTGGTATATAACATTCCGCCAGTGCTTGGCGCGCTGCTGCCAAGCGCCGCCTTTATGGCTATCAGCGTCTATATGCTGCTGAAGCGCCGTTAACGCTCCCGGCCGCAGGTGCTCCGCCTGCGGCCACGGTTCAGCCCCGCTTTTTATCCGCTTTTCTGCCTGCCAGCCGTCGTAGCTATCCAGTGGACTTTTCTTTGCACCAGCCGTCGTAGCCTTTTAGCCTCTTTTATCTGCACGACAGACATCCTGGCTCTTCCGCCGCCTTATCCTTTCTGGCAGCCGTCGTAGCTTTCCTGGCGGTTTTTCTTCACACCAGCCGTCGTGGATCTTCGGCCGCTTTATCCTTTCTGTCAGCTGTCGCATCTTTCCTGGCGATTTTTTTCACATCAGCCGTCGTGGCCGTTCAGCCGCTTTTTCAGTGCGTCAGCCGTTGTGGCTTTGTGGCTGTTCTTTCCTTTCAACGGGCGCCGTCGTTGCTCGCTTTCGCTGGCCTTAACGCTTTCCCGGCTGCTTTCTGCCTGCCGTTTTGCGCTTTCCGCTGGCAGCGTGCTGCGCCTTTCGTCAGTTTTGTCATCTCTGCGCGGCCCGTGGTTCAGAAGCGTTGCCCAGCCAGCGGCGTGCAGCCGCCGCCAGTAACAGCGCCGCAAAAGAGAGGCGTACGCATTATTTACCAGTATTTTTATGCTGTTAGAAAGAAGAGGTGGCCACTTATATAAGTAGCCTGTGCGCAAGGCAGTATAAAGCAGAAAAAGTTCAATCAATATTTAAAAATAGTTAATGTATATATAATTAAATCGCTTACAAAATCTGTTACATTTTGCCGCTTAATTGGGGAGGCAGTCTCGAAACAGTCTACTACTATTAATGGCGTGTGCAACAAAACGTGGCGCCGGATAAGAAGATTTTTTAGTCTGTGGGGCTTTAAATCTCAGGAGTTAATTTTATGGGAAATAAAAACGCGCCGCTTACTGGAAAAGTCAAAGAGACTGTCTCGATGCCGCTTGCTGAAGAGCAGGCTACCATCTCTAAGCAGCGCAAGGTTCACAGTCGGATTAGTCTGACGCGCTCTACGCAACAGGTAGAGAAATTACTGGAAACCGAGCTAACGCATGAGCATGTTGAAATCGAGCACGTTCCTATGAATTATCAGGTTGCCGATGATTATCCTGCTGAGATCCGTCAGGAAGGGGATGTTTTTATTATTCCCGTGATTGAAGAGCAGGTAGAAATAATCACTAAGCGGGTGCTTAAGGAAGAAATTCATATTCATAAGCATACCAGTAAAGAAGAGTTTCAGCAGAAAGTCACTCTGCGTAACCAGGAAGTAAAAATTACGAAGCAGAAACTTTAAACCTATTAACGAGGATCTATTTATGTCACATGAAAAAATCGTCACCGCATTTAATGAAGTTTCACAGGCGGAAGCGGCAAAACAGAAATTGATCGTCGAAGGTATTGCAGAGAAAAACATCGATATCATCTCCGGGGAAAGATTACGCGTAGAAGATAAAGAAATCCGTCATCCAAGCTTCTGGCAGCGCCTGTTTGGCGATGACGTTGATGATGATTACGCAAGCGAATACAGCAAGGCTATCCGTTCAGGCGGTGTGCTGCTGACGGTTCGCGCTCCGAAAGATGAAGCTGACCACATTGAACAGGAGTTGAGCGCCTTTGCCGCCGACTACTCTTCACTGAGCCATACGGATCGCGACCCGGTTAACCGTAACTATGCGGGTGAAACCAACGATCGCGGCCTGCTTACCGGTGACCAGACGGGTGCGCTGAATACCACTACCGCGCCGCTGTCCAATACCGGCACCACCGGCACCACCGGCACGCTGGCAGACGATACGCTGCTTAACGAACGCGATTCGCTGCGTAACGAACAGGATTCACTGCTTAATCGTGACCGTACCGACCTTGCCGTTTCTGAAACCGACCGCGATTCGCTGAAGCTGGCGGAAGAGCAGGTGGATATCGGCAAACGCCAGATTAATGATGGTTCCGTACGCCTGCGTCGTTTCACCGTAGAAGATGAAGTCTCGGAAGATGTTTCGCTGTACGACCAGCACGCAGAAGTCTTCCGTCACGCGGTGGATGAGCCAGCCTATCTGAACGACGTGGACTGGTCAGAAAAAACCATCGAAGTTGAGGAATCTCATGAGATCCCAACCGTTGCGAAAACCGCGCGTATTAAAGAAGAAGTGGGCCTGCGCGGCGAAGAGACCGCTCGCGTCGAAACCGTGAAAGACAGCGTGCGTCGTCAGGAAGTGGAGGTTGAGCATACTAATGAAAATCGTACGCACAACACCAACGCCCTTAAAAACGACGTAACCCGCACCGAGACCAACCTGCGGGAAAACGAGCTGACCGACGACAAGCTGGCACCGAATAAACTGACCGATGCCGACAAGAAGTACTAATCGCTAAACTGACAACGTTTTAGTGAAAGGCATGTAAGCCCGCGTCGAAAGACGCGGGCTTTGTCGTTATAGCAGCGCCGGGAGCTGCGACAGCAGCCACAGCAGCAGGCCAATTACGCCGCCCACCACCGTGCCGTTGATACGGATGCGCTGCAAATCCTTGCCGATATTTAACTCTACCTGGTGCGACATATCTTTCGCATCCCAGCTTTTCACCGTATCGCTGATATGACGGCTTAAAAAGTCCGAGAACTCTGGTGCAACGCTTATCGCCGCCTCTTCCATATGCTGATTCAGCGACGCCCGCAGCTGCGCATCCTGGGTTAAGGTTTCACCCAGCCACTGTGCGGAAGCGCTGACTTTGCCGTGCAGCACCGAGTCTTCTTTATCCAGATCCTGCTTCAGCCAGCTGCGTAAATCGCCCCACAGCTGCGCGATATAGCTGTTCAGCGTCTCGTCCTGCTTCAGGTAAGTTTTGATCTCTTCCGCTTTCAGCTGCATCTCCGGATCGCTGCGCAGCCGCTCGATCAGACGCTGTACCGCACGATTGAAGCCCTGACGTAGCTCGTGCGCGCCGTCCTGCTCTATATCGTTAAGGATCGATTTCACCGCGTTGGCCGCCAGCTCGGCACTTTTTTCACCTACCCATTCCGTCGGCAGCATCTTCTCTTTAATAGGATGCTCGCGCTTCAGCCAGCGCATCACCTGCTGCGCAATAAACTCGTGCGTGCCTGGCTTGTTGATCAGATGCAGCAGCTGGCTGATGGCGTCGTCCAGCAGCGCCTGATGACGATTGTTTTTGGTCAGGCTCTCCAGCACCAGCGCCGCCGACTGCGTCAGATCGACCTTATCAATAGCCTTGTGGATAGCGCGCCGCATAAACGCCTGGATACGCGAGTCGTCAGCCAGATCGAGAAAGCCGCGCACGACTTTCAGCAGATAGCCGCTGATGCGGGCGGCGTTAGCCGGTTCGCTCAGCCAGCGGGCGATGATCTGCGCCGGATCGTGACGGCGGATTAACGTCAACAGCGAATCGGTATTCAGGAACTTATCCTGCACGAACAGCGCCAGGTTATCGGCAATGCGATCCTTGTTGCGCGGCACAATCGCGGTATGGCGGCCAACCAGCGGGATCGGCACGCGCCTGAACAGCGCACTGACCGCGAACCAGTCCGCCAACGCGCCGACCATCGCCGCTTCCGACACGGCTTTTAAAGCGCCGATCCACAGGTTCGTCGGTCGCCAGAGGGGATAAAGCACGGTGGCGATAAACAGCAGCGCCGCGAAGCATAACAGCAGCAGCGGCAGACGTTTGGCTTGCGCCAGTTCGGTTTCTTTATTCATAAAAGCTTGCCTGCTCCCGGGCGGATTTAGCAAAAATTAAACGAGGCGGTTCTGGTCGGGCCTCAGTATAGCTCTTCAATGGGATCGGTTTTCCAGGTGTAGTTGCTTAACTGCCAGCTGTTAAAATCGACGAGGAAATGCGCCTGTTCGCCGTTGACGATATCGGTGACGATGCCTTCGTGTACGCTGCCGGTTTTCTCCCGCCAGCTGGCAATCAGCGCCGGCTGGCCCGCTTTTTCCTCCACGCGCAGCCAGACGCGAGCCAGAATCTCATCACCCTGTGCTTTCTGGCCGTCGGCGAGGATCAGTTGGGTGGTGGCCGCTGGCGTCATCATCAGCGTGGTTACCCACAGGCCGCGATCGGTTGTCTGGAAAAAATCACTGACTTTTTGCAGGCGGCCGGCGGTCAGCGGCTGCGCTTTGACGATGGCGTCCACCAGCGCAGCGTTGCCGAACAGACTTTCCGGCTGCTTAACGGCGCTGCTGGTTTTATCCAGAGAGAAGTGGAGATAGGGTTTGCCGTTGCTAAAATCGGAAAGGGCCAGCTGCAAACCCTTATCCATTTGCGTGGAGATAAATCGCGCCAGCGCGGGAACATCCGGCGCGGCAGCTTTCAGCCCGTGTTCGATGCGGGCGAAAATCAGCGAAGGATAATAACCAGACCAGACATAGCTTTCCTGCTGCTGCTGTGCCTGCTGCTGCCGACGCAGCTCGGCGATCAGCTTATCGATCTCAGGGCCGTCGGCGCCGATATCGATCAGGTAGCTGGCCAGCTCAACACGGTTACGGGGTGACTTAAAGGTGTTCAGGTTCGCTTCGGCAAACTGGCGCGCGCGTTGCTCGTCAAACTGCCGCACGTTGGTGAAAGCATCGGTCAGAATACTTTCGTCATAGCGGCCACTGCGATCGTCCAGCATTTGCAGCGTCAACGGATAAAGCGAGCGTTCCGCTTTCATCGCCTCCAGCACGGCCACTTTTTTATCATTGTTGAATGCATTGTTACCGAGGATATCGGCAATCTTTTTGCCCGTGTCATCCGCCATTACCCGACCAAATATGCCCCGGCTGGCGATAATCAGATGCAGCGCGTCTCTGAACTGATAGTCGTCGGAGGCGGGATTGAGGATGATGGCCATCAGGCGCTGTGTTTCAGCGGCGTTAAGATGGGGCTGGCTGCCGCCGCCACGGGCATTGTCTCTGGCAAAGCGCAGCGTCAGCGAGTCGAGCAGGGCGCTGGTGCGCAGCTCATCCATAACCCGATAACCGCCGCTGTTTTCATCGTCAAAGCGCAGCCAGCCGTTCACCTTATCGGTAACAATAGCCGTCATTTTGCTGCTTACGCCGGAGATACCGACAAAGCCCGCCAGCGTCAGCACGGTAGCGAAAACGGCGAACATGCCCAAAATCCATTTGCGGGTGTTATCCAGCACCGACAGGGTTTTGTTGATGGCGCTTTCGGTGATTTTTGCTTCAGCGTTATCAATTTTGTCGCTGACCTGTTGCAGCAGGCGAAGGTTTTCTTCGCGCAGCTTTTCCAGCTCGGCCTTGTGCTGCTGCGTATCCCGCTCTATCAGCAGCTTCGTTAGATCATGCATCGTTTTCTCACTACAGAAAAAGTTAACTGTTGGCGGTTAACGATAATGCAGGCTGGTGCCCGGAGATGCAAACCGTCGCGCTGTGGAGAAAAGTACATAGCGAAGGTGGCAACCGCAGCAAACTTCTGTAATTTGTTTATTTTTGCGGCGAGGAAAAAAGATGGATGCGAACATTATTGCAGTAGCCACGATTGGCGGCGCGCTGGCGCTGGGTGCCATGAGCCCTGGCCCGAGTTTTATTATGGTGGCGCGTACGGCGGTGGCGTCTTCGCGACGTGCAGGCATGGGCGCGGCGCTGGGAATGGGCATCGGCTCGATAGTGATTTCATTAATTGCGCTAATGGGCCTGCATACGCTGCTGGCGGCGGTGCCGTGGCTGTGGCTGGTGCTGAAGACCGGCGGAGGGCTTTATCTACTGTGGATGGCGTTTAAGATGTTCCGCCACGCGCGTGAGCCGCTGCATATGGAAAACAGCGGCAACATGGGGAAAAGCTTTCGCCGTGCCTTTTTAACTGCTTTTATTACGCAAATCAGTAACCCTAAAACGGCGGTGGTATTTGCCGGGATTTTTGCCGCGCTGCTGCCGAGCCACATTACGCCAGCGATGTACGTGGCGCTGCCGGTGGTGTCGATGCTGGTGGATGGCCTGTGGTATGCCTTTGTGGCCTGGGCGCTGTCCTCCAGCGGGCCGCGTAATACCTATTTGCGCTATAAGGCGACGTTCGACCGTATCGGCGGCAGCGTGATGGCCGCGCTGGGCATTAAGCTGATAGTGAAATAGGCAAGGCGGGGACTTCGAAGGCCGGAGGCGTGTATGGAAGAAGCGGTTTGCTGTGGGCCGCGTTTTTGTGTGAGGAGCGTGTTTAGAAACGGAGACGGGGCGAATTTTTGTGGCGCGGAGAGTGCGTCAGGGAAAGGGACGGATTTCTGTGGTGCACAGAGCGCTCTGTAAGAAAAGGGCCTGTTTTCTGTGGTGCCTGGAGCGCTCTGTAAGAAAAGGGCCTGTTTTCTGCGGTGTATGGAGCGCTCTGTAAGAAAAGAGCCTGTTTTCTGTGAAATCGGGGAATGTGCCGGGAACCCGATCGGATCGTAAAGAAGCAAAAAGCGTCGTCCCTGACAGCTCGGCCTGCGCCGTCCATGGCGCAGGACGCTTTACTAACCCGCTCGTGTTCCCGCCACTTCAAGGTTTGGCGTGGCCTGTAGGATTGATCGGGGGACGGCTGTGGCTTTGGCGTGGTTTATAAGTTTGGTCAGTGGGCTGTTGTGGCTTTGACGTGGTTTATAAGCCTGGTCTTTGGGCTATTGTGACTTTGACGCGGCCTGAAAGTCTGGCTGGTGAACGGTTGTGGGTTTGATGTGGTTTATAAGTGAGGCCGCTTTGGCTTTTGGCATTGTCTGCAAGCGGGAACGTTCGGCATTGTCTGCAAGGGTAGCTAGTGTTCTGCTGTAGCTTCGGTCTGGTTTACGAGCGTAACCAGGGGACGGCTGTGATTTTGGCGTGGTGAATGAGTCGCTGTAGCTTTTGGGCTGAAGTAAGGAGCAGCTTCTGCTTTGAGCACAACAGGACGCTTTCGCTAATCGGTTGATCTGTCTGTGCAGAGCGTGGAGGCATCTGCACCGTCCTTGGCGCAGAGGCTTGGTGATAATGGCCTAGGAGATAAACTGCTTGCTTTGTTTCAACACCAGATCGCAGGCTTTGGTTTTCACCTTCTTGCCTAATTCGGTGTTACCCAGGCTTTTCAGGTTTACCTGCTGATCGCTGCCGGTATTCAGCAGGCCCATCAGACCTTGTTTATAGTCGGTGGTTTCCTGTGCTTTCGCCGTGTCGGTCAGGCCCAGCTTGCTCAGCAGCTGATCCTTTACGGAACTCACATTGTTATTTACCACGTTGTTCTGCACGCAGTACTGCAACACGCCTGCGGCATTGGTCATGCTGTTAGCGCTGAGCTGCTGATTGCCGCCGTTCAGCAGGCCGGCCACTGCACCCAGCGACATACCGTTATTCTGCGTGGTAGTTGATGCAGAGTTAGCATTGTTCTGGCTCAGCGTGTTGGCAGCATTGCTGAGCTGATCCTGCCAGCTTGCGGCCGAAGCCACGCCAGCGAACAGGGAAGATGAAACCGTTAATGCCAACGCTATCTTGGTTGTTGCTTTCATTTTTATACCTTCTTTAAATTGTCCGGCACGACCTGTTCCCGGCGCGCGCCGATCTCCACAGTGGGACTGCGGGATTAGCCTGGAGTTCCGTATCGGGCGACAGCCCGGCTCGGCAAACCCGGCTTTAAGAGTAGTCCTGGAGCTGCTTATTCAGTAAGGCGCTCCGTCTTTATGTTGAAACTGCGGTTTGCCATCTTCTGTCATGACTAACTGTAGGTCGTCATCAGGATAGCTGACGCTGTCGCCAGCGGAACCTCCAGATAATGTACTTCCTCGCTGCCTGGATTCATCATCTGATGAGCATTGCCCGTTCTCGCTTTAAAACAGCACACATGCCGGGTGCCAGTTTCGTTTCGCCAGCGATCGGCACCGGGTGCCCGGAAAGGATATAGATAAACTCATCCTGCTTTGTATGCGAATGCCGCAGCGCCGACAGCCGCCAGGCAAAATGCGCGTAAGGTTAACGCCAAAGTTGCTAAGGCCAATCGCCAGGGCGATGCTTGATGTGTTGGTCGGCAAGTGCCGCAAAAGGCTGCGGATAAAGGGAAGGGCTGGTTACGGGAGTAGCTTCTGCTGCGGTGACAGCTGTGGGTAGGCTAAGAAAGGAGGAGTCGTGAGGTCGGAAGATTTGGAAGCGGCGGTCATAAAGTTTCCTTGTGACGATGATAAAAGCCAGGATAGACGTCAATACCGATAAGCCGCTTTCAGAAAGGTGAGGATGTCAGATAAATAGTAGTCGAGTAGCTGGCCGCGTTAGTGAAATGATAGACGTCTCCCTTAACGGAGAGATGGATGGCGCTGCTGTTTATCTGCATTTTGACGTTTTCGTCAGAGGTAGACAAAAATGACTTATATTTATCGCCGCTCCCTCTAAGAAATCGCTTTCCGCTACCTCAGAAGGAACGAGATAATATTGATAAACGTTCTTTGTAGTAGCGCCTGCGCTGCCTTCCGTTACGTACAGTGTAGTAGAGGAGTTGATCTGTTGTCGCTGTATAACCGACTCTTCGAAAGGCGAAAAATTCGCTACCTTCAGAATGCCGTATGCGACGATCGCCAGTAGTAATACCGCTATAACATACCGCTTCTTAAAATCCCGTGCGCTTCGCATAGTCTATCCCTGCTCTTATCCATGTTTGATCTTGAGGTTACGCCGTATAGGGCGGGGCGGGTGGTCCCATTTCCTTGTATGAACGTGCGGTTAAAACCACAAGGAGAGTGTATTTATTGTGCCGTGGTGAGTAAATGAGCAGTTGTGGCAAAATACGTGATAAAGCTTGAACGTGGCTTGAACGGCAAGGAAAGGGTAGTGCGTCTTTTTTTTAAGCAGTTGCGCGTTTGCCTGCTGATAGGGGTTGCGGAAACAGGGGGTAAAGGTATAATCCACAACGTTTTCCGCATACCCTTCAGTGCCGAAGTGGCGAAATCGGTAGACGCAGTTGATTCAAAATCAACCGCCGCAAGGCGTGCCGGTTCGATTCCGGCCTTCGGCACCAACAGTATGTAAATGGACCTCAACTGAGGTCTTTTTTTATGATTAAAATCCAGAAGTTACCCACCTTTTTCGCTATATTAACTCTCCCAGTGTCAACCGGCATCAACGTACATCTACCAACACATGTTGGTACAGATGATGGTATTTCCGGTTCGATAATGCTTGTACCAACAGGGAGGGGATAAGCATTGCCCTAACAGATATTAAAATCAGAACAGCCAAGCCAACGGATAAGCAATACAAGCTGACCGATGGCTCTGACCTGCTCTCTGGTGATTCGGTAAACTGATGAGCGTTCCTGTAGAAAAAGGCATATGGTGCTCAATTGTTAGCTTGTATAGAATAAGGGTATTCCTACTTTAGAGAACATGAAGTTATGAGCGCAATCACATTACGTAAAGCGTTGGGTGTACTTGCGAAGTCATCTTCGTTTTCAGTCACCACTGTAACACATCGTCAGAAAGATGAACTCGATCAGTTAAAAGAACAACTCTTTGTAAAACAAGACATTGAGACTGAATTGCAACGTTATCTCGATGTTGCTAAACCCGGTGAAATCATTTTTCTGTGTGGGAGCAGCGGAGATGGAAAGTCAGAAATTTTAGCCCGTTGCCAGTCAAATCCCCGTTATCAGCGGCAATTTAATTTCCACATGGATGCCACACACAGTTTTGCTCCTCGGCAATCAGCTATTGATGCCCTGAATAATCTATTTACTAATCATCATCAGCAATCATCCCCTCTTCTCATTGGTATCAACACCGGCATGATTGCAAATTTTGCCAGAGAAGGTGCTGAATGCCACCAAGCGATTCGATCTGCAATTGACTCTTTTTTATCCGCTCAGCAGAGTGCAAGGCGTCCTTATCAGAATGAGAATTGCATTTTTTTTGATTTTGAACATTATCCTAAATTTCATTTTGACGAAAATAAACAATACTCATCATTTATCAAAAAATTATTAGATAATTTAACTGGCGATAATAATAATAACTTATTCCAGTTTGTTTTTCGGAGAGATGAGGCAATCAATCCCGATCTGAAAGAGGTCGCGAACTTTAAATTGCTTTGTTTGCCGGGTGTGCAGAATGTTTTGATTACGCAACTTTTTAAAGCTCGATTAATAAAAGATCAATTTGTAACCACCAGAACATTGCTGGATTTCCTGCATCATCTTCTTATGGGGCCGGGATACTTATTTGATAACCTATTTATTGGTTCAGAAAATGATTTGATCAAAAAGGTCTCAGATTTCGATCCCGCCAGATTGCATACCTATGAACTTGATCAGTTTATTTTGCGCTATGAGCTTGGACTGATTGACAACGATCTCGATGATTTTTTAATTTCTCTTGAGACATTGCATATTAAGTTTGAACGCCAATGTGTTAGGTCTGGTGATGCGACCTCATTAGTCCGGCTGTTTTGGCTTCTTCAAGACGAATCTCTGGGGAATAATTACCATAAGAATTTTTCTGCATTCTTTAATGAATCGTTGTTTGAGCGTTACTCAGAAATTTGGCGTCTTCATAGAAATTATACTGGAGACCCGGAACAAAAAAAATTATTGAATCGTTTCTATAATTTTGAGCTTATTGCGGGTATACAGCGCTATGCTAACCGTAGAGCACCGGAATTAAGCATGCAGAAAGAAGAGTTTTTCCTGGGTGAGTTCGGTGGAGTAAAATTAACTGCGCCAGTAGAAATTAAGCCTGACTGGGACGCGATTCGTAATAAGAATACGGCCCATCCAACAGGTTTTGACGTTTATTTAAAGGTGGGGCAGAACGCACTTACTCCTGTTCATATTGGCCTTAATCTCTTTGAACTCTTGCACAAACTGAACAATGGCTATCGCCCGAATAAATACGATAAAAATGCCATAGTGCTATTGGATGAACTCGTAGAATTGATTACAAAACAGGCTAAATCGAGTAACGAAATAAAATTTTATGATGGTAGGACTCGGGTTTATCGCGCAAAGGCAGATGACGATATGATCACTATCAGCGGTATGGAGGGGTAATGTGATGTATCCCATTGCAACAGAATTAAAAGTAAATAAAAGCAATCCTCAACCTTGTTACCTTCCTGTGCGAAACAGCAACAATAATATTGATTGGAAATGTGTTACTGGGCTGGTGCTTAGTTACGCATTGAAGCGTAAGATTGAAGCTTACGATCCTAGCCAGTTTCGGGATGATTGCAAAATACACCTGCAAGAGCTGCTTGATGAGCCTGCATTCTGGTCAATGCTGGAGCGGATGTACTTTTCTAGCGCGGATATTTTTCGCATTTCACCTCTTTTTTTACTGTTTTACGCCCAGTTTGATGGTGAAAAAATAATCGCCGGTTCGATGGCGGACAAACGACTGGGCACACTGTTTGCCAATCTGATGGGGGATTTCAGCCTGAAATATCCTATACAGGACAAACTCAATTTCATAGAGCTGCAAATGTTGAATACGCTTAATGAAAAAATAGACTTTCTGGAAAAAAGTCCGTTTATCGAAGAGCAACCCTATCTCCCATATTTGGTGACATGTTTTCAATCTGATTTGGCGTTTCTGGAGGAACATCCGCAGTATCTGTTACAGGAACTGGCCAATACTTTGCGTTTGTACGCCTTTAGCTGGTGTGCTCAGCTGGCGCTCAATTTAGATAATTGGCAGGATGGTGAGCCACAAAGTAAATCATTATTCTTTATTCTCGATACAGAAAAAGCCAGCTCTGAACGGGATCAAATAAAACGTTTTGGGTATAAGTGGTTCGCCCGGCAAAGTGAAAAGCTTTTCCCGATACTTTCTGCGTTGGAAGTATTACAGGTAAAAGGGGAGAAAAAACGCCCTCTCTGGCAGGTGTATCAGGATTGCTTAAACTATTCTGATGATTCATCTCAACTCTTACGTGATCTCAATGGTTATTTGCAGGAGTTTATCGAAAAGCGCGAGCTTTCAGGATTAGAATATGAGCAAGAAGATACTCTTGAAGATGCCTTTAAAAAATTATTAACTGTTGCTGTTGAGCAATTTCAGGATAAAAAATCTGACCGCGCTTCAGTCAACCGTAAATATATCAACGAATTGGAAAGCCAGATTTGTGCCGACTTCATTCAGGTGCGCGGTCGGGCGGGAAAAGTATTGGTACTGAATCAGGATCGCCTGCTGTTATTGACCAATCTTACCGTTGGGAAAAATGACAAGCTCCGCCTGCATGAACTGCTGCGTGGTTTTGAGCAGCGTGGTTTTTATCTGGATAATCAGTCAGTACAAACGCTGGTGGCGTTTTATGAACGTATGGGAAATGTAGAGCGAATGAGTGACAGTGGAGACGCCGTGTATGTCCGTAAAACAGTTTGAAACTTTTCTTGCTGAAACCTTTATTGAGTGGGTTGGCGGCATCATCCAGCCGGGCGAACGCTACCAGTTCAAATCTCCCGATCCCGAAAATGCCTTAAAGCTTTGGGAAGCATTCGTTTCTTTGGCGGACGGAAATCAACTTGAGATTGCGCCAGAGCAGCACGTTGATTTCCTCTCATGCAATGGTATTCAGCTGATTCCGGTGCTGCATGGTAACGAGGCTCCGGCATTCACAGAAAACTATATTTCCCATCTGCGTGACGAAGTGGCAGGGCGTAGCGGAATTTTTGCCCAAACGGCGCTGTTAATTATTCACAACAGTATGCTGGATACCCTGATTAACAGCACGAAAGACGTGGCTGCACCGGATGCTATCTGGTATCCGCAAACCTTCAGTCATCAGCTGGAAAGGCTTATTACCACCGATAGTAACCGTTCGGACTTATCACGCTGCCTTCTGGAGGATCAACGGGAAACGGTGCTGGAAGAAGGGGCTACTGTATTTGGTTTCTCGTCACTGTATCGTCTGCTTGATGATGGCAACCTGGATTTTTCAGAGCTTCAATTGTTCAAAGATGATGAGCTACTAAATTATAGCCACAAACAGCTTCGCAGCAGACTCAATGAAAACCGGAAATTATATCGCCAGATTGAAGATAGTGTTGAACGCTACAGTGGACAGCTGGAGAATGTGCTGGCTGAATTTAGTACTAAATTCATTCAGGAGCACTTCGTCGATAAAGAAGACTGGCGTGAGCTTGATTTTGCCGACTATAGAAGAGAAAAAGAACAGAATAGTGAACAAAAACTGGTGCTGGAAAACATCTCCGTTGAAAACGGTGAATTTTGGCAGCGTGCTAAAAGCGCGAGCAAGGCGGGCAAACGTGACATCAGCCTGCTGGTGCAGGTACAGCCCGGACAATCAAAAGCAGAGTTAGAGTTCAGCTTTCAGGGGAACGATCTTCAGGACAGCCAGATTAAGATATCCCATCATCGGCAGCTAAAAAATACGTCTTTCTGGCGCACTAGCCGGGCGGGAGGAAAGACATCACGCATTATGGCATCGGTGCCCTTTGACGGGCGTCCATGCTTTTTTAGTCTTGAACTGACCAATCGTAATAACTCAGCTGAAGAATATAAGTTTCGACTGTTATTAGTTGAGCAGGGAAAATTCTGGCTAAACGATATTCAGCACAGCTATCGTATAGAGCCTGGTAAAGGGCAAATAACACTGCAACTTGAAGATAATACGCTGCGTATTGCCGAATCTGGCGATCTGACCTGTATGCTAGATGACGAGAGCGAAGACATCGATTGCCAGCATTATGCTCAAGTGAATTTTGAGAAACTGGCAAATCAAAGTGACCTGGTTCAGTTTGCGCTCATTTCTGGCGATTCTCGTTTGTCGTTTAACATCGAGGGACCAGGAGCCGAGGAAGGACTAACGCTGCCCCTGCTGTTTGATCAGAGTCGTTTCAATAAGTTGTTTAAAGAAGCGGGTAATGCAACCTGGAATCGACTGAAGAGTCGTATCATTCTTGATAACATTGAGCACAAAGTCGTTGGTGTTCGTCAGCAATTATTACAACTGGAAGCTTCATTAATTGAGGGGCGTCTTCTGGGTACCGGAAGTGACGGTACTGATTTTAAAATAGAAGAACTTCATGCCAGCTACCCCGAGCTACATAACGCCTATGAGCAGTTATTTGCCTACTATCAGCAGCGTAGTACGCTGCCTAGCCTGGTATCATGGTCGGCAGAATACCGCGCGGTGGTCAGCAACATCATTGCCATCTTTGAACAGGCCCTTCAGCAAATCAGCCTGAGCAGAGCACTGACGGCTCGGGAAAAACGGCTTCTATATGTTGGGATATGCCGTAGTGATAACCATGAACGCCTCTCGCCGCTGCATCCGCTAGTGCTCGCCTACCATTTACAACTTGCTGAAACGATAATTGATGAGTCGGAAAAGCACGCTTCAGCTTCATTTGCCACTCTACCGTCTATTACCCTGGATCGCCTGATGGTTTCAGGCTTAATGCCATTTGTTTATCAGAGTGAGCATGAATATGCACAATTGCAGCCAGTGGAGGAAAACCGCTTCTGGATTGATGTGATTCCTCAGCGGCAGGTCAGTCATGACTATGTTAAACGTCTGGTAAAAGACAAACTTAATGAGTTCACAGATGCTTATGCTCGGTTGTTTCAGAGTGCCGGAAACAATGCGTTGATTATTAATGCCATTAATCAAGGGAACGCTAAAGAGTTATTTTTGGGTTTAGTGGATTATTTTAAGCAGGAAAGAGAGCACGCTATTTCGGTGCATGTGAACTGCTACGATGAACGCCTTCTTCCCAATATGTTCGATCACTTTGCTGAAAGTGGCAGCTATGAACAGCTAAAAAATGATCTCGATCTGAACAGCGGCGTATGGCGGGCAGAGGCAGATATGTTGATTGATCTGCTACGCAGCCGTTTAACATTCAGCAAATTTGTCCTGCCTTCAGAAAGTGACAAGCTGGCCTATGCGCATCTGGCGTTTTTCACCAACACAGTACCTGTTGATTGCCGACAGATACGTATCGAAGATGCGTCCAGCGGGGTGCTTTGCCATGGACTCATCGCTGGTGAAGGAGCTGAAACACAGGGGGACGCATACTTTACCGCGTTTGGCCTGCGTGACGTGGACACCGAGCCCTACATCGCGCTGCGTCTTGCGCAATTAATCGGCTGCCTGTGGCAACCTGCACGTCAAAGCAACAGCCAGTATCATGGACAGGGGATCGGCTTAGCCGTAAGCGGTAATTTTAAAAAGCTGCTTAATTACTCATTTAACAGTGCGCTCTGGACCACGATCATTGATCCTAAAGTCACTCTCGACTTTTTCACCAGCCAGAAAGATGTTGTTCTTATTCATTATTCTGACCAATACACCAGTTGTGCAGGCTATGATGCCGTCACCGTCACGAAGCAGGTTGATTTGTTTCTACGCTTGCTCCAGACCGGAAGCCAGCCCGGGCAATCCACCGTTGACAGTAATCATCTGCTGGCTGAATTTAACGCGTTCAATGGCGAATGGCTGTTGAAAATGCTGCGCTCCAGTGAAAGAGAGCGTAAAGAGAAACACGGCATTATTGGCGCGTACAAGTTTGTACAATCAATGCTGCGTGAATCTGATATTTGCTGGGTTCCATTATCGGTAGCTGAAATGATTCGCGTGTCCGGCAATGTCGGACTCAAAATGAAAGAGAGCGATTTATCGAGGAATTTGCAGGGGTATCGCAATGGCGCGATCTCTGATGATGTGCTCTTTGTCGGATTCAAAGAAAACTGCCTCTATCTGTTACCGCTGGAAGTGAAAACCGGGGCTCGACCAGACTATAGTTACGCAGGCCAACAGGCTCGTGAGTTAAAACGTTACTTACAGCAAGATATTCTGGAGCCTAAAACGCTGGCATCACAACTCTACCGAGCGCTTTTTATACGTCAGGTGCTGATGCAGGTGGAGAAGTTGCGTTTGTACGGCGTGCTCGACAGCGACAAACTTGTCCCCTTGATTGATCGACGCGAATGGTGGTTAACAGGCGACTATCAGTTAGGTCAGCTTGCGGATTATGCAAACGGCTTCGTGGTAGCACATGTAGACAGCGCAACTTGCTTTGATATCTCCTATAAAGAGACGGTAGATAATATTTTACAGATTGAAATCCCTTATTCACTGCTGCCTTCTCTAATCACTGCTCAGGGAGATCAATCACCGCTAGCGGAACGTTTCCAGGTTCCGGAAAAATATCGGCTTAAGCCAGAATGTGATGTAAGTCCGTTACAACCAGATGTGATTGTAGAAAACACTGAGTCGACACCTACACAACAACCCGTTTCGGAACAACAGCCCTTAAATTCTGAAATTACAAAAACTGCACCAGATATCATTGATACTCCATTACAGATATTGTTCGGTCACGATGCTGTGCGCCAGAGCCCGTTGTATTGGGAGCCAACGAATACGGCTAAGTTCATGAACACCAATACCGGGATTATTGGCACAATGGGTACTGGAAAAACTCAGTTTACAAAGTCTTTAGTTACTCAGCTGATGCGCAATCAGTCCTGTAATGTTGATGGCAAACCGATTGGCCTGCTAATTTTTGACTATAAGTCGGACTATGTAGATGACGCTTTTCTGGAAGCAACAGGCGCTAAAAAGTATAAGTTATTCAAACTGCCCTACAATCCACTCTCCCTGTTTGGCGATACGCCAATGCTACCGATCCACACTGCTGGTGGACTCTCGGAAACAATGGCGAAAGCTTATGGTCTGGGCCATAAACAGCAACTTAAATTAGAAAATTTGATTCTGGAATGCTACGAAGCTGCGGGTATTTCACCTGAAGATCCTTCTACGTGGTCAAGAACTCCACCAACCATTGAAGATGTGTGGCAGCGCTTTATTAATCAGGAAAAAGTTGAAGAAGATTCTCTTTATGCTGCGTTATCCAAATTAGCGCGCTACAAGATATTCGAGACCGATCCTGAGCGGATGACTAGCCTGTACGAATTGATCGAGGGAGTAACTGTGATCGAACTGGCGGGTTATCCACCAGAAGTTCAAAACCTAGTGGTTGCGCTCACATTAGACCTGTTTTACGCGCAAATGCAAAAGCGTGGTAAGCCGATTGTTAGAGGAGATTATCGGCAACTCACCAAAATGATTCTGGTAGACGAAGCTGATAACTTTATGCGTCAGGATTTCTCAAGCCTGCGAAAGATTCTTAAAGAGGGTCGTGAATATGGTGTAGGGATTATCCTTTCAACCCAAGAGATTACTCACTTTAAGACTGGTGAAAACAACTATGCTTCATACATTTTAACCTGGGTGATCCATCGTGTTTCTGAGATTCGTAATGCAGATATTAAAGCTGTATTTAATGTAGATGATAAAGGCGAGCAAGAGTCATTGATGGGACAAATTCGGCAGCTTGAAAAGCATTTTAGCCTGTATGTGGATGGAGATAAGCGGGTTAAGAAAATGCGGGATCGTGCATTTTGGGAGCTGATATGATTCTATTTATGATTTATGGAGGTGTTAGATGAGTGATGACTCTAATACTATTACATCAAGTGACAGTTACATTAAGTCTACTAGGATAAGATGTGTAAATGCTGTGTGTGCTCTTTCTTTCTGGCGAGAGTTTATTGCATATTTTATCCTGGGAAGTATGGGGCTATGGCTTCCTCCTTTTTTAGGGGCTTCTGGCGCGAATGCAGTTTTTGATCCAATGAATGTTTTAACATTTGGTCTTGTGACATTGTTTATAATATTAGAAGCAAGGCTTTTTATGGATAAAAATGATGATGCTAAATCTCCTGGAGTAACTAAATTAATAGTTTTGCTAGGTGTGATATTCTTGTGCATCGGATATGTTAAAGGTGTTGTTACAAATGGGACTCCATTATTCTGGGGGATGGGTTGGGTTCATATCTCTTTGTTTTTTACAATGTTAGTTTGGCTGCTTAACCATGTTAATACATCAAGATATGATCCAAAAGGCATTAATGAGATGCTTGGGGGGAGCGTATGAGTAATGAAATCAGACTTCCAGCAATTAAAATAGAGCAACCAATTGGATCATTTTATGCAGTTTCTATGCGTTCGGATCTATTATCAAAGGTTGCTTTTAGCTCTAGAGCTGAATATAAAAAATCCGATCTTCAAGAAGGTATCTTTTCGCTTTTAAAAGGTAACCAGCGTGAGTTGGATTTAAAACGTAGCAAACAAATAGGCCAATATATTGACAGTGTTGAGTCAACATTCCCAAATTCTATAATTCTTGGTGCCAATTTTGATAAGGACGGGAATTTGATCGAGGATTATGATATTAGATGGCGAGTGGAAAAGAATGGGGGTTTATATACCTTAGTTATACCTTCGGAAAAAAATGTTGTAGCAACAATAATTGATGGGCAACATCGATTATCAGGGTTTGGGTATTCAGAACGTGAAAATATGGAACTTTTATGTTCTGTATTTATTGATCTTCCTGCGCCATATCAGGCATATATTTTCGCTACCATCAATTTTAATCAAAAAAATGTTAATAAAAGCCTTGCATATGATTTATATGGATTTAGAGTTGAAGAAGAAGATAAGAAAGAATGGTCACCAGAGAAATTAGCTGTATTTATAGCTAGAAGATTAAATAAGTATTGTGAACCTTTGAAAGATAAAATAAAGCTAGGGGCGCCTTCCGACATTGATGATACTAATTCCTCTATGAAATTAATTTCTCTATCAACTATTGTTGATGGTGTGATGAAATTGATAACTAATAATCCCAAGAAGGATAGAGATGAACTTCTTAACTTCAAAAATAAAAATGGCCGAAGTGCTCTATCAAGAAAAATGATTTCCCAACCGTTAAGAGATTTATATATTGAATATAAAGACGATGAAATTGAAGGTACAATAAGAAAATTTTTTACTAAAATCAATGAAATATTATGGATTCATCAGTCAGATAACAGCTATTTATTAAAAACAATCGGTTTTCAAACGCAGTTTGAAATTCTTAGGCAATATTTACTGTCGACATCTGATTATGAGCTTAATGGTATTGATGAAAAATTAGAACTGCTTGTGGATATTGATTTTTCTGATATTTTCTTTACTGCATCAGGAATTGGTGCAACACGAATGAAGAACATATCATTGATTAGATTAAAATTGAAATCTCTTACTGATTTAGTTGAGCACAAAGATTATAACGACTATGTGAGGTTACTCAAATAGGATGATATATTTCGCAAGGCCTGATATGAAAAATAACATGCTCAGACCTTGCGAGTTTTTATAGTACTTGAACCAAATCCTTTAAACTCCGATAATTCCTCAACGCAGCTATCCCATCCTCAACATGCGCAGCCCATGCCTTAATCATCGCCTTGTGCTCCAATTGTGGATAAAGCATCTTTAACACCAGTTCTGTAGCTTGCAGTGTTTCCCCAAGCCACGTAATTTTATCCAGCACTAGAAACCCATCCAGTTTTTTATTATCCTGCTCCGGGGAAAAGCGAAACTCACTTTCCACCGAGCGGAAAAATGCCAGTCGAGCCGCGATATTGGGCGTAATTCCAGTAAACCCCTTTAACTTTTTAAGCTGTTCTTCAGTCTGGCGACTGAGCTGCATTCTGTTAGGGAGCATCAGATTGCCTCCTTAGTTAATTCCCAGAAATATCCCGGTTTTAAAGTTGATGACTTAGTGTTCGCATTAAAAACGATTTCATAAGCATGAGAGATGTCATCTCGCAATTGATCGACAAAATATCGCTCATCTACTTCTGTATCTGTTGATAGCAGCACTACCTGATGACTAGCAAACGGGAAGTAATGATTAATCAATTTATCTCTATGCTGAGAATCTAAACGGCCCAGTGGCGTATCTATAATCACTGGCAAATCGCGACCAGATGTTTTCGCCAGAGCTTCAAGTATTGCTATTGCATAGATTTGTTTTTCACCAGCGGAAAGAAGCTTACGATTTATTACTGTGCCTTTTTCATCGATCAATTCCACATCAAACGTTTCAGGATTGATATGTGCATTGAGCTGTAAATCCTCTTTACGAGCTAATTTACGATAAGCATCGCCAAAATTGACTGACAGCGTTTTCACCCTGGCTTTTGTTAAAAGTTCACTATATCGTTCAAGCAGGTTGATCGTTTCCTGCGCATTATTAAATGCACTATCGGAGTTATGCTGATTACGAGCCAGATCATGAGTTTTTTGTATCTGGCGAGCACATTCAAGCTGCTGTTGTTTAGTTTGCTTTGCTTCTTCCAGAAGCAGGCGATACTCCTGGCGTTTACTCTCGCGTTGCCGGTCAAGCTCTCGAAGTTTTTCAAATATATCTATGAGCTGATCATCTTCGGGTGCACGAGCGATGTTTGCTGCCGCTTGCTCAAGTTGCTCTTCAACTTCTGCTAATTGGGTACGATAGAGATCAAAACGTTCCCAGGATTTCTTACTGTCTTGCTCGATGGACTGTTCAATCATCCCAGCTTCCCGTTCCGAGATGTCAAACAATAATTCCCCTTTAGGTTTACCAGCCAGGAAATCTTTTAGATTATCTTCAATCGCTTCGGCAGCAATAAGACCTGTAGTACCTGAACGGAATGAGATATCATTTTTTAGCTGTACGAGGAATTGATTCAATTCTTTTTCAAAACTGCTCGCTTGCTTGATTTGCATCTCTTTATTAATTTGCTCCAGCAAACGGCCTAAAGTTTTAGGTGCTAAAGCATATGGCAATGAGCCATCGCACTCATGGCGCAAGGCTTTTTCAAGGCGCTCTTTTTCTTTTAAAAGCGTATCAACTTTCTGTTTTTCTTGTGTTTTAGTCTGGGCAAAAGCACCACCCTCTGCATTGAGAAGGGATTCATATCGCATGATTTCTTTCGTCAGCAAATCGATGCGCATTTTTGTAAAATCAGCTTTTTCTAAAATCTGCTCCGCCAGGAAAGAAAACTTTTTAGCCTGTTCTTCAAGATCAGAAAGCTTTTGCTGTTTTGAAACCTCTAACTGGCTTGATTGTTGACGCTTGACAAATATCATCAAATCATTTCGAAGTTTCGAAATGAGATCTAAACCTAACAAGCGTCTTACCGCTGTGCGTAGAATATTTCCTGAATCGTCTTCAGCAAGTTCTGCAATTTTTTCGCCGTCGAAGAAGAACAAATCTGCAATTCCATGTGGAATTAATTCATTCAGGAATCCCTGGCACTGATCATAATCCAGCTCATTCAGAGGTTGGCCATCTTGCTGAAGCGAGAGCTGATCTTTTTTACCTTTTTTCCAAGTACGTATAACGGTGAATTCAGCTTCATAACCACCTTTGTTATAAGTAAAGCTGAGCTCGATAGATGCTTCACTCGGATCTTCTCCAGAAGTGGAGCCGTTATGAATTAATGCACTAAGTTCTTCAACATATTCTTGCTGTTGGGTTGAGGAACCAAACGCAAGTCTGCCGTATAAGGCAATTCGGATAGCCGATAGAATGGATGTTTTCCCAGCCCCGTTTAGTCCACCAAATAAAACTATCGGACGCGGATTAGAATTGTTTTGGCGTTTCCTTGGCGCCAATTCAATAACGTGCTCTCCTCTGAAGACTCTAAAGTTTTGCAAAACCAGCTGTTTAATTAACATGTTCTTTTTCCTCACTGGTAAGCAGAGACGAGTCACTTACTTCGGCAATTCTGCGCTGCAATATCTGGAGTTCGGCTTCTAACTGAGCGACTTCGCCCTGATGTATATCCCGATCGTTTCGTTTCTGTAATGCTTCTTGTTGCAGCTTAATTTCTTCAAGACTGCCCCAGTCCTGTCTCAGGATGGTGCCTAACTTGTCAAAGATCCCCTGACGTCGGCTCAGGCCTTCCATCGATACTTCCAGTTCGATTAACTTCATGACCATCTCAGGTTCAACATCAAACCCTTGAGATATCTGCATTAGCAAGTCAGCATCACTGGCATCAAATCTTGACTGGTCGTCTACAACCCAATCCAAATCTTTTTGGTAGACCTCCCGATAGATACCCGGCAGGGCATCATACCAATCGGGCTCATTCGGATCTTTTAACCATTCCTGGCGAATAGCATGTAGTTCAGGTTCAGTGATAAGCGTGATGGTGTGGCCCTGAGCATTCATATCTCGCTCAATTTCCAGTAAATCTTTTAACCATTGCTGACGATACTTCATCCAGTAAGGTCCTGGAACATGCTTACGTTCAGCACTTATTTCCTCGCCATCTTTGGCGTATTGATAACTGACCTTGCCGCTACGGCGCTTATAGTTACGGTAAGTGTCTTTATTTGCTGGATCAGTGGTGAACGCCAGAAGATCGCGATACTTCAGTAATGGAGACATCCAGACTTCACCATTCTGGATCAGGCTTTCCATTGCTTTATCTTTTGTAACCACGGTACATGTCCAGCATCCAAAGCGTGAACTACCGCAAGATGGCGTACTGTCATCGATAACGAGTGGACATTCGCCTTGCGCTGAGGAGTCCATGTACAGTGTCCACAATGGACGGTTGTTACCACCCCATGGGTTTTCCCACTCATCAATATCATCTGGAGAATAACGGAATGCACCTCTGAGTAATTTCCAGACGTCTTCAGTGTCCCAGGTATCGATAGGGGTATAGATAAATGCATTTGCAAGAGTGGTATGCCTCGCCAGGCGGGTACCATCAATTTTATGTTTGGCTATGACCTGCGCGCGGGATGCGCTTTCGCTGCTACGTGATCCAAGTACAACGATGACTTCATCAAACTGGCTGACTTTATCTTTAATGAAATCGCTTACCGGGTTGATTTTCATGCGCTCAGTACACCAGCGAAAACTACGAGTAGGGGCCGGATAACCTTTACCTAGCAGATTGACCCAGAAGGTTTCGTGGGTCTTTGGCATGACAGCATGCTGAGTGATTGGAAGCCCAGCGCGTTTAGCACCGGCTTCGATTCGTTGCATGGTCTTCTTGATCAAATCCACTACGACTGGTGTCTCTACCAATGTGTCGGACGAAACAAGAAATACGTCTTTCTGCCGCATAGCGGGCGGTAGTCCCAATAGTGCAAGATATACCAAAGTAATGACAGCGCTGGAATCTTTACCCCCGCTGTAACCAATCACCCATGGACGCTTATCGGCACAATAGATACGTTGTACTTCAGATACGTATTCTGCCAGGGGCCGCCCGGCAAAATTTTCCTGGTTGATAAAATCTTTGTAATCGGCCAGATCGTGGGCCTGAATTAGTTTACTCATGAGATAACCATTTGAGCTTCGAGCTCTTGTTCTTCATTTGAAAGGGGGAGCGATAAGGCGATTTTAAGAGCATTGCAGGTAAGCTGGATAGATGCCGTCGTCTTACTGAGTTTACCATGTTGCATTGCACGTTTTGTAAGCTCTGGGCTGCTTTTACGCCAGTCAAACTCTTTAAGCTCACAAATTATTTTTTGCCATGAGTCAGGGTGCTCTGAGAGCAGGCAGTGACCCAGTAAACCCAGAGCCTGAAGACCTATGCCGTGTGCATGAACATACTCCTGGCGAAGTTGAGCAGGAGATACCTCTTTTTTTGCAGCTAATTGCCAGTCTGGCATGACCTGAAAGATCGCTTGCCAGTAGAGGGCCGCAAGGTCAGAACACTGCTCAACATCATTGGCTTTAGGTTCTTTTCCCAGCAGAGAACGCGTAGCTTGCTTGATGCTGCTTAAGGTGAAGAGTTTGTTTGAAAACTTACTGATGCTGGATTTTTCCATTTCAGTTAGTCCGATAAAAGGCTCGATATTCATAGCCAGATACCGTGATAAGTTCGAACTGATATCTCTATGGTCGTAAAGTGTAGCAAGAGAAGGGCTTGGCCTGATGGCATATTTGTTCAAATCAGCAAACATTTGCTGACTGCGTTTAAGTCCTTCATCTACAAAGAATAATACGGGAATATTATCTTGTCCCAACTCAGGCCTTGCATCCAGTGCGTCTTCTATCGCTTTCCTGCGATGCTGCCCATCATTGATTAAAATTTGTGCCTCCATGGGCACCCGCAAAGTCCCTAAGTTATTGGAACCCGAATACTCATCGAACTGCACATCTACTGCAATGGAAGCAGTTAGAGCTGAAAAAACATAATCACTTGGATTTTCAAGTAAGTAGCGCACCATTTCAGGTATGCGAGCTTTATTTAACGTTCTTTGTGCGCGCAGCTCAGGAGGCACTTCATTTTCGTCAAAACTAAAAATTTTGGGAATTATGCGCATTGGGCAGGTAGCGATATAAAATGGCCTGCCTGCCTGTATTCCTCTGACAGCGGGGAAAGAGTAGCAATAATCAGTGTCAAAGTTCGCCATACAGAGGTTACCTGGAAGTAATATTCATATTACGTAAAAATAAACGTTTTATGGGCTTGTGTCATCCTTTTTTACGTAGGTATTTCACTTTTTTTGGCGTTTTTCCCTGAATCTGGTACGAAATATAAATCTATTTAATTCAAGAGATTATCTGAATACCTAAATCGTAAGTCTAACGTTTTAGGAGCGTTTTACTCGCTCATTTAACCACCTCACCTAAACTTAACTCTAAACCTGTTTCCTCTTTTTCTGACGAGCCTTGCAAGCTCAAAATAGGCTCCCCCCAAACCCAAAAAAGACGCTCATCATCAGTGACTTTCCCCAGCCTCTCTGCCCCCACACAACCCCCTTACGGAAACAACGACGCTTTCCCCACTGAACTAAACCGCGCTATCTCCGCCACAACCACTTCACACGCAGCCTACATCGGTTTGATAAACAATAAATTAGGTTCGTGTCCGCCCTGTTTAAGTTCCTGTTTCAGCACTACAGAAAGGCCTTCTTCATGTCGCTGGAGATTTTGATTTTACCGACGCCATAACTGATCGACTCCGCGACCTCGCTATCTTTGTTGCCCGAGCCGCCATGCAGCACTAGCGGGATATTAATTAACTGGAGCAGCTCACTCACTGAAGCCATGCTGGATAAGGGGGCGCTTCAGATGGCCTTGGGCCGAAAGTTCTGACGACAGATCAGCAGCGGGAATCCGTGGAAGTTATGTGTGAGACAACGGGTCTGTCGCAACGCCGTGCCTGCAGGCTGGCAGACCTGTCCCTGTCAACCTGCGGTTATTCGGCCCGGCGACCAGCTGCTTATGCACTATTATCTGGACGCATCACTGAGCTGGCGCTTTTGTTATAGCCTTATCTGGCAGCTTCTGCGGCGTGAAGGGCTTTGCGTTAATCACAAGCTTCTACACCGTGTTTACTGCCCGCTGAAACTGAATTCTCGGCGTAAGTGTAAATAATGTCTGCCGGTGCGCTATTAGGCTCCGCTGGCCACGCCGGAAGCACTCAACCAGAGCTGGTCGATTGATTTAATGCACGACACGCTGACATGTGGCCGACATTTTCGGACTTTCAATGTCTTTAATGATTTTAACCGTGAAGTTCTGGCTATCGAAATTGACCTGAATATCCTGGCGCGGCAGGTCGTGCAGATGCTGGACAGGATTGTGGCACACCGTGAATATCCGCTGATAATGCGGATGGATAACGGACCGGAATTGGTCTCAATGTGTCTGGCGCAATGGGCCGAAGACCATGATGTTATGCTTGAATTTATCAAGCCGGATAAACCGACACAGAACGCCTTTATCGAATGGTTTAAACGGACGTAGCGGCCATCCACAGCGCGGCTTCTGGATTGTTCAGCGCCGATGCTATCCCACAGGAAACGATGCGCAACTTTGATAAACCGTGCCTCAACAATATGAATGAGCTTCAACCCGTTGAGATTAAGGCGTTGCGCGAGAAGCTGAACGTCAGCCAGCAGTTTTTGCCAGTTACCTGAATACCAGTGTGTCAACGGTGCAGAAATGGGAAAGCGGCGTAAAGCGTCCGAGTGGGTTATCGTTGAAACTGCTTACTGTGGTGCAGAAGCATGGGTTGAAGGTGTTGATTTAAGTTTTTTTTACTGGCTTATTTTCGCGCTGATTATTTCAGGAAAATAAGCCCCGTTTAAAAAATCCTGACTCTTATTTCTCTGCGCACCTTGCTGGTGCGCTTCTTATTATTTCCTGCCAGGTAAACCTTAAGTCTTATAATAAAATAGTTTTATAAGTGGCTTATTTTACTCAGTTTTAAGCTGGACTTATCTTCTCTTTCCTGATGATATATACAGGTATTTAGCGCGGCGCGGATGTGCGCCAACACACCCGCGCCGCTAATCACAACTACTATTGAAAAGGAATAGTAATCATGACTGACGCCCATTCTATTGCACAACGGTCTGAACCAGAAGTCTCGCCGGCAAATAACCGTCAATTAACTGTTAGCTATGCAAGCCGCTATCCGGATTACAGCCGGATACCCGCCATCACCATGAAAGGACAATGGCTGGAAGCTGCCGGTTTTGCCACGGGCACAGCAGTCGACGTAAAGGTAATGCAAGGCTGCATTGTACTTACCGCCCGGCACCAGGAGAGCGAACTGATGCAATCGCTGCGCCAGGTGTGCAGGCTGTCGGCGCGGAAACAAAAGCAGGTGCAGGCGTTTATTCAGGTCATTGCCGGTAAACAGAAAGTCGTCTGAATGAGTAACCGCTCCCGACATCGCATCGGGAGCGGTTAACTATCAGGACGCGATTACTTCAACCAGCACATCAGTTGCCCGGTTTTCTTCACTGTTGGCAATGCTACCTTCCTTGCAGCCCAGCGTTATATTGCCTGACCTAAAACAAACGTTATCGTTCAGGTAAAAGTTATACCACTTCGATGCAAAGTTAATGCGCCAGTAGCCCCTTCCCTGATCAAAAAAAACTCTCCTTGCAAACTTTCCGCTAAAAACGCTTTATCATGGCTAAGATTCACTCAATTATCTCCAGCCACCTCAACAGCAAGGAATAGCTATGTTGCAAAAGGACGTTTTCCCTCACCGTACTAAATGGGCCATTATCGTTATCGGGATGATAGCCGGGTTGCTCTGGGCTTTGCCGGATAGTTTTAACCTGCACGAACGTTATTCTCTGTATCTGCCGCCGCTCTCGTTAGCGATGGCCAGCATACTGGCCTTCACGCTTTATCGTCTCCGCGCCGTCAGGCCCTGGCTCTGCGCCTTGCTGATATTGCCGGTTATTGCCTTAATGACGGGGTGGTATCGCTGGAATTTTCCTACGCTGCCGTTGGGCGAATTTCACTTTAAAAATATCTGTGCCGTAATAGTTATGCTCAGCCTGGTTATGCCCATGCTGGTCGCCTTCTGCACTAAATCGCAGCAGGAAGAGGATGGGTCACAGTGGAGCAGAGCAGTCGCCGAAACGCTGTGGCGCAACACTTTTACCCTGGCGGCCACTGGCTTAATGACCGGGCTGTTCTGGCTGGTATTGATGCTGTGGAGCAATCTCTTCAGCATCATCGGCATCACGCTGTTTGAGCAGCTTTTCTTTGATAACCGTTTTTTCCCGCCGATAGCGACCGGCGCGGTCATCGCTGCGGGCATTGTGTTTTGTCGACGCCTGCCGGGCGCTGCCGGTCTGTACAGGCATCTGGTTACGCGGGCTGTAAGCGTGCTGCTGCCTTTGCACGCGGTCGCCTTGCTGCTGTTCCTGGCCTGTTTGCCGTTTACCGGGCTGGCTATCATTCCCAAAGCTTTTTCAGCCACCACGCTGTTATTGACCATGACGCTGCTGATGCTGGCGTTCAGCGCCATCACTGGCGAAAGCGCGCCTGACCTGTCGCGCTGGCAGCGTGTTATTGCGCGCGTGGTGCTGGTTGCGCAGGCTCTGACTCCGCTATTGGCCGGGCTGGCTGTCTGGGCACTGTGGCTGCGCGTCGCGGAGTATGGCTGGACGGTGGAGCGGATCTACGCCGCTATGATTGCACTGCTGGCGGTGGCTGGCTCGCTGCTGCTGTCAGGGTTCCAGCGCCGCGCCTGGTCACAGGGCGCGGGCAGCATGAACATTTTTATCGCGCTGATGCTGTCTCTGACGGCCTGCGGCTGGTTTTTACTGCATACGCCGGTAGCCGATCCGTGGCGCATTGTCGTGAAAAATCAGCTGGCGCGTTTTGCGCAGGGCAAAGCAAAAGTGGATGACATGGATCTCTATTTATTCAGTGATGCGGGACGCCGGGGGAAACAGGCGTTACAGAAGATAAGCCGTTATCCGCAGTGGCTCGACGAGACTGCCCGGCAAAAAGCCGTGCTGGTGCGGCTGCTGGCAGAACGCGACACTAATAATGCTAACCCAACCGTTAGCGACCTTCAGCGCAGCATCCCGCTGCGAGCAGGCAGCGAAGCGCCGCCGGAAAGCTGGTGGCAGATGCAGACGCAATATATTGAGCAGGAGGCGGGCATCTGCCTGGTGGATACCGGTTCCTGCCTGGTGTGGATGCAGGATGTGAATAACGACGGCACGCCGGAAGTGCTGCTCTATAACCGCAATCAGCAGAGCATTACTCTCTATGCCCACCAGGCCACAGGCTGGGATCAGATTGGCAGCGTGACGCTATCGGCAAGGCTGGAGCAGGCCCTGCGGGATAAAATACCTGAAACTGTAGTTAAGCCGTGGCGCGACCTGGAAGTGAACGGCCAGCGGCTTCCGGTGCAATACTACGGCTTCGAAGGACAATAGCGCATTACCCGCTTTTGCAGCCGCGCAGCATCGGGGCCGGCTGCAAAAGCGTTACGGCTGTCGTCGGCTGCGTTACCCTTTAACCTCCTCCCAGTTCAGCCCAAACCGCGCCAGATACTTACGCAGGCGATCGGCGTCATTGGGCTGTTTCTTCCCCTGGCGGGAGACGGCAAACAGGCGTCGGCCCGCTTCGGAAAGCGAATCCGCCGCGCGGCAGACGCTCAACACCGTCTGTAGCTGGCACTCGTCAAAGAGATCGTACTGCGCCCCGGAGCGCTCAGGCAGGGCAGCTGTCGATGCCGTAGTACGCCAGCTGGCGCGCAGCCGGGCGATCTCTTCTTCCGCCAGCTCCAGCGAAATTCTTCCCTGTTCCGCCAGCGTTGCCATCCGCGTGACGGCAGCGCCCAGTTCGCGGAAATTGCCTCGCCAGCTGGCTTCTGTCGAGCAGGCGAAGCGCAGAAAATGGCTTCTCGCTTCTTTATCAAAGCGCACCTGGGTCTGCTGTTCCCGGGCGTAACGTTCCAGCTCAAAATCCAGGTTGGGTTCGATATCCTCGCGGCGTTCGGCCAGGCCCGGCAGCCGAAACGTCCACATATTGATGCGGGCAAACAGATCTTCGCGAAAGCGGCCTTCGGCAACCCACTGCGGCATATCCCGGTGCGTGCCGGCAATCAGCTGGAAATCGCTGCTGACCTCTTTATCAGAGCCGTACGGGAAGAAGCGTTTCTCCTCGATGGCGCGCAGCAGCATCGCTTGCTCATCCAGCCCCAGCTCGGCTATCTCGTCCAGAAACAGCATGCCGCCGTCGGCTTCCCGCAGCAGCCCGCCGCGCGCCTGCTGTGCGCCGGTAAAAGCGCCCTTAACGTGACCGAACAGCGTGGACATCGCGTTGTCGCCGCGCAGCGTGGCGCAGTTAACCGCCACGAATTTACCGGCCAGCCGGTGGCGGGCATGGCGCAGCTGATAGATGCGCTCCGCAAGAAAAGATTTGCCCGCGCCGGTGGGGCCGGTCAGCAGCATCGGGGCGTCCGAGCGCAGCGCCACGCGTTCAATCTGCTCGATCAGGCTGTTAAAGGTGGGATTGCGCGTCTCGATGCCGGATTTTAAAAACGAGGTGGAGTGCTGCTGCTCGCGCTGAAAACGGCTGGTCAGCGTGGCGTATCGGTTCAGATCGAGATCGATAATGGAATAGTGGCCGAGCGCGGTTGGCGTCTCCGAGCCCTTGCTGGCCGGCGAGGTCTGCAAAATGCGCGCGGGCAGATAGCGGGCTTCGGTCAGCAAAAACCAGCAGATTTGCGCCACGTGCGTGCCGGTAGTGATATGCACCAGATACTCTTCGGCGTCGGTATTAAAAGGATAGCGGCTGACAAAATCCAGCAAGCTGCCGTAGACCTCTTCAAAGTCCCAGGGATCTTCCAGCTTCACGCTGTGCAGCACCACCTGGGTGGCGGGCGAGGCCTGAATGATATCTTCCGCCACCTGCTGCGCCATACTGATATCACGCGGCTGATGCAGCAGCTCCAGCCTGTCGATCTGTAAGCCTTCCTGCTGGCAGAGCGCGACGGTTGGCCGCCATTTGCTCCAGCGGTTTGCCCGCTTGCCGCGTTTATCCAGCACCGTGCCCAGCACGCCGATGACTACGTTAGCTTTCATGCTTATCTCACAGGATAAATAACTTATCTGCTAAGATAAATTGCTCTGTTGGTAATGGCAATGCGCAGGTGTGATGCAACAATAAATATGGTTAATAATCAAAAAGATAAATTTTATTATGCAGCGTGGCGGTCTTCTGGCACGGCATTCGCAATAGTCAGGTCACAGCAATGAGGAAAACGATTATGAAAAACAGCTATCAGACTCTGCAGCAGGCGAAAGGCGTGCCGGTAAAAATGTGGACCAACGGCGTGCCGGTAGAGCCGGAAGCGCGCGAGCAGCTGCTGAACACGGCGAAAATGCCGTTTATCTTTCGCCATCTGGCGGTGATGCCGGACGTGCATCTGGGCAAAGGCTCTACCATCGGCAGCGTGATCCCGACCAAAGGCGCGATTATCCCGGCGGCGGTCGGCGTGGATATCGGCTGCGGCATGATTGCGGTGCGCACCTCGCTGATGGCCCGCGATCTGCCGGACAATCTGTCGGGCGTGCGCAGCGCCATCGAACAGGCGGTGCCGCACGGCCGCACCAATACCCGTTCCGGTCGCGATAAGGGTGCCTGGCAAACGCCGCCGCAGGAGGTGGATCGCCACTGGGCCAAATTGGCGCCGCGCTTCAAGACGCTGACGCAAAAGCATCCGTCGCTGTTCAAAACCAACAACTATCAGCATCTGGGAACGTTGGGAACGGGCAACCACTTTATTGAAGTCTGCCTGGACGAAAGCCAACAGGTCTGGGTCATGCTGCACAGCGGGTCGCGTGGCGTAGGGAACGCCATCGGCAATCTGTTTATCGCGCTGGCGCAAAAGGATATGCAGCGGCATATCGCCAATCTGCCGGATCGCAACCTCGCTTATTTTGAAGAGGGCAGCAGGCATTTTAACGACTACGTGGAAGCGGTGAGCTGGGCGCAGGATTACGCTCGTCACAATCGCGAAGCCATGATGGAGCGGGTGCTGGCGGCGATGTCGCGCGTTATCAGCAAGCCTTTTACCACGCATCTGGAAGCGGTGAACTGCCACCACAACTACGTGGAGCGGGAAACGCACTTTGGCGAGTCGGTGCTGGTGACGCGCAAAGGCGCGGTCTCGGCGCAAAAAGGGCAGATGGGTATTATCCCCGGTTCGATGGGCGCGAAGAGCTTTATCGTGCGCGGCCTGGGTAACGAAGAGAGCTTCTGCTCCTGTAGCCACGGCGCGGGGCGCACCATGAGCCGCACGGCGGCGAAAGCCCGCTTTACCGTGGAGGATCAGCGACGCGCGACGGCGCACGTGGAGTGCCGAAAAGATAAAGAGGTCATCGACGAAATCCCGATGGCTTATAAAGATATTGATGCCGTCATGGCCGCCCAGTCTTCGCTGGTGGAAGTGGTGCATACGCTGTCGCAGGTTGTTTGCGTAAAAGGATAAAAAAATGAGAACAGGATTGCATGGTGTGGATAGCGCAATGCGCGAGCGCGTACGGGGCGTGCTGCGCCAGATAGAAGAAGAGCACTCGGTAAAAGTGCTGTATGCCTGCGAGTCGGGCAGCCGCGGCTGGGGTTTTGCCTCGCCGGACAGCGATTACGATGTGCGTTTTCTCTATGTACATCAACCTGAGTGGTATCTGCGTGTCGAGCCGCCGCGCGACGTTATCGAGCTGCCGATCGACGATACGCTGGACGTCTGCGGCTGGGAGTGGCGAAAAGCGTTGGGCCTGTTGAAGCGAGCCAATCCAACGCTGATTGAATGGCTGGATTCGCCGGTGATCTATCAGCAGGAAGCGGCCATCGTCGCCGATTTACGGGAAAGGATACCGGACTGGTTTTCGCCGCTGCGGGCGCGCTGGCACTATCTCTCAATGGCGAAAAAGAACTTTCGTGGTTATCTGCAGGGCGACAGCGTGCGGCTGAAAAAGTACTTCTACGTATTGCGCCCGCTGCTGGCGGTGCAGTGGATAGAGGCCGGAAAAGGCGTGCCGCCGATGCGTTTTGAAGAGCTGCTGGCAGGAACGGTAACGGATCCCTTGCTGCTGGCTGAAATCGAACAGCTGCTGGCGCGCAAGCAGCGCGCAGGCGAAGCGGAATACGGCGAGCGTCTGGAGCGCATCCATGCATTTATCCGCCAGCAGCTGGACGAGAACCGCGTCAGCGAAGATCTGCCGGATAGCGAGCGGCGCGACTGCCGCGATCTGGACGCGTTGTTGATGAAAACCGTGCTGAGTGTATAGCTTATTACTGGTCTGGCATTGTGCATAAGTAGCTCAGGGTGACAGCATTATTCAACAGAACGTTCAGACACATCGTCTGTTCGATACCAGGATTGGGAAGCCGGCGGCGGTTTAACAGCGTATCTATGCTTTATTTTAATGTTCCAGGTGAGGGGAATTAGTCGCGGACAGTGATTGCTATTAAAAGCCCGGGATATGCCGGGTTATAATTTTGTCTGGCCTGGATTAAGCCGCTGTATGCGTATCGACTGTTGCAATACGCTAAATTGGATTATGGAGCGACAGCTTGAATCATCTTTATAAATTGGTTTTTACCGCACTAACTATCTTTGCCGCCCCGGTTATCGCCCAGGAAAGCGGCGTATCCTTTTATCATAAGGCGTGGTCAGTGGCCTGCGATAACACTTTAACCTGCCGTATCGGCGGCCATAGCGTACAGGAGAATGTGGGCGGCGTGCTGCTGACGCGGGCGGCTGGCGAGCATACGGCTACCGCTGGCGAAATTATCCTGCCGGAAGACAGGAAAAACGAGGCGCCGGTAAAAAAACTGACGCTGTGGCTGAACGGCCAGCCTGCGGGCGAAGCGACGCAGAAGGCTAACCGCTGGTGGTTGTCAGAAGCGCAAACGCTGGCGCTGATCGATGCCGTTAAAGGCAGCGGCACGGTCGGGTTCAAAAGCGATCGCGAAAGCTTTCAGCTTTCCGGCGACGGCGCCTATGCGGCGCTGCTGAAAGTGGATGACGTGCAGGGCCGTATCGGTACGCCAGGCGCCTGGGTTAAAAAAGGCGACAGGCCCGAAAGCGGTGTCGCTAAGGCCGTGGCTATGCCGGTGATCCAGGCGGTAAAAGTCAGCCCCGCTCAATCCTCTGTATTAACCAAAAAAGAGGCTGAAGCGCTCAGGCCGCAGCTGCTTGCCGTCTTAACCAGCGAGCAGCAGTGCGATTATCTGACCTCGGTTGGGGAAAAGGACGTCAACGGCAATATTATCAGCGGCGATATTACCGCCACGCCGCTGGATGATACGCACACGCTGCTTTCCACGCAGTGCTGGGGCGCGGCCTATAACCAGGGATACGGTTACTGGGTCACCGACAGCCAGCTAAAAGCGAAGCCTGTTGCCGTGACCACTGACGCGCAAACCTGGCACGATGGCGTGATTACCAATGTCTTTATGGGAAGCAGCGCCGGCAGCTGCGCGTCTAAGGAAGAATGGATCTGGGATGGCGCAGCGTTTCGTCAAAGCCTCGCGACCATCAACGATGGCTGCTGGTTTCCCCGCACCCTGGGCAACAGAGAGATACCTGGGCTGCTATCAGAAATAAAACGTGAGGGAATAAAGTGAATCGTAAACTGATGTTTTTTGCGCTGGCGACGCTCTCCCTGTCGGCACTGGCCAGTCATAGCGGCGTAACCTTTGAACACAAAGACTGGGAAGTAGCCTGCGACAATACGCTGACCTGCCGCGTTGCGGGCTATGCCAAAGAAGACGATCCGTCCGGCTCCGTCTTGCTTACCCGTACCGCCGGCCCCGGAACGGTGCCGACGGGCGAAGTGACGCTGGGCGATATCGCAGAAGACAGCGCGCCGGTACAAAAGCTGACGCTGTGGATCGACGGGAAATCCGCGGGCGATCTCGTGGCGGCTGACGACAACTGGCGGCTGTCGGCTGGCCAGACGTCAGCGTTAATCAACGCCGTCAAAGGCAGCGGTAAAGTGGAATTTAAAGGCGGCGCGACGCCTTTTCTGCTTTCCGGCGAGGGCGCTTATGCCGCGCTGCTGAAAGCTGACGACGTGCAGGGCCGCATCGGCACGCCTGGGGCGCTCACCAAAAAGGGCGATAAGCCGGAAAGCAGCGTAGCTCAGGCGGTACCCGTGCCGGTTATTCACGCAGCAAAAACCCGCAGCGGCGAACCTCGTTCGCTGACCGCGTCAGAAATCGCCGCGCTGAAAACCCGACTGCTTGCAACGGTCAATCAAAATGACGATGACATGTGCGACAGCCTGGTTTCACCGGCAGAAAATGCTATTCCGGAAAATGACGGGCTGACCCTTACGCCACTGGATGACGGCCACGCTTTGCTTTCGGCGCTCTGCTGGCGCGCGGCTTATAACGAAGGGTATGGCTACTGGGTTATCGATAACCAACTAAAAGGTAAGCCGGTGCTGGTGACCATTTCCGGCTCGGATTATGAAAAAGGCGTGATTACCGATGTGCAGAAAGGCCGGGGTATCGCAGACTGCATGAGCCTGAAAAGCTGGGTGTGGGATGGCCAGGCTTTCCGCAAAAGCCGCGACGCCATGACCGGCATGTGTCGTTATATCCATGCGGGCGGCACCTGGGATCTGCCCACGCTGGTAACGGACGTGAAGCCCTGAAAGCGAACTCACTAAAAAACTGTCAATATCGTGCATACCCGGCCTGAAGCCGGGTTTTCTTTGCAGGCGGAAAGGTAAAGATTATTTTTAATTCCTTCCGCTTCTCCGCAAAAATTTCCCGTATCCGGACAAACTAATCCAGAGCCGCTCAGCCGCCGTCGTTGCTAATCTGTCGCCCTTAAATGGCGGACGTTTTGTTAAGGATAAGGGCGTGGCGAAGATTTTCTCTGTCCCGAATATTTACCATGGTGAAAATGCGCTGGCAGCGCTGAGTCAGCTTGGGCTGAAAAAAGTCGCCATCGTCACCGACGAATTTATGCTCTCATCCGGCAAAGTAAATCAGCTGATCGCCTTGATGCCCCAGGCTTCGATCATCATCTATAGCGAGGTCAAAGCCGATCCCACTACCGCGCTGCTACAGGCAGGCGCGGAAAAATGTAAAGCCTTCAGGCCGGATACGATTATCGCGCTTGGCGGCGGTTCCGCGTTGGATGCGGCCAAAGGCATTAAGGCCACCCTTGAAGAGTACGATCCTCTTTATCACATCAGGCTGATTGCCGTTCCCACGACCAGCGGCTCCGGGTCAGAGGCGACAACCTACGCCGTTTTTTCCGACCCACACAGCGGCAGCAAATATCCGCTGGTGTCTGCTGCGCTGCTGCCGGATATCACCCTTCTTGACGCCCGGCTGGTGGTCAGCGTCCCCGCGAGCGTCACGGCGGATACCGGTATGGACGTGCTGACCCACGCGGTTGAAGCGCTGGTCTCCACAGAAGCAAACGACTTCAGCGATGCGCTGGCGGAAAAAGCCATTGCGCTGACCGCCCGCTATTTACCCCAGGCTTACCGTGAACCGCACGACCTCAGCGCGCGGGCGCATATGCATCACGCTTCCTGCATGGCGGGCATGGCGTTCAACTCGGCGGGGCTGGGGCTGGTTCACGGCATGGCCCATGCCGTCGGCGGCAGGCTGCATCTTGCGCATGGCAGGATCAACGCCATGCTGCTGCCATTAGTGATTGAATTTAATAGCGAAATGCAAGGGGCGCAGGCTCGCTACCAGCAGTGCGCGCGGTTGATGGCTGCCGACAGCCTGGCGCAGGCCGTTCGCACGCTTAACCAGCAGTTCGCCATTCCGGCAACGCTAAAAGAGATGGGCGCAGATCTGGCCCGGTTTGCCACCTTGCGCGGCGAACTGATCCAGGCGGCGCTGGCCGATGGCTGTACTGCAACCAATCCACGCCGTGCCAGCAAGCAGGATATCGATCGCCTGCTGTCGCGCCTGGCGGGCGAATAAACAGCAAGGAAGAGAGGATGAAGACGGATACGCAACGGCAGGCCAGAAGCATCACGCAGCAGATTTTACAGGAGCTGGCGGCAGGAAGAAAAAACCAGCCGCTGACTATTGCCGTCGGCGTCTCCAACCGGCACGTGCACCTGAGCCGTAAAGAGATGGACATGCTGTTCGGCTACGGTTCGTCGCTGACCCGGATGAAAGCGTTAAAGCAGCCCGGTCAGTTCGCCGCACAGGAAACCGTCACGCTGCGCGGGCCGAAAGGCGAGCTACAGCGCGTGCGGGTGCTGGGGCCGCTGCGTAACGTCACGCAGGTTGAGATTTCAGTGGCGGACGGCTTTGTCCTTGGCATCGGCGCGCCGGTAAGAATGTCCGGCGAGCTGCAGGGATCCCCTGGCATCACGCTGGTAGGGCCGCATGGCGAAGTGGCGATACCGGAGGGCGTTATCGTCGCATGGCGGCATCTCCATATTTCGCCTGAGGAAGCGGCGCGGCACGGCCTGACGGACGGCGCGGAAATAGCGGTAGAAACCCAGGGGCCGCGTGCGGGCGTATTGCGCCATGTGAAGGTGCGCGTCAGTGCAGAAGCGCTGGCGGAGATCCACCTGGATCAGGAAGAGGCCAACGCGCTTGGGCTGCGTAATGGCGATCGGGTGCAGATCAAAAGCAACGGGCCTAAGGTGGCGTGATCGTGCAGCCGGATCTTTCCAACCGGCTCGATCGCATAATCGATCTTCTGCTGGTGCGGCAAAGGCAGGGCATGGTCAGAGTGGTGATCACGGGAACGGATCCACGCGTCCTGCCGGAAACGCTGGCTGCGCTGGAGGCGCTGAGCCAGGCCGGATACGGCCTGCGGGTCACGCTTTCCCACAGCGCCAGCCTGTCTGCCGTTTACGGGGCATTTCAATGCTGGCGGGAAGGGTTCGCGCCTGAACTGCTTTACGACACGCGAATGCCGCAGGCGGAAGAAGAGTACGGCGAGCTGTTTCTCCCGGCGATCTCAGGCAACAGCCTGGCAAAAATCGCGTTATGCCTTAGCGACAACGTTGCCAGCGCCTGGGCTTTTCATGCGCTGTGCCACGGCCGGAAAATCATCGTCACGCTGGGCGACGAGTTTACCCGCGCGGCGCTGCCGGAGGCGATGCGGGAACAGCTGCATCACTATATCGCTACGCTGAAAAGCTGGGGGATCGTTTTTCCCGGTGTAACAACACAGAGCAAGGGTAAGCAACTTATTTCACTGGCGGATATCCGTCAGCAGCCCGCAGGCACGGCGCTGCGGCCAGGCCGAAACGTGCTGATCACGCCAGCCGCTCAGGACGAGATACGGCGGCGGCACATCATTTTATACAAGGACTGACTATGTATCTGGCTAAAGTCACGGGCGCGCTGGTATCGACCAGCAAGCATCCTTCGCTGAACGGCGCCAAGCTGCTGATCGTGGCCCGCCTGAACGAGCATCATCAGCCGACGGGCAGCGCCCAGGTTGCGGTTGACTGCGTGGGGGCCGGAAACGGGGAAACGGTTATCGTCAGCTCGGGAAGCTCGGCACGCATGAGCAACGGCGAGCATTCGGTGATCGATGCGGCAGTGGTTGGCATTGTCGATGCGCTGGATCTCAATGGATAGCAAAAGGAAGCGCACTTATGTCGGTAAGGGAGAGTCTGGACAGCCTGATCCAGCAGGCCATTAATTCGCATCCGTCGCGGCATCACTCGCTGAGCCTCTCTGCGGCAGCGGCGCTGGCGGCGATAGCCTGTGAGGTCGCGCAGGAATATGAAGTGCCAATCGTATTCAGCCTGGTAGATACGGCCGGGCAGCCGCGCTGGTTTTTCAGCATGGATGATGCGCTGCTGGTCAGCCACCGCCTGGCGACGGAAAAGGCCTGGACCGCCGTGGCGCTGAGAATGGCGACGCATGAGCTGGCGCAGCAGGTACGGCCGGGCGCGAGCCTGGAGGGCTTACCGCAGCAGGGGATCTGCTGTCTTGGCGGCGGTTTACCCTGCTGGTCGCAGACGCGGCTGCTGGGCGGAATAGGCATCAGCGGCGGCAGCGTCGCGCAGGATATCGCCATCGCCCGCGAGTCGCTTGCCCGCTTCAGTCAGGCGCACTTTTTACTCACGCCTTCCCGACCCTAAAACGGATTTCAGAGGTCATTATGTCTACAACAACGGTTTTGGTTATCAACTGCGGCTCTTCTTCGCTGAAATTTTCTGTGCTGCCGCTGGAGGGTGAAACGCCGCTGCTTTCCGGGCTGGCGGAAAGGCTGGGGTTGGATAACGCCGCTATCACCTTTAAGGATGAGGCGGGAAAAACCACCCGGCTTCTGGCGCAGCCAACGCACCATTGCGCGCTGCAAACGCTGTTTGCCGTGCTGGCAGAGCAGGCGCTGCTCTCGTCGCTATGCGCCATCGGGCATCGCGTCGCGCACGGCGGCAGCGAGTTTCAACGCTCGGTGCTGCTGACGCCAGCGGTTATCGACCAGATCCGTCAGCTGGCACCGCTGGCGCCTCTGCACAATCCCGCCAACCTTATCGGCATCGACACTGCGCTGGCTTTGCTGCCCGCGCTGCCGCAGGTGGCGGTGTTTGACACGGCTTTTCACCAGACGCTGCCGCCGGAAGCCTTTACCTATGCCATTCCGCTGGAATACCGCGAGCGCTACAAGATCCGACGCTACGGTTTTCACGGCACGTCGCACCGCTTTGTCGCCGCCGAAGCGGTCAGGCTGCTGGATCTCGATCCGCAGGATCACGGCCTGGTGATTGCCCATCTGGGCAACGGATCTTCGCTCTGCGCGGTACGCAATGGGCAAAGCGTGGATACCACAATGGGCATGACGCCGCTGGAAGGGCTGGTGATGGGCACGCGCTGCGGCGACGTCGATTTTGGTGCAATGGCTTACCTGGCGACATGCAGCGGGCAATCTGTCGAGGCGCTGAGCGAGATGGCGAATAACCGTTCAGGCCTGCTGGGGCTTTCCGGGCTGTCCAGCGACTGTCGCACCTTGCAGGAAGCACGCGCCAAAGGCGATGCGCGGGCGACGCTGGCGATTGACGTCATGGTGCACCGGCTGGCGCGGCATCTGGGCGGCCAGTTTGCCGCGCTGCACCGGCTGGACGCGCTGATCTTTACTGGCGGCATTGGCGAAAACTCGGCGCTGGTGCGCGAGCTGACGCTGGCCAGGCTGGAGATCTTCGGCTTCCGCCTGGATCGTAACAGGAATCAGGCGATAGCGGGCGGCGCCGCGGGCACGATTTCCGCCGACGATTCGCCGACCGTGATGGTCATTCCCACCAATGAAGAAAAAATGATCGCGCAGGATGCGGCCAGGCTTGCCGCCGCGCCCGAACGATAACGCGCAAAATAATCTTACTGGCGGACAAAATATTTTTTCGCGTCCGCCTTAACATCGCAATCGGGCGTGGCCTCAGAGGCGCGTCTTTTTATCAGTCAAACAAACGAGGTCATTATGCAGCAGGAAGCGCTGGGCATGGTTGAAACAAAGGGGCTGGTTTCCGCCATTGAAGCGGCAGATACCATGGTGAAATCGGCCAATGTGACGCTGGTCGGCTACGAGAAAATCGGTTCCGGGCTGGTCACGGTGATGGTACGCGGCGACGTGGGCGCGGTAAAAGCGGCAACCGATGCCGGTTCCGTGGCAGCGGCCAAGGTCGGCGAGCTGGTCTCGGTTCACGTGATCCCCCGCCCGCATGTTGAAGTAGAAAAAATATTAAAAACGGCCACGGAGTAACGGCCTGAGGACAAGCCATGCAGGACAATCTTGTCGAACAGATTATTTCCAGGGCTATCGGCCAGCCAGAGAAGCGCAGCGGCTGCGGCCTGACCGAGTTTGTCGGTACCGCGCTCGGCCATACCATCGGCCTGGTGATCGCCAATGTCGATAGCCAGCTTCATGAGGTGATGGCTATCGACGGCCGGTTCCGCTCGCTGGGCATTATCGGCGCCAGAACCGGCGCGGGCCCGCATATTTTCGCTGCGGATGAAGCCGTTAAGGCCACCAACAGCGAGATCGTCGCCATTGAGCTGGCGCGTGATACGGAAGGCGGCGGCGGACACGGCTGCCTGATCCTGTTCGGCGCGGCAGACGTCTCGGATGTGCGCCGGGCGGTGGAGGTCACGCTGGATGAAATCGAACGGACGATGGGCGACGTTTACGGCTCGCCGGCCGGGCATCTGGAATTTCAGTACACCGCCCGCGCCAGCCACGCGCTGAATAAAGCCTTCGGCGCGCCGGTTGGCAAAGCGTTCGGTATGACCTGCGCTTCGCCAGCGGCGATAGGCATCGTTATCGCCGACGTGGCGGCCAAGGCGGCGGTTATTGAACCTGTTGGCTACGCCAGCCCGGCCAAAGGCACCAGCTTCAGCAACGAGGCGATCTTTACTTTCGCTGGCGATTCCGGCGCGGTGCGCCAGGCGGTCACGGCCGCGCGCGAAGTGGGATTACAGCTGTTGGCCACGCTCGATCCGGCGCCCATCCACTCAACTACCACACCCTATATCTGATCGCGCGGTAAGGAAGGGAAGCATGAATGACAGCGAGATCGCTCAGGCGGTGGAAAACGTCCTGAGCAAATTTACCCGCACCACGCCCGCTGCCGATGCCGAAAATCCGGCGCTGGCGGCCATGGTCGCCCGGGCGCTGGCGCAGAGCAGCGCAAACCCGGAAGACGTGAAAAGATCCGCCGTCACGGAGACGGAGGAAGCAGGCGTTTTCGCCACGATGGACGAGGCGATCGGCGCGGCCGTGCTGGCCCAGGTGCAGTATCGCCATTGCTCTATGCAGGATCGCACGACCTTTATCAACGGCATCCGCGAGGCGTTTTTACAGGAGGAGGTGCTGCAAACGCTCTCCCGCATGGCGGTTGAAGAAACCGGCATGGGCAACGTGGCGGATAAGGTGATTAAAAACCGCCTTGCCGCGCTGAAAACGCCCGGCCCGGAAGACCTGCCGACCTGCGCGCAAAGCGGCGATGGCGGCCTGACGCTGACGGAATATTCGGCCTATGGCGTTATCGGCGCTATCACGCCGACTACCAATCCGACCGAGACGCTAATCAATAACAGCATCAGTATGCTGGCCGCCGGCAATGCGGTGGTCTTCAGTCCGCATCCTCGCTCCCGCAGAGTGTCGCTGTATACGGTGGCGCTTATCAATAACAAACTCGCCGCGCTGGGCGCGCCGGATAATCTGGTAGTGACGGTTGCGCAGCCCTCTGTAGAAAATACCAACGCGCTGATTAAGGATCCGCGCATCGCTATGCTGGTGGCGACCGGCGGCCCGGCCATTGTGAAAACGGTGATGTCCTCCGGTAAAAAAGCCGTTGGCGCAGGCGCGGGCAATCCGCCTGCCGTCGTGGATGAAACGGCCGATATCGAACAGGCCGCCCGCGATATCATCAACGGCTGTAGCTTTGACAACAACCTGCCGTGCACGGCGGAAAAAGAGGTGATTGTAGTCAGCCAGGCGGCGGATTATCTGATCCACTGCATGAAGAAAAGCGGCGCTTACCTGCTGAGCGACAAAAAGCTTATTCAGCAGCTGCAAACGCTGGTGCTGAACGACAAAGGCAGCGGCCCGAATACGGCGTTTGTCGGCAAAGACGCGCGCTATATCCTGCAACAGCTGGGCATTGATGCGCCGGCGGAAACCAGAGTCATCCTGATTGAAACCGAAGCGACGCATCCTTTTGTCGTGCATGAATTGATGATGCCGGTGCTGCCGCTGGTGCGCGTGGATAACGTTGACGAAGCCATCGAGCTGGCCGTTTGCGTGGAGCAGGGCAACCGTCATACGGCGGTGATGCACTCTACCAACGTAGAGAAGCTGACCCGCATGGCGCGGCAGATCCAAACCACCATCTTTGTGAAAAACGGGCCGTCTTACGCCGGGCTGGGCGTCGGCGGCGAAGGCCACACCACCTTTACTATCGCCGGGCCAACGGGCGAAGGGCTGACCTCGGCGCGCACCTTCGCCAGAAGGCGCCGCTGCGTCATGGTCGAGGCGCTGAATATCCGCTGATGAAAACGCGCATTATCAACGCCCCCACGCCGGAAACGCTGGCGATGCTCAGGCGCCGGATGCCGTCGGAATTCAGAACGCGGCTGGATCTGCTGCGTGTGGACGCCGTCGCGCTGTTAATGCTGCCGGTGCCCGATCTCTATTTCTGTGCCGACCTGGCCAGTAAAGGCGCCGACGTCATGGTTTCGGAGATTTTCGGCAGCTGCCCGCAGCATATCACTTCGCTGGCGATCTTCGGCGAGGTGGCGGCGGTGGCGGAGGCGATGCGGCTGATTGAACAGCACCTCGGCGCTTAAGCCCCAGGGCCATAAACAAAACGCTTTTTCGGGAGTTATCACTATGTTGGAAAAAGGCTTTTCCAGTCCGACCGATCGTATCCTCAGGCTTAAAAACACGCTCCTGCAGGCGAAGCCGTACGTGGAATCGGAGCGCGCCACGCTGGCGACGCTGGCTTATCAGCAGTATGAGCATCTGCCCGCCATCATGCGGCGCGCCAGAGTTATTGAAAAAATCTTTCACGAGCTGCCGATCACCATCCGCGCGGATGAGCTGATTGTCGGCGCAGTCACCATCCATCCGCGCTCTACCGAAATCTGTCCGGAATTTTCCTTTGAATGGGTGGAAAAAGAGTTCGAAACGATGGAGCACCGTCTGGCCGATCCCTTTATTATCGAAAAGGAAACCGCCCAGGCGCTGAGCGAAGCCTTTAAATACTGGCCGGGCAAAACCACTAGCTCGCTGGCCGCGTCCTATATGTCTGACGCCACCAAAGAGAGCATGGCGGGCGGCGTCTTTACCGTCGGCAACTACTTTTATGGCGGCGTGGGGCACGTCAGCGTGGATTACGGCAAGGTGTTAAAAATCGGTTTTCGCGGCATTATCGCAGAGGTAAACGAAGCGCTGGCGAAGCTGGATCGCAGCCGCCCCGACTACCTGAAAAAAGAGCAGTTTTATCAGGCGGTGATTATCAGCTATCAGGCCGCTATCGCTTTTGCCCATCGCTATGCGCAGGAAGCGGCGCGGCTGGCGCAGGCGGAAAACAATCCGCAGCGCAAACGCGAGCTGGAGCAGATTGCGCAAAATTGCCGACAGGTGCCGGAGCAGGGCGCGACCACTTTCTGGCAGGCCTGTCAGACCTTCTGGTTTATTCAGAGCATGTTGCAGATTGAATCCAGCGGCCACTCGATTTCGCCAGGCCGTTTCGATCAGTATATGTATCCTTATCTGGCGGCGGGCAGCAGCATTACGCCGGAGTTTGCTCAGGAGCTGGTGGACTGCTGCTGGATCAAGCTTAACGACATCAATAAAACCCGCGACGAAGTCTCCGCGCAGGCTTTCGCCGGTTATGCCGTGTTCCAGAACCTTTGCGTTGGCGGCCAGACGGAAGAGGGGCGCGACGCTACGAATCCGCTGAGCTATATGTGCATGGAGGCAACCGCGCACGTTCGCCTGCCGCAGCCTTCTTTCTCCATTCGCGTCTGGCAGGGTACGCCCGACGAGTTTTTATTCCGCGCCTGCGAGGTGGTGCGTCTGGGGCTGGGCGTTCCGGCCATTTATAACGACGAGGTGATTATCCCGGCGCTGCAAAATCGCGGCGTTTCGCTGCAGGATGCCAGAGATTACTGCATTATCGGCTGCGTGGAGCCGCAGGCGCCGCACCGTACCGAAGGCTGGCACGACGCGGCCTTCTTTAACGTGGCTAAGGTGCTGGAAATCACGCTGAACAACGGACGGGCAGGCGGCAAGCAGCTGGGGCCGATAACCGGCGAGATGACCAGCTGGCGCGGCATGGACGACTTTTACCAGGCTTTTCAGCAGCAGATGACGCATTTCGTCCATCAGCTGGTAGAGGCCTGCAACAGCGTCGATCTCGCGCACGGCGAACGTTGCCCGCTGCCGTTTCTCTCTGCGCTGGTGGATGACTGTATCGGGCGGGGCAAATCCTTGCAGGAAGGCGGCGCTATCTATAACTTTACCGGCCCGCAGGCGTTTGGCGTGGCCGATACCGGCGACTCCGTTTACGCCATCCAGAAGCAGGTGTTTGAAGAGGGCAAGCTGACGCTTGCTGAACTGAAAAGCGCGCTGGAAAGCAATTTTGGTCACGCAGCCGACAGCTCGCCTCAGGCATCGCTGAGCGAAAACGACCTCTGCGCCATGGTACAGCAAATTATCGATCGGGACGGATCGCTGGACGCGGCGGCGATCAAAGAAGAAGTTTATCGTCGGCTCTCCTCCACGGCGGCCCCGCAAGGCAGCCAGCGTTTTGCTGAGATCCGCCGCATTCTGGAAAATACGCCCTGCTTCGGCAATGACATTGACGAGGTAGACCTGGTGGCCCGGCGCTGCGCGCTGATCTACTGTCGCGAAGTGGAAAAATACCGCAATCCGCGCGGCGGCCAGTTTCAGGCCGGCATCTATCCCGTCTCGGCCAACGTGCTGTTTGGCAAGGACGTGGGCGCGCTGCCCGACGGTCGCCTGGCAAAAGCGCCGCTGGCAGACGGCGTGTCGCCACGGCAGGGCAAAGACGGCTCAGGGCCGACCGCCGCCGCCAGCTCGGTAGCCAAGCTGGATCACTTTATCGCCTCTAACGGCACCCTCTACAATCAGAAGTTTTTGCCTTCCGCGCTGGCGGGGGAGAAAGGGCTGCGCAACTTCGGCAGCCTGGTACGCAACTATTTTGATAAAAAAGGGATGCACGTGCAGTTCAACGTGGTGGATCGCGACACGCTGCTGCGTGCGCAAAAAGATCCGCAGCAGCATCAGGATCTGGTGGTGCGCGTGGCAGGCTACAGCGCGCAGTTTGTGGTGCTGGCCAAAGAGGTTCAGGACGACATTATCAGCCGTACCGAACAGCACTTTTGATGCGGCCGGCGTGGTTGCCAGCCAGCAGGACACAGGATGAAAGTCGACTACGAAACGGAAGGCGTGCTGTTTAATATTCAGCGCTATTCGCTGCATGACGGGCCGGGCATTCGCACTATCCCGTTTTTTAAAGGCTGCCCGCTGGCCTGTAAATGGTGCTGCAACCCGGAGTCGCAGCGCCCCGGGCCAGAGCTGCTTTTTAAAAACCGTGACTGCATCCGCTGCGGGAAGTGCCTGAGCGTGTGTCCCACGCAGGCGCTGTCGCCGGACAATCCTTTCTTTGTGGATCGCACGCGCTGCACGCAGTGCGGCGACTGTACGCAGGTTTGTCCGACCGGCGCGCTGGAGATGAAAGGAAAGCGCATGACGGTCGGCCAGGTAATGCGCGAGCTACAGAAAGAGGAAAATTTGTTCCGACGATCCGGCGGCGGCATCACGCTCTCGGGCGGCGAGCCGCTGGCGCAGCCTGAGTTCGCTCGCGAATTGCTGAAAGCCTGCAAGGCGAAGGGCTGGCATACCGCAATAGAAACCACCGGTTTAACCAGTAAAGAGGTGATTGATGAGGTATTTCCGTGGGTCGATCTGGCGCTGACGGATATCAAAGCTATTCATCCGACGGTGCACCGGGAAAATACCGGCGTGGATAACCGACGTATTCTGGAAAATCTGCTGCGCATCTCTTTTATTACCAAAACGGTGGTGCGTGTGCCGGTGATCCCCGGCGTTAACGACAGCCCCGAAGAGGTTCGGCGCATCGCGGAATTCGCCCGACTGATGATGAACGTCACCGAGATCCATTTGCTGCCCTACCATAATTTTGGCGAAAACAAATATGCTCTGCTGGGCCGCAACTATCCGCTGCGGGAAAGCGCCGTAAAAGTCGACATCGGGCCGCTGAAAGCGGTAGTGGAAGGGCTGGGATTTACCTGCCATACCGGCGGCTAGCGATGGTGATTGGGCGATCGCAACAAACGGACAGCGTTGGCCGACGGCCAGGGCACGTGGTCGCCTGGTGATCAAAGCAGAGGGGCAATCGGGGTAAAGGAGATGACACGGTTGGCCGGAGGTAAAAGCACGTTGAGTGGGGTAAAGGAAAGGTACACGGTCGGCTGGTGATAAAGAGACGGGATCGACTGCGGTAAAGGAAAGGTATACGGTTTGGCTGGTGATAAAGACACGGGAGCGACCGCGGTAAAGGAAAGGTATACGGTTTGGCTGGTGGTAAAGATATGAGATCGGCTGCGGTAAAGGAAAGACGCACGGTTGGCTGGTGATAAGGAAAAGCGCGGCGCCACCACCGCCTATTTTTTGCGTTGACCGGAACGACGTGCCGACTTATTACCTTTAGTTACAGCATCCTGAACAGGGGATATCGCATCGGAAGACGGCTCGTTGGCGTTGATATCCGCTCCGTTATTGACCGGATCTGTCTCTGCTTCGGACCTGGGTTGTACTGGTGCATCACCAGGCGAAACCAGCTGCGTTAAGGTGACGTCAGGCACAACAGCTTTCGCCGTTACGTCGTCATGCAAAGCAGTCTTCGCGCCTGTGTCGGCAGGCAAAGCAGGCCGCGTTGGGGCTACCGATTTACAGGTAATTTGCGTCATCGCCTCAATGCCCTCTGCCGCTCTGGCTATGACCCGACGGGCGTAAAGCTTGCCCATGCGGCTGGCTGCCACCGCGCCTGCTTCGACGGCAGCATTCACCGCCGACACCTCTCCCGTTAATCTCACCAGTATCAGGCCGTTTCCTTTGGTCTGCTCGCAGCCTGCCAGCGTCACGTTGGCCGATTTCAGGGCCGCATCGGCGGCTTCCACCGCGGCGGCCAGCCCCACGGTTTCAATCAGCCCAAGGCTTTTTCCGGGCATAGCGTTCTCCTTAATGTTATCCCGCTATTTTACCGGCCTCCCTGACGGAGCCAGGGAAACTATTTTGCCCGTTACAGAGACTTTTTTGTCTGGTCTTTATTGTTTCCGGTCGCCGTCATCTGACGACAGTAGTCTGACGGCGCCATGCCCGTTTCCTTTTTAAAAATGCGGCAGAAATAGTTGGCATCCTGCCAGCCAAGCTCCAGTGCAACGGTATGAATATTCAGATCGCTGAACTGTAACAGGGCGCAGGCAAACTGCATTTTGCGATGGCTAACGTAAGCGGAAAAACCTGTGCCCGTCTCTTTTTTAAACTTTCGGCTCAGGTAGCAGGCGCTGATAAAAGATTTGGCGGCAATACCATCCAGCGTGACATTTTCCGTTATGCCTCGTTCAATATGAAATTTTGCCCGGGCGACAAAGGACTGCGTGCTTGTTTTCAGGGCTGCATCAAATATTTCCCGGCTTGCCTGCAACAGCAGCAGAACCAGACGCCGATAACGCGCCTGGCTTACGCCGTCCTGCTCGACCTGTAGCGCCAGCATGCCGATTTTCTCCCGCATCGGCGGCCTTAATGACGCCTGCCGACATATCAGTTCCAGCAGCAGAACCAGCTCGCGGCTTGCCTGGTTGTCCCCAAGAAAGGCGCGTTTGTGTACGTCCAACAGCAGGTCATGCCATTGTGGATAGTCACACCGGGCGATAAGCGTCTGAAGCCGCCGCTTCAGCGCTTCGCCACGGGCCATTCCGTGCGCATCAGCGCTCAGGCTACCGTTAACCTTATCAATGATGGCCTGCTTTTTTATCGGTTTCAGCAGATAATCTTCAATCTGCAAAGGCAGCATACTACGCAGAAGATCAAAGTCGTCGCTGGCGCTGGTGACGATAACGCGGGTAGCGCTGCTTTTGGTGCGCAGATACTGAATAACCTGCCTGCCGTCGGGGCGGGGAATGGTCAGGTCGACAAAAATCAGGTCGATATGCGGCAGTTCATCAATCAGCTGCATGGCTTTTCTACCGGTCGGAGCGTCATAAATCAGCACGCCTTGCTGACTGGCCGCTACGATGCGGCGCAGGCTTTCCGCTTCCATCGGTTCATCTTCAACTATCACCACGGTGGACATAACCGGCTCCTGTGTTACGACTGAGGCCGAAGAGGAAAACGAAGTTTGATGGTGGTGCCCATCATGGGACGGTGGGCGCTAAAGATCTCCAGCCCGTAAGCGTCGCCAAACAGCAGCTGCAGGCGCTGCATAATATTCCTGATGCCTATTCCCTGTTTATTGTCCGGTGGCCCGCTTAAAATTTGGGTTATCGTCTGTTGTGCGATGCCATCGCCGTTATCGCTGACCTCAATAATAAGATCGCGACCATCGTCGGTTGCGCGAATATGGAGTACGGCAGGTATTTCCCGCGGTTCAACAACGTAATTAAAGAAATTTTCCGCCAGCGGTTGCAGCGTTAAAAAAGGGCAGGCGACGCCATAATATTTTTCCGGAATAGCGCAAAGATAAGTGAAACGGTCCGGCATTCTGACTTTCTGCACTGCCATATAGCTGTTGACGTAGTGGATCTCTTGTTCAAGCGTGATAACGGCATGATTATTTTTGCGTAGCAGATAGCGCATCATATCGGAGAAATCATGCACCATGGCTTCCGTCCGCGGCGCTTCTTCCAGAAAGGCCAGTCGGCCAATGGTATTCAGCACGTTAAATAAAAAATGCGGATTAAGCTGGTAGCTCAGCGCTTTAAATTCCGCCTCGTGCAGCAGTTTTTCCGTTTCCACTCGCCTGCGCAATTCACGGGTCAGCTGCCGTTCTTTTTTATGCAGTTCGCGCTGTATGGTGGTGGCCCAGGCCTGTTCCACCAGGCAGGAAGCCATATGCAGCAGGGTTTCAGCCAGTAGCTCAAAGCGGCGATAGGGGGTAATCGGTATTGCCTGATGAAAGCGCTTCAGAGAGGGGGTGATTTTTCGACGCGGGCGATTGGGCAGAATGCAGGGGATCGTTTTTGCCTTTTCCGCTTCAACTCTGGCCTGACCCGCAATAAAAGCGCCCAGATAATGCTCGTTAATAACCACAGGTACGGCAAACTCAACCATGCCGCAGCAGCAGCGGTAGATGACCGGTTTCCGCGCCTGCATGGCCGCCCGACCGCCGGCATTGTCGCAGGCGTGGCAGCGTTCCGCCTGGTCCGGGTTTTGGCGGTAGCGGGCGCAAAAGTCAGAAAAGCCGCTTGGCCTGGTGACGGGGAGACCAGTGGCGTCCACCACTACCAGCGCAATCCTCATTGTCTGGCTGAAGTTGTCCTGTAGCTTTTGCAGCCTGTGCGTATCCAGAAAATCCGCGATCTTATATTCAGCTTCCATGCTAAATACCTTATGCAAGTCGATATCAGGGTAATGTAACGTAAGCAATACGCTTTAATAGTGCACGGCTTCACAGCTGACAAATATTTTTTATACAGATGGAATGCCGCCGCGCTGCCTGAGCCTGCTTTGGTCGTGCGGCGATATTCAGATCGGCGATCGTCTCCTTTTTGGCGCTTCCTGACCCTGGCCGATGTTTGATAAATAGCAAAAGCTGCTGCCGGTAGAAGATAATTACAGTGTGCTGGCAGAGATGACGAGATTTGGCTGAGCGGAGAGGCCGACGGAATAATAAAGCCCGGTTTTAATTTTTTTAGTCTGCAGCGTATATGTCTGTCTGATATTTACGCTGCAAAATTGCCTGTAGCTACAGTCAGAGCTGTCCGGCTTGCTATTCAAAGGCATTACTACCTAAAACCTTACGCCGCCGCTAATGGCTGAGTAAATAAAGCGATTCGCGGCGGTGCCCGCCTTACGCTTCCTTTCTCCCCAGCCAGCGCTCTTTCAGCAGCGAGCCAGCAATGGCCGCATCCAGCAGCGGGGAGGGCGGCAGGTAATTTGCTTCGCCCAGCGCCAGCATCGTGGCCGTCAGCGGATTATCATAGCCCAGCGCATAATCGGCCAGCAGCGATCCCGCGATAGTCTGCTTAGAGATCCCCGCCCCGTTGCAGCCGCTGGCGGTGTAAACAGCGCCGCTCAGCGCGCCCCAGACCGGCGCGCCGTTGCGGGTTACGCTGATGGTGCCCGACCAGCTGTGGGTCAGGCTGACGTCCGTGAGCTGGGGGAAAATTTTGTTGAACGTGGCTCTGTGCAGCCGCGTGGCGGCATAAGTTTGCGTAGCAGTTACGCGGCCGTGCAGGGCCGGCACCACGTGTTGACGAATTAAAATGCGGCGATCGGCGGTGTAGCGCAGCGTGGCGCCCGCGATGGCGTTAACCGGCGTCAGGCCCCAGCTCTTCATGATCGGCAGCCGCTGGCGCTGTTCATCGGTTAGCGGCGCGGTCAGGCTGGCGAAAGTCGCCATGGCCGCCTGCTTGCTGATGCCCGGTGCCAGTTCGCGGGAAAGGGCAGCGGTTGCCAGCATCACTTTCGGCGCACAAAGCGTGCCGAAAGGCGTGACAAGGCGATTTATTTTGCCGTAGTGAATGGCCATCACCGGCGTCATATCATAAAGAGTGACGTTTTCCGGCAGCGTTGCGGCCAGCCCGATCGCCAGGCTTGCCGGGTTGAGCAGCACCGCGCCCGGCGTATAGATGCCCTTGTGATAAAAATGCGTGCCCAGCTTTTGCGACAGCGTCTCGCGGTCTAGCACCTCATAAGCCTCGTCCATCAGCTCAAGGTTATCGCGATACTCCTGCAACACGCTTTCGCTGCGTGCATCGGCCTGGCAGTGATACTTCCCGGCCTTCTCCCATTCGCAATCGATCCCTCGATCCGTCACGATCGTTTTTAATTCGTCGATCCCGGCCTGTAATAAGGATCGATAATCCTGCGCCTTTTTCAGCTCCGCCGTCGAGCTGCCAATATTATGCGGCAGGCCGATCGCAAAGCCGGAGTTTCTGGCTGAAGAGCTTTCCGCCGCGCTGGCGGCATCAACCACCACAATTTTCAGGTTCGGATTGTGACTGGCCAGCCGACGAGCGAAAGCCAGACCGGCAAAGCCTGCGCCGACGATCGCCCAGTCCGCTTCGCAGTCGCCGCGCAGCGCAGGACGGCTTGCAGGCGTCTCGCGCAGCCAGCCATTGTGATTCTGGTTAAAAGGTATTGAGGCGTATTTCACTGTAACCATCCCTGAACGAGCCGTTCGTTAGCAAAGCAGCAAGGGCCACACCGCATCTGCTTACTCTTTTTTGTCATGTATCAAGCCATGACGCCGCCATCAGCTATCTTGTGCCTGGCCGATTGCGGCATCAATCATTCAGCAGCGTTCCGGCAGGCGGCTTCACTGCCTGCGCAACATGCAGGCGCAGCGGCCTGCATAGCGTGCGATCAATAGATTTTGCGGTAGAGGCTGGCGATATCGTCCAGCGTTGCTTCTCGTGGATTGCCGCCGGTGCAAACATCGTCCAGGGCGGCCTGCGCCAGCGCCGGAATATCTTCTTCTTTCATGCCCACATCGCGCAGGCGGGCAGGAATGCCGACGTCGACAGAAAGCTGTCGGACGGCTTCCACGGCGGCTTCTCTTGCCTCGCCCAGACTCATGCTGCACACCCTGGTGACGCCCATCGCACGGGCGATATCACGGTACTTCTCGCCGGTGAAATCGGCGTTCCACGCCATAACGTGCGGCAGGATAATGGCGTTGGCGACGCCGTGCGGCACGTTGTAGAACGCGCCCAGCGGGTGAGCCATACCGTGCACCAGGCCCAGCCCGACGTTGGAAAAGCCCATGCCTGCCACGTACTGGCCCAGCGCCATATCCTCTACGCCCTGCTTGTCGCCAGCTACGGAAGCGCGCAGCGAACGGTTGATAATTTGAATCGCCTTCAGATGCAGTGCGTCGGTCAGCTCCCAGGCGCCCTTAGTGGTGAAGCCTTCGATAGCGTGGGTCAGCGCATCGATCCCCGTGGCGGCCTTGAGCGAAGGCGGCATACTCGCCATCATGTCCGCATCGATAATAGCGACGACCGGAATGTCGTGCGGATCGATGCAGACAAATTTACGGCGATTTTCCTCATCCGTAATCACGTAGTTAATGGTGACTTCCGCCGCCGTGCCTGCCGTGGTCGGGATGGCGATAATCGGTACGCAGGGATTTTTGGTTTTGGCAAAGCCTTCCAGACTGCGAACATCGGCGAATTCAGGGTTGTTGATAATGATGCCGATAGCTTTTGCCGTATCCTGCGGCGAGCCGCCGCCGATGGCGATCAGATAGTCCGCCTGTGCGGCTTTAAATGCCGCCACGCCTTGGGTAACGACGGCGATAGTCGGGTTCGGCACCACCTCGTCATAAATGACGTAAGGAAGATGATGCCGATCCAGCAGCGAGGTGACCTTTTCAATTACGCCCGCTTTAAGCAGCGTTTTATCCGTGACCAGCAGCGCTTTTTTAAGGCTGCGCTGGCTGACTTCATGGACGATTTGCGAGATAGCGCCGGGACCGAACCAGGAGGTCTCGTTCAGAATCATTCTTTGTAGCATCATCTTCTCCACTCGTTTCAAATTTTTTAAAATCACAAACGTTATTATCACTGGCTGGAAATATGCGGAGGAATGCCCGGACGAGTATTGATTAAGATCAGGTCACGGCGAGTCTTCAGGATGGAGTAATGACTATCAGGGCTTATCTTTACGGTAGGGTTTGTTAAGCTGCGGGTCCGTTAATTTTATAAGGTAGAGCTATGTTACGTGCAATCACGGCCGGAGTTTTGATGGTTTCCCCAATGATGGCCTTTGCCGATGCGGATCACCCTGAAATCGACTGTATGAAAATTAAGAACTATGCCGCAGCAGGCGATAAAGCTTATAAAGCAAAGCAGTATGAAAAGGCACGCGACAGCTATACAGAACAGGTAGCCTGGAGTGAAAGTTGCCAGCTTCCAGATAGCGCTATTGCGGTAGCTTATAATAATGTGGCGCTCACCTGGATACGTCAGGGAGACTATCGTAAGGCAAAAGCCTGGCTGCTGATTGATGAGAAAGACGCCAAATCGCAATATAATCTGGGGTTAATAAAAGAGAAACTTGCTGCCTTACCGCAGCCTGCTTCGCCCGCTGGTGAGTACTGGGAATACGCAGGAAAAGGGATGTGGAATAGCTACAGCATCTCGGCAGAACAGGACCATTACAAAATTAACTTTGATGGCGTCTCGCCAGGGCTGATGGCGATGTACTACGGCCCGAATATCGGCAGCCTTGAAGGAAAGGCCACCATCCAGAACGGCAGAGGCGTACTGCAACAACGTGAGGAAGGTGACTGGGGCAACTGCGATGTCACGCTGCTCTTTACCCCAATGGATTTAACGACTCAGGTTAACGGTGACTGCGGGTTTGGTCATAACGTTTCTGCGGCTGGCCATTACATTCGCGTTGAATAGCATCGTTGGGCTGAACGCTCGGCAGCCCGGCCGAAATAAAGGAAAAGGCGTCCTGGCGGCCGATGTTTTATAAGCCCAGCCGCGACGATATTCTCTGCCTGATTTTATTTATGCCTGACGTAATCCGCTTTTTTGCGCCGGTCCATCCGCTTTTTTCAGAGCAAGGCGTGGCGTCAGCTTTGGTCTGACGGGGCTCGTGCGGTTCTTCTGATGGGCGAGGTTCTCGCGGTGTACAGGACTTTTCTGGCATGCGAGGCTCTTCTGATTCGCACAGCTCCTGTAGTGCACGAGACTCTTTTGGCGTGCAAGCCTCTGCTGATGGGCACAGCTCCCATAGTACGCTAGTGTCTCCTGGTGTATGCGACTCTCCTGACGTGTGCCGTTCTTCTGGCAAGCGTGACTGCCGTGGTGCGCGCGGTTCTCGGGGTTTACGCGGTTCTCGCGGCGTTCGCGGTTCCCGTGGCTCTCTTGGTTCACGCGGTTCCAGCGTTTCTCTGGGCGTGCGCGGCTGTCGCGGTGTACGAGGTTCGCGCGGTTTTTTCCCTGCCGGTTCTGTTTTTTCCTGCACGCTGGCTCCTGATAAATGAACTTTAAAGCCCAGCTTAACAAACGCCGGGGCGCTCAGGAAATGTCGGTGGAAAAGAGCGGGTTTCCCCGCTCAGACGAATACCGCCGCCACGTTTTCAATACGCTTATGCGGCAGGGCGGCGATAACCCAGCAAGACCATCGCCGTCGACAGCTACTCGCTTTCCATTATGGAGGCGGCCAGCTGCGCGCTGTCCGGCGTGTTGCCGATTAGTTCCGTCAGCAGATTATTTACGCCGTCGCTCATCGGCGTGAAGCGGGTCTGCGGCGAGCGCGTCACCACGATAAACACGCCGACGCTATAGCGCGGCACCATCGCCATATAGGTAATAAAGCCGCCGCCGCCGCCGGTTTTCTGGATAATGCCCGGGCGGCCGCCCTGCGGCGCCATATAAACCCAGCCCATACCCAGCGCGGAGGCTTTGCCCGGCACGTCCATTCCCTCGACGTTGGTCAGCTGGCCTCGCTGATAAATCATGGTCTGAATGCGATCGGCCTGCGGCGAACGCGCCTGCAGATCGGAAGACAGGAACTGCTGCATCCAGCGTCCCATATCGTCAGGCGTCGAATAGACGCCGCCGCTGCCGATAGCGGCCAGCGTATTGGTGCAGGGGCTGGCGCCTTTTTCCGCGATCATCAGACGCGAACACTGCTCGGGCGAGGGGGTAAAAGTCGTATCCTTCATGCCTAAAGGGCGCGTAATTTCACGCTGTAGCAACGCCGGATAGGAGGTGCCTGCGGCGCGAGCCAGCGCATCGCCCAGCAGATCGAAAGCCAGATTGGAATAGGCGGCGCGGGTGCCCGGCGCGGCTTTCAGCTGCGCATGTTTCAGCCAGTTCCAGCGCTGGCTGGCGGTTGGCCAGACGAAAACAGGCCGGTTCGGCTTGCCGCCGGGCTGCTCGCGGGGCAAACCGCTGGTATGCGTAGCCAGATTAATCAGGCGGATCGTCTGGCCTGCATAGGCCGGTACCGCGCTGCCCGGCGGCGCATATTTGCTTAGCGGATCGTCAAGCCGCACCACGCCTTTCTCCGCGAGCTTAACCAGCAGCTCGCTGGTCATCAGCTTGGTCAGCGAAGCAATACGGATAACGGACGTTTTCTGCGGCCTGACGCTGCTGCCGGGACGCACCGAGCCAAGACTGGTAAAGACGCGCTGGTTGGCGTCAATCGCCACCATCGCCATGCCGGTCGCTTTGGTGTTATAGAAGATATTCTGCGCGTAGCGATCGACAATCTGCGAGGCCAGTAAAGGATCGGGAGAGGTTCTTGCGGCCAGCGCGCCGAGCGGAAAAAGGACGCAGAGCGCCAGCAGGTGGAGTGGTTTCAACGTGCGTATATCCATCGGGAGCGGAAAAGTGCCCTTATACTAATCTTTTTCCTGGAGAGGAAAAAAGAGCGGCGGCCCTCTTTTTTACGGGCCGCCGTTAGCCGTCAGGCCGCGTTGTGGCTTACTTTGAAGATGCCGATGGCGCGGGAAAGCTGTTCAGCCTGTTCCTGCAGCGATTGCGCGGCGGCGGCGGATTCATTCACCAGCGAGGCGTTCTGCTGCGTAACCTGATCCATCTGGGTAATCGCCATATTGATCTCATCAATGCCGGTGCTCTGCTCGTGGCTGGCGATAGAGATTTCGCCCATGATTTCCGTCACGCTTTTCACGCTGGCCAGCACTTCTTCCATCGTGGTGCCCGCTTTGGCGACCTGCTTGCCGCCTTCGTCCACTTTATTCACGGAATCCTGGATCAGCTGCGCAATTTCTTTAGCGGCGGAGGCCGAACGCTGCGCCAGGTTGCGGACTTCCGAGGCGACAACGGCGAAGCCGCGACCCTGCTCGCCCGCGCGAGCGGCTTCCACGGCGGCGTTAAGCGCCAGGATATTGGTCTGGAAGGCGATGCCGTCAATCACGCTGATAATGTCGACAATTTTCTTCGACGAGGTGTTGATCATTTCCATGGTGCTGACGACCTGATTCACCGCCGAGCCGCTCTGCACGGCTACTTTCGAGGCCAGCGCGGCCAGCTCGTTAGCCTGACGAGCATTGTCTGCGTTTTGCTTCACGGTAGAGGTCATCTGCTCCATTGCGGAGGCGGTCTCCTCCAGCGAGCTGGCCTGCTGCTCGGTACGGGAAGAAAGATCCATATTGCCCAGTGAAATTTCGCCGGAGGCGGTAGCGATTAGCTCGGTGCCGGAGCGAACTTCGGTCACGATACGCAGCAGGTTTTCATTCATGGTTTTCAACGCCTGCATCAGCTGACCGGTTTCATCAGTTGAATTTACACGGATCTGCGTACGCAGATCGCCCGCCGCCACGTTTTCAGCAATACGTACTGCTTCGCGCAGCGGGGCAACGATAGAGCGGGTCAGGAAATAGCCCAGCACGACCGCCAGCAACGCCGCCAGCGTGGAGAAAATCAGCGTAATGCGGATTGCGGTAGCGCCATCGGCAACGGCGTTAGCGCCTTCCGCCTGCAGCTGTCCGGACTGTGAGTCGGCAAAACGCTTTACGATATCCAGATAGGCGGTTTGGGCAGGCGTCATTTTCATCAGCGCATAGTCGGCGGCGGCATCCTGATTACCGGCGCGCACTAAAGTAAGCAGCTCACTTTTGGCCGCTTCAAACTGCTGCGCCGCCTCTTTTACTGCCTGGATTTTCTTGATGCCGACTTCGGTTGTTTGCAGTTTGGCAATCTTGTCTATCGTCTGGTTGGTTTGCTGCGTCACGCTGTCCAGCTGGCCGTAACGCTTCTGGTTTTTCTCCGGATGCGAAGTCTCAATAACCATCCCGCGCAGATATTTAATCTGATCGTTAACCCCGTCGCGCGCGTCAAAAGCCAGCCTCACCTTGATATAGCGATCGTTAACAATGCGATCCACCGCGCCGTTAATGCTGCCGATTTTTACAATAGCCGTTACGCTGACCACGATTAATAACAGTATTACCAGGGCAAACGCCGCGCCGAGGCGCACGCCGACTTTCAAGTTTTTTACAGAAATCATCCGGATTGTTCCTTGCTGTTTAAAAAAGAGTCACTGAGGAAACCTTTAGCATTACAGGGGCATTAAATCGGCAGCAGGCGTGAAAACTTGATGGCATTGTGAGCGAAATCGCGCATAAGGTATGGACGGAAAAGAAAAAATGCGGCGGGCTTCCCCGGCCAGGGCGGCCGGGGAGAGGACAATTTACTGAACAGGCACGACTTTTAAACTTACCAGCCCGATGCCAAGCTGACGGGCGGTGAAACCGGCTACCGCGCCTTCGGCAGTGGTTTCCGGCACCGGCGCTCTGATAACCAGCGTGCGTTCCCGTGTCGGGTTGGACAGGCGAATGCTGACCGTACTGTCGCTATGGCTCAGGCGGAACGTCTGCTCGCTATCGCCAATTTTAACAACGAAAGGCCGCTGGCTGTTGGCGCCAAACGCGCGGGCCGTCAGCAGCAGATCGAAGGTTTCCGGCAGCGGCTCCAGCCAGGTAAGGGTGACTTCAGGCAGCAGTCCGGCATCCGACCAACGTCCGCCCCAGGGTTCGATATAGGAAAGGCCGGTGACCTTCTGCACCTGTTTTGGCAGGCCAGGCAGGGCAAACAGCAGCGTGTCGGAGGCATAGCGTAAATCCTCATCGGCAATGCGCAGCCGGGTCACGGTTTGCTGATAGCGTTCCTCGCTTTGATCACCAATCTGGCGGAAGCCCACGCGGCCCTGAGTCACGCCGGGGTTGATCTCGCGGATAGTTGGCGGTGAATTCAGCGTGCCGTCGGCAATGCACAGCTGCCTGTTAAGCGCCAGTTTCTCATCCCAGACATCGCCCATTTTAAAGCAGCTATCGATCCAGACGAACTTCTCATCCGGCGCAAAATTAGCCAGCTGCTGTTTTAACGGCGGCGCCAGATAGACGTCGAACTTCGGCTCGATTTTGCCCGGTTTAACGGAGAGCAGCAGCGGCAGTTTGAAATGCACGCCGGCAAAGCTGAAGGTGTTATTCACCGTGTCCGTTTTATAATCGGCAATCGCCTTCGGAAAATTCCACAGTTTAATCACGTCCGGCTTCCACTCGTTGATCTTCTCTTTGATATTCAGGTAAGTCGCGGCAAGAGAAGAGGACGAAAGGCTGCTGCGCCCCAGGCCGATAAAGTTATCGCCGCCCAGCGCGTCCAGCACCGTCGCGCCGTTGTCCAGCGTGCTGCGCTTAACCGCAATGACTTTACCGTCGTCGTTATCGCCACGCAGCATAAAGAAGAGATTGCTGCGGTCGTGCTGGTTAAGGAATTTCCAGGCGGTATTGTTCATTGCCAGATGATCGGAGCTGACCACGATAATCGTATTTTTAAACCACGGCGTGGCGCGGATCCGCTCTATCAGATGCGCAATATGCTGCTGGCTGCAGGCGACAGCGGCGAAAGATTTGTTTTGTTTGCCTTCCCACAGATAGCTGTTGCGCTGGCAGCTGCGCGAAATAAAACCGTCAGGGTGGTGCGTATCCACCGTCAGAGCAAACAGCGAGAAAGGCTGACCCTGCTGCGCCAGCTCGACATATTTATCGTAAACGCTATCCAGCACCGTATCGTCATACCAGCCCCAGTCGTTACGGTAGCTCGGATCTTTCACCACGCTTTTCAGTTCGTTAAATCCATACAGATGGTCGAACCCGTGCGAGGAGAGGAACAGATCTTTACCGGCAAAGCTCAGGCTGGCGCCCTGGTAGAAGTAGTTTTGATAACCCGCCGCTTTCAGAATGTCGCCCAGGCAGACATTCTGCGGATAGAAAGTTGAAAGCGAGCTGGAGGCGTTGCCGTCGAAAGGCGCGAACAGCGGGATACCGCACTGCGAGGCGACCATTCCCGCAATCGTATATTCGGTGCCGGGCAGCTGCTGAGTGTTGCTGAAATCCAGCGAACCCGCTTTGACGGCGTTAAGTTCCGGCGCAAGATGGGGAAAGGCTGCTTCGTCAAAGTAGGTGCGTTCCAGGCTCTCGGCATAGATATAAACCAGATTCGGTTTATCGCCGCGTATCTGCGTGCCGGGCACCTTATAGTGCGCGTAAAAATCGGAGTCGCCTTTGCCCAGCTGCGATTTCAGCAGATCGGCCACCTGCTGATAAGCGGGCGTGGTTTTGATCGAGGCCAGCGCCAGCACAATCGCCAGCAGGCCGCAAAGCTTGCTGCCGCCACGCTTTCGGCCGCGTCGTAAGATCCAGGCAAGCAGGGCAAACAGTACCAGCAGCGCCAGCACCATGCCTGCGGCCGGCAGCAAATATTTACCGATGCCCGCGCCGCTCAGGCTGTTGGTGAGGGTATAGATAACCGCGTCATTAATGCCTTCGCCCGTAAAGTAGTTGCTGGCAAGCAGCGAGGCATTCAGCACGATATAAATGCCCAGAAGTAAAACAATCGCGGAAAAGCCCAGCCTGTTTTTTCCAGCTTTCCAGCTGTACAGCGCGGCCGAGGCGATAAAAAGAAGCAGTGAAAGTGATTCAGATCCCATTATTTTTTTATATTCCCCGAAAAAGGCAGTCCCTGCCGGTATTCATCACCAACTTGTAGCGAATCTTCCAATCTAACGCAGCCGGTTAAGGCTGGCAATAAGCGGCCAGGCGAGAAAAATGACCGCCGTCACGGGGATAAACTTTCGTTGAGGTTCTGTTTAACTTCGCGTTTAACGAGGCTCAGGGACGCGGGCAAATCGTCAGAGCTAAAAATAAATTAATTAAAGATTAAGGCCTTCGCTGCCGAAAACCTGGTCAGGCTCTCCAGCGTTATCGGGAAACAGGGGCACAACGTGGACAGGGAATGAGAAACGTGTCGCCTCGGGCGTTTATTGGCAGGCGCTTTTAGCAATTCTAAAACAAAAATAGATAAGAGATTTTACAAAAGCCTTTTTTATCCGCTGTACTGCCGCGCTTAATCCCTATAATCGCGCGCAAAATCGGCTTTATGTGACGTTTTTTTGCTTTTTCGTTCTCTCTTTTTTTAGCAATGCTTTACAGGGCTACATAATGTTAACAAAAATGCGCGTGTTAAGTCAGGCTGTCGGCCTGGCGCTGGTGATGGGCGGAGCGTCTTTTGCCGCAAACGCTGAAGTAACGTTGATCAAACAGGATCCGCAGGCGGGCGATCCGCTGAGCCGTCTGAATTTCACCGTTGGCGGCAGTATCCGTCCCCAGTTCAATAACCTGACCGGCGACGACGGTAAAAATGCCTATAAGCGTAACGGCTTTGATGGCGGCACTCGTTTCCGTTTCCTGGCCGATTACTACCTGTTTGACGATGTCAGCTGGGTGGGGTATTACGAGCTGGGCGTAAATATTCCGGCGCTGTTCGACTGGGACAACCATTATGCGGCCAAAGCGCATGACACCAGCCGCCGTATGCTTTACACCGGTTTCCAGAGCAAGACCTGGGGTAAACTGACCTTCGGTCAGCAGAACAGCGTGTATTACGATGTGGTCGGCGCGAAAACCGATATCTGGGACTACGACATGCTGGCGCAGGCGCCGGGCAACGGCATCAACGGCGACTACGACGGTTCTTACCGTTCACGCAAAATGCTGAAGTATAAAAACACCTTCGGTAATGCGGACGTGCTGGCTTCTTATCTGTTTGCCGATAACGAATATTTGCCGGGTGATGGCCTGCGCTACAAGCGTCAGGGCGGCGGCTCGCTGGGCGTGGATTACCATCTGAGCAAAGAGCTGACCTGGGGCGCGGCGTGGAACTATACCCGTGCTGATATGCGTAATCCGGGCACCGGCGACGATAAAACCTGGAACCAGAACATTTACGGGACTTCCCTTAGCTGGAAGCCAGACAGCTGGACCTTCTCGCTTGGCGGCGGCTATTACCAGAACTATCTGCTGAGCAAGAAAAAAGGCGTGGATAACTACTTTGCTGGCGATGCGTGGGGTATTGAGTACCTCGCGGGCTACACCATCCCGGTTGGCAACTACGGCCTGAAAACCTTTATGCCGTATGTGATGGGCGACCGTCTGGAATACGTTAACGATCGCGACTATCAGCGTATCGATAACGGCGTGGGGATCACCTTCCAGCTCGACTACGGTTTCCGCGTGGATTATGAACACGTCTTCACCTCAAGCAGCGATAACCTGGGCGATATGAACCTGGTGCGTCTGCGTTACGACTTCTGATGCTCGCTTTCCCCGGCTTCGGCCGGGGATTGTTTCACTGCCCATGCCTTAAAGCTCGCCTGTCATATACTGCGCCACGCCGTTACCGAAGCTCCAGTCGCCCTTGCTGTTAGTGATAAAGCTGATCATCACGTCGGCCGGTGAAATACCGCAGCTCTCTTGTAGTTCACGACACAGTTCCGCCATAAAAAATTGCTTCTGCTCATCGCTGCGTGGACTGGTAAACACCCGTACCATCACCAGGTTATCGGTGCGCGTCAGCCCCAGGCCGGTATCCTCAAACACCATCTGATAAGGCTTGTTTTCGTGAACAATCTGGTAGCGATCGCGCGCCGGTACTTTAAAAGCGGCCAGCACGGCGCGGTGCGCGGCATCCAGCAGCGTTTTCAGTTCCGATTCCGAGCGACCCTGAATGACGTCAAATTGCAGTAATGGCATGGTTTTCCCCTTAAAATATAGTGTAATGGCACCTGAGCGGCAGAAGTTACTTTAGGGACATTAGCGCGCGGGAAAAAGCGCTATAGTTGAAATGATTATTTATTATAGTGAACAATGACGATGGCTATAAAAACCGATGCGTTATGGCTACATCTTCACTGGCTGACCGTGCTGGCTGAGCAGGGCAGCTTTACCCGCGCGGCCGAAAGGCTGGAAGTCAGCAAGGCCGCCATGAGCCAGAAAATCAAAGAGCTGGAGCAGCAGGCGGGCGTGCCATTGGTAACCAGAACCACCCGTACCCTGCGGCTGACCAGCGCGGGCGAAAAACTGGTTGAGGAGCTGCGTGCGCCTTTCGCTCAGATAGAACAGAGTTTTTTCAGTGTGCGCGATTCGGCCGGGCCGCTGCGGGGATTGATCCGCGTAACCGCGCCGGTCGCTTTTGCCCGGCAGCAGCTGGTGCCGCATATCACCGCTTTCCTGAAAGAACATCCCCAGGTTCGTGTACAGCTGGAAGTGTCCGATCGGCTGGTTTCTCTGGCCAGTGAAGGGTTCGATCTTGCCATTCGCCACAGCGATACGCTGCCCGATACGCATGTAGCGCTACCGCTATGCGCCACGCGCGCGCTGGTTGTGGCATCACCGGTTTATCTGCGCCAGTACGGCCAGCCGCAAACGCCGCAGGCGCTAAGCGAACATCAGTGCCTCTACTATCCGCGCGGCACGGAAACGCCGCAGTGGACTTTTTGCCGGGAAAACAGCAGCGAAAAAGTCGTGGTTAATGTCAGCGGCCCCTTCGCGACCAATAATAGCGAATCGATAAGGGATGCCGCGCTGGAAGGATTGGGCATCGCGCTGCTGCCTGATTTCAGCGCGCAGGGTGCCCTTGCCGACGGAAGACTGGTCGAGGTTTTGCCGCAGTGGCGAACGCCGGGCGCTTTTGCCGAACATCTTTACGTCGTCCGTCCCTGGGCTGCTCAGGTCCCACGGGCCGTAAGCGGATTCGTACACTGGCTGCGCGATGCTTTCGAGCGCCAAAGCAAAAGCGCCATGGCGCCGTAAGCTACCTTTAAAGCTATTGATCACGAAGATGAAGATACGCAGGGCGGCCGCCCTGAAAGTGATTGCCGCTTTGTCAGCAGGAAGAGGCTGTGAAGCGCTGAGCTATTTTACTCTTCCCTGAACGACAGGAGAAAACGTATGGAAGCCGAGATACATGGCATCAACGATATTCTTGCGCCCGACCTTAGCGTGATTTTTTGCGGCATTAACCCGGGGAAATCTTCTGCGCATACCGGGTTTCATTTTGCGCATCCCGGAAACCGCTTCTGGAAAACCATCTGGCAGGCGGGTTTCACCAAGCGTCAGCTAAAGCCGGAAGAGGAAAAGCTGCTGCTGACCACGCGCTGCGGTATCACCATGCTGGTGGAAAGGCCCACCCGTGAGGCTACGGAGCTTTCTGCTACGGAGCTACGCGAAGGCGGCAAACTGTTAGTCGATAAGATCATGCGCTATCAGCCCGAGGCGCTGGCGGTATTAGGCAAGCAGGCCTATAAGCAGGCTTTCGGTGTCGGTAAGGTGGCATGGGGCAGGCAGCCGCATAAGCTGGGTGAAACGGAAGTCTGGGTGCTACCCAATCCCAGCGGGCTGAACCGTGCTTCGCAAGAGGAGCTGGTGGCGGCCTATAAAGAATTGGTAATGGCTTTAGCTGCTCGTTGAGACGATTTACATCGGCGTTGCAGGAAAATCAGAGCCAGCGTCAGCTTTAGTAAATTGCATCAGCGCGGGGAGAGGAAGGGCGTTACACTGCGCGACGGGTGCTCAGGATCTTTTTGTTCCGGGCAGCCGGGACAGAAAGAGAAAAGCCCCACCCGACGTCAGTCAAAGTGAGGCTACTTTCTACATCCAACAGTGTAAAGGTAGCCTTTTACCCGCTGTAAAGCAATGGAAAAGGAGGCCTGGGATGGCGCAAAAATTGTTCGCGCTCTGTTTAATAGTGGTTTGTGTAACGGTAATAGCCGTTATCTGGATCACGCGCGGCTCGCTCTGCGAGCTGCACGTTAAGCAGGGAGGTACAGAGGTTGTGGCCAGCTTAGCCTGCAACACCGCAGGGTAGGGCAAATCGCCTGTGGACAGGACGTCTGCCGGCGCATTGTTGGGAGGATCCTTGAGCACCCTTCTTAAGGCACCTTAAAAACGCCTTCATTCAATCCGCTACATATTCCCTGGTACGATCACCACGGTAGACGGCCTTAGGCCCTGCCGTTTTCACGCTTGTTGCAGGAAAATCAGATCCAGTATCAGGTTTAGTAAATTGCGCCAGCGGAGGGAGATAAAGCGCGCTACACTGCGCGACGGGTGCTCAGGATCTTTTTGTTCCGGGCAGCCGGGACGGAAAGAGAAAAGCCCCACCCGACGTCAGTCAAAGTGAGGCTACTTTCTACATCCCACAATGTAAAGGTAGCCTTTTACCCGCTGTAAAGCAATGGAAAAGGAGGCCTGGGATGGCGCAAAAATTGTTCGCGCTCTGTTTAATAGTGGTTTGTGTAACGGTAATAGCCGTTATCTGGATCACGCGCGGCTCGCTCTGCGAGCTGCACGTTAAGCAGGGAGGTACAGAGGTTGTGGCCAGCTTAGCCTGCAACACCGCAGGGTAGGGCAAATCGCCGGTGGACAGGACGTCTGCCGGCGCATTGTTGGGAGGATCCTTGAGCACCCTTCTTCAGATAGAAAAAAGCCCCGGCCTGGGCCGGGGCTTCTTGTCACACAGGCTGGATTAATCGTCCAGGAAGCTGCGCAGTACTTCGGAGCGGCTTGGATGACGCAGCTTACGCAGCGCCTTGGCTTCAATCTGACGAATACGCTCACGGGTAACGTCAAACTGCTTGCCGACTTCTTCCAGCGTATGGTCGGTGTTCATATCGATACCAAAACGCATACGCAGCACTTTCGCTTCACGCGCCGTCAGGCCGGCCAGCACGTCGTGAGTCGCTGAACGCAGGCTCTCGGAGGTGGCGGAGTCCAGCGGCAGCTCCAGCGTAGTGTCTTCGATAAAATCGCCCAGATGCGAATCTTCATCATCACCGATCGGCGTCTCCATGGAGATTGGCTCTTTGGCGATCTTCAGCACCTTGCGGATTTTATCTTCCGGCATCAGCATCCGCTCGGCCAGCTCTTCCGGCGTAGGTTCGCGGCCCATTTCCTGCAGCATCTGGCGGGAGATACGGTTGAGCTTGTTGATAGTCTCAATCATATGCACCGGGATACGGATGGTGCGCGCCTGGTCAGCGATAGAGCGGGTGATAGCCTGACGGATCCACCAGGTAGCATAGGTCGAAAACTTATAGCCACGGCGATATTCAAACTTATCTACGGCCTTCATCAGGCCGATGTTGCCTTCCTGGATCAAATCCAGGAACTGCAGGCCGCGGTTGGTGTACTTTTTAGCAATAGAGATAACCAGACGCAGGTTAGCCTCAACCATCTCTTTTTTCGCACGACGCGCTTTCGCTTCGCCGATGGACATCCGGCGGTTGATATCTTTTACCTGTTCAATCGTCAGGCCGGTCTCTTCTTCAATCTGCGCCAGCTTCATCAGGCTGCGCTGAACGTCTTCCGACACGTCCTTGAGCTTCTCGGACCACGGTTTGTTCATTGCCAGCGCGGCGTTGAACCAGGTTTCGCTGGTTTCATTGCCGGTGAACAGCGTGATGAAGTTCTTTTTCGGCATCTTACAGATTTCAACACACAGTTTCATGATGAGGCGTTCCTGAGTACGGACGCGATCCATCATGGTACGCATGTTGTTCACCAGGTAGTCAAACTGCTTCGGCACCAGGCGGAACTGTTTAAAGACGTCGGACAGGTTTTGGATCTCGCTGACGGCGTCGGCATGGCTGCGGCCTTTGGCCTTGATCACCGTACGCGTTTTCTCGTACTGCGTGCGCAGCTCGGTGAATTTCTCACGCGCCAGTTCCGGGTCGATGCTGTTGTCATCGTCAGCGGTGTCGTCGTCGGACTCTTCGTCTTCGTCTTCGTCGTCGTCGCGCTCTTCTTCAGAGAGTTCAGAACCTACATGCGTTGCCGTAGGCGCAATCTCTTCTGCCGCGTTCGGATCGACAAAGCCGGTGATCATATCGGAAAGACGAGCTTCGCCAGCCTCGACGCGATCGTACTGCTCCAGCAGGTAGGTGATAGCCTCCGGGTATTCGGCAACGGAACACTGCACCTGGTTGATGCCGTCTTCGATACGCTTGGCGATGTCGATTTCGCCTTCGCGCGTCAGCAGTTCGACGGTGCCCATTTCGCGCATGTACATACGGACCGGATCGGTAGTCCGCCCGATTTCAGATTCAACGCTGGAGAGTACCTGAGCAGCCGCTTCGGCAGCATCTTCGTCCGTATCGCTGCTGTTTTCATTCAGCATCAGATCGTCGGCATCAGGCGCTTCTTCCACAACCTGTATGCCCATGTCGTTGATCATCTGGATGATGTCTTCGATCTGATCGGAGTCGACGATATCTTCCGGCAGATGGTCATTGACCTCGGCATAGGTCAGATAGCCTTGCTCCTTACCACGGGTGACAAGCAGCTTCAGCTGTGACTGCGGGTTTTGCTCCATAAGACGGTATCCACACTTCTGTTAAATTAGATTGGTGTTGGTCGGCTAAGTTTAAGCAGCCAACAATAACAGTGAGGGCGTTGGTTTATTGCCGCTGCCCATCGTGGCGGCTGCCAGGCTCAACCTGGCGGATAGTCGGCACTTAAGCCGCGGATATGCTGACAGAAGCTTTTTTCCTGCCGGTCTATTGCTGATAGCGTTTAAACCGGCTGCGACGATATGCGCTTCATCATGTTTCCATCGCCGCTGTTAATTCGTTTGTTACTGTTTTTTCAGGGCCTGGCTGAGCGTCCAAAATTCACGACGCTCTTCGGCATTCAGGCCGTGCGTGCGGTCGCGCGCAATTAACTCTTCCAGCCTGCGCTCCAGCGCCGCATCATACATGCTGGCCAGCGAGTCCTTGAACATGGTTTCCACTTCATCCTCAACTATCATGTGGTTCCATGTTGCCAGCGTTTCAAGGCTTTGGCTAAATTTTGTGCCGCGATAAAGTTCCAGTAACTGGCCCGTCGTCAGGCCAGGATGCGCTACGCAAGTACTCACTAACTCTACGAATAGCGGGAACCCGGGAAGCTCCGAATTATTCAGCCCTTCCAACGAAGGAACCATCGTCGCCAGCGCCGGATTCTGGATCAGCAATCCAATCAGTATACGCATGGTTGTGCGTTTTAGCTGGGGCTGCTGGGGCAACTTCGCGCCTTCGCTTTGTTTTGGCAGCAGTTTTTCCAGCTGGCTATCGTCCAGAATGCCCAACTTGTTGCCCAGTTCCTGACGCAGATAGATACGCAGCGTTTCCCCTGGTACCTGGCTAATCAGCGGCAGCGCCAGCGTACTCAGCTGGGCTCTGCCGTCCGGGGAACGCAGATCAACCTGCGGCATCAGCGTATCGAACAGGAAAGCGGAGAGCGGCATCGCCTGCTCCATCCGCGCCTCGAACGCGTCTTTTCCCTCTTTCCGCACCAGCGTATCGGGATCTTCGCCGTCCGGCAGAAACATAAAGCGTAGCTGACGTCCGTCATTCATGTAAGGCAATGCGGTTTCCAGCGCACGCCATGCTGCTTCCCGACCCGCTCTGTCGCCGTCGTAGCAGCAAATTACCGTATCGGTCGTGCGAAAAAGCAGTTGGATATGCTCGGGCGTAGTGGAAGTGCCGAGCGATGCAACGGCATAATCAATGCCGAACTGCGCCAGCGCCACCACGTCCATGTAGCCTTCCACCACCAGAAGCTTAGCGGGTTCTGGATGTTTCTTTTGCGCTTCATACAGGCCGTACAGCTGGCGGCCTTTATGGAATATTTCGGTTTCCGGCGAGTTAAGGTATTTAGGGAGTGCATCGCCGACAACGCGGCCGCCAAACCCGATAACACGTCCACGCTTATCGTGGATAGGAAACATAATGCGTTCACGAAAACGATCGTAGCTGCGTCCCTGATCGTTGGTGACCAGCATACCGGCATCGCTCAGAGACTGGCGGTCTTCCTGGCTGCGACCAAAACGTTTTAGCGCGTTATCCCAACCCGCAGGCGCAAAGCCAATCGAAAAATGCCGGATAACATCGTCGCTAAGACCGCGTTTGGTAAGATAATCGCGCGCGCCAGCCGCCTGGTTCTGCGTAAGCGACTGCTGGTAGAAATCATTCAGGCTGCCCATCAGCTGATAAAGACTCTGGCGCTGATGACGCTCTAACTGACTGGGGCCGGAACCGCTCTCATACGGCACTTCGAGGCCGTAAAGCGTTGCCAGTTCTTCAATGCTTTCGACGAACTCCAGCCGATCGTAATTCATTAAGAAATCGATCGCGTTGCCGTGCGCGCCGCAGCCGAAGCAGTGGTAAAACTGTTTTTCACCGTTGACGGTAAAAGAGGGCGTCTTTTCGTTATGAAAGGGACAGCACGCGTGATAGTTCTTGCCCTGCTTCTTTAGCTTTACGCGCGCATCGATAAGATCCACGATGTCCGTGCGAGCCAGCAAGTCATTGATAAATACGCGTGGAATTCGTCCAGCCATAGGCCTATCAGCTCATAAACGAGAACAAGCCGCGCATTCCTTTCGGAAAGCACGGCCTTGTATACTACTACTGGTCTGTGAAGCCTGAGGGCAAGCCCTCAATAATTAGTACAGACGAGTGCGGCGTGCGTTTTCGCGAGCCAGTTTCTTCGCGTGGCGTTTCACAGCAGAAGCTTTAGCGCGCTTACGTTCGGTAGTAGGTTTTTCATAAAACTCACGACGACGAACTTCAGCCAGAACGCCTGCTTTCTCGCAAGAACGCTTGAAGCGACGCAGTGCTACGTCAAATGGCTCGTTTTCACGTACTTTAATTACCGGCATGTAACTCTCACCTCGATAAATTCGGTTTTGTTGCTGACGTCAGTGCCAGCTTGTTTCAAAATGGTGCGGAATTTTACTCCAACACAGGCTGCGTTGTAAAGCACCATAGCATAATGTCTCACCAACAGATGCGCCTGTGCGGCTGCCGGTTTTTTCAGGGCAAGGATTATACCGCACTCGAAGAGGCGAGGCGATGAAATTTTCCTCTTATCGATCATGGCGATCGGTGGATAACGCGGAAATTTGCCGCAGCGCGAAGCGGCTTCATGTTACACTGCGCGCCGCAAGAATGAGGTAAATGCCATGCGTGTGCTCGGAATAGAAACTTCCTGCGATGAAACCGGTATCGCGATTTACGACGATAATGCCGGATTGCTCGCTAACCAACTTTACAGCCAGGTCAAACTGCACGCCGACTACGGCGGCGTGGTGCCGGAACTGGCTTCGCGCGATCACGTGCGTAAAACCGTGCCTTTAATTCAGGCTGCCCTAAAAGAGGCGGGCCTGCAGGCGCAAGATATAGATGCCGTAGCCTATACCGCAGGGCCTGGCCTTGTTGGCGCGCTGCTGGTCGGGGCCACCATCGGTCGTTCGCTGGCTTTTGCCTGGAACGTGCCGGCGGTGCCGGTACACCACATGGAAGGGCATTTGCTGGCGCCGATGCTGGAAGACAATCCGCCTGCGTTTCCCTTTGTCGCGCTGCTGGTTTCCGGCGGTCATACGCAGCTGATTAGCGTCACCGGCATCGGTGAATACCAGCTGCTTGGCGAATCCGTGGATGATGCGGCCGGCGAAGCCTTCGATAAAACGGCCAAGCTGCTGGGTCTGGACTATCCGGGCGGGCCGATGCTGTCGAAAATGGCGCAGCAGGGCGTGGAAAAGCGCTTTATCTTTCCGCGTCCTATGACCGACAGGCCTGGGCTGGATTTCAGCTTTTCCGGTTTGAAAACATTCGCAGCGAATACCATTCGTGAAAACGCCGGTGACGATCAGACGCGCGCGGACGTGGCTCGTGCCTTTGAAGATGCCGTTGTCGATACGCTGATCATCAAATGCAAACGCGCGCTGGAGCAAACCGGCTTTACGCGGCTGGTGATTGCAGGCGGCGTCAGCGCTAACCGTACGCTGCGGGCAAGAATGGCCGACGTGATGCGAGCGCGGGGCGGAGAGGTGTTTTACGCCAGGCCGGAGTTCTGCACCGATAACGGCGCGATGATCGCCTACGCGGGTATGGTCAGGCTCAAAGGCGGGACAAGCAGCGACCTGAGCGTTAGCGTCCGTCCGCGCTGGCCGCTGTCGGAGCTTTCACCGCTGGAAAGCCGCTGACATAAAAGCGCCATTGCTCATGGCAATGGCGCGGTCTGTTAGAGACTAGTTGCCCAGCAGGCCATTCAGCCAGCCGCCGATCAGCGGAATACCGGCGATAAGGCTTTCGATCATACCGCCAGCCTGACTACCCAACGTTGAACCGATATCTTTGCCCAAATCGGGATAGAAAGAGCCTATGCTGACCTTACCGATTAGCGGCAGCTCCACGCCTGTATTAGCGACCAGACCGTACAGGCCGTTGCCGACATAGCTACCTATGCTGCTCAGCGCTTCCTGAATATAGCCAGCGCCGCTGACCTGCATCACTTCATGCTGTGTTAATTCTTTCATCACGTTTCCTTGTAATAAAAAATAAACCCGCATCTTATGTGCGGGTTAATAATTTTATTAGATTAACGCGAAGGCCGTAAACCTGTTTTTTTAGAATTAACAGGATATTACATGAATTTATTTGCGCTTTTTCTTCCAGATTTTAGTTTCCTGGCCGCGCCAAAGGCGCTGGATATTGTCGTGATGGCGCAACAGCACCAGACAGGAAAGCATCGCTACCGGAAAAGTCAGCTGCGGTTTAAACCACCAGACATAAAACGGCGCGATCAGCGCGCTGATAATGGCGCCTAACGACGAATAGCCGCTCAGCAGAACGGTCAGCAGCCAGGTGCCGGTCATCAGGCCGGTGAGATCCCAGCCGATCGGCGCGATGGCGCCAAACGCCGTCGCCACGCCTTTACCGCCTTTAAACTGGAAAAAGATCGGATAGATATGACCCAGACAGGCCGCGATAGCGATCAGGCCAAGCCAGAAGGGCGAGAGCCCGAAATGATAAGCCAGCCAGACCGGCAGCATACCTTTCAGTATATCAAACAGCAGGACGAGCAGCGCAGGCGCTTTACCGCCGAGACGCAACACGTTAGTGGCACCGGGATTGCCGGATCCATTCTGTCGCGGGTCGGGTAATCTGAACAGTCGGCATACCAGGATTGCGCTGGAAATAGAACCGCACAGATACGCGAAAATAATCATACCGGGCGCGAATATGCTCATAACACCGTTCCGTCTTCAGGGGGTCGTTTTGTTCTCGTCATCCGTGGATAATACGCATAATCCGTCGGAAGTGGTATCCGGCAACCGCAAAAACAGAGACTCGCATCATGGATATTGTATTTATTGAACAGCTGTCGGTTATCACGACTATTGGCGTTTACGACTGGGAACAGACGATTTCGCAGAAGCTGGTGTTCGATGTCGAAATGGCCTGGGATAACCGCGTCGCGGCGGCCAGCGACGACGTCAACGACTGCCTGAGCTATGCGGACGTTTCCGAAGCGATTATTAACCATGTCGCAGGCGGCCGCTTCGCGCTGGTCGAGCGCGTGGCAGAAGAGGTTGCCACCCTGCTGCTGACGCGTTTCGGGTCGCCGTGGGTGCGGATCAAACTGAGCAAGCCGGGCGCGGTAGCGCAGGCGCTTCAGGTTGGCGTAATCATCGAACGAGGGACTATTCCGAAATAAGCGCAATGTGATTGCCATCACGATGAAACCAAACCACATTATGGGCTGTCTGAGGATTGGCCCGCCTTTCTGCGGGCACAATTTTGGCGGTGGCGTACAGCGACCGCCTTTTTAATGGCTTTGATACGGATAGGGGTAGATTTGATGGCAGATATTCATCAGCTATGGGTGGCAGCAATCCTTGGGATTGTTGAGGGGTTAACGGAGTTTCTCCCCGTCTCTTCCACCGGGCACATGATCATTGTCGGTCATCTGTTGGGCTTTGAAGGTGATAAAGCCGATACGTTTGAAGTAGTTATTCAGCTGGGATCGATCCTGGCGGTGGTAGTGATGTTCTGGCGTCGTCTGTTTGGCCTGATTGGCATCCACTTTGGCAAAGTGCCGCACGAAGGCACAGGCAAAGGGCATCTGACGCTGATCCACATCCTGCTGGGTATGGTGCCGGCCGTGGTGATTGGCCTGATTTTTCACGATAAAATTAAAACGCTTTTCAATCCCATTAACGTGATGTACGCGCTGGTTGTCGGCGGCGTTCTGCTGCTGGCGGCGGAATATCTCAAACCCAAACAGCCTAAAGCCGTAGGGATTGACGATATGACTTACCGTCAGGCCTTTATGATTGGCTGTTTCCAGTGTCTGGCGCTGTGGCCGGGCTTTTCTCGCTCCGGCGCGACCATTTCCGGCGGCATGCTGATGGGCGTGAGTCGTTATGCGGCCTCCGAGTTCTCATTCCTTCTGGCTGTGCCGATGATGATGGGCGCGACGGTGCTGGATCTGTATAAGAGCCTGGGCTTCCTGACGATGGCCGATATGCCGATGTTCGCCGTAGGTTTCCTCACGGCCTTCGTGGTGGCGCTGATTGCTATCAAGGTCTTCCTGAAGCTGATCCAGCGTATCTCCTTCGTTCCTTTCGCTATCTACCGCTTTATTGTGGCCGCTGCGGTCTACATGATTTTCGTCTAGTCAAAAAAAGCCGGACGTTTGTCCGGCTTCTTTTTAAAGCGGCTCTGCCCGCCAGGCTGCCAGTGCGGCAATACGCCTTCGCGTTAGCTCTTCCCTGACCTCCACGCCTTTGTAACCCGCCGCGACCACGTCTTTGGTCGACACGTTCTGCACAATCTCAAACGCCTTGCGCAGATAGTCGCCCTGCGGGTAAGCATTGTTCTCAAATCCGGTGCGGCCGCGCGCGTCCGCTTCGCTGGTCAGCGCAATTTGCTCCACGCGATGGGGCTTGCGCCAGGCGTCAATGCGATCGAAGAGGGCGACCAGCGTTTCCGGACTTTGCCGCTCGACGGTATGCACTAAATCGTGAAATTCCGTCACCAGCAGCGCCAGATCGCGAATGGCGTTCGGCACGCGCAGGCGCTGGCAAAGCTGCTCCACCAGCGGCACGCCCGCCGGGCCGTGACCATGATGGCTCGGCCATTTTTCCGGCGGCGTCAGCGCTTTGCCGACGTCATGAAACAGCGTGGCGAAACGCACGTCTACTTCATCGCTCAGCTCAGCGGCAATCGCCAGCGTCATCAGCGTATGCACGCCGGTATCGATTTCCGGATGCCATTTGGCCGGTGCCGGCACGCCGTAAAGATTGTCCAGCTCGGGAAAAAGCACGGCGAGGGCGCCGCAGTCGCGCAGCACCTGAAAATAGACCTGAGGCGTGCGGGTTTCCAGCGCCTTTTCGGTCTCTTTCCAGACGCGCTCGGGCGTCAGCGCGCTCAGTTCGCCGCTTTCCGCCATCGAGCGCATCAACGCCAGCGTTTCCCCGGCAATCACGAAACCAAGGTGAGCAAAACGCGCGGCAAAGCGCGCCACGCGCAGCACGCGCAGCGGATCTTCGTTAAAGGCGGCGGAAACATGGCGTAGCTGACGCTGTTCGATATCGGCACGGCCATTGTAGGGATCGTAATAGCGGCCCTCGTCATCCTGAGCGATGGCGTTAATAGTCAGATCGCGGCGCTGCAAATCCTGCTCCAGCGTCACGTCTGGCGCGGCATAGCAGACAAAACCGGTATAGCCGCTGCCGTTTTTGCGCTCGGTGCGCGCCAGCGCGTATTCCTGCTGCGTGTCAGGATGCAGGAACACGGGAAAATCACGGCCGACCTGCTGAAAGCCGAGCGCCAGCATCTCGGCAGGCGAAGCGCCTACCACCACCCAATCTTTGTCTTTGACCGGCAAATTTAACAGGGCATCGCGTACCGCGCCACCGACAAGATAACTCTTCACTACAGGCTCCCGAACTAAATTTTTCTGGCATCATACGTGAAGTGTAGAAGCTCTCCTACCGTTGTGAAGCGCCTGGCCGGTGGACAAAAAGAGGAGAAGGGCACCGAAAGATGCCCGAAAAAGCGTCAGCTCATCCAGCGATCTTTTTTCTTGCGGCTGGGGATCATATGCGGCAAAAGCAGGCCCAGCAGGAGACCGACACCGGCTACGCCGCCGCCATACATAAACCACTGCATAATGATGGTGCGCTGCTTGTCATCAAGCTGCACGTTAGCGGCGCTGACTTTTTTCTGCGCCACGATTAGCTCGTTTTTCAGTTTCTGATTTTCCGCTTTCAGGCCGTTGATCACGTCATCACTGCCCGCGACTTTCTTCTGCATTTCCGCCGTGCGCTGATTCCAGCTGCCGTCGATATTGGCCAGCTTATCGGTCAAATCCTTTACCTGCTGTTCCAGCTGTGGAACGCGAGTGCGTAGGCTTGGCTGCTGACTCAGCTGCGCCAGCGGGATCCATGACGTCCGGCCGTTAGCATCCCGGATCTGGGCATAATGCGTATCATTGTTGGTCTGTACCAGCGCTACTTCTTCCCCCGCGTTCAGCGTGCCCGTCAGGCGGTAGCTGTCGCTGGGGCCGCTGCGTACCCAGGTGGAAAGTTCGTCTGAAATATAGCGCTTCTCTTCGGCATGAAGCGAGGCGGCAACGCTGAAAGTCAGTAAAGTGAGGCCAAGTAAATGCGTTTTTTTCATTCGGTATCTTTTTTGTGAGTGCGGAAAAAAAAGTAATGGCACAGTCTGGAGATGGCTCGCATAAAGCTGAATGAGAACTATCCTGGACTCGACCTGACGCGCAAAGCGCCAGGAAAAGCGGGACAACCAGGGCGCTTGTGCATTACTCTTTTCGTCATCTCTGGCTTGCCCGTTACCCGCGGTTTTCGACTTCGCACTGCATAAAAGCCGAGGCCGCAAGGTATAATCTGGCCTTTGTTGACCGTGCCGCTAATCTGATTAAGAAAATATGACCATAGAAATTGAATTAAAGTTCATTACCACGCCTGAAGGCGCCGAAAAGCTGCCGGCTCGTCTCGCTGCCTGGCCAAACGTGCACAGCGCGCCGCAGAAACTGACCAACATCTATTTTGAAACGCCGGATCGCCAGCTGCGCCGCTGGGATATGGGGCTGCGTATTCGCGGCTTCGGCGACAGCTATGAAATGACGCTGAAAACGGCGGGGAAAACCGTCGGCGGTCTGCATCAGCGCCCGGAATACAATGTAGCGTTGGAAAAGCCCGAGCTGGCCATCGCGCAGCTGCCGGCGGAAATCTGGCCGCAGGACTGTGATGTAGCGGCGTTACAGGCGCAGCTGCAGCCGCTGTTCAGCACCCACTTCGTGCGGGAAAAGTGGGTGGTTACTTACCTGAACAGCGAGATTGAAGTGGCTTTTGACCACGGCGAAGTGCAGGCGGGCGAGCTAAGCGAGCCGCTGAACGAAATCGAGCTGGAGCTGAAAACCGGCGAGCGTGCCGACCTGATGGCTTTTGCGGCTGAACTGGCGGACATGGGCGGACTGCGTTTGGGCAGCCTGAGCAAAGCCGCGCGCGGTTACGGCCTGGCGCAGCGTCAGAGCCAGCGCGAGCTGCGCCCGTTGCCGATCCTGAAAGTGAAGCCGAAAGCCACGGTTGAAGAGGGGATGCTGGGCGCTTTTACGCTGGCGCTAAGTCAGTGGCAGTATCATGAAGAGCTGTGGCTGCGCGGCACCCCGTCTGCGCTGCGTGGCATCAACGAAGCGCTGGAAACGCTGCGTCAGGCTTTTGCTCTGTTCGGCACGCTGGTGCCGCGTAAGGCCAGCAGCGAACTGCGCCAAAAGCTGAACGAGCTGGAAGAGGCGCTGGCGGAGCAAAAGCCGCAGCCGTCGCTCTGCTTTACGCCGCTCTGGCTACAAACCCAGTTGGCGCTTACTAACTGGATAGCCAGCGAAGGCTGGCGTCCGTTTATCGACAGCAAAACCGACAGCAAGCTGCAAGGCTCCTTCAAGCGCTTCTGCGACATCATGCTGGGCCGCGTCTCGGCCGATCTGAAAGAGACGTTTGCCCACGTGCGTCAGACCAATGAATATCAGGACAAGCTGACCCGTTTGCAGCGTCAACTGCTCGCCGCGCGTCTGCTGGCCGGCGCCTATGACGAAACCGCCGTGGCGGCCTGGCTGGGCGCATGGGAACAGCTGGCCCACGCGATTAAAACGCATCAGGAAGCCTGGCTGGAGTCGTATCGCCATCAGGCGCTGAAGCAGTCGGTTTTCTGGAAAAACGGCGGCGCCTGATTTCGACCGCCCTCACAGGGAGTTACCTATGTCGCCTTTAACTTTACCGCCTCTGCCGCCGCTGCTTGCCGCGCTACCGGTTACCGCTGACGATCCCGCGCTGCGTGCCGCTATGGCCTTCAGCGATTTCATCAGCGAAAACCTGACGCGCTATCCTGAATGGCAGCAGGAACTGCAGCAAAGGGCGCCGGAGCCGGAAGAGTGGCGACATTATGCCGACTGGCTGGCGGAAGAAATGGCGCAGGTCGCGGACGAAGCCGCGCTTATGCGCGAGCTACGCCTGTTTCGTCGCCATATGCTGACGCGTATCGCCTGGATGCAGGCGCTGTCGCTCAGCAGCACGCAGGCAACGTTACGGCAGCTGAGCGTGCTGGCGGAAACGCTGATCGTGGCGGCGCGCGACTGGCTGTGGCAGGCCTGCTGCCGCGAGCTGGGCACGCCGGTTAACGCGCAGGGCGAACCGCAGCCGCTGCTGATCCTGGGGATGGGCAAGCTCGGCGGTGGCGAGCTGAACTTCTCTTCGGATATCGATTTAATCTTTACCTGGCCGGAAAACGGCGTCACCCAGGGCGGGCGCCGCGAGCTGGATAACGCGCAGTTTTTTACTCGTCTGGGCCAGCGGCTGATCAAAGTGCTCGATCAGCCGACCATCGACGGCTTCGTTTATCGGGTAGATATGCGCCTGCGTCCTTTTGGCGACAGCGGCCCGCTGGTGCTGAGCTTTGCCGCGCTGGAGGATTACTATCAGGAGCAGGGACGCGACTGGGAGCGCTACGCGATGGTGAAAGCGCGGCTGATGGGCGGCGCGGACGATCGCTGGAGCCAGGAGCTGGAGCAGATGCTGCGGCCCTTTGTCTATCGCCGCTATATCGATTTCAGCGTGATCCAGTCGCTGCGCAATATGAAAAGCATGATTGCCAGAGAAGTGCGTCGGCGCGGGCTGAAAGACAATATCAAGCTGGGCGCGGGCGGCATCCGCGAAACGGAATTTATCGTGCAGGTTTTTCAGCTGATCCGTGGCGGACGTGAGCGCTCGCTACAGCTGCGGGCCTTTTTACCCACGCTTCAGGCCATCAGCGATCTGCATCTGCTGCCCGCAGAGCAGGCGCTACGGCTACAGGAAGCGTACCTGTTTTTACGCCGCCTGGAGAATCTGCTGCAAAGCATCAATGACGAACAGACGCAAACGCTGCCCTCGGACGATCTTAATCGTGCACGGCTGGCGTGGGCGATGGGCACCACGGGCTGGGCGGAGATGTACGGCCAGCTGGAACAGCATATGGCCGCCGTACGCGCTATTTTCGACGAGCTAATCGGCGATGACGCGCCGGAGGCGGGCGACAGCAAAGACACGGACGACTATGGCATCCTGTGGCAGGATCGCCTGGAGGAACCGGAGCTGGCGGCGCTGGTGCCTCATCTTACCGCCGAAGCGCAGCAGCGGCTGCTGCGCGCGATCGGCGATTTTCGCCAGGACGTGGATAAACGCACCATTGGCCCGCGTGGTCGCCAGGCGCTGGATCTGCTGATGCCGGGCCTGCTGGCCGAGGTTTGCCCGCGTGAAGATGCCGACGTCACGCTCGGTCGTCTGACGCCGCTGCTGCTGGGCATAGTGACGCGCACTACCTACCTGGAGCTGCTGACGGAATATCCGGGCGCGCTTAAGCATCTGATCCGGCTCTGTGCGGCCTCGCCGATGGTGGCCGATCAGCTGGCGCGTTATCCGCTGCTGCTGGACGAGCTGCTGGATCCCGCCACGCTTTACCAGCCCACGGCCACGGATGCCTATCGCGACGAGCTGCGGCAGTATCTGTTGCGCATCCCGGAAGAGGACGAAGAGCAGCAGCTGGAAGCGCTGCGTCAGTTCAAGCAGGCGCAGCATTTGCGCATTGCCGCGGCCGATATTGCGGGCACGCTGCCGGTTATGAAGGTCAGCGATCATCTTACCTGGCTGGCGGAGGCCATTGTGGAGCAGGTGGTGCAGCAGGCCTGGCAGATGATGGTGCAGCGCTACGGGCGGCCTTCGCACCTTAACGAGCCGCAGGCGCGCGGCTTCGCGGTCATCGGCTACGGCAAGCTGGGCGGCTGGGAGCTGGGCTACAGTTCGGATCTTGACCTGGTGTTCCTGCACGACTGTCCGGCAGAAGCGGTGACGGACGGCGAGCGCAGCATTGATGGCCGCCAGTTTTATCTGCGGCTTGCGCAGCGCATCATGCACCTGTTCAGCACCCGCACGTCGTCCGGCATTTTATACGAGGTGGACGCCAGGCTGCGTCCTTCCGGCGCGGCGGGCATGCTGGTCAGCACCTTCGCGGCTTTTGATGATTATCAGCGTCATGAAGCCTGGACCTGGGAACATCAGGCGCTGGTACGGGCGCGCATCGTTTTTGGCGACGCGGCGTTAAGCCAGCGCTTTACCGGGATCCGCCGGGGCATTCTGTGTTTACCGCGCGAGCCGGAAAAGCTGAAAACGGAAGTCCGGGAAATGCGCGAGAAGATGCGCGCGCATCTGGGCAACCGACAAAAAGGGCGTTGGGATATCAAAGCGGATCGCGGCGGCATTACCGATATTGAATTCATTACGCAATATCTGGTCTTACGCTATGCCGCGACGGAGCCAGAGCTGACGAGCTGGTCGGATAACGTACGCATCCTGGCGCTGTTGGCGCGCCACGACAGAATGAGCGAGGAAGAGGCGCATTCGCTGACCCACGCTTACGTTACGCTGCGTAACGAGCTGCACAGGCTGGCGCTCCAGGCTTTACCGGGCCAGCTTGCGCCGGAGGCGTTCAGCGCGGAGCAATCCGTGGTCAACGCCAGCTGGCAGCGCTGGCTGGAGGCGTGATCGTGGCGCAATGGGCGCAATTGACGGCATGTGCTATCATCGCGCGCACTATTTTTTGACTGACTGCAGCCTGGAGTATCTGGAATGAAAATGACGCTGCCCGATTTTAACCGTGCGGGTGTTCTGGTTGTTGGCGACGTGATGCTGGATCGCTACTGGTATGGCCCAACCAGCCGTATTTCCCCTGAAGCGCCGGTGCCGGTGGTTAAGGTGGACAACGTGGAGGAGCGTCCCGGCGGGGCGGCCAACGTGGCGATGAATATCGCTTCGCTCGGCGCCAGTTCCCGTCTGGTCGGCCTGACTGGCGTGGATGATGCGGCGCGCGCGCTGAACGACGCGCTCACCGGCGTTAACGTGCAGTGTGATTTTGTTACCGTCGCCACGCATCCTACCATCACCAAGCTGCGCGTGCTGTCGCGCAACCAGCAGCTGATCCGTCTGGATTTTGAAGAAGGTTTTGGGGGGATCGACGTTGAGCCGCTGCATCAGCGGATCCGCGAGGCGCTGCCGTCCGCAGGCGCGCTGGTGCTTTCCGATTACGCCAAAGGCGCGCTGGACAGCGTGGAAAGCATTATTGCCATCGCCCGCGAGGCGAAGGTACCGGTGCTGGTCGATCCGAAAGGGACCGATTTCGAGCGCTATCGCGGTGCGACCATCCTGACGCCAAACCTTTCCGAATTTGAAGCCGTCGTCGGCAAGTGCAAAGACGAAGCGGAGATTGTCGAGCGCGGCATGGCGCTGATGCAGCAGTTCGAGCTGTCGGCGCTGCTGGTGACGCGTTCTGAAAACGGCATGACGCTGTTGCAGCCGGGCAAAGAGCCGGTGCATCTGCCAACCCAGGCGCAGGAAGTCTATGACGTGACCGGCGCGGGCGATACGGTGATCGGCGTACTGGCCGCCGCGCTGGCCGCAGGCAATACGCTGGAAGAGAGCTGCTTCCTGGCTAACGCCGCCGCAGGCGTGGTGGTGGGCAAGCTGGGAACGTCAACGGTTTCGCCAGTCGAGCTGGAAAACGCCATTCGCGCACGGCCCGAGGCCGGTTTCGGCGTGATGAGCGAGGCGCAGCTGAAAGAGGCGGTGGCGCTGGCGCGTCGTCGCGGCGAGAAAGTGGTGATGACCAACGGCTGCTTCGATATTCTTCATGCCGGCCACGTCTCCTATCTGGCCAACGCGCGCAAGCTTGGCGATCGCCTGATTGTCGCGGTCAACAGCGATGCATCCACCAAACGGCTGAAAGGCGAGAGTCGTCCGGTCAATCCGCTGGAAAACCGGATGATCGTGCTGGGCGCGCTGGAAGCGGTCGACTGGGTGGTGGCCTTTGAAGAAGATACGCCGCAGCGGGTTATTGCCGATATCCTGCCTGATCTGCTGGTAAAAGGCGGCGATTACAAGCCGGAAGAGATCGCGGGCAGCAAAGAGGTGTGGGCAAACGGCGGCGAAGTGCGCGTGCTGAACTTTGAAGATGGGATCTCCACCAGCAATATCATCAAGGCCATTCAGGCGAAAAGCTGATGAGGACGCGGGCAAAAAAGGCCCGCCCTTAAACGACAAAAGGCGCCGGTTGAACACGGCGCCTTTTTTTAAACGGTTTCGCCTTCGGCGTTACTGCATATCTTCCGTTTTCAGCACTTCTTTCGGCATATCCGCTTTCGGCGCATCCACGCCACGGCTTTCCAGCTCGGCGATACGGGCTTCCAGCGCGGCCAGCTTTTCACGGGTACGCAGCAGCACCTGCGTCTGCACGTCAAATTCTTCGCGGTTAACCAGGTCCAGCCGGGTCAGCTGTGACTGCAGGGTCTGGCGGATTTTCTTTTCGACATCATCGCCAAACTCACGGATCCCTTTTGGCATAGAGTCATGAACCTGACGAGCAAGTTGTTCAATTTTTTTCGGGTCAATCATGGCGGCTTCCTGATAGCGGCAAAGTTTCGTTAAGTGTAATGCCATAACCACAAAGGTTAAACCCAAAAACGTGAAAGCGGCAAAATGGCTAACGATTTGCTTATTTTGTTCGTTGCCCTGCTTTTTTTTCGGCGCTATAGTAATCAGGCTTATTCTCAGGGCGGGGCGAAATTCCCCACCGGCGGTAAATCGGCTACGGCTGAAAGCCCGCGAGCGCTTCAGATCTTCCTGGTCTGAAGGTCAGCAGATCCGGTGTAATTCCGGGGCCGACGGTTAAAGTCCGGATGGGAGAGAGTAACGTATCCTGTCGGGTCTACGCCCGCCACGCCGTTATTTTTTGTCGCTGCAAGACACTCCTAAGCTCGCCCTGGTTCTGGTAACCCATATTACACAAAGGATTATTTACCATGAATCAGACGCTTCTTTCTGAATTTGGCACGCCTGAACAGCGTGTGGAACGCGCTATCGACGCGCTGCGCAATGGCCGTGGCGTCATGGTGCTGGATGATGAAGATCGTGAAAACGAAGGCGATATGATTTTCGCCGCAGAAACCATGACCGTCGAACAAATGGCGCTGACCATTCGTCACGGCAGCGGCATTGTCTGCCTGTGCCTGAACGAAGAACGTCTCCGCCAGCTGGAACTGCCGATGATGGTAGAGAACAACACCAGCTCTTTTGGCACCGGCTTTACCGTTACCATTGAGGCGGCGAAAGGCGTGACCACCGGTGTTTCCGCTGCGGATCGCATCACCACCATTCGTGCGGCCGTGGCCGATAATGCTAAACCAAGCGATCTGCACCGCCCGGGCCACGTGTTTCCTCTCCGCGCTCGTGAAGGCGGCGTGCTGACGCGCGGCGGCCATACCGAAGCCTCTATTGATTTAGTGACGCTGGCCGGTTTCAAACCTGCAGGCGTACTGTGCGAGCTGACCAACGACGACGGCACGATGGCCCATGCGCCTGAAGCCATCGCCTTTGCGAAACAGCACGCGATGCCGGTGGTGACCATTGAAGATCTGGTCGCTTACCGCCGCAGCCGTGAAACGCGTCAGGCAAGCTAAGCGCATTGCCGCGCTTCTGTACGCATAGCTAACGTCGTGCAGGCGCGCGGCGCGAGAGTTTTCGCGCTGCGGTTTTTTGCGCATCCGCTTCTCCGTTCCACTGGCCTGACAGCGCCCGCCTGGCCCGCTAGCGACTGCTTTTGGCATAACTGGCCCAATGGGCGCTGGTTTCCACGTGAGGCAAAATTTGCCTCACCGTTCATCTTTAGCTCAGGCCGGCGCTTTCCAACAGCGTCAGGCTCAGCCCCATTACCGTCATACCGCAGAGTACGCCATAGCTGGGATTCACATCCGGCGCGATATCGCGCGCCAGCGGCATCAGTTCGTCAACGGACAGCGCCACCATGATCCCGGCGACGGCGGCCATAACCGCGCCCATTACCAGCGGTGACAGCCATGGCCCCATCAGCATGAAAGCTATAAGGCCGCCGGCGATCTCCGCCATGCCGGAAATCCCTGCCCAGAACAGCGCCTTCTTTTTCGATCCTGTTGCGGCGTACATCGGCCCGGCGACGGCCAGCCCTTCGGGAATATTATGAATGGCTACCGCCAGCGCAATGCCCATCCCCAGCTCCAGATCGCTGCTGGCGGTCACAAAGGTTGCGATACCTTCCGGGAAATTGTGCAGGCTGATGCCAAGCGTCAGCAGCAGCGCGGTACGACGTAGATTCTGCGGCGATTTACCGCCCATCAGATCCTGGGGATGGTGGTGCGGCAACAGCTTGTCCAGCGCAAAATAACCGAGCAGGCCGACGATAAACATGCCATAGCCCAACAGCGGCGACATCCCCTCCGCCTTCAGCGCGGCGGGCAGCATCTCCATCAGCGAAATCAACAGCATAATACCGGCGGCAAAGCCCAGCGCAAAAGCCAGCGCTCGCGCCGACGGCTTTTGGCCGATAACGCCCAGGAAGGCCCCGATAAAAGTGGCGCCGCCGGCCAGCAGAGTCAGCAGTAAAGGTATGGACATGAACGTCTCTCCTGTTCCCGAAAAAGTATAGCCTTTGCTATACATTAGCAGAGAAAAAGTACGCGTAACGTCAGGAAATGTCATTTCCGATCCATCAAAATTCCTGACGATCTTCATCATGCTTATCCGGCTTTCCCGGCGCTAAAAAGAGCGTAACGTATTCGGTATCGCTTTAATGTCCGGAGAGAGTTATGAAATCACTGATGCCCGCGCTTTTTCTGGGCCACGGCAGCCCGATGAACGTGCTGGAAGAAAATGCCTATACGCAAAGCTGGCGCGAGCTGGGGCAGAACTTGCCGCGTCCGAAGGGAATTATTGCTGTCTCCGCCCATTGGTATACGCGCGGAACGGCGGTGACCGCGATGGAAAAGCCGCGCACCATCCACGATTTTGGCGGTTTCCCGCAGGCGCTGTTTGATACGCGTTACCCTGCGCCCGGTTCGCCTGCGCTGGCGAAAGAAATAGCGGACGCGCTTGCGCCGGTTGAAGTAGTGCAGGATCAGGCGTGGGGGCTGGATCACGGCGCCTGGGGCGTGCTGATAAAAATGTATCCGCAGGCCGATATCCCGGTGGTGCAGCTTAGCGTGGACGGCACCAAACCCGCCGCTTACCACTTTGCGCTGGGCCGCAGGCTGACCGCGCTGCGCGAACGCGGCTATATGATTGTCGCCAGCGGCAACGTGGTGCATAACCTGCGGATGGCAAGCCGGGACGACAGTGCGAAACCGCACGGCTGGGCTGTCTCATTTAATCACTACGTGCGTGAGCATCTGGCGTGGGAAGGGCCAGTGGAAGATCATCCACTGGTTAATTTTATGCAGCATGAGGGTGCGGCGCTTGCTAACCCAACGCCGGAGCATTATCTGCCGCTGCTTTACGTTCTGGGCGCGCGGGAGCCGGGCGAAACCATTTCCGTGCCCGCAGACGGGCTGGAAATGGCAGCAATCAGTATGCTTTCGGTACGGGTAGGATAAGATCCGCCAGAACCTATTCGATAAAGGTATGCGGGTAGAATCGGGAGAGATCCTGGGTGATCAGGTCGCGATCTTCGCGCAGGCCAATACCGGCTGGCCGATCGTCAATCAGCCAGCTGCCGATCAGCGTATAGCTGTCGCCAAACTTCGGCAGCGGATGGAACTGCTGCACGATCATGCCTTCTTCGCCATAAGGGCCGTCCACGCGGGCAATCTCTTTGCCGTTTTCCACGATGCGGATGTTAGCGCCCTCGCGTGAAAACAGCGGTTTGACCACATATTTATCCATCGCCGGCACGTTATCTTCTGCAAAATAAGCGGGCAGCAGATTAGGATGATTGGGAAACATTTTCCACAGCATCGGCAGCAGCGCCTTATTGGAAATAATGCTTTTCCACGCCGGCTCCAGCCAGCGCACGCCGGCATCGGCCAGCTTGGTGGAAAACGTCTCGCGCAGCATGAACTCCCAGGGATAAAGCTTGAAAAGGTTGCCGATTACCTGGTCATGCACGTCGGTAAACTGGCCTTTTTCGCCCAGGCCGATTTCGTCGATATAGAGGAACTCGCTTGGTAGCCCTGCCTCCGTCGCGCAATCCTGAAGATACTGCACGGTGCCGCGATCTTCATCCGTATCGCGGCAGCAGGCAAAGTGCAGCCAGCTAAAGCCGTGCTGCTGATGCAGCGCCGCAAAGCGGTCGATCAGCTTCTCCTGCAGGCTGTTGAACTGATCGCTACCGGCCGGCAGATTGCCAGCGCTAAGCTGATCTTCCAGCCAGATCCACTGAAAGAAAGCGGCTTCGTACAAGGAGGTCGGCGTGTCGGCGTTGTTTTCCAGCAGTTTGGCATCCGTCTGCCCATCCCAGGCCAGATCCAGCCGGGAGTAGAGCGAAGGCTGGCTGGTCTTCCACGAGGAGCGAACAAAATCCCAGGTATGTTTCGGGATGCGGAATTTCGCCAGCAGCTCCTCGCTGTTGACCACTTTGTCCACCACCTGCAGGCACATCTGATGCAGCTCGCCGGTTACCGCCTCCAGCTTCTCGATTTGCGCCAGCGTAAACTGATAATAAGCGTCCTCGCACCAGTAAGGCTCGCCGTGCATGGTGTGGAAGCGAAAGCCATATTCGGTGGCTTTTTCACGCCAGTTGGGACGTTCTGCAATCGCCAGACGCTGCACGCTTAACCTCCGAAAGACCGGCTGGAGCCGGACGTTGCGCTGCTGCGCTGCATAGTGGACTGCTTCGCCACGCTTTCGCCAAAGCCGCCGCGCGTCACGGTGCTGGTGGTGGCCGGTTTCGGCGCCAGCGCGGTTTTCGGCACGGTCATGGTGCGGCCCGGCGTCGCGGTGCCAAAGCTTTTTCCGCTGGCGTCAACAAACTGGCCTCTGGCCGGGCTGTTTGGCGAGCGCGAGGTAAACAGCGGCTGCTGGGCAAAGCCTGCGCCCCCGCCCATCAGGCGACCCATCATATAACCGGCCATCAGCGGCATCCAGAAGCTGCCGCTCTGCTGGGATTCGGCGTTGGTGGTGCCGACGCCGGCCTGCGCGGGCGCCTGCTGGCACTGGCCTTCGCCGAACTCCGCCACGCAGTCTTCACGAGTCGCGTATTTCGGCGCGGTTTTTTCCGCCTCTTTTTTGGCGTTGTTGTAGGCCGTGGTGCACTGTTCGCTTTTGCCAGGATTGGCGCTGGAGCAGTCGTCCGCATTTTGATAAAGCGAGACGGTTTCGTCCGATTGTTCGCAACCGGCCAGCATAAATACGGCGGTTACCGCCAGCGCTACCGGAGTGAGGTGGCGTGCGCTCCAGCTTTTGCGAAAGGAGGCATGATTAATTTTTTTTGTCCGTTTCATGACATTCTGTCCTGAGCCCAAAGGTAATGCTTAGAATAGGGGAACGGCGGTGGAAATTGAAGCAACGAGCGGCAATGTGAAGGGGATCTTTACTTAGCTATACGTTTGAAAGTAAAAGGGGCAGCCAGGCTGCCCCAAAATGCTTAATGGCGGAACGGATTACCGCTGGCCGGCGCGGAAGCCTGAGCCGCCGCCGGTGCCGCAGCACGCTGCACGGCAGGCGAGGCCGCCGTTTGCGCGCCGTTTGCCGCTGCATCCTGCTGGGTGTTTTCCGGCGCTACCGCTTCTGGTGAAGTTGGGACTTCTTTACCCAGGCGGCTGTTCAGCATCTGCAGATCCTGCTCGTTCAGCGTACCCAGAGCCGATTTAATATTCAGCTCGTTGATCATGTAGCTGTAGCGCGCGTTGGAAAGCTGCTGCTTGGCGTTATATAATGTGGTGGTCGCATCCAGCACGTCAACGATGGTGCGCGTACCTACCTGATAACCCGCTTCCATTGCATCCAGCGAGCTTTGCGCCGAAACCACGGCCTGCTTGTAAGCATTGATGCTGCTGATGGACGCATTCACGTTGTTAAAGGATGAACGCACGGTCTGTACCGCGGTACGGTGTGCGCTTTCGAGCTGCTCGCTGGCGGAAACAAAAGCGTACTGCGACTGTTTCACCTGTGAGGTGACCGAGCCGCCGCTATACAACGGCAGCGTGAAGCTCAGGCCCACCTGGTTGTTGCCGCTGATGCTGTCCTGATAGGCTGCGCTGTTGGCGCGGCTGCCGCCATATTTGTTGTTCGACAGGCCGCTTTGCGCAGTCAGATCCAGCGTTGGCATATGGCCGGTTTCCGACAGGCGGATCTGCTCGCGCGCCAGATCCTGGTTCAGACGAGCGGAAAGCAGGCTAAGGTTGCGGCTTTCGGCTTCCTTCAGCAGCGCGTTGACCGGCTGCGGTTTTTCCGTCTGGAAGCTGTCGACGTTCAGCGAAGCCAGGCTCAGATAGTAGTTGCCCGTGACCTGACGCAGCGTTTCCAGATTATTATCCAGATTGTTGCGGGCCGTCACTTCGTTGGCCAGCACGCTGTCGTACTGCGCACGGGCGTTTTGCACATCCGTAATCGCCACCAGGCCGACGTTAAAACGCTGCGTGGTTTGATCCAGCTGACGGTAGATCGACTGTTTCTGCGCTTCGGTATAAGAAAGCGTGTCGATGGCGTTTAATACGTTAAAATAAGCGGTAGCGGTGTTGAGGATCAGATTCTGCTGTGCGACCTGGTAGGTAACATCCTGTACGCCTGCCGTTTTTTCCTGCAGCGTCAGCGCGCGCCATTTCGACATATCGAAAATGGTTTGCGTCAGCTGCAGCGTGCCGCTGGTCGTGGTGCTGTGCAGACCGCTGCTGTCGCGATAGCCGTTGCTGTAGGTATAATCCGCACCCAAACCTAACTGAGGCAGTAAAGGGCTGCGCGCTTCGTTGATTTTCTCAAACGCGGCATCGCGATCGGCTGCAGAACTGCGAAGATCGGGGTTAGACAACCGGGCCTGCTGGTAGATCTGCAACAGGTTTTCCGCCTGGCTGGCGACGCTGAAGCCGCCCAGGCCCAGGCCGATAAGTAAAGGGAGCAGTTTCTTCATTTGCATTCCTTGTTATGCAGCAATATTGCTATGGTAGCGCTGTCGTAAGCCAAAAAAATTATCGCCGATTCTACCAGAGTAAATGAAAGAGATAAGTTGGCTGAAAGTGCCATGTTGCCACAATTTACTCAATTTAATCATTAAGAACTACACTCTGGGCGGATTTCAGCACTCTTTTCCCGCTTTCGCCACCACCCTTACAGGAGCGTAAACCGTGAGCAGCGACAAAAAATACCCGGTGACTTTCACAAAAAACGATGTAGAAATTATTGCACGTGAGCCGTGTTATAAAGGTTTTTTTTCACTCACTCGTTATCGCTTTCGCCATCGGCTGTTTAACGGCGGCATGAGTAAAGAAGTCACCAGAGAGGTTTTTGAGCGCGGCCATGCCGCCGTCCTGCTGCCTTACGATCCGGTGAGCGATCGGGTGGTATTGATTGAACAAATCCGCATTCCCGCTTTTGACAGCAGCCCGACGCCCTGGCTGTTAGAATTGGTGGCCGGTATTATAGAGCCGGGCGAAACGCCGGAAGACGTTGTCCGGCGCGAAGCGGTAGAAGAAGCCGGGATCAAACCCGCCCGCGTGAAGCCGGTGCTCAGCTACTTAGCCAGCCCCGGCGGCACCAGCGAGCGGCTGGAGATTCTGGTAGGCGAAGTGGATGCCAGCGTGGCGCAGGGAAACCACGGTCTGGAGGAAGAGAATGAGGATATTCTTGTGCATGTGGTCAGCCGCGAACAGGCTTACCGCTGGGTGGAAGAGGGGAAAATAGACAACGCGGCCTCCGTCATCGCTTTGCAATGGCTGGAGCTGCATCATAAAAAACTAAGAGACGAGTGGAAAAACGAATGATAAAGCGCTACGTGCCTGATTTCCCTGAAATGATGCGGCTGTGCGAGACCAATTTCGCGCAGCTGCGTCGGCTGCTGCCGAAAGAAGATCGGGCGGGCGAGTCAGTCACCTGGCAGGTCAACGATGCAAGTTATACGGTGACTATCCAGGAATCGACGCGTTACACTACGCTGGTGGAAATCAAACAGACCGCGCCCGCCGTCAGCTACTGGAGCCTGCCCGCCATGTCCGTGCGGCTCTACCATGACGCAATGGTGGCGGAAGTGTGTTCGACACAGCAGATCTATCGCTTCAAAGCGCGCTATGATTATCCGAATAAAAAGCTGCATCAGCGTGACGAAAAGCATCAGATAAACCAGTTTCTTGCAGACTGGCTGCGCTACTGTTTAGCGCATGGCGCAATGGCCGTTCCGGTGTGGTGAGCCTCTGCCGCGACGGCATTAACCCTAAGGATTGTGATTGGATAGCCTGTTAAAACTTCCTGTGGCGAATGGTCGGGCAAGGGTATTACAGATAACGGACACCCATCTTTTCGCCGGTAAACATGAAACGCTGCTGGGCGTGAACACCTGGGCCAGTTTCGATGCGGTGCTGCAGGCGATTTCCGCCTGTGAAGAGCCGTTCGATCTGATCGTCGCGACCGGCGATCTGGCGCAGGATCACAGCGTGGAAGCCTATCAGCATTTCGCTGAGGGCATCGCGCGTCTGCCCGCGCCGTGCGTCTGGCTGCCGGGCAACCACGATTTTCAGCCTGCGATGTTCAACACGCTGGCCGAAGCGAAAATCGCTGACGAAAAGCATGTACTGCTGGGCGAGGAGTGGCAGATCGTGTTGCTGGACAGCCAGGTTTTCGGCGTGCCGCACGGCGAGCTGAGCGACTATCAGCTGGAATGGCTGGACAAAGCGCTGGCGAAGGCGCCGGAGCGCCATACGCTGGTGCTGCTGCATCACCATCCGCTGCCGTCGGGCTGCACCTGGCTCGATCAGCACAGCCTGCGCAATTCGCATATGCTGGAGGCCGTGCTGCAGCGCTATCCACTGGCGTCGACGCTGCTCTGCGGGCATATTCATCAGGATCTGGATTTGAACTGGAACGGACGCCGCCTGCTGGCGACGCCGTCGACCTGCGTGCAGTTCCGACCGCACTGCACCAACTTTACTATCGATTCCGAAGCGCCGGGCTGGCGCTGGCTGGATCTGTATGCGGATGGCCGGGTGGAAACCCGCGTTGAGCGCCTGACGACGCGCGCCTTCAGCCCCGATCCCGACTCCGAAGGATACTGAGATGGCCACGCTGATCTACCTGCACGGTTTCAACAGCTCGCCGCAGTCGGCTAAAGCGACGCAGTTCCGGCAGTGGCTGGCCACGCGGCATCCGGAAATCCAGGTTATTGTGCCGCAGCTGCCGCCTTACCCGGCGGACGCGGCGCTGATGCTGGAAAGCCTGATCATGGGATTATCGGGCGAAGCCGTGGGGATCGTCGGCTCGTCGCTGGGCGGCTACTATGCGACGTGGCTCTCGCAATGCTTCATGCTGCCAGCGGTGGTGGTCAATCCTGCGGTGCGGCCTTTTGAGCTGTTGGTGGATTATTTGGGTCTGAATCAGAACCCGTACACCGGGCAGCAATATGTGTTAGAGTCACGCCACATTTACGATCTGAAAGTGATGCAGATTGACCCGTTAGAGTCGCCGGATTTGCTCTGGCTGCTGCAGCAAACGGGCGATGAAGTGCTCGATTACCGCCAGGCTGTAGGCTACTACAGCGCCTGCCGTCAGACGGTTGAAGAGGGCGGAAATCATGCTTTTATCGGATTCGAACGCCATTTCTCCCCGATCCTGGACTTTTTAGGCCTCGCTGCCTGAAGCGGGACGTGGGGCTCACTCATTTACAGCCATCAAGATTGATACAATGACTCAGTCCAGCTATAACGCTGATTCCATTGAGGTACTCAGCGGCCTTGAACCCGTTCGCCGCCGTCCGGGCATGTATACCGATACGTCGCGTCCTAACCATTTAGGTCAGGAAGTGATCGACAACAGCGTGGATGAAGCGCTGGCGGGCCATGCCAAACGCGTCGAAGTGATCCTGCACGCCGATCAGTCGCTGGAAGTGATTGACGACGGTCGCGGTATGCCGGTCGATATCCATCCCGAAGAAGGCGTACCGGCCGTTGAACTGATCTTCTGTCGCCTGCATGCGGGCGGCAAATTTTCTAACAAGAACTACCAGTTTTCCGGCGGCCTGCACGGCGTGGGCATCTCGGTGGTAAACGCGCTGTCGACGCGCGTGGAAGTCACCGTGCGCCGTAATGCCGAAGTGTATGAAATGGCGTTTGAAAACGGCGACAAAGTGCAGGATCTGCACGTCACCGGCACGGTCGGCAAACGCAACACCGGTACGCGCGTACGCTTCTGGCCGGACCCGTCGTTCTTCGACAGCCCGCGCTTTTCGGTATCGCGCCTCAGCCATCTGCTGAAGGCGAAAGCGGTGCTTTGTCCGGGCGTGGAAATCGTCTTTAAAGACAAAGTGAACAATACCGAGCAAAGTTGGTGCTACGCCGACGGCCTGACGGACTATCTGGCGGAAGCGGTTAACGGCCTGCCGACGCTGCCGGAAAAACCTTTTGTCGGCTCTTTTGCCGGCGATATCGAAGCGGTGGACTGGGCGCTGCTGTGGCTGCCGGAAGGCGGCGAGCTGCTGACGGAAAGCTACGTCAACCTGATCCCGACCATGCAGGGCGGCACGCACGTCAACGGCCTGCGTCAGGGCCTGCTGGATGCGATGCGCGAGTTCTGCGAATACCGCAATATTCTGCCGCGCGGCGTGAAGCTGTCGGCGGAAGATATCTGGGATCGCTGCGCCTACGTGCTGTCGGTGAAAATGCAGGATCCGCAGTTTGCCGGTCAGACCAAAGAGCGACTCTCTTCCCGCCAGTGCGCGGCCTTCGTCTCTGGCGTGGTGAAAGATGCCTTCAGCCTGTGGCTGAACCAGAACGTGCAGGCGGCGGAAATGCTGGCCGAGCTGGCGATTTCCAGCGCCCAGCGCCGGATGCGTGCGGCGAAAAAGGTGGTGCGTAAAAAGCTCACCAGCGGCCCGGCGCTGCCCGGCAAGCTGGCGGACTGTAGCGCGCAGGATCTGAACCGCACGGAACTCTTCCTGGTGGAAGGGGACTCCGCAGGCGGATCGGCCAAGCAGGCGCGCGATCGTGAATACCAGGCGATCATGCCGCTGAAAGGCAAGATCCTCAACACCTGGGAAGTCTCTTCGGACGAGGTGCTGGCATCGCAGGAAGTACATGATATTTCCGTCGCTATCGGTATCGATCCCGACAGCGAAGATATGAGCCAGCTGCGCTACGGCAAAGTCTGTATCCTGGCCGATGCGGACTCCGACGGTCTGCATATCGCTACGCTGCTTTGTGCGCTTTTCGTGAAGCACTTCCGCACGCTGGTGAAAAACGGGCACGTCTACGTGGCGATGCCGCCGCTTTACCGCATCGATTTGGGTAAAGAGGTTTACTACGCGCTGGATGAGGAAGAGAAAGCGGGCATTCTGGATCAGCTGAAGCGTAAAAAGGGCAAGCCGGGCGTGCAGCGCTTTAAAGGCCTGGGCGAGATGAACCCGCTACAGCTGCGTGAAACCACGCTGGATCCCAATACCCGTCGCCTGGTGCAGCTGACCATTGACGACGACGACGTGGAACAGACGCTGGCGGTGATGGATATGCTGCTGGCGAAGAAACGCTCGGAAGATCGCCGCAACTGGCTGCAGGAAAAAGGCCATATGGCGGAAATCGAGGTTTAATCCTGCCTGAACTCGGCCCCGAAGCGCAACGCTTCGGGGCTTTCCGTTACCCTTCCAGCCAGCTTGTAATCTGCGTAACCATCGCCGCCGTCGAAATACCGTAGCGATCGTGCAGCGTCGGCAGCGCGCCCGCCGCCAGAAAAGCGTCCGGCAGGGCAATCTGTCTGAATTGCGGCGTCACGCCGTGCCGCATCAGCGTCGCCGCTATCGCTTCGCCCAGCCCGCCGGTAATGGAGTGGTTTTCCGCCGTGATCACCAGCCGGTTCTCGTTCACCGCTTCGCCCGCCTCGCGCAGGATGGTGGCCTCGTCCAGCGGCTTGATCATCGGCGAATGCACCACGCCAACCTCGATGCCTCTTTTCTCCAGCGCTTCTGCGGCTTCCAGCGCGCGCATGGTCATCAGCCCGCTGCTGATAATCACCGCATGTTTGCCGCTGCGCAGCCGTTGCGCCTTGCCGTGGCGATACTGATAGCCATATTTATCCAGCACCAGCGGCACTTTGCCGCGCAGCAGGCGCATATAGACCGGGCCGCTATGCTCGGCTATGGCGGGCACCGCCTGGCTGATTTCCAGCGCGTCGCAGGGATCGATAATGGTCAGATTCGGCATCCCGCGAAAAATAGCCAAATCCTCGGTCGCCTGATGGCTCGGCCCGTAGCCGGTGGTCAGGCCAGGCAGCGCGCAGGCGATTTTGACGTTCAGGTTCTCTTCCGCTATCGCCATACAGATAAAATCGTAGGCGCGGCGCGAGGCAAACACCGCATAGGTGGTGACAAAAGGCGTAAAGCCTTCCCGCGCCATGCCCGCTGCGGCGCTCATCAACAGCTGCTCCGCCATGCCCATCTGAAAAAAGCGTTCCGGGAAGGCTTCGGCAAACAGATGCAGATCGGTGTATTTGCTCAGATCGGCCGTTAAGCCAACGATATCGGTGCGCTGGCGCGCCAGCTCTACCAGCGCATGGCCGAAAGGGGCCGACTGCACGGGCTGACCTTCTGCGGCGATGGAGGCGATCATGGCTGACGTGGTCAGACGTTTCTTTGTTGCGGTAGTCATGTTATTCCCCTTGCTCAAGCGCGGTGAGGGCTTTGTCCCATTCGTCGGCATCCACGCGGATAAAGTGCGTTTTCTCGCGCGTTTCCAGGAAAGGCACGCCTTTACCCATTTTGGTATCGCAGATAATTACGCGCGGCTGCGGTTCAGCCCAGGCGCGCGCGGCGTCAAAGGCGGCGGTCAGCGCGGCGATATCGTTGCCGTCCACGCGCTGCACGTGCCAGCCAAAGGCCCGCCAGCGATCGACAATCGGCTCGAACGCCAGAATTTCCGAACTGTGGCCGTCGGCCTGTTGATTGTTGACGTCGATCAGGGCGATCAGGTTATCCAGCCGCCAGTGCGAGGCCGACATCGCCGCTTCCCAGGTCGAGCCTTCATTCAGCTCGCCGTCGGAAAGCAGGTTATAAACAAAGGAAGCGGAGCCTTTGCTTTTCAGCCCCAGGCACGCGCCAACCGCAATGCCTAAGCCGTGCCCAAGCGAGCCGCCGGTGATCTCCATACCGGGCGTATAAGCGGCCATGCCGGACATCGGCAGGCGGCTCTCGTCGCTGCCATAGGTTTCGCGCTCGGCCTCGGGCAGCACGCCCGCTTCCAGCAGCGCGGCGTACAGCGCAATAGCGTAGTGGCCGATAGAAAGGTAAAAACGGTCGCGCGCTTCCCATTCCGGCTCCTCAGGACGAAAATTGAGCGCGTGAAAATAGCTGACGGCCAGCAAATCGGCAGCGCCTAACGCCTGGCCGATATAGCCCTGACCCTGAACCTGTCCCATTAACAGCGCATGACGACGGATATTGTTTGCGCGCTGTTTGAGCGTAAGTGTGGCAGAAACGCTGTTCATCTTATCTCCTGATTAACGGTTAACGTCTGCTGCGCGAATACGCAGCACGCAGAGCGCGCCGAGCAGCAAAACAGCAGCAATAAAGTAGATGCCCGAAGCGGGCGAACCGGTGGCGGTGGTGATAGAACCGATCAGCCACGGTGAAAAGAAGCCCGCCAGATTCGCGATACAGTTCACCGCGGCAATGCCTGCCGCCGCCGAGACGCCGCCGAGCAGGTTGGTCGGCAGCATCCAGAACAGGGAAGAGGCGGAAAGGATGCCGGCGGCGGCCACGCAGAGGAAAAACAGCGAGGCCGGTACGCTGTGACCCAGCGACGTCGCCAGCGTCAGCCCGACCACGCCGATCGCCATGGGCACGATCAGATGCCAGCGCCGCTCGCGATGCCGGTCGCCGCTGCGGCCCGCCATCAGCATAAAAACGATGGCGCAGAGATAGGGCAGGCTGGTCAGCAGGCCAATATGCAGCGGCTCGCGGATGCCGGAGTTTCTGACCAGCGTCGGCAGCCAGAAGGTCAGCGCATACTGGCCCATCACCACGCAAAAGTAGATCAGCGCCAGCAGCCACAGCCGCCTGTCGGCCACAAAAGCTTTCACCGTGCCGTGATGCGCTTTTTGCTGATTATCCTCATCCAAATCGGCACGCACCATGCGCTTTTCGCTCTCGTCCAGCCAGGGCGCCTGCTCAACGCGATCCTTGAGCACCATCAGCACCACAAAGCCCATCAGCATGGTCGGAATCGCTTCCAGTACGAACATCCACTGCCAGCCTGCCCAGCCGTGAAAACCGGCGAAGGCTTCCATAATCCAGCCGGAAAGCGGGCCGCCGATCATGCCGGAAAGCGGGATCGCCACAAACCACAGCACCGTCATGCGGGCGCGGCGATGCGAGGGGAACCAGTAGGTGAGATAAAGCAGCAGGCCGGGCGCCAGACCGGCTTCGGCCACGCCGAGAAAAAAGCGCAGCAGATAAAACTGCCAGGCCGTTTCCACAAAGGCGAACAGGCCGGAAATCAGCCCCCAGGTAATCATGATGCGGGCAATCCAGCGGCGTGCGCCGACGCGATGCAGGATGAGATTGCTGGGCACTTCAAAAAAGAAGTAGCCGATAAAGAAAATACCCGCCCCCAGGCCGTACACCGTTTCGCTCAGGGCCAGATCGTCCATCATTTGCAGCTTGGCGAAGCCGACGTTAACCCGGTCGAGATAGGCGCAAAGATAGCAAAGCATTAAAAACGGCATCAGCCGCCAGGCGATTTTGCGATAGGTCGCATCGCGCGCGACGGTCGTCGCGCTGAGATTAAGCGTTGTCATACTCTTCACTCCCGGAGTGAAAGAAGCCTGCTGGAAGGAGCCGATCAGTGGATCAACATGCCGCCGTTAACGTCCAGCGTGATGCCGGTCAGGTAGCTGGCGAGATCGCTGGCAAGGAACAGCGCGGCGTTAGCCACGTCGTCTGCCGCGCCCAGGCGGCCAAGCGGGATGCCGTCGATAATGGCGTGACGCCGCTCGTCCTGCAGCAGGCCGCCGGTAATATCGGTCTGGATCAGGCCCGGCGTCAGCGCGTTGACGCGGATCTGGTCCGGGCCAAACTCGCGCGCCATCGCTTTGGTTAAGCCCAGCACGCCCGCTTTCGCCGCGCTGTAGTGCGGGCCGCCGAAAATGCCGCCGCCGCGCTGGGCGGAAACGGAAGAGAGGCAAACAATACTGCCGCCGCCTTGCTGCTGCATGGTTGGGATCACCGCCTGTGACATCAGCAGCGTGCCGCGCAGATTAACGTCCAGGATACGGTTATAGTCTTCGATGCTGATTTCCAGCGTTTTTACCGGCTGCGTAATGCCTGCGTTATTTACCAGCACGTCGATGCGGCCAAACTCGCTGACCACGCGGGAAACGGCCTGGCGCACCGCAGCGGGATCGGTGACGTTGGCCGCCAGGCCCAGATGACCGGCACCCAGCTCTTCAGCCGCATGTCGCGCCGCGTTTTCATCCAGATCCAGAATCACCACCTGCGCGCCGTGACGGGCGAAACAGGCGGCGGTGGCACGGCCAATCCCGCGTTGAGAGGCGGCGCCCGTAATAATCGCAACTTTATTTTTCAGCAACATAATCCACTCCGTAATAATCTTTTTTAGTGGTTCGGTATCGCTACCGGCAGGGTCACATTCAGAATTGGAAATTACGGCTAAACTGGCAATGCAAAAAAATTCATTCGATGCTGAATAGAAAGATGGATTTGATGCAGTTAACATTTCTCGCGGAAAAAAGCGGGCATATATCACAAAATTCATTTAAGGAGCCGCATGGAAAAACACGCAGATTTTTGCCCTTCGATAAAATCGCTCAGGATTTTTGAAGAAGTTGCGCATTACGGCAATGTGGCGCGTGCGGCAGAAGAAGTGAATATTACCGCCTCTGCTGCCAGCCATCAGCTGGCAAAACTGGAAAAAGAGCTGGGCTGCCTGCTGTTTAACCGCTCGCCCAAAGGCATGACGTTAACGCTGGCCGGTGAAAAATATCTGAAAGAAATCAGCCCGTTGCTGCTGGGGCTGACCCAGGCCAGCACCCGTCTCGGTAATGAGAAAGCGCGCAGCGCGCTGCGCATTCACTGCGCGCCCAGTTTTGGTTTGCTCTGGCTGCTGCCGCGCCTGCATAAATTCCGCGAGCGCTATCCTGCAATACAGGTCACGCTTTCCTGTTCCTACGAAAATTTATCTTTCAGCCGTGACAATATTGATATTGCGGTGCGCCACGGCTTTCCCGACTGGAAATCACTGGAAGTTAAAACCATCCGCCATGAAAAAATGTCGGTATTAGCATCGCCCGATTATTTGATAAAGCATCCGGTCGCGACGCCGGCGGAATTAATTAATCATGCGCTAATCCTTTCCGAGTCGCCTTTAATTCAGTGGCCGCAGTGGTTTGCCGCGATGCAATTAGCGCAGCCGACCAAAGACTGGCTGTTTCGCTTCGATCGTTCTTATATGAGCCTGGAGGCGGCAAGGCTGGGGCATGGGGTGGTGTTTGAAAGCGAGCTGCTGGCGGCAGAATATTTGCGTAGCGGCACGCTGGTCAGGGTGTTTGGCGACGAATGCAGCCTGCCGGTGAACGCGCATCATCTGGTTTGGCCGCGCGGCTTTGCCCGCTTTCCCCGCGTAAGCCATTTCCTGCAGTGGAGCAGCGAGCAGCTGGAAGCATCGCCACCGGCGTGACCTTGCCGGGCAGCCCCCGAACGGTATCGATAATAGAGCGGACGGCGCGGCTATCGCTATGACGGCAAGCCACAAAAAAAGGGGGCGAACCCGGTTCGTCCCTTCAGACTGCTGACAAAGCCAGCAGGTTCGTGCGGACTGAATTTTTTTACAGCGAAACGGCAGCTTCGCAGCAGCAGTGGCTGAGCGGATAAGCGGACCGTTTTCGCGCATGGACGCGCGAAACGAGCCCCCACGGATGGGTTTACGGCGTGTCCGTGTTCCGATCTGCCTCTGCTGCTTTCCACCGACCCGCACGCGACTTGATGACAGTGGATGAGTTTGTCAGCAACCTCAAGGGACGAACCCGGTTCGTCCCTTCTTACTCTTTACGCCGGTTCCAGCACGAAAATCCTCACGTCCAGCACGTCATCTTTAATGCGGCCGCGGTGCTGCTCCATATGCGCGGCCTGCTGATGCCGTTCCAGATGCCGTAAGGAATCCCACTGCTCGACCATAAACACCGAGTCGGGCGAGTTCTGTTTCCACGGCACCTGCGCCTGGTGATCCACCAGCATCCGGTAGCTGCCGCAGCCTTCTTCCTCTAACACCGTCGGGATTACTTGTTCAATCGCCTGCATGACCGCACGACGGCGGCCGGGCCTGACACAAATTTCAGCAATCACGGTGAGCATGGTCTTTCCTTTTAAGAGAACGGTCTTAACAGTTAAGCAAAGATCTGGCCCAGATGTGTCCGATAACGCTCGATATCGCGTGGGACATCCGGCTGCTTGATCACATCGTTGCAGATAAAGGTCGGCAGCGCTTCCATTCCCAGGAACTGATTCGCCTTGTGGAAGTGCAGGTAAAGCCCGTCCACGCCCACGCCTTCAAAAAACTGGTCGGGATCGGTAAAGGCTTCCAGCGGCGCGTTCCACGTCAGGGAAAGCATATATTTTTTACCCTGAACCAGCCCGCCGGAACCATACTTCTTCGAGGCGTCGGAGCGCGTGCGGCCGTCGCTGGCGTACAGGGTGCCGTGGCCTTCGGTAAAGACCTCATCGATATATTTTTTCAGGATCCACGGTTCGCCCATCCACCAGCCCGGCATCTGATAGATAACCGTGTCGGCGGCCAGATATTTTTGGATCTCGTCGGCCACCACGTAGCCGTTGTCCACCACGGTAACGTCAACCTGATGACCGGCTTCGCGCAGGTAAGTCGCGGCCACGTCGGTCAGCGTATGGTTCAGCTCGCCTTTGGAATGGGCAAAGGTTTTTCCGGCGTCAATAATAAAAATGCGCATCTTCTTCTCCAGTATTCAAAACTGGTCTCAGTGTACGCGCGAAGGCAGGGGTTAAAAATGAGTTTTTGATCACAATACTTTTGCGCTGAGAGCAATAATCACGCCACGCAGGAAAGCGTATGCCGTCACGGTTATCTGTGACAGAAGCGGCCCGGATAAGGTACTATTCCCGCCAAACGGCCCCGATGTGGCGTGCCCGTGACGCCATGATGTGAGGAACAAAAAGTAATGAGCGATTTGACTCAGGATGGGGCAGAGCGTCGCGCTCTGCATAAGTTTACGGAAGAGGCCTATCTCAACTATTCCATGTACGTCATCATGGATCGTGCGCTTCCGTATATCGGCGATGGCCTGAAGCCGGTGCAGCGCCGTATCGTCTACGCGATGTCGGAGCTGGGCCTGAACAACAGCGCCAAGTTTAAAAAATCGGCCCGTACCGTGGGCGACGTGCTGGGTAAATATCATCCGCACGGCGACAGCGCCTGTTATGAGGCGATGGTGCTGATGGCGCAGCCTTTCTCTTACCGCTATCCGCTGGTGGACGGTCAGGGAAACTGGGGCGCGCCGGACGATCCGAAATCCTTTGCGGCGATGCGTTACACCGAGTCACGCCTGTCAAAATATGCCGAGCTGCTGTTAGGCGAGCTGGGCCAGGGCACCGTGGATTACGTGCCGAACTTTGACGGCACCATGCAGGAGCCGGCAATGCTGCCCGCGCGCCTGCCGAATATCCTGCTTAACGGCACCACGGGGATTGCGGTGGGGATGGCGACGGATATTCCGCCGCACAACCTGCGCGAAGTCGCCAACGCGGCCATCAAGCTAATCGATGCGCCGAAAACCACGCTCGATGAGCTGCTGGATATCGTGCAGGGGCCGGACTATCCGACCGAAGCGGAAATCATCACGCCGCGCGCCGAGATCCGCAAAATCTATCAGAACGGCCGTGGCTCCGTGCGTATGCGCGCGGTTTGGAAGAAAGAAGAGGGCGACGTGGTTATTACCGCGCTGCCGCACCAGGTTTCCGGCGCGCGCGTGCTGGAGCAGATAGCCGCGCAGATGCGCAATAAAAAGCTGCCGATGGTGGAAGACTTGCGCGATGAGTCCGATCACGAAAGCCCGACGCGTCTGGTGATTGTGCCGCGCTCCAACCGGGTGGATATGGAACAGGTAATGAACCATCTGTTCGCCACCACCGATTTGGAAAAAAGCTATCGCATCAACCTGAATATGATCGGGCTGGATAACCGTCCGGCGGTAAAAAACCTGCTTGAAATCATCAGCGAATGGCTGGTTTATCGCCGCGACACCGTGCGTCGCCGCCTGAATTTCCGGCTGGAAAAAGTGCTGAAGCGCCTGCATATTCTGGAAGGCCTGCTGGTCGCCTTCCTCAATATCGATGAGGTGATCCACATTATCCGCAGCGAAGACGAGCCGAAGCAGGTGCTGGTTTCGCGCTTCGGCATCAGCGAAACCCAGGCGGAAGCGATCCTGGAACTGAAGCTGCGTCATCTTGCCAAACTGGAAGAGATGAAGATCCGCGGCGAGCAGGACGAGCTGGGCAAAGAGCGCGACCGTTTACAGGGCATTCTGGCTTCAGAACGTAAAATGAATACGCTGCTGAAAAAAGAGCTACAGGCCGACAGCGAAGCCTATGGCGACGATCGTCGTTCGCCGCTGCGCGAGCGCGAAGAGGCCAAAGCGATCAGCGAAAACGAGCTGGTGCCGTCCGAGCCGGTGACTATTGTGCTGTCGCAGATGGGCTGGGTGCGCAGCGCCAAGGGACACGATATCGATCCGGGCGGCCTGAGCTATAAGGCGGGCGACAGCTATCGCGCGGCGGCGCGCGGCAAGAGCAACCAGCCGGTGGCCTTTATCGACTCCACCGGTCGTAGCTATACGCTCGATCCGGTGACGCTGCCTTCCGCGCGCGGGCAGGGCGAGCCGTTGACCGGCAAGCTGACGCCGCCGCCGGGCGCGGTGGTGGAGCAGGTACTGATGGAGGCGGACGATCAGAAGCTGCTGCTGGCGTCGGATGCGGGCTACGGCTTCGTCTGCACCTTCAGCGATCTGGTGTCGCGCAACCGTGCCGGTAAAGCGCTGCTGACGCTACCGCAGAATGCCAAAGTGATGACGCCGCAGGCGATCCATCACGAGGACGACCTGCTGCTGGCGATCACCGCCGCAGGCAGGATGCTGATGTTCCCGGTGGCTGATCTGCCGCAGCTGTCCAAAGGCAAGGGCAACAAGATTGTCTCAATCCCGGCGGCGGAAGCGGCGGCGGGCGACGACAAGCTGGCCTGGCTGCTGCTGCTGACGCCGCAAACCGCCATCACGCTGCACGTCGGCAAACGCAAGCTGACGCTGCGACCGGAAGACCTGCAGAAGTTCCGTGCCGAGCGCGGCCGTCGCGGCACGCTGCTGCCGCGTGGCCTGCAGCGTATCGATCGGGTAGAGGTGGACGGGCCTGCACGGCCTGAGGCCAGTGAAAGCGAAGAGTGATCCGGGCCGCGCCGCGCGGTGAAAAGCAGCATAGCCTGCTGATTTCAGGATATACTTCACCCGGCGCGCCCGATAAGGCGTAATGCCGGAGCGCCTGCCTTAAGGCGTCTCCGGCCCGGCAATAATGAGGATGTGATGCTGTCAATTTTTCGGATCGTCGTGACGATCGTTTATTCAATCCTGGTGTGCATTTTCGGCTGCATCTGGTGTTTGTTCAGTCCCCGTAATCCCCGCCACGTGGCGACGTTTGGCCATCTGTTCGGTCGCCTGTCGCCGCTGTTTGGTCTGAAGGTGGAAATCCGCAAGCCGGCAGGGGCGGAAAACTATCCTAATGCGATCTACATCGCCAACCATCAGAACAACTACGATATGATCACGGCGGCAAAAGTCGTACAGCCAACCACGGTGACGGTAGGCAAAAAAACGCTGCTGTGGGTGCCGTTCTTTGGCCTGCTTTACTGGCTGACCGGCAACCTGTTGATCGACCGTGACAACCGCAACAAAGCGCACGGCACCATTAACCAGCTGATCGACCAGTTTAAAAAGAAGAAGATCTCCTTCTGGATGTTCCCGGAAGGGACGCGCAGCCGCGGACGCGGGCTGTTGCCGTTTAAAACCGGCGCGTTTCACGCCGCTATGGCCGCAGGCGTACCTATTATTCCTATCGTGGTCAGCAATACGCACGATAAAATCAAGCTGAACCGGCTGCATAACGGTCTGGTGATCATTGAGATGCTGCCGCCGATCGATACCGCCGCCTTCGCCGACCAATCCGTGCGCAAGCTGGCGACCCATTGCCGCGAGCTGATGATGGAGAAGCTGGCTGAACTCAACGCGGAAGTCGCCGCGCGGGAAGCCGCAGGCGAAAAGTAAACCGATCGCCTCGCGGTCGGCACACGGCAAACAATCATAAAAAATGGATAGCGGCCCGCCGGGCCGCATTTTGGGTTACGGAGTTTTTATGTCCTTCAGTCGACGTCAGTTTATTCAGGCATCGGGCATAGCGCTGTGCGCCAGTGCGCTGCCTGCACGCGTACACGCCGCAGGGCCGGGTAATCCTTTGCCGGTGCCGCCGCTTATCGAATCCCGCCGTGGACAGCCTATCTTTTTGACGCTGCAACGCAGCCACTGGTCGTTTACCAGCGGCAGCAAGGCGCAGGTGTGGGGCTTTAACGGGCTCTACCTGGGGCCGACGGTCAGGGTCTGGAGCGGCGATGACGTCAAGCTTATCTACAGCAACCGGCTGAACGAAGCGGTGGCGATGACCGTTGGCGGGCTTCAGGTGCCGGGCGCGCTCGCCGGCGGCGCGGCGCGCATGATGTCGCCTGGCGTCGACTGGGCGCCGGTGATCCCGGTGCGTCAGGCCGCCGCGACCTGCTGGTATCACGCCAACACGCCTGGTCATATGGCGGAGCACGTCTATAACGGCCTGGCGGGTATGTGGCTGGTAGAAGACGAGGTCAGCAAAACGCTGCCGCTGCCGAACCACTACGGCGTGGATGATTTTCCGCTGATTATTCAGGACAAGCGTATCGATAACTTCGGTTCGCCGGACTACAGCCCGCCAGCTAACGGCGGTTTTGTGGGCGATACCCTGCTGGTGAACGGCACGCAGAATCCCTATGTGGAAGTCTCTCGCGGCTGGGTACGCCTGCGGTTGCTTAACGCTTCAAACTCGCGTCGCTACCAGCTCGCCATGAGCGACAAGCGGCCTTTTAACGTTATCGCCAGCGATCAGGGATTTTTGCCCGCGCCCGTGGCGGTGCAGCAGCTTTCTCTGGCGCCGGGCGAGCGCCGGGAAATCCTGGTGGATATGAGCCAGGGCGACGAGGTGTCGATCACGGCGGGTCAGGCGGCAGGCATTGTCGACAGGCTGCGCGGGCTGTTCGAGCCGTCGAGCATTCTGACCTCGACGCTGGTGCTGACGCTGCGTCCGACCGGCCTGCTGCCGCTGGTGACCGACACGCTGCCGATGCGTCTGCTGGCCGATCAGGTCATCGAAGGCGGCGTCAGCCGTACGCGCGAATTCCGTCTGGGGGACTCGGAGCCGGGCATCAACGGCGCGTTGTGGGATTTGGGCCGCATCGACGTCCAGGCGCAGCAGGGCAGCTTTGAACGCTGGATTATTCATGCCGACCTGCCGCAGGCGTTTCATATTCAGGGCGTGATGTTTTTGATTAAGAACGTCAACGGCGCACAGCCGATGGCGGAAGATCGCGGCTGGAAGGATACCGTCTGGGTTGACGGCAGCGTGGAGCTGTTTGTCTCCTTTACGCAGTCCTCTTCCGATCACTTCCCGTTTGTCTACTATAGCCAGACGCTGGAAATGGCCGATCGCGGAACGGCGGGCCAGCTGCAGGTACAGCCGGCGCCGTAGCGTAAAGCGCTGGTTGACCAGAGCGGCCAGCCAGCGAGGTTTTGCAAGGATCAAGTCAGTCGGCGCGCCCGACGGGAACCAAAGAAAGCGGGGCGAATTAAGGCAGGGAGGGCTGAGGAACGATTATTTCTTTTCCAGTACGATAGCCGTACCGCGCCAGTGGCTGGAATTGCCAGGACGATCCAGCGAGGTAATATACATATATTCGCCGCCTTTTTTATCCACTTCCGTGCGCAGTGCCTCAAGCGCTTTTGATTTTCCACCCATCACGTTAGAAATGGATACGCGTTCTTTTTTAACGTAATTATCCAGTTCGTTACGCGGCACGATCTGTGCGGCAAAAGCGGAACCCGTCATCAGCAACAGCAGGGCAGCCGAAATAATCTTTTTCATTAAATTTCTCCAGTAAATTAATCAGAAATATTTTCGGTTTCAGTATACTGATTTTGTGCGCAATATAATTCGGTTATTAATAACAAGAAATACCGGTTTGATTAGCTAAACCTATTATAAATATGACCAATGCATTATTTTTTAAATTTGGCGCAAACATTTATTAGCAAATTAAATTTACCTTGCTGTATTTGTTCGCTTTTCAGAGGAGGGTAAAGTCTTTGCCGCTGCCGGTGCTTAATAATTATATTAACATTATTCAGAAACAATAATGAAGGTGGTTTATCTGAGGTTTAAATTAACAGGGCATTACGTAAACAGTTCTTGTTTCTTAATGCATGATAAAGGCAGGTCGCGCGTCAAAAAGGCGGCCGCCCGTCTGTTTTCTGTCAACGGGCGGCCGGGCGCTTAGTTCAGCTCGTCAGGGTTGGGGCCAAGCCGGTTGCCGGCATCCAGCGAGGCGATTTCACTGATTTCCGGTTTTTCCAGGCGGAAATCGAACACTTTAAAGTTTTCTTCAATGCGGGAAGGCGTGACCGATTTCGGGATCACCACCAGGCCGCTGTCCAGATGCCAGCGAATAACAATCTGCGCAGGCGTCTTGCCATATTTTTTCGCCAGCGTTTTGATCACGGCCTGATCGAACACGCCTTTACCACCCTGCGCCAGCGGGCTCCAGGATTCGGTCTGGATCTGATGCATGGCGTTCCAGGCGTGCAGCGTGCGCTGTTGCAGCATAGGGTGCAGCTCGATCTGGTTGATCACCGGACGCACGCCCGTTTCATCTATCAGCCGTTTCAGGTGCGCTTCCTGGAAGTTACAGACGCCGATGCTTTTAGTCAGCCCCTGTTTTTGCAGCTCGATCATCGCTTTCCAGGCGTCAACGTAGTTGTCCTTCGCCGGGCAAGGCCAGTGCATCAGATAGAGATCGACGCTTTCCAGCTGCAATTTTTTCAGGCTGGTTTCCAGCGCCTGCGGCGCGTTCAGCTGATCGTCATTCCACAGCTTGGTGGTCACGAAGATATCGTCGCGCGCGACCGACGTTTCCTGTAGCGCCTGACCGATGCCCTCTTCGTTTTTATAGATGGCGGCGGTATCGATCGAGCGATAGCCCACATCGAGCGCTTTCAGCGCAGCCTGACGCGCTTCGTCAATGCTTGCCTGCCAGACGCCCAGGCCGAGCTGGGGCATCATATTGCCATCGTGAAGCTTGATTACGGGTTGCTCTGCCATTGTTCTCTCCTTTGCAGCCAGGGGGGCCGACGCCTCTGCGCCGGCAAGTAACGCTAAGTCTGGTTAAGACTGCTGGTCTTAGTTTAGTTGAAATTATTAACCCTTTGCGCAATTCGGATTATTGAGCCGATAGCCAGCGTAGCGGCCAGTCCCGGTATATATCCTGCCCGTTTCTGCTTTCTTCTTGCCTGTTTCTCCAGGAGGCTGGACGATTACGCCAGGCTTCGGCATGATGCCAGCTCTGCTTTTTTTCAGGTGAACATCATGGATCGCACTATGCTGTGCGCCCGGCTTGCCCGCCAGGTCGTGCAACTGATCGACGCAAAACCGGATGTGCAGACGCTGCTGCCCGATATCCGGCTTTTCCACGCCAGCCAGCCCAGCGGGCGCACGCCGGTGCTCTATTCCTCCGGTATCGTGATCCTGTTTCAGGGCAGAAAAACCGGCTATCTGGGCAACCACGTTTTCCATTACGACGCCACGGAATACCTGATGCTGACCGTGCCGCTGGCGGTAGAGTGCGAGACGTTCGCCACGCCGGAAGCGCCGCTGGCGGGCATGTTGCTGAATGTCGATCCGGTTAAGCTTCAGGATCTGCTGATTGATATCGGCGATGACGACAGCTTTCAGCCGCAGCCGCAGACGCGCGGCATTCACTCGTCGCCGCTGACCGAGCCGATGCTTTGTGCGGCGGAACGTCTGCTGGATGCGATGGCGGATCCGCGCGACGCGCGCGTGCTTGGCCCGCAAATCGTGCGGGAAATTCTCTATCACGTGCTGCTGGGGCCGTGCGGCGGCGCGCTGATGGCGCTGGTCAGTCGGCACACGCAGTTCAGCCAGATAGCGCGGGCGCTGCGGCGCATCGAGCATCACTATACCGACAACCTGAGCGTGGAGCGGCTGGCGGCTGAGGTGAATATGAGCGTCTCCGCCTTTCATCACAACTTTAAAGCCGTCACCAGCACCTCGCCGTTGCAGTATCTGAAAAGCTATCGACTGCATCAGGCGCGAATGCTGATGCTGCATGAAGGCCTGAAGGCCAGCGCGGCGGCGATGCGGGTCGGCTATGAAAGTGCCTCGCAGTTTTCCCGCGAGTTTAAGCGCTATTTTGGCGTCACGCCGGGGGAAGAGATCGGCAGAATGCGTCAGATGGAATAAGAGGGCCGCCGGGCGACCCTCGGAAGGCGGGTGCGCTAAGCGACTTTTTTCCGCTTAAAGAACAGCGCGAGGCTGCCAATCAGGCCGATGCAAAGCAGCGCCAGCGGCAGGATCATCAGAATGGACATCACCTGATCCTCATGGCGCTTGATAAAGGGCACCTGGCTTATCGCATAACCCAGCGAGACCAGGATGCCGACCCACAGCAGGCCGCTGAGCCAGTTAAAAAACTGGAAGCGCGTCTGCGTCAGGCCGGAAATGCCCGCCATGGTCGGCAGCAGCGTCCGCACGAAGGCCAGAAAGCGGCCAATCAGCAGCGCCATCAGCCCGTGCCGGTGAAACAGGCTCCAGGCGCGCTGGTGATACTGCGCAGGCAGGTGCATCAGCCAGCCTTTGACCAGGCGGGTATTGCCCAGCCAGCGGCCCTGCAGGTAGCTCAGCCAGCAGCCCAGGCTGGCCGCCAGCGTCAGGATGGCAACGGTAGGAATAAAGCCCATCACGCCCTTGGCGATCATCGCGCCAGCCAGCAGCAGTAAACTGTCGCCGGGCAGAAAGGCGGCGGGCAGCAAACCATTTTCCAGCAGCAGCGTGAGAAACATAATTCCGTAAACGATCCAGATTACATCGGGATTGGCGAGGGCAGCAAAATCCTGATGCCAAAGCGCCTGCACAATCTCATGGAGTACCGCCATTTTTTATCCTGTTTACCGCATCAATAGCACTAGTGTACTCGTAAATGGCCTGTCACAACGTGGTACAGGCCAGAGCTGTTGCCTTTTTGTTTAATTTTTTGACGATCCCGCGACGCGCGCGAAACCGGCGGCCAAATCCGCCAGCAAATCGTCAACATTTTCCAGCCCTATATGCAGCCGGATCAGCGTGCCGCTGAAGTCAACGCCGCCTGCCGGACGGATGGCGGCCAGCTCGTCGGGCTGGTTCGCCAGAATAAGCGATTCAAAACCGCCCCAGGAGTAGGCCATGCTGAAATGTTCAAAGTGGTCAAGGAAATCGGCCAGCTGCCGATCGCTCAGCCGCGCCTTCAGTACAAAGGAGAACAGGCCGCTGCTGCCGGTAAAATCCCGCCGCCAGAACTCGTGGCCCTTGCACTGCGGCAGCGCCGGATGGTTAACCACGGCCACTTCCGGGCGCTCGGCCAGCCAGCGCGCGACCCGCAGCCCGCTTTCTTCGTGCTGGCGCAGACGTACTGCCAGCGTGCGCAGGCCGCGGCTGGCCATATAGGCGGTGTCCGCGTCCACCATTTGCCCCATCAGATAAGAGTTTTCACGCAGCTGCGCCCAGCAGCGTTCGTTGGCGACGGCGGTGCCGATCATCGCGTCGGAATGACCAATCAGATATTTAGTCCCGGCCTGAATGGAAATATCGATACCAAAATCCAGCGCGCGGAACAGAATGCCCGCCGCCCAGGTGTTATCGATCATAATGACCGCTTCCGGCGCTTTGGCCCGCACGGCCGCCACGATGGCTGGAATGTCCTGCACTTCCATCGTAATGGAAGCCGGCGATTCCAGAAAAACGACCCGCGTTTTCGGCTTCACCAGGTCGCCGATTTCCGCGCCGGCGGTATGGCTGAACCAGGTGGTGGTCACGTTCATTTTACTGAGGATTTTGCTACAGAAATCCTGGGTCGGTTCATAGACGGAACCGGCCATCAGCACGTTATCCCCGGCGGAAACAAAAGCGAGAATGGCATTGGCGACCGCCGCCGCACCGCAGGGATAAAGCACGCAGCCCGCGCCGCCCTCCAGCTCGGTCATGGCTTCCTGCAGCGAGAAATGGGTCAAGGTGCCGCGACGACCATAAAACAGTTCGCCTTCCGCTCGCCCGGCCGTGGCGCGTTTCTTCTCGGCCACGCTGTCGAACACCAGCGAGGAGGCGCGCTGAATAACGCTGTTAACGGAACCCTGGGTATAGCGTTTGCGGCGGCCGGCGCTGATTAACGCCGTTTCAATATGTTTACTGGTCATCGGTCTGCTCGGTTTAAGGATCTCGCTTAACGTTAACACGGCTGGCGGCGGGGCGAAATTCGTCATCCCGCTACGTGACAAAGTTTCAGGAAAAACCCTGGCGATAAAAAGGAGATGGCGGGAAAAGTGTAAAAAGTATTGCGTTAAGGGTAAATAGTAATGATAACTACTATCAATTCGGGTTCGATTTGGTATGATCCGACCTGTATTTTCGCTATCGGTAACTGACGTTGGAGAGACAGCGTGACGAATGATTTGATGCAGACGGACCTCTCCGTCTGGGGCATGTATCACCATGCGGACATCGTGGTAAAAGTGGTAATGATCGGTCTGCTGCTGGCTTCGGTCGTTACCTGGGCTATCTTCTTCAGCAAGAGCGCGGAGCTCAGCTCGGCGAAACGCCGCCTGAAGCGCGAGCAGCAGGCGCTGGCGGGCGTTCGTTCCCTGCAGGAAGCGAGCGATATCAGCGCCACGTTTAACGCTAACAGCCTGACCACGCAGCTGTTGAAAGAAGCCGAAAACGAACTGGAGCTGTCGCAGCAGTCCGCCGACAACGACGGCATTAAAGAGCGTACCTCGTTCCGTCTGGAGCGCCGCGTCGCCTTCTTCAGCCGCCACGCCGGTCGCGGCAATGGTTTTCTGGCTACTATCGGTGCTATCGCGCCGTTTGTTGGCCTGTTCGGCACCGTTTGGGGCATCATGAACAGCTTTATCGGTATCGCCCAGACGCAGACCACGAACCTGGCGGTAGTTGCGCCCGGCATCGCAGAAGCGCTGCTGGCCACGGCTGTCGGCCTGTTCGCTGCGATTCCGGCCGTAGTGATCTACAACGTCTTTGCCCGTACGATCGCCAGCTATAAAGCCTCGCTGGGCGACGTCGCCGCGCAGATTATGCTGCTGCAAAGCCGCGATCTGGATCTGGCCGCCAGCGCGCCGCAGCATCCAACGCAGAAGCTGCGGGTAGGGTAAGCGTCATGGCCATGCGATTAAATGAAGATCTCGATAGCAACGGCGAAATGCATGAAATCAACGTTACGCCGTTTATCGACGTGATGCTGGTGCTGCTGATTATCTTTATGGTCGCTGCGCCGCTGGCTACCGTTGACGTTCGCGTCAATCTGCCAGCCTCTACCAGCAAGCCTCAGCCGCGCCCGGAAAAACCGGTCTACCTCTCAATCAAAGCGGATAAACAGCTGTTTATCGGCAATGAGGCGGTGACGCAGGAAACGCTGCTGTCGGCGCTGGAAAGCCAGACGCAGGGCAATAAAGACGCCACTATCTTCTTCCAGGCGGATAAATCGGTGGATTACGAAACGCTGATGGGCGTGATGGACAAGCTGCGTCAGGCGGGCTATCTGAAGATTGGGCTGATGGGCATGGAAACCGTCGCGAAATAATCGGCATCAGAAAATAAAAAATCCGTAACGATCGTTGCGGATTTTTTTTGCCTGGTTCTTAAGAAGGCCTGAACCAAAGGTAATTTATTATAAAAACTTACCCTTAGCTAACTTAATACGCCCGATCACACCGGAGCGTATCCGATCAAGATTTACCGGCCCCTTACCTTTTCCGGTACGGCCAATATACTGATCATGATTCAGCACAAATTCAATGACGGCCACGTCATGCGGATTAGCTGCCGGAAAACTACCTGGCTGAAAAGTAACGATAACCAGAGGATCCTGCATTGCTCTCTTTGCTTCGTTAGTCGTCGCGGTGGCATCGTTCTGAACACGCCCATGATAAAGATGAGCATAAGCCTCAATAAATCTGCCCTGACCATCGTATGCAGAAGACTTTAGTCTTCCCCACGCCTGGTCCTGGTCGTTTTGATAAATTTCGATATAGCCCTGGCATCCCCATAAGACGGCAAGGTCGTACAGGTGTCGGGCGAAGGGAGAAATTCTCGCAGGACTGAAGCCAAAGTAATTACTGTTCTGGGTGAACAGGTTGGATTGACTAACGCGCGAAATGAATTTTTTGGGAAGTGTGCTCACGTTCTTCCTTTAACGGTTCTCCGTTTTCATCCAGGCCCATATTACGGAAAAAGTTAGCACGTCGTTCAGCCTGAGTAGCGCCATGGAGTGGCGTGTGACCGGCATCGCGTGAGCGTTTAATGAGTCCGGTAATAACCTTTGCGTTGTCAGGTACGTAAGTTTTCATGGTACCTCCATCAATAGATATCTGACAGATTAACCAAAAATGGGGAAGAGATCGAGCAAATCCTGACCGATTTCAACGGGGGAAGCTTAACTCAGGCAACAGAAACAGGCGGCCGCAGCCTTGCGCTACGGCCGCACCTGCGGCGCTACATTTGCGCCACAGGCTCGCTGGTCTGGCGGGTTTGATACTGCTGTACCAGGCGTTTGATCAGCAGCGTGCCGAGCAGGCCGCAAACGGCAGCGAAGGTCAGCCAGACGCCGGGCATCGCCTTGTCGCCGGTGGCGTGGATCAGATAGCTGGACATCGCTGGCGTAAAACCGCCGAACAGCGCCGTCGCCAGGCTGTAGGCCAGCGAAAAGCCGGTCGCGCGCACCTCTGCGGGCATCACTTCCGCCAGATAGACCACCATCGCGCCGTTATAGCTGGCGTAGAGAAACGACAGCCACAGCTCGGCCTCCAGCAGATGAGAGAAGGCTGGCGAGCCGACCAGCCAGTGCAGCACCGGCCAGGCGGTGGCGATCATCAGTACGGTAAACAGGATCAGCAGCGGACGACGGCCGTAGCGATCGGAGACGGCGCCCATAATCGGCAGCCAGATCAGGTTTGACAGGCCAACGCACAGCGTCACCAAAAAGCTCTGCTTATCGCTCATCATCAGCACCGTTTTCCCAAAGGTCGGGGTAAACGCGGTGATCATATAAAACATCACGGTGGTGGTGACCACCATCAGCATCCCTGCCAGCACCAGCGCCCAGTTGCTGGCGACGCCGCGCACGATCTGACGCATGGAAGGGTGCACCTTACGCTGGCTGAAGGCTTCGGTCTCTTCCAGCATTCTCCTGACCCAGAACAGGAAAGGCACAATCAGGCAGCCGATGAAAAAGGGAATACGCCAGCCCCAGTCGGTCACCTGATCTTTCGCCAGCAGATGGTTCAGCCCCAGGCCCAGCAGCGCGGCGAAAATCACGGCGACCTGCTGGCTGCCGGACTGCCAGCTGACAAAAAAGCCCTTGCGGTTTTTCGGCGCGATCTCGCTGAGATAGACCGAAACGCCGCCCAGCTCCACGCCCGCCGAGAAGCCCTGCAACAGACGGCCCAGCAGGATCAGGATTGGCGCCGCCGCGCCCAGCGTGTTGTAGCCCGGCACGATAGCAATGGTTAAGGTGCCGATCGCCATCAGGCCCAGCGTCAGCAGCAGCCCTTTACGCCGTCCGTGATGGTCAATATAGGAGCCGAGGATAATCGCGCCCAGTGGCCTCATCAGGAAACCTGCGCCGAACGTCATCAGCGTTAACATTAGCGAGGCGAAAGGATCGTCACCCGGAAAAAAGGTTTTGGCAATCGCCGTGGCGTAGTAACCAAACACCATAAAGTCGTACATTTCCAGGAAGTTGCCGCTGGTCACATTGAAGATGGTGCGGGCGCTGCCCTGCGGCTTTTTCGCCGAAGAAGAAAAAGATGTCATAGCCTGTCCTTTCAGTTTTTCTTATCTTTTATCGCGCCAGCGCGGACATTAATGTGACAGGCATCACCGTTAAGGCGCCGGATGTATACGTATTGGTAACAAATAATTAACAATGCACTATCCGGGGGCAAACCGGGCCCTAAAAAGAAAGATCCACCACCACGCTGTCGCTGTAGTTGCCCGCAGGCGGCGTGGCCTGCGAAGTCAGTATGCGCGCCGTATAATTAAAAGTGCGGGTCAGGCCGTCGGTGGTAATGCTGTTGGCCGCCGAGCTGGCGACGCGCTCCGTACCTGTCGGCCCCCAGCGCGAGGTCGTGGCATTTTTATAAATTTCATAGGCGAGCCGGTTGTTGCCGCTGGCCATATAGCGCTGCGCGCCAACCGCATAGCCGCCGTTGCTCAGGCCAACCGTGTAGGTGCTGCCTTTAGTGCAGATCACATTAATGGACTGCGAAACCGCGTTAAAACTGCCGACCAGCGGCGCGCTGCCAAAGCTGACGTTAGGCGCGGTAATAGTGGTGCAGTCGTTGGTGACCACCAGCGTGGTGGTGATGGGCACCGTGCCGGAACCGGTCTGCTGACTGCCCAACAAACAGGCGCCCAGCGCGCCAATGCCGGTACAGATGTTATAGCTGACCAGAATATTCAGCGTCACCGTGTAGGTACCGGCGGCCACCACCTGGCCGGTCAGCGTCCTCAGATAAAGCGGGATAGCGAAGTTCTGTCCGCCGCCTGTTCCCAGCAAATTAAGCAGCTGCGCCTGGCTGAAGTTGACCGTAGTGCCGCCGATCAGCATCTCGGTGGCGCAGGCCGTGTCGCTGCATACGCGCAGCGGAATAAGATCCGTCCCGGCGCTGGAGGTTTTCAGCGCGCCGCGCGTGCTGCTGGTGTAGGTGGCGCTGGCCAGCTGAAACCGGATGTAATCGCTGGACAGCAGCGACAGCACGCTGCCCGAACCGCAGTTGACGTTAACGGTGGCGGTGGTGTTGCTCACCGTGGTGTTTACCGTAAAAGAGCTGACGCTGCCAAAGGTAGCCGTAGAGGTCGGCAGCGTGCAGGCCGCCCAGCCGGATAGCGAGCAGAGCATCAGCAGCGAAAACAGCGCCAGGTGGAAGATCGATCTTATTGGCAAAGTCATGGTGAGGTTCCTGAGGCAGCGGAAAGGGCGCAGGTCAGCGGCCCGTAAGTTTGTAGCGACGTCGGGCGACCGCCCGGCACGTCGAGCTTCGCTTCGCAATGGCGTCCGTCCGGCGTTTCCGCGCGGAAAGGGTTAACGGCAGCCAGGTTTTCCATCCAGACGATACCGTCCCAGCCGACATAGGTCGTCGCGGCGCCCGCGCGAATAATTTGGGTGGAAACGGGCAGCGGTTCGCCGTTCTGGTCGTGCAGGATCACGCTGGCCGCGCGCAGCGGTTCAATCGGGAAATGCAGCAGATAGCCGCTGTTGCGCTTGACGGCAAAACGCTGCTCGACGCTGGAGGTGGTCATATCGGCCGGCAGATCCAGCGTGTCGATATCATATTTGGCCGGATAATAGGAGCTGATGCCCGGCACCAGCAGATGGCCGCCGGCGTCCGTTTTGCCCATCAGCTGGTTTTCGTAGCGCACGTTGATATTGGGATAGTCGGTTTTCACCACCACAAAGGCATCGTTAACCTCATTGGCAGCAAAGTAGCTGCCGTCCATCAGCACCAGCGAGCCGCTCACGTCGGCCCATTCGGTGGTGTAATCGCCATCGCCGTAGAAGCCCGCTGAAGTCTCAATCTTCTGGTTGCGCCAGCTCAGGCTGGCCTGCTTATAGTCGCCGCCGCTGCTCTGGTTGGCCCAGGAGGCGTCGTAAGCCAGCCCGCCGTCGGTAGGCATGGAGCGCGAAACCGTTACGCGCTGCGAAGTGGTGCCCTGCTGGTCGCGATCCAGACTCAGGCTGGCGTTGCCGCGCTCGCTGAACGGGATCACCAGCGAAATGGTGCCCGTCCAGTCGCCCTGTCGCTGGTCGCGGCTGGCGGAAACGTAAAGGCTGCTGTTGCCCCAGATATTTTTGCTCCAGGAAAGGTTCCACAGCTGGGTGCGGTCGCCGCTGCCGCTGACGATGTCGATAAAGGCCGCGCCAAGGCTGCCGAAGCGATCGAGCGAGACGCTGGCGCTGTACTGGGCGCTGCGGCGGCTAAGGGTGTATTCCGTGCCCGCCAGGCCGCTGTTGCGATCGCCGTACAGCGCCAGGTTGCTGAAGCCCGCCGAGCGGATAATATGCTGCGTGCCGATGTTGAAGCGGCTGTTGCTGTACTGATAGCCCCAGCTGTATTGATTGCCATGTTCGCCGCTCATCTGGCTTTGCGCCAGCGCCGCATTGACCACGCCGAGCGACCCCAGCCTGACCTGGCCGCCCGCGCCGCCCAGCGCCAGCGCGTCCGCACCTTCGGCATGGCTTTCCAGCGTCAGCCAGTCGGTCAGGCCGTAGCGCCAGGAGCCGCTGGCGGCGGCGGAGCCATAGTCAAAGCTTTTGATGCCGTAATTATTGCGCAGCGCCCCGGCGGAAAAAGAGAAGTCAGAGAGGCCGGGCTTCAGCAGGCTGCTGGAGACGTAAAAGGGCATGGTGGTAGAGACGCGTCGCCCTGCGGCGTCGGTCGTTACCACTACCGCTTCGCCCGCGCCGTTAACAAACGGCATATTGGTCATCGACCAGGGGCCGGGCTGTACGTCATTGCTGCTGTTCTTATAGCCGTTGACGAAGAGATCGACCGTGGAAGGTACCGCCGCCTGGCCGGAGAAAGAGGGCAGCGGATAGGTCACCAGATCCGGGCGCACGGAGAAGTCGCGCGCGATCTGAATACCGCCCAGCCGCACGCTGCTGCTCCACGCCAGTGAATCGGTGATCAGATCGCCCATGCGCCAGCTCAGCGAACGGGTTTCATCCTGATTGCTCCAGTAAGTGTCATAGCGCAGATAGCCCTCGTTCTGCGAGCCTGCCGTCTGGCCGGAAAGCTGCTGCTGCCAGACGCCGTTGCTGGAAAACTGCCCCAGCGTGCCAAACAGGCGAAACTCGTTAAAGGCGGAAAGGCGGCTGCCGCTGGCAGAGGTACGGCTGGTGTAGAGATCGTAGTTAAACAGCGCGCCGGTAGAGGTTCTGCCAGGAAAGCGCGGGCCGTTCCGCTCCTCGTTATTCAGTTTCTGGCGCGGCAGCCAGCCGGGCGGCACCGTCAGCAAGAGGCGCTGGCGGGCCTGATCGTAGTCGGCTTTTACCTGCGGCATGGCGGAAACATCCATCATCGACGAGGTGATCAGCGCTGAAGGGATGCCGGCCCGCTGCAAATCGCCCGCGCGCAGATAGTAATGGTTATCACGGAATTCCACCGGCACGACCTGGCCGTTGTCCTGCTCGTTGATCACCAGCCCCAGCATATATTGCTGGCTGGCGCCCGGCGCGTTTGGCGACGGAGGCGGCGGCAAAGTGGAAAAGGTTTCCGCGCGACCGGCTGAAGAGAGCAGGTAGCTTAACAGGCAGAGGGCCAGGGAGCAGCGGCGCCCGTTCATCAGCTAGCGCGCAGAGCTGCCGCTGCGCCAGGTCTGGTTATTATCCAGTTCCGCGCTGAGCTGCGAGCGGTCAGACGCCGGGAAATTAAGCGGAAACGTATTGCTCGATCGCGCCAGCACGTAGCCGAACAGGCTGTTTGACAGCGTCCGGCCGCCCAGCGAAACGTTGCTTAGCCGCGCGTGGCCGCTGCCGTTATTGGTAATAAGCAGCGCTGACTTACCGTTCTGATTAACGAGGCGCCAGCTAAGGTCGGGGCGGGCCGTGTCGTCTGAAAGGCCTTCGCCATAGGTAAACAGCGGCACGGAATAGCGCATCTGGAAATTAAGGCCCGCCTGATTTTCGCCAGGCTGCTGCGGCGTGGGGATCTCATCCAGCAGCACCCGGTAAGCCCGCTCCTCGCCTTTGGGCGGCGGGGTCTGGTTAATCAGCCTGACCAGCTGCTTCTGGCCCGGCTCTATCCTTACCAGCGGCGGGCTGGCGACCACCGTTTGCTGCGTCTGATACTGTTCGTGTCCGTCCTGCTGCTGCCAGGTGAAAACCCTGACCTGCATCAGCGTGGTCGCTGCGCCGCGATTCTCCAGCCACAGCTCGGTGGCTTTATCGCCGCTGTGGATTTTCGGATCGATGGGCCAGATCAGCACCGAATTTCCTGCCCACGCGGGCAGCAGTGAGCTAACCGTCAGTCCGGCCAGCAGTGTGAAAATACGTAGCGTCTTCATGAAATACTTTCTCCCTGTTTACCAACTCAGCGTCACCGTCAGCGTGTCGCTGTAAGTCCCGGCCCGCCGAACGCCGCTCATCTGCAGCCGACCATATATCGGCAGCGTGATGTTGTTGGCGTTACTGTAGGTCAGCGCCACGTTCTGATTGACCGGGATCGCACTTGCCGCACTGGCGGTGGCGCTGGTGTAAAGCGCATAGGCCACTAAATCGGTGTTATTAGCAATTTTAAGATTACGCGTGCTGGAATAATTACTGCCGCCGTTAATGCTCATGCTTAGCGCAGTGCCCGGCGTACAGGCCAGCGTAATCGTGGAGCTTTGAACAAAGCTGGCGCTGGCGGAAGCCGAACCGACGCCGGGGCGGGTGCCGAAGTTCAGCGTGCCGAACACGCCGGTATTGGTGCCGGAAATCACGCAGCCGTTCACTACCGACGCCGTCACCTGAAAAGTCTGCGTCGGCAGCGCTCCGGCCGGAAAGCTGATACAGCAAACCACGACACAAAGCGGGCTAAGCCAGCCCGCCGATGTTCTTTCCTGCCCCGACACGACGTGCTCCCTGCCGCCGTCAATCAGTAGTTCACGGCAACGTTAATCGTATCGGTATAGGTACCTGCCGGGATCGCTGCGTTAAAACCGCCGCCGGTAATACGACCGTAAATCGGGTAGTTGTCGCCATTGGTCGGATCCGTGGTGCCCGTGCTGGTCAGGTTAGTGTTGTTAGCGATGGGCGTGGTATAGGAAGTGGAGTTATAGAGCGTATAGGCAATGCCCTGCGTGGCGTTGCTGCCCAGCACCAGATAGCGAGGCTGCGCGGTTACTTCGCCAAACACGGTAGCGGGCGCGGCGTTGCTGCTGGTGAGCTGCACGTTATAGGTTTGACCAGTGGTGCAGCGCACAAAGATGCCGTTGCCCAGCGCGCCAACTAAGGTGGCGTTCAGGGTATCAAAGGTCGCGGCGCTGCTACCAAAGTCTAAGGTACCGAAGTTAACACCGGTGGTGGCGGTCTGGCCATTGACCAGGCAACCCGTGGTCAGGACCAGCGTGGCGTTGATAGTTCCCGTCGTGGTGGCGGCAAAGCCGGAAGAGGCCACGCCGAGACCCAAGCCGCAGCCCAGCAAAAAAAGCTTCATTTTCATAATCATTCCTTACCGATCAGACCAATGGAAGTGCTTTTTCGCCCGGTGTAAAAGCGTAAAAAATGGCCGCGATGCAGGTAAAACGCAGAGCCGGAAAGACCTGTGTTGGTCGCTATCCACGATAAAAGCCAGATTGACCAATTTCTGTTATGTTTAAAACTATAGAACAGCCTTGAACGCTGAGCTAAGCGAAACGCAAAATTTTGTTAATGAGTTGAAACAAAAGCAGACCTGCTTGCTGTAGCATGAAAAAAGACGCCTGACAAAAAATAATCAGCGCTGGCCCTGGGTTTTGCTGGGCAAAAAAAAGAGCGGATGCTAAGGTCGTTAAGCAAAAAAAACAGATAATAAACCCGTTTAATTATAAGGAGATAGATGGGTTAAGCCCGAGTCCGCAGCCGGGCATGGCCGCTTTATGCCACCAGGGGTAAAGTTGACTACTCTTTAGCCGATACCGTAATTGTTGAAATCGATTTATCAGCTTTATTATTCCCTTACCCGGTGCCAGTAATCTGGCTTTTGCTTCAGAGATTTGCATATGCTTATGAGCTCCTACGACCAGCTACTGGTTATCGTCTCCATCTTTGTTGCCTTCCTGGCATCCTATACCGCGCTGGATATGGCGGGCAGGGTGGCAACCTCTACGGGGAAAGCGGCCCGCGTCTGGCTGGTTGGCGGTGGCTTTGCGATGGGCATCGGCATCTGGTCTATGCATTTTATCGGCATGCTGGCGATGAACCTGGCGATGGTGATGAGCTACGATCCGCTGCTCACGCTGATTTCCATGTTTGTAGCCGTAGTCGCCTCGATTTTTGCGCTGTGGATTGTCTGCTACGGTGAACTGGTCTTTGCCCGTCTGATGGTCGGCGCGCTGGCGATGGCCACCGGCGTGGTGGCGATGCACTATATCGGCATGGCCGCGCTGATGTTTGAACCGGGTATCGTCTGGGACTGGCGCTGGATTGCGGTGTCGATAGCGATCGCGCTGGGCGCCTCAACGGCCGCGCTGTGGCTGGCGTTTAAGCTACGTCAGGGCGAAGGGCATTTAGCGCTGCTGCGCGCCGGCGCGGCGCTGATTATGGGCGCCGCCATCGCCGGGATGCACTACAGCGGCATGGCGGCGGCCAGCTTCCCGATGGGCAGCCACGCCACGCAGATGGGCGTGAACAGCAGTTGGCTGGCGATGCTGGTCGTGGTGGTGACGCTCTCTATTTTGGGTATTACGCTGGTGGTTTCCACGCTCGACGCGCGCCTGCAGGCCAGAACGTCGGTACTGGCTTCTTCGCTGGCGGAAGCCAACCGCGAGCTGGCCCAGCTGGCGCTGCACGACAACTTAACCCGCCTGCCTAACCGTATTCTGCTGGAAGATCGCCTCGATCAGGCGCTGAGCAAGGCCGTGCGGGAAGAGACCGCTTTCGCGCTGATGTTTATGGATCTGGACGGTTTTAAGGCCGTTAACGACGCGTTTGGTCACCACGTTGGCGATAACCTGCTGGTCGCGGTCACCGAGCGGATGAAAAATTTACTGATCGGGCACCATACGCTGGCGCGGCTGGGCGGCGACGAGTTTGTGCTGCTGGTGGAAATCAGCGAGCCGAACGATGCCGCCGCCGTGGCCGATATGCTGGTCAAGGCTATCGACGAGCCGTTTTTGATTTCGCGTTACGAGCTGGTGGTGTCGCTGAGCATCGGTATTGCGGTCTATCCGGGCGACGGCAACGACGAGCGGGAACTGATGTTCAACGCCGATGCCGCTATGTACCACACCAAAAACAACGGCCGTAACGGCTATAACTTCTTCCAGCCGTCGATGAACACCATCGCGCAAAACCAGCTACAGCTGATCAACGATCTCTGGCTGGCGCAGGAGCACGACGAGCTGCGCCTGTTCTACCAGCCGAAATTTTGCGCGCCGCAGGGCCCTATCGTCGGGTTTGAAGCGCTAATCCGCTGGCAGCATCCGCAGCGCGGGCTGCTGTCGCCCGACATTTTTCTGCCGCTGGCGGAAAAAACCGGGCTGATCGTCAGCATCGGCAACTGGGTGATTAACGAAGCCTGTCGCCAGCTGAGCGTCTGGCATCGAATGGGCAATACGCAATGGTCGATAGCGGTCAACCTGTCGTCGCTCCAGTTTGAGCAGGCCGGACTGGTGGAAACGGTGGTCGCCGCGCTGAAGAAACATCAGATTTCGCCAGAGCTGCTGACGCTGGAAGTGACCGAGACTACCGCCATGCGCGATCCCGACGAAAGCGTGCGTATCTTAACCGAGCTGACCGAGCTGGGCGTGAAAGCCTCGATTGACGATTTCGGTACCGGCTATTCCAGCCTGCTTTATCTGAAACGTCTGCCCGCCAGCGAGCTGAAAATCGATCGCGCCTTCGTTAACGAGCTGCATACGCAGAGCGAAGACGCCACTATCGTTACCGCTATCGTGGCGCTGGCGCAGACGCTGAATCTGAAAGTGGTGGCGGAAGGCGTAGAGACGGAGGAGCAGCAGGCCTTTCTCACCGGCCTGGGCTGCAACTCGCTACAGGGCTATCTGCTGGGCAAACCGGTTCCCCCCGAGCAGGTGCCGCACCTGAAGCTGTATGCGGGCAACCACGAGTCCAACCGCACGCCGGAACAGAAAAAAGCGGCGGAGGAGAAGATCCCGGTGTCAAAAGCTGTTTAATCGCGGCCCGGCTAACTATAATAGTTGCTCATTCCTGAGCACGGGCCTGTAACAGTTTTGGCAAAATATCTGCAGTTAATCGACCAAATCCAGCAGCAGATCGCCAGTGAGATCTGGCTGCCGGGCGAAAAACTCCCCTCGCTGCGCGAGCAGGTGGCGCAGAGCGGGATGAGCCTGATGACCGTTATGCACGCCTATCAGGTGCTGGAGAGCCAGGGCTGGATCGTCTCCCGGCCGCAGTCCGGCTACTACGTAGCGCCACGGGCGGAATTTCTCAGCCAGCCCGCCAGCCACCAGAAGGTGCAGCTCACGGAATCGGTCGATATCAACGACTTTATTTTTGAGGTGCTGCAGGCGTGTCGCGACCCGGACATCATGCCTTTCGGCTCCGCCTTTCCCGATCCTGAACTCTTTCCGCAGCGCCAGCTGATGCGCTCGCTTTCCGCCGTTTCGCACTCGTTAAAACCGGCGGACGCCTTAAACAATCTGCCGCCGGGCAATGAGGCGCTGCGCAAAACGCTATCCAAGCGCTATGCGTTACAGGGCATACAGGTTTCGCCAGAAGAGATCGTGATCACCAACGGCGCGATGGAGGCGTTGAACCTGAGCCTTCAGGCGGTCACCGCGCCCGGCGACTGGGTGGTGGTGGAAAACCCCTGTTTTTACGGCGCGCTACAGGCTATCGAGCGGCTTCAGCTCAAGGCTGTCGCTATCGCCTCGCATCCGCAGCACGGTATCGATCTGACGGAGCTGGCCGCCACGCTGGCGAAGCTGCCGGTCAAAGCGTGCTGGATGATGTCGAATCAGCAGAACCCGCTAGGCTGCACGCTAAGCCGCGAGAAAAAGCAGGCGCTGGTGGCGCTGCTGGAGGCGCATCAGGTGACGCTGATCGAGGACGATGTGTATAGCGAACTCTGGTTCGGCAGCGAAAAACCGCTGCCGGCAAAGGCGTTTGAGAAACAGGACAGCGTGCTGCACTGCTCTTCTTTTTCTAAAAATCTGGTGGCGGGGTTTCGCGTGGGCTGGGTGGCGGCGGGCAGACACGCGCAGCGCATCCAGCGACTGCAATTAATGAGCACTATCTCAACCAGCGCGCCGATGCAGCTGGCGCTGGTCGACTACCTGGGCAGCCGCAGCTACGACGTGCATTTACGCCGGCTGCGCCAGCGGCTGGAGCAGCGCAAAAGCCTGGCGCGGCAGTCGCTGCGGCGGCATCTGCCCGCCAGCGCCAAAATCAACGACTCCCAGGGCGGCTACTTTTTATGGATCGAGCTGCCGGAAGCGGTTAACACCACCGAGCTGTACTATCGGGCGCTGCGCGAGAAAATCAGTATCGCGCCCGGTAAAATGTTTTCTACCAGCGAGCAGTATGCCAACTATTTTCGTTTTAATACGGCCTGGGAATGGAATGACTCGCGGGAGGCGGCGGTAGCGACGCTGGGCAGGTTGATTGCGGAAATGCTTCAGGGCCAGCGCTGGCCCTGACATATCAGACGGCAGAGGCGCGTTTTTGGCCCCAGGTCAGATGATAAACGTCGTAAAAATCGACTTCGCCTTTCAGCTGCAGCAGCTTTTGAATGCCTTGCTTAACGTTGTCCGGCACCTGGCTGCTGGCAAGGATATCCTGGATCGCCTTGTCGGACAGGGTACGCACATAATACCATTCGCCGTTATAGCACACGCGCAGATCGAGCGTATCGATATCCTCAAAGCGGTAGCGCGGATTGACATCCAGCAGCATCAGGCCGCTCATCAGCAGCACGAAAAAAGTGGCGCCCCAGAACGCAGGCCAGCCCAGAAACTCCGTGGTAAAAATCAGCGCCACGGTCAGGGCGTAGCAGACATACATCGACGCCCATAAGCCGGGATGACTTTTCAGAAAATTGAAGCTGAAACGCGGTCGGTTATCGCGCTGTTCTTCACGATTAAGGGTGTCGATTTCGCGCAGCAGGATCTGTTTAACGTCTTCCACTCTGAACCTCCTCTTGGTACAGGCATCAGTAGACCACACCTGGCGCAAGAAGGGCAGACACAGTTAATGCGAATAAAGCTATAACAGTTGCCCATATAACAAAATTAACGTTCTTGTTACCAGAACGCGTCAGAACGGCCGCCGACTGCCGCAGGCGGAGCGCGCGGGGTGAAATGCCGACGGGATCGCCGCCGCAGCCGGAACAACAGCCTCTTTCAATTTATATACCTCTTTTTTTTCGGCATAAATAAGTTAATCGATAACGGGATCTATTATCACCAGGGGAAATAAATTGCCTGAAAGTGCAAGAAACATAATGAAAAAAGCGAGTGGCGCCTTGAAAAAGGCGGGCGACAGAAATCTGTCCGCGCCAGGTGCTAATACGCTTTTGTTTAATTTAATTACAGGTTTCGGCAATTAAAATGCGTGACGTGCCGATTTGTTATGGCCGCTGGCTTGTTATATGTTTGTACTCTCTTAATAACGGATGAAGCACCAGGTTAATTCTGTTTTTAAATATTAAGCTGCCTTCAAATAAACAGATAACAAGTTAAATCAGGTAAGGATTGCCAGGATGAAAATAGGGAAATATTGTTTTTTTGTTAATTATTTTGCTCAATCCAACCCGGGGCGGCGTGACAACGATGAAAAATAATTTTGCCAGCATCCATAGCAGAAAAGAAAATGGTACGGATAGCGCACGATCATTATTAACGGAAGGCGTGACGGCCAGCGTCTGGACGCCCGATTACGTTCTGCGCCTGCGGCAAAACATTCATCTCTGCGGCTGCTCTGGCTGCGACGGCGCCTCGCCGCTGCTGCAGTTTCGCTGGAATAACCACGTGCGCCACAGCGCGGATATCAGCTGCAACCGGGCGGCGGCGGAAATCCTGAGCCTGACGGCGTCCTGTACCCTGAGCGTCAGCGAAGACCTGGCCGAACATTTACCCGAACTCTCCGCAGAGCGTTTACAGATGAATCAGCACTGCCTGCGGCTGTTTGCCGCTTTCCGGACTGAGCCTGTGCTGTTGCTCTATGCGCTGTACGGTTTTATTCGCCAGTCTGGCCCGCTTGACCCGGAGCGGCGGGCCGCGCTGCTGGAGACGTGGCTACAGCCCGCTGGCCGCCAGCGGCTGGTGCAGGATTTTTGCCTGCAGCAGGATGAACACGGCTTTCCGCCGGTCGCCGGGCAACGTCTGGAGGCGCTGCCGATATGGTTACTGGTGGATAGCGACGCCAGACTGCACAAGCTGAAAGCGATGCGGAAAAAGGGTGAGGAGACGCTACGGCAGACGTGGCGCGGCCTGCAAAAAGCGAGCAGCGCGCGACGAAAGATCCTCGGTAATTTTCTGTTTTATGAACTCTGCCATAACTTTTTTCCCGGTCATCTCGTTACCGACTGGGAGAATAATTTTGCCGACCTTTGCCGGCGTGCCCTTAGCCTGCTCCTGCTGCTGACGGCGGTTTCACCTGAACTGGATAAAGAAAGCTTGAGCGCGCTTTTTGCCGCCAGCCATCGGGCTGCGCGCAGGGAAGCTTTTTCATAACAGGCGGCGGGCGGCCGTGAACAGGCGCCCGCTTCGGGCAGCTATAAACCGAGCCAGGCAATCAGGGTAAGCAGCATTATGTTCTGCATCAGGCACGGCGAGCGCCAGAGGCGGGCAATCGGTGGCTTCTGCGGTGGGTTTCCGCTTCTCTTTGCGGGAGCGCACAGGAGCAGTGGCCGTCACCGGCGCGTGCGTTTCCGGCAGCAGGATAGTATGCCAGAGTCATCGGCAGCTTTAACCGACATTGCCCAGCTTTCGCTGCTCGGCCGTTTCACAATGCAGCAGCGATGCTGAATCCGGATCAACCAGCCCGTGATGAATCAGATAGCGAGCAACCATGAACTAACCTCCTGGTTAGCCAGGGGCATTAGCGCGGTTTTCCCATTTTTCCGGTGATCAATCCCTTATGTTTATTAAGTGATTAAGCCGCCGTTTAATTTTATTTTCTTCTTTTTAAAACCAGCCTATTTTTACTAAATCGTTTTTTTTTGGCAGGCGCGTGGGCTATTTTCGGAATGCAAAATGGCCTTACATTTTGCCTCCGAGGCAGGCGGGTGAATAATTTGAGTTAAGTCGAGAAAAATTAAGAAGTTATGTGATCAAAAACCGATCGTAATGATTGCATCTTTGCCGCCAGGTGCCACAATTAATTAACACCGAAATTACAGGAGGCATCTTATGCTAACCCATGCTGGTAACCTGCTTGCGATGATGTCTTTTGCAGCCGGCACCTTTTCTGCGGGTATGTCGAACAATCCGCAATATATGACCTTTCAGCCAGCCAGCGGCGTGCCGAACAATCCGCTGCCGCTGATTATCTATCCGCGCGCGGTGCCGGGTGAGGTGGAAGATGTGGCGGCCTGGTTTGAAGAAACGTTCGCCAGCCATCGCTGGACGCCGCGCTGGCGCTATCCGATTTATTCCTATACCCACTATCATCCCAACACCCATGAGCTGCTGGGTATCGGCGCTGGCTGGGCGCAAATCCTTTTCGGCGGCGAAACGGGCAGGGCGGTCACCGTTCACGCGGGCGATGCGATCCTGATCCCGGCAGGCGTTGGCCATCAGCAGCTGGCGGCCAGCGAAGATTTTTTTGCCGTCGGCGCCTATCCGCAGGGCATGGAGCCGGTGACGCGACGCAGCGATCTGGAAGATGTGGAAGCCTCGCTACTGGCTATTAAGCGCGTACCTGTACCGCAGCACGATCCCCTCACCGGCGGTGAAGGCGCGGTGACTGAAATCTGGCATCCTTTACAGAACTGATCCATTCCCTTCTTCTCAGCGCGTCTGCCCCGTCAGGCGCGCTTTGCCAAATATTTTTTTAATAATGTCTCTTTTTTAGACGGGTACTGGCGTACGCGTCTCTTTGCCGAAGCGGGCCGCATCCACAGCGCAGCACTGGCCCGGCGCCACAGGTTCTGCCGCTAAAACAGCGCCACGCCCGGCAGGGCCAGCGGCAAGCTGTGAAAAAAATATTTTGTCATCGCTGGTTACCCAATTGTTTTTTCATCGGTTTGCGCAATCTTTCACCGGCGGCTACCTTCAAATTCATCCGCCGGATCGGCGCTGTCGTCTGCATAAGCCGATCCCCCGCCTACTGCGTTACGGAGGTTTACATGCTGCCGGGACAAACGTCCAACCGCGTATGGGATACACGTCGAAGTGAAAAAAAACGCCGCATCGAGCAGCTCGGTATCAACGGCAAGGTGCTGCCGACCGACGATCTGGTCGATTTGCTACAGAGGCTGATCGCGCCGGGCGATCGCGTGGTGCTGGAAGGTAACAACCAGAAACAGGCGGACTTTTTGTCACGTAGCCTGGCCGAAGTTAATCCGGAGATCGTGCACGATCTGCATATGATCATGCCCAGCGTCGGACGCAGCGAGCATCTGGATCTGTTTGAAAAGGGGATCGCGCGCAAGCTGGATTTCTCTTTCTCCGGGCCGCAGAGCCTGCGTATTTCTCAGCTGCTGGAAGATGGCCAGCTGGAAATCGGCGCCATCCATACCTATGTCGAACTCTATGCGCGGCTTTATGTCGATCTCGCACCTAACGTGGCGCTGATTGCCGGCTATAAAGCCGATCGCAAGGGCAATCTCTACACCGGGCCGAGTACGGAAGACACGCCCGCGCTGGTGGAGGCCGCCGCTTTTCACGACGGCATCGTTATCGCTCAGGTCAACGAACTGGTCGATGACGAGTGCGATCTGCCGCGCGTCGATATTCCGGGATCCTGGATCGATTATGTCGTCGTCGCCGACAAACCCTTCTTTATCGAACCGCTGTTTACCCGCGATCCGCGCCTGATCAAACAGGAGCATATCCTGATGGCAATGCTGGCGATCAAGGGGATCTATGCCGAGCATCAGGTGCAGTCGCTGAACCACGGCATCGGGTTCAACACCGCCGCCATCGAGCTGCTGCTGCCGACCTATGGCGAAAAGCTGGGGCTGAAAGGCAAAATCTGCCGCCACTGGACGCTGAACCCGCATCCCACGCTGATCCCGGCAATAGAGAGCGGCTGGGTTGAAAGCGTGCACTGCTTTGGCGGCGAGCTGGGCATGGAAAACTATGTCGCGGCGCGTCCCGACGTTTTCTTTACCGGCGCCGACGGCTCAATGCGATCCAACCGCGCGTTTTGCCAGCTGGCGGGGCAGTACGCGGTCGATATGTTTATCGGCTCCACGCTCCAGGTCGACGGCCTGGCTAACTCCTCGACCGTGACGCGCAGTCGGCTTTCCGGCTTCGGCGGCGCGCCGAATATGGGGCACGATCCGCACGGCCGTCGCCACGCCACGCCTGCCTGGCTGGCGATGATTGACGAGCCGGATCCGCTGGCGCGCGGCCGCAAGCTGGTAGTGCAGATGGTGGAAACCTTCCAGGGCGGCGGCAAGCCGACCTTTGTTGAAAAGCTGGATGCGGTCGACGTGGCGAAAGCCTCAGGGATGCCGCTGGCGCCGGTGATGATTTACGGCGATGACGTCACCCACGTGTTGACCGAAGAGGGCATCGCCTATCTCTATCGCGCCAAATCGCTGGAGGAGCGCCGCGCAATGGTGGCGGCGGTGGCGGGCATTACCGATATCGGCCTGGGCGTGGACGCGAAAAGAGTGGCCGATCTACGCCGCGAGGGCAAAGTCGCCTTCCCGGAAGATTTAGGCATTCGCCGTACCGAAGCCACCCGTTCGCTGCTGGCGGCGGGCAGCGTGGCGGAGCTGGTCGAATGGTCGGACGGGCTTTATCAGCCGCCGGCTAAGTTCCGGAGCTGGTAATGAAACCTTCTTCATGTTCGCTGAGCGATATTGAGCGGCAGGCCGCGCGGCTGGCGGAGCTGGCCACGTGCTGCCTGATCGACGAAGCCCGGCTGACGCCCAAGCCCGGCCTGGTCGATGGCAGAGGCAGCGGCGCGCATCGGGATCTGACGCTGGCGCTGATGGAGGCCTCGGCGCGCAGCCTGACGCCCGCGTTTTATGCTCTGGCGCTGCACTGCTGGCAGCGTCCGGCGGATATCGCGCTGCGGCAGCAGGTAGGCAGGCTGGGGCGTGAAGGCGAACGGCAGATGATGCAGGCGACGCGCGGCGTCAACACCCATCGCGGCGCGCTCTGGGCAACCGGCCTGCTGGTCAGCGCCAGCGCCATGCTGGCAGGTGAGGGCAGCGAGCGTCAGGTCGCGCAGGCGGCGGCCAGTCTGGCACAGCTGCCGGATGACGAGGCACCGAAACTCTTCAGCAAAGGGCTGCGCGCGACGCGCCGTTATCAGGTGCCCGGCGCGCGCGAAGAGGCGCAGCAGGGCTTTCCCCACATTATGCAACTTGGGCTGCCGCAGCTAAGGCACAGCAGGCACGACGGGGCGACGGAAGCGCAGGCACAGCTGAACGCGCTGATGGCGATCATGAGTTCGCTCAGCGATACCTGCGTACTTTCCCGCGCCGGGCTTTACGGGCTGGTGGCGATGCAGAACGGCGCGCGCGCCGTGCTGGATGCCGGAGGGGCGCAAACGCCGCACGGGCAGCGCGCGCTGGCCAGGCTGGACGCACACATGCTGTCGCTGAACGCCTCGCCCGGCGGCGCCGCCGATTTACTTGCCGCCACGCTGTTTGTAGACAGGCTGGGCGACACCACTTTCTGAGAGGATTTTATGGAACAGATCACGTTTACCCTGTCGGCCACGCGACAGCTCAGCGGTAAAGCGCTGGCGGGCGTGGTGGGCTCGGGCGATATGGAAGTGCTGTTTGTGGCCGGAGCGGGCCAGCAGCTGACGGTCAACCTGACCACCTCCGTCGACAACAGCGGAACACGCTGGCGGGCGCTTTTCGATCGCCTGAGCGCGTTTTCCGGGCTGCCGGCGGGCGAGATGACCATTCACGATTTCGGTGCGACGCCTGGCGTGGCGCGTATTCGTATTGAGCAGGTTTTTGAGGAGGCCGCAGATGCGTGATGACAGCAGCTTTATCGAACTTAAGGCCCGCCAGCGCGCGCGGCTGCTGCTGGACGAAGGCAGCGGACGCGAGCTGCTCGATCCTTTTGACGGCATTATGTCGCCCTGGCTGCCTGCGCAGGGCATCGTGCCGCAGGCCGATGACGGCATGGTGGTGATGAAAGGTACCATCGACGGTCAGCCAGCGGTGGTCGTCGCCATTGAAGGATCGTTTCAGGGCGGCAGCATGGGCGAAGTTTCCGGCGCGAAAATGGCGACTGCGCTGGAGCTGGCTGCCGAAGATAACCGCAAAGGTATTCCGACGCGGGCGGTGCTTTGCCTGGAAACCGGCGGCGTGCGCCTTCAGGAAGCCAACCTCGGCCTGGCGGCCATTGCGGATATCCACGCCGCTATCGTCGATCTGCGTCGCTATACGCCGGTGATCGGCATCATCGCCGGTACGGTAGGCTGCTTTGGCGGAATGTCTATTGCCGCCGGGCTGTGCAGCTCGCTGATCGTCACCCGTGAAGCGAGGCTCGGCCTCAACGGCCCGCAGGTTATCGAACAGGAGGCGGGTATTGCGGAATACGATTCCCGCGACCGGCCTTTTATCTGGAGCATGACCGGCGGCGAAGCGCGCTATCGCAGCGGGCTGGCCGACGTGCTGGTGCCCGACGGCGCCAATGCGGTGAAAAAAGCGATGAACGAAGCGATCGCGCGCGGCGTGCCCGCACAGCATCGTTCGGACGAGTACAGCTACTATCTGCCGCGCCTGAGCGAAATGAACACCGAGCGACAGGCCGATGCGCAGCAGGTTAACGAAGTCTATGCAAGGGAGGATCGCGGATGAGCGTCAGTCGTGGTGAAAAATGGCTCAGCCTGTTAACCAACGGGGCTGAAAGGCTGGGCGGACTTTGCCCTTCGGTGCAGGCGGCCGATGCGGCGCTGGGCGAAGAAACCGCGCGTTATATTGCGGTGGTGCCGGACGAGCAAAACCACTTTCCGCGCGCCGCTAAAGGCGAGGTCGGCCTGCTGGAAGGCTGGACGCTGGCCAAAGTCATCGATGAAGCGATCGTGGCGGATGCGGATAAAGCGCAGAAGCGGGCGATTGTGGCGGTGATTGACGTACCAAGCCAGGCCTATGGCCGTCGCGAAGAGGCGTTCGGCATCCACCAGGCGCTGGCGGCGGCGGTAGGCGCCTATGCCAAAGCGAGGCTGGCCGGACACCCGGTGATCGGGCTGATCGTCGGTAAAGCGATGTCCGGCGCGTTTCTGGCGCACGGCTACCAGGCAAACCGGCTGATCGCCTTTAACGATCCGGGCGTGATGGTGCACGCAATGGGCAAAGCGGCGGCGGCGCGCATCACCTTGCGCAGCATCGAGGCGCTGGAACAGCTGGCACAGACCATTGCGCCAATGGCTTACGACATCGGCAACTACCAGACGCTGGGTCTGCTGGAAGAGCTGCTGGATATCGCCTCGCCGGATGCGCCTGAAGATGACGATGTTCAGCGGGTTCGCGCATCGCTGGAGCAGGCGGTCAGCTCGGCGCGTAAAGATCCCGCTCTTCATCGCCTTAAGGGCGAAAACCGCCGCAGCTCCGCGCTGGTGCGCGAAAAAATGCGCGCGGCCTGGTAATCCAGCAAGACAGCGGGCAATCCTGCCCTGACGCGTTCAGCCTGCGAGGCGCAAGTTATGACTTACGTGATCGTTCATGCTCTGGCTCCAATTTTCGTCATTATGCTGTTGGGTTTTTACGCCGGTAAGGCAAAGAAGGTCGATAACCACAACGTTGCCCTGCTGAACGTTTTCGTCATGGACTTCGCCCTGCCGGCGGCGCTGTTTACCGCCACGGTGCAAACGCCCTGGGCAGGTATCGTCGGGCAGGCGCCGCTGGTAGTGGTGCTGGTGCTGGCGATGTGGATAGCCTACGCCGCCATCTATTTTCTCTGCACCCGCGTGTTTCACAAAGCGCCGCAGGATGCCGCCGTGCTGACTCTGACCGTCGCGCTGCCCAACTACGCCGCGCTGGGGTTGCCGATCCTCGGCAGCGTGCTCGGCTCAACGCCCGAAACCTCGCTGTCGGTCGCCGTGTCGATAGCCTGTGGCTCGGTGCTGATGACGCCGTTTTGCCTGCTGATCCTCGAGCGTGAAAAAGCGAAAACCGAGGGCACGCAGCACTCCAGCGCCGCGATGCTGCCAATACTGATGTGGCGATCCGTGATTAAGCCTATCGTCTGGTGTCCGCTGCTGGGCGTGGTGCTTTCCGCTTTTGGCTTTCATATGCCGGAGCTGCTGCTCTCTACCATCCGGCCGCTGGGACTGGCCGCTACCGCGACGGCGCTGTTTCTGACCGGGCTGATCCTCTCCGCACGTCAGATCAGGATCAATCAGGCGGTGATCGTCGCCAGCGTGACTAAACTGCTTATTCAGCCCTTTATCGCCTGGGGCATTGTGCTGGCGCTGGGGCTGCACGGCCCGCTGGCGATCACCTCGATCCTGATGATCGCGCTGGCGGCGGGCTTCTTTGGCGTGGTGTTCGGCAATCGCTTCGGCGTGGAGTCGCCGGATGCGGAAGCCACTCTGCTGATCACCTCCGTGCTGAGCATAGTGACGCTGCCGCTGTTTATTTCATTAACCGCAGGAATGTAGCAATGGATGTTCGGCCGCACGATCTGCTCTGGCTGAGCGATCGTGAAGCATTGCAGGGCGATTTGCCTGAATGGGTCGCCTACTGGCAGCCGGCTTTGCCGCTGGTGGTGCGACGCGACAGGGATGCGCAGGGACGTATTCCCGTCGGCATACGCGGCCCGGCCCGCCATCAGCGCGCGGCGGGCTGGGTTGACGCTGCGGCTGTAGTGCGCGTGCTGTCGCCGGAAGCGCTTATCGATCGGCTGCCGCACACCCCTTTTTATACTTTGCCGCCCGTTCAGGCGGCGCTGCGGCTTGCGCAGGCGGACTGGCCGTGGGCATGGGGCGTCACCGGCAGCCTGGGCTATGCGCTGGCGACCGGCGAAGCCGTAATGCACGCGGGCAGCGATCTGGATTTACTGATCCGCGCGCCTGAGCCGCCCGCCGCATCGGCGTTGCAGCGCTGGCAAAGCCTTTGCGCCAGCCTGCCTTGCCGTGCCGATACGCAGCTGGAAACCAGGCTGGGCGGTTTTGCGCTGGCGGAGTGGCTGCGCGACGGCAAAGTGCTGTTGAAAACCGATGGCGGCCCTTTCCTGACCGCCGCGCCATGGGAGACGCCGCGATGAAAATCTTACTGACCTTTCCCGGACAGGGGCCGCAGCAGCCCGGCATGCTGCAAAATTTGCCTCAGGGCGAGGCAATCCTGAAAGAGGCCAGCGAAGCGCTGAATGAAGACGCCTCGGCGCTGGATTCGGCAGAGGCGCTGCGGCATACGCGCGCGGTACAGCTGTGCCTGCTGATTGCGGGCGTGGCGCATGCGCGGGAGCTGGAGCGACAGGGCCTGGCGTTTGCGATGACCAGCGGTTTATCCATTGGCGCCTATCCTGCGGCGGTAGTCGCGGGCGCGCTGGCCTTCGACGACGCGTTACGGCTGGTGGCGCTGCGTGGGCAGCTGATGGAGCAGGCTTATCCGGCAGGCTACGGCCTGACCGCGATTATCGGCCTGACCCAGAGCGAGCTGGAGCCGCTGCTGGGAGAAGAGAGCTGGCTGGCCAATATCAACGCGGAACGGCAGCTGGTGATTGCGGGCAGCGAGGCGGCGATGCAGGCGACGGCGGAAAGGGCGAAAGCCGCAGGCGCGCAGAAAACACACCGGCTGGCGGTCAGCGTGCCTTCACACTGCGCGCTGCTGGCGGAACCGGCGGCAAAGCTGGCGGAGGCGTTTAAAGCGGTAACGATTGTTCGCCCGCGTCGCGCCTGGCTGAGCAGCAGCAGCGGCCGCGTGCTCTGGCAGCCGGCGCAGATAGCGGATGACCTCGCGTATAATATGTCGCGCACGGTGCGCTGGCATGAGGCGATGATAGCGGCCAACGAGCGCGACGTCCGGCTGGCGATTGAGGTGCCGCCCGGCGCGGTGCTGACCGGCCTGACCCGGCAGGCCTTCAGCGAAGGCGAAGCGCTTTCCCTGGAGCAGGGCGGCTACGAGCTGGCGTTAACGCTGGCGAAGCGTTTGCAGGCCGGCGGCTGAACGATCGCGCCCGGGGCAGGATGACCAGCTCTTACCGCCCGGTAAGCAACGATAAAGGCTGCGCATCAGGATAAATGGCACTGACTACCCGGTAAACAGCGACAAAGGCTGCGCGACAGGATGAGCGGTACTGATCATCCGGCAAACAGCGGTAAAGGCTGCGCCACAGGCCCGTGCGGTCGTGTCCGCAGCGTGATAATGCCGCCGCGATATTTTTCGTTCTGCGTAACCACGTAACCAGGTGTTGCGCTCTTCTCCTCCCTCTTAATAAAAATAATTTATGACGAAACGGTCAGGGCGGACGTTGCTGCTGGCAAAAACGTTTAACAAAGCTGTAACGTCATGATTATGTTATCGCGTAGACCAAATTTTATAAATTTATCTGAACTACTAACAAAATTATTTGATGTGTTATTGCTTACATTTCAGCATTTTTAAGCTTTTCCCCGGTTAGGTTATGTTGATTTTTGTGTAGTTAAGCTTAAGTTCGCGTCCGCTATGCAGCGTGGCGCGTCTTAACCACTCGACACAAGGAAGCAGACATGAATCCTATTACTCGTCGCAGCTTTATGACCTTTGCCGCCGGCAGCACCGTTGCGTTGGCGGCTGGCTCCGTTCATGCTCACGATCGCACCGTGGCCGCGCAACCCTGGACAGGCCAGATGGGCGGCAGCGATCCCGGCCCGCACGATCCGCTGCGTCAGGGAGAAAATCCCGATATCGTCAATCCGCCCGCTACCGACAGTGGCACGCTGCCCAACCTGCGTTTTTCCTATAGCGATTCGCACGTGCGTAAAGGCAGCGGCGGCTGGACGCGACAGATCACCGAGCGCGAGCTGGGCGTTTCCAAAAGCATTGCCGGCGTTAATATGCGCCTTAACAGCGGCGGCATCCGCGAGCTGCACTGGCATAAAGAGGGCGAGTGGGCCTATATGCTGTACGGCAAGGCGCGCATCACCGCGCTGGACGTCGACGGCCACTGGTTTGTGGACGACGTCGGCGTGGGCGATCTCTGGTATTTCCCCTCCGGCGTGCCGCACTCGATACAGGGGCTTGGCCCGGACGGCTGCGAGTTCCTGCTGGCGTTTGATAACGGCGGCTTTGACGAAGACAGCACTTTTCTGCTCAGCGACTGGTTTAAGCACGTGCCGCCGGAAGTGCTGGCGAAAAACTTTGGCGTGCCGGTGGAAACCTTCAGCAAGCCTCCTTCACCGGCCGATGAGTATATCTTCGCCGCCACACCGCCGGGCGATCTGCAAAAGGACGCCATTGCGGGCGCGACCCGTTCCACCACCGCTTTCAGTCACCGGATGCTGGCGCAGCAGCCCATCACGCTAAAGGGCGGCACGGTGCGGATTACCGATTCCTCCCTTTTTAAGGTGTCAAAAACCATCGCGGCGGCGCTGGTAGAGCTGCAGCCGGGCGCGATGCGCGAGCTACACTGGCATCCCAATACCGACGAGTGGCAATACTACCTGGAAGGCGAAGGACGGATGGGCGTGTTTGCTTCTTCGGGCCAGGCACGCACCTTCGATTTTCGCGCGGGCGATGTCGGCTACGTGCCTTTTGCGATGGGCCACTATGTGGAAAACACCGGCGACAGGCCGCTGCGTTTTCTGGAGCTGTTTAAAAGCAGCTACTACGCGGATATCTCGCTGAATCAGTGGCTGGCCTCGACGCCGCCGCAGCTGGTACGCCAGCATCTGCATCTCGACGACGCTTTTATGCAGGCGCTGGATAAAAGCAAAAAGCCGGTGGTCGGCGGCTAAAGAACCCGGCAGGCCGCAGGGAGGCGGCCCGATCGCTGTGCCAATTCGTTTCAAAATATAAGTTGTCACTTTCCTGTCATCAACCTCTTCCAGCATAAAAGCCGATAAAGCTAACCGACGTAAATTAAGGAACTTTTATGCGCTTTCGTTATTCTCTGCTGGCCAGCGCGCTGCTGCTGGCGCAGGCTGCTCAGGCAAAAACCACGCCCGTTGACTTCGATAGCATCCAGAGGATTGTTGAAACCACCACGCCCGCCAGCAGCGATGCCCGGTTCGCGGCCTTTGACGCTCAAATCCAGCAAGATCTGATCGGCGCGTTGCAGGGCGATGCCGCGAAGCTGACGCGCGCGCAGCTGGAGAAAACCGCGCAGAGCGATAAGCTGGCGGATCGCGGCTGGCTGAAGGCGAGCGGCTACGACTTTGCTAAAAAAGCCAATCAGCAGGCGGGCATCGCGCTACTAAGCGCTTTCACCACGCTGCCGAAAAGCGAGCTGGACGCCAGCATGCAGCGCGTGGCGCAGGTTAACCTCGATGCGACCGACGGCCAGCGTCGCCAGGCGATTATTGATGCGGAAGGGCAAAACCATCTGTTTTTTCTGGCCGACGCGCTGGGGCCGAAGCTGGGTCAGGCCTTTCTGAACGCCTACACCAAAGGCGAGATGGGTAAGGCGGCGGCGCTGATCAAGGCCAGCGAAGTCAGCACCGGCGCGGCCAAAGCGCACTTTAACTATCCACGTCCTTTCCTGATGCCGGGCAACACTATCCATGCGGTGCCGGATACGGCAGTGGTGAAAGATAACCAGCCCTATCAGGCGAGCGAAGGATCTTTCCCCAGCGGCCACACCAATACGGCATGGACCGATGCGCTGCTGCTGGGCGAAATGGTGCCGGAACGCTTTGTACCACTGATGGATCGCGCCGCGCGCTACGGCTATTCGCGCATGGTGCTGGGCGTGCACTATCCGATCGATCTGATTGGCTCCCGTATGGTGGCGCAGCGTAACGTGGCGCACTATCTCAACGATGCAAAGTATCGCCCGCTGTTTGCTGAAGCGAAGCAGCAGCTGCGCGACGCGCTGGAGAAAGAGTGCGGCACCTCGCTCGCCGAGTGCGCCAGACCATCCGGGGCAGCCGATCCTTACGCCGCGCCGCAGATGCAGCAGTTTGCACGTTTTGCCATGACCTGGGATCTGCCGCAGGAGAAAGTGAAGCAGGAAGCGGTTGTGGTGCCGGAAGGCGCTGAGGTGCTGCTGGAAGCGGCGCTGCCGCAGCTGAGCGCGCAGCAGCGTCGGCAAAGGATGGTGGCGACCGCTATCGCCGCAGGCTATCCGCTTTCCGGCACCACGCCGGAGCAGAACTTCTGGCAGCGGCTGGATCTCTCAGCGGCGGCTGATATGCATAAAGGATAAAAAAGGGGCGGCCATCGCCCCGGTTCCTCTGTAATGCGGCGCTATTTTTGCGTACTGGCTTCTGCCGCCGTTGGCTCCTCGCTTTTAACGCCGATTTTTGGCAGCGCGCCGAAATCGAGGGTTTTCCCTTTCAGCTCTTTCGCCAGCGCTTCGCTGATATCCGCTTCCGGCGCAAAGGCCAGTGCGGCCTGCGCAGGCAGGATCGCCAGCAGCTGGTGCTGCTCGCGGTACTTTCCGGCCGCCTCCGCTATCGCTTTCAGCGCGACGCCGTTAGCCTGGCGCTGCTCATGCTGCCACTCCAGATCCAGCAGCTGCCGATCGGCCAGCAGCGCGCTGCGTCGTTTCTCCTCCGGCAGCCTGGCGCCGTTTTCCTGCGCCATCTTCAGACCCTGTCGGAGCTGTTGATCGACCGTCTGCAGCCGCGTTTTCAGCTGATCCGCCAGCCCTGAATCCTGCATAACTTTATCAGGATTGATAAATTTCACCGGCCGCGTCTCTTGCCGATCGCAGCCCGCGAGCAGCGTGATAATTGCAAGACTCAGAGCCAGCACACTGATTTTTGGCTTCATTTCCTCTCCTTGTAGCCGGTTTCGGCATTTCCCTGCATGGGTTCCTTCAGGCGCTCAGACTATAAACGATAGCGCGTCCGGCGGCCGATATTTCCACCTTGTCCGTTGATTCACATCAACTTTATGCCCGTTGTTCCATTGGGATCAGGTCGGCATTGTCGGCCATACGCCGGGACCGATAGGCAGGCCGAGCGCGTACCATGCCAGCAGCAGCAGGAGCCAGACGCAAAAAAACAGCAGCGGGTAGGGCGCAATCAGGACGTAATAGGTGCCCAGCTGCGCATCCTTGCGGTAGCGCTGCAAAAAGCCCAAAAACAGCGGCAGAAAAGGCGACATCGGCGCCAGCGGCAGCACGGCCGAATCCGCAATACGGAAAATCATCTGCGCAAAAGCGGGATGAAAGCCCAGCAGCATAAACATCGGCACGAAAATAGGCGCCAGAATCGACCAGATTGCCGAACCGCTGGCGATAAACATGCAGAGCAGCGCAGAGAGGAACATCAGGCCGATAAAGGCGGGCGCGCCGGTCATCTCTGCTTTTTCAAGCAGATCGGTCAGCCCCACGGCCATAAACTTGCCCATGTTGCTCCAGTTAAAAAAGGCTACAAACTGCGCCAGCGGAAAGACCATCACGATAAAACCGGCCATGCTTTTCATCGGCTCAATCAACAGCTGCGGGATGTCGTTGGGTCGCTGGATCTGCCTGGTCGCCACGCCGTAGGCTATCCCGGCCACAAAAAAGAACAGGATAATCAGCGGCACGATGCCCTGAATAAAAGGCGAGGGGATCACGCTGCCCGTCTGCGGATGACGCAGCGGTGCACCTTCCGGCACCACCAGCAGCGCCACCAGCGCGATAAACACCAGCGAAGCGATGCCGCTGATGCGCAGACCGCGATTTTGCAGCGGCGTCAGCTTCGCCAGTCCGTCCTGCGATTCGCCGCGCCAGGCGGGCAGGCGCGGCTCGATAAACTTGTCAGTCAGCAGACCGCCCGCCAGGGTTAAAGCCACCACCGAGCTGGCCATAAAAAACCAGTTATCCAGCACGCTGACGTGCACGGTATCGCTGACCGCCTTCGCCGCCTCGGTACTGATGCCGGAAAGCAGCACGTCGGTAGTCACGATCAGCAAATTGGCGGTAAAACCGGAACCGACGCCCGCAATAGCCGCCATCAGCCCGGCGACCGGATGACGGCCCACGGCGATAAACATCAGCGCCCCCAGCGGCGGCATCACCACCAGCGCGGCATCGGATGAGATATGGCTGAAAAAGGCGATAAACAGCACCATATAGCTGGCGTAGCGGGCGCTGACAAATGACGCCATCTTATGCATCAGCGCCTGAAGCAGCCCCACTTTTTCCGCCAGGCCCGCGCCGATCATCAGCGCCAGGATCGATCCCAGCGGTGTAAATCCGCTGAAATTTTTAATGATCCCCGGCAGGATCCATTGCAAACCCGCCACGCTCAGCAGGTTTTTAACACGAATGACCTCGCCGTTGGCGGGATTGATCACCGAAACGTCCAGCCACGACAGCACGGCGGTTGCCGCCATCAGCACGATAATCAGATAAACGAACAGTAAGAACGGGTTGGGCACCTTGTTGCCGATGCGCTCAACCCAGCTGAAGACTCTGCCGGGACTTTTTCCCGGCGCGGTTGTATCACTCATGTTTTACCCTCTGTTGTGTTGGCTTTTTTATTGTCGGGCTGGGATCGGGCCCAGCCTCGGGCAGCGTCTGCAACGCCTTGCTGCAAAAGCACGTGCAAAAACCGTGCCTTACTGCCGGTGCGGTGCTATCTCCGCACGCGGCTTGTTACGTCATTAGTGCACCTGGCGATTAAAGCGGTGCGGTGCTGTCTCCGCGCGCGGCTTGTTACGCCGTTGGTGCGCCTGGCGATGAAAGCGGTGCGGTGCTGTCGCCATACGCGGTCGTTACTCGTTGGTAAAGCTGTCGATATGAAAGGCGAGGGCGGCCAACGTTTTGACCGCCGTCGCCATCACCGCCTCGTCAAAGTCGAATTTCTCATTGTGATGACCGGTGCTTAGCTGCGTGCCGAAAATGATGTAGGAAGCCTGGCCGCCGCGCGCCTTGACCCGCTCCATCATATAGGTGGCGTCTTCAGAACCGGCGGGCTGGCCCCGACTGTCGACCAGCGAGGTCAGCTCCGGAATGCGCGCGGCCTGCTGGCGGATATAGTTCACCCAGGGCCGGGTCGGCTGGCAGCTGCGCGCCGCGCCCATCAGCTTTACCTCGTGCTGCACGTCATACATCGCCGCCGCGCCCGCCACCACTCGCAGCGCCTGCTGATAGATAAAATCATTGATGTCGTTGGTGGCGCCGCGCGTTTCCACCTTCAGCAGCGCGCGATCGGCCACGACGTTGCGCCCGGTTCCCGCCTGCAGCACGCCTACGTTAATACGCGAGCTGCCGCCGCTGTGCTGCGGCAGGTTATGCAGCGCCAGCGTGGCCTGCGCCGCCGCCAGCAGCGCGTTTTTGCCTTCTTCCGGCCGCGCGCCCGCGTGCGAGGCTACGCCGCGAAAAGCGATATCCATTTTGGTGGTCGCCAGAAAGGTATCGCTACCGCACACCAGCTCTCCGGCCGGCACGCCGGTGCCGATATGAATGGCGGTAAAAAAATCCACGTCATCCAGCACGCCCGCTTCCACCATCGATTTTGCGCCGCGCGTACCTTCTTCGGCCGGCTGGAAAATCAGTTTGACGGTGCCGCACAGCCGCGAGGAAAACTGCTTCAGCACCTGCGCCACGCCCAGCCCGATAGCGGTATGACCGTCATGGCCGCAGGCGTGCATCATGCCTTCGTTGCAGGAGGCGAAGCCTTCGGCGAAAGGTCGATGCGCCTGCGCCTGCATTTCCACCACGTCCAGCGCGTCCATATCAACGCGAAAGGCCATCACCGGGCCGGGACGCCCGGTCGCCAGCGTCGCGACGATGCCGCAAAAACCGCCGGAAAAGTGCGGCAGCCACTGCGGCAGCGCGCCCTGGGCCAATGCCCGCTGCTCCTGCTGCACCAGCACCTCCGCAGCAGGCACCCCCATGCGCGCCTCCGCTTTAATCACCTCTTTGCCCAGCTGTAGCGACCAGCCCAGGCGGTGCAGCTCTTCGGCCACCAGCGTGGCGGTGCGGAATTCAAGCCAGCCGGACTCGGCGAACTTATGCAAATCGCGACGCCAGTGTTGCAGGCGGGGAGAGATCTCTTTTACAAAATCGGTTACGGCTTGCTCCATTTCTGGTTCCTTTAATAGCAGTACAAAAAATGCTGGTTTATCGACTCTACACAGTGGTTTCGGCGCGCAGAAGATGACAATATCTTTTGACTGATAAACAACGGTTATCACCCACAAGGAGGTTTTATGCCCGCATCGATCAAGCTGCACCAGCTTCGTGCATTTGTGGAAGTGACGCGTCAGGGCAGTATCCGGGCGGCAAGCCGGGTGGCGAAGCTTTCGCAGCCCGCGCTCTCTAAATCGGTGCAGGAACTGGAAGAAGCGCTGGGTGCGCCGCTGTTTATCCGGCAGCGGCAGGGCGTTCAGCTTACGGCGACAGGCAAAGATTTTTTTCGTCACGCCAGCCTGATCCTGGAGGAGCTGCGGGTCGCGCAGGAAGAGGTCCAGCAGCGGCTGGGCCAGGCGGGCGGCTCGGTCAATATCGGCGTGGGCGGCAGCATCGCCCGCACGCTGATGCCAAAGGTGATAACTCAGTTTCATCACCTCTTTCCCGAAGTCAGCGTGCGCATCCTGGAGGGCCAGCTGGTGACCTTGCTGCCGGAGCTGCGTCAGGGCGAACTGGATTTCACCATCAATACCTGGTCTCCCGGCCATCAGGACAACGAGCTGAGCTACGAAACGCTGATGGAGCGCGACTACTGCGTGGTGGTACGCAAAGGCCATCCGCTGGCGAACGCCACCTCGCTGGAAGCGCTGCGCCACTGTAGCTGGACCATGCCTTCGCCCAACGGCAGCTACTATCAGCTGTTGCAGGATCTCTTCGCCGACAGCGGCCCGCCGCCCGCTATCACCATCACCTGCGAAACTTTTATGGCCTGCGCCAGCCTGCTGGCCCAGAGCGATTTCGTCAGCATCCTGTCGCAGGATTTTTTTACCGATCCGCTGGTCGGCCATCGGCTGGTGGCGCTAAAGCTGCGGGAAAAAATGCCCAGGGCGACCTTCTGCCTGATCCGACGTAAAGATACCGCGCTGACGCCGATGGGCGCGCAGCTGGCCAGGCTGTTTCGCCAGCAGAGCCAGGCGCTGGTGCTGGCTTAGCTCTGACGGTCAACGGGAAAGAGCAGCAACATGCTAAAGTTAAATTTTTACGCTAAGAGGTTTCTACTATGTCGCACTCGTCCTATACCAGCCGCATCATTACCGCCACGCCAGAACAAATCTGGCCGCTGATTGCCGATTTTAACGGCCTGCCGAAAATCCATCCGGCTATCTCCTCCAGCGAGCTGGAAGATGGCGCTACCGAAAGCAAGGTCGGCGTGGTCAGAAAGCTGACGCTGCCCGATGGCATAGTGCGCGAGCGCCTGGTAAAGCTGGATAAAGCCAATTGGGAGCTGCACTACGCGATTCTGGACGGCATCATGCCGGTCACGGATTACGTGGCGGTGGTGAAGCTGACGCCGAAAAACGACGGCACCACGCTGGCGGAATGGTGGGCGGATTTCAAGGTTGAGGCGGGCCATGATGAACAGGAAGTAGCGCAGAGCATCAGTGAAGGCGTCTTCGCCACCTGTCTGCAAAACGTCGCGCAACAGGCTGGCTGAGTAAGGATCTTCGCCATGACGACGCGATTTATCGTGCAGCGCTACCATCCTCGCTACCAGGCGGGGGTAAAAGATCTGATCCTGCCGATCCAGAATCACGAGTTCGGTATTGCGATTTCGGCAGAGCAGCAGCCGGATCTCAGCGATATCCCGACCTTTTATCAGCAGGGTGCGGGCGATTTCTGGCTGGCGACGGTCGACGATCGGGTTGTTGGCTGTATCGGCCTGAAGGATATCGGCGAGCAGCAGGCCGCGCTGCGGAAAATGTTCGTGGCGGAAGACTGGCGAGGCAGGGAGCACGGCGTGGCCAATAGCCTGCTGCAAACGCTGCTCGCGCACGCTCGCGAGCGGCAGCTCCGTGACGTCTGGCTGGGCACCACCGCGAAATTTCTGGCGGCGCATCGTTTTTACGAGAAGCACGGCTTTAGCGAAGTGGCGCAAGCCGCGCTACCGGCCGCTTTCCCCGTGATGAAGGTGGACACAAAGTTCTACCGGCTGGCGCTGTAGCAGAAAAGCAGCCGGTTTTTGCCGCCAGTCACCAGCTTGACTGCGCCCTGCTGACCGGGCACGGTTTTGTCAACATCCTCAGGGGCGAACGCTTCGCCCCTTTTACTCAGGCCTGCTCGCCTGAGGTGCTCATCTGCATCAGATCTTTATCAACAAAGAACAGCCCTTTACCGCTGGTGCCGACCAGTGCCAGCTTATCCAGCACGGATTTGAACAGCTTCTCTTCTTCATGCTGTTCGGCCACGTACCACTGCAGGAAGTTAAAGGTAGAGTAATCCTGCGACGTCATTGCCGCATGCGCCAGCTCGTTGATTTTTGCGGTAATCAGCTGCTCGTGCTCGTAGGCCTGTTCCAGCACGTTGTTCAGCGAGTCAAAGGTCACCGGCGGCGCGGCGATGCTGCCCAGCACCGGCATGGCGCCGGTATCGCTCAGGTAGTTGAACAGGCGCTGCATATGCTGCATCTCTTCGCGGGAGTGCTCGCGCAGAAAGGCGGCGGCCCCCTCAAACCCTTTGTCGGCGCACCAGGCGCTCATCTGCAAATAGAGGTTGGCGGAAAAGAATTCCAGGTTTAACTGATCGTTCAGGCGAGCGGTCATTTCGGCAGTCAGCATAGCGGCTCCAGATATTAACAGGCAAAATAATTATTTGCCGCATTATGCACGGGAAGCAGAGAAATAAAAACCGCAGAAAAATATATTTTATATTTATCTGCGGCGAAAAATAAGGAGTGATAATTATTATCATCCTTTCTCATGTTGGGGCATGCTGTAATGGTTTTGATAATTATTCTTGTTAGCTATTCGTTTTAAAAAAGGCGTCCTTTTAAGAGTATGCATAAGCTATACGAATTACTTGTTTACTTAATGATTTGAAAGGGTTTTCCATTGGTTAAATTCGTTTTTTTGGCGGAATAAATATTTAAAAACGCGCTTTTTAGCTGTATAACAGGGAAAGAATAAACGCCGCTTTTTGCAAAAATATAATAGTGGCGGTTGCGTGCGTTATCGCTGCTGTCTGGCGCCCTGCCGACGTGGCTGGACATCGTCAACGGCCGATAACGACGTGAAGCAGATAAATGATATGACGGGCGGCTCAGCCGCGGACAACGGTTTAACTCATAAAAGGGATGCATAATGGAGCTAAAGGACTGGCATACCGCAGACATTATCGCTGCGTTAAAAAAAAGAGGCACAAACTTATCCGCGCTTTCACGGCAGGCGGGACTGGCGTCCTCGACGCTGGCTAACGCGCTGCGCCGTCCGTGGCCGAAAGGCGAGCGGCTGATTGCTGAAGCGCTGGACATCGCTCCCGAGAAAATATGGCCGACACGCTATCAGCATCCGGTGCGGCCACATAAGTATCACAATCAGAACGGCCGGTAAGCCGTCGGCGACGCTCGCTTAAAACGTTTCCCAGTTTCCTTCACCGGCTGCCGGCTGCGTTTTTTTCAGGGCTTTTTCGGCAGGTTTTGCGGCTGGCGCGCGCGCGTGGCCGGTCTGAAACACGGCAACGGCCTGAGCCAGACGGGTCGCCTGGTCCTCCAGCGACGCGGCGGCGGCGGCCGATTGCTGTACCAGCGAAGCGTTCTGCTGCGTGACCCGATCCATCTCCGTGACCGCCTGGCCAATTTGATCGATGCCGCGACTCTGTTCGTCAGAGGCGGAAGCGATCTCTGCCATAATGGCGGTGACGCGTCCCACGGCATCGACGATATCGTGCATGGTTTCTCCGGCGGTGGTGACCTGAAGCGAACCGGCGTCGACGCGGCTGACGGATGCTTCAATCAGCGTCTTGATCTCTTTCGCCGCCTGGGCGCTGCGCTGGGCCAGATTGCGCACTTCGCCCGCGACCACGGCAAAGCCACGGCCCTGTTCGCCCGCGCGGGCAGCTTCCACGGCGGCGTTAAGCGCCAGGATATTGGTCTGGAAAGCGATGCCGTCAATCACGCTGATGATATCGGCGATTTTCTTCGAGCTGCCGGCGATATCGCTCATGGTTTGCACCACGCCGTCCACCACCTTGCCGCCTTTGATTGCGGTTTGCGACGCGCTCGACGCCAGCTGTGAGGCCTGACGCGCGTTTTCTGCGTTCAGCTTCACCGTGGCGGTCAGCTCTTCCATGCTGGCTGCGGTCTGCTCCAGCGAGGCGGCCTGCTGCTCGGTACGGGCGGAGAGATCGTTGTTGCCCATCGAAATTTCGCTCGCGCCGGTGTAGATGGCGTCAGAGCTTTCCCGCACGTGGCTGACGGTAACGGTCAGCGCCTGCTGCATGGCGGAAAGATGGGCGGCCAGCCTGGCTATTTCGCTGCGGCCTTCCACCGTCAGCGTGCGGGTCAGCTCGCCTTCGGCAATATGCTGAATATGCTCCTCAACCTGCTTCAGCGGCCGCAGCAGCACTTCCTTAATCACTTTCCAGATGACCAGCACCAGCACCAGCAGCAGCAGGATCACTGCCGCCAGCGTCCACATCATATTCGTAAAGCCCTGCTGATTGACCTCAATGCCCGTCGCCAGCAGCTTCGCGTTCTGTTCGCGCCACTGGTTATAGCTGGCTTTCAGGCCGTCCTGCGCCTGCTGCGCATCCAGATTGCCGTAAGCCTCGTAGTTATTCGCGCCGAGAAACTGGACAGACTGCTGCATGGTGTCATGCAGCTGCTGATAGCTGCTGGCCACGCTGGCCGTTATCTCGCTGCTTTGTCCGGGCTGCGCAGGCGCACGCTGATAACGTTCAAAGTGCGCCTGCGCCTCGTTAAGCAGGGCAGTGGCGTTGGTCAGCAGCTTGTCGATGGCCGCCAGCGTGGCCGGATCGGTTTGCTTTTTCAGAATACGGATAGCGGCACGGTTAATGGTGACGCGCGTTTCAAGCAGCGTCTGCCAGGTGTCGCTGAGCTGGTTCTGCTGCTGCGTCAGCACGCTGGCGTGGTTGAAATTCTCTTTGTCCTGGCTAATAGCGTTAAATGAGAGCGCGCTGGAAACCAGCAGCAGCCCGCTGAAAATAACCAACATGATAACGATGCTGGTCACAACTTTAATATTTTTTAGCATACTGCGTACTCGGAAAGGGGAGTCGATAAAGGCTTATCGGTAGTCACGCAGGGAAACTTTATGGCGCGCGGGCGTCAGACGGTGAATAAAATATAAGCTGAATCGATTAGCGTGAGCGCCTGGCAAAAAATTTGCTTTAGGCGCTGTTGCTCAGCCGCCACCAGCGGGCGCAACTGGCGGTCAGCTGTCGATAAGCCTGACGTAGCCGATCGGGCGAGGGCCGGGCAAAACTGAACGGCAGGTTAAGCTGCTGATAGAGCCAGTGAGCGGTAATGTGCTCGCGGTTTTTCGGCACGCTTTCGGGCAGGGAAGGCAGCAATGACAGCCAGCTGGCGGCAAGCGTTTCGGTGGTCTGGCTATCTACCGTTGCCGCCATATCGGCGATAAACCGATCGATATGCCCGAACAGTTCTGCCGTGCTTAAAGCAGGTGATTGCAGCGCAAACAGCAGGCCGGCCTGTCCGGCGGTCTGATGAAAACGGCAGCTGACTACGTAGCCGACGTTGGCCTCGACCCGCAGCCGTTGAAAAAAGCGCGGCTCAAACAGCGTGGCGAGCAGCTGCCAGCTGGCAAAGCAGACCGCGCTGGCCTCGGCGAGCGGGCAGAACACCAGCACCGCCGCATCACGGCTTGCCGTCGGGCAGGAATAGTGCGGCTGCGTGGGGAAAACGTGCGGCGGTGACTGCGCCGGTTCGACCGCGCCCGGCAGCCTGGTCAGCCGCCGCGCCAGGTCTGCTGCGCTGTTGGCCGCGCCGCCGTAAAGCGTGGCCTGCCAGCGTAGCGCCGACAGCGCATCCGCTGACGTGCTGTTCAGCAAATCGGGCAGGTGCGCCAGCAGACAGCGGATGGCGATATCGTCAGCCTGCTGCGCCTGATAAAAAAGCCGTTCGCCAAAAGCCTGGGTGGCGGCTGGCGGATCCGTCAGCGCCTGTATTGCCCGATCCAGCGTAGCGGCCAGTAATGCATCTTGACCGCTGAGCCGCAGCTGCCACAGACCGTGCTGGCGGGAAAAGGCCAGCTCGCCGCCGCCGTGCAGCGCATCGCCCATCGCGGGCTGAAGCGCGGCCTCGATCAGCGCGGCGCTACGTCGATCTGGCAGAAGGCCAGGCTGGACGCTAAGCAGCAGCGTTGGTTCGACCGGCGCGGCAACCAACGCCAGCGTGCTTTTCGCTACCGGTAACGCGGGCGTGACGGGCGTGGAGGCTGGCGAATAGAAATGCAGGGCGGGCGGCGTTTCCGGCTCCGGCTCCGCCTGCGGCCAGTCGATAGCCGCCAGCCGTAGCGTAAAGCCCTGCGCGCGGACGGACGGCGCGCTGACCGCAGGCGATACCCACAGCCGGCTGAGGTTTTGCGGCAGGGGTAGCGGCGTGGTCGACTGCGCAGGCGGAAAACCCAGCGCCAGATCGCGTAGCTGGTCGAGAGGAGAAAGCTGGCTGAAACGCCGCTGCGTGAGGCTGGCATAGTGCGCCCGCTGCTGCTGCGTCAGGCCAGAAAGCTGCGCCAGCCAGCGGCGGAACAGCGCTTCTATACGGGCGCACTGCGCCAGCTGAAGGCCGCTCAGCTGAAAGCGCACGCTGGCTACCGACTGCCGCGCGCTGCGGTAAGGCTCCAGCAGCGAAATATCGTCGCACAGCCCCTGTTCGCGCAGCGTCGCCAGCAAACTACCTGACGCTTTGTCGGTCAGCAGCTCGCGCAGCAGCGTCAGGCTGGCGGGCTGCGGGTCGTTGAGGAGAAAACTCAGCTGGAGATGCTGCGCTGCGGCGCTTTGCAGCGCAAAAGCCCGCTGTGGGGCCAGCTGTAACAGCGGCGGCGCAGTAGGCAAGGTTTCTGCGCGAGCAAAAGCCGCCGCAGCCTCTTCGGCCATGGCTTCCAGCTCCTGTAGCGGCTGCGGGCCGCTCAGCCAGAGTTCCAGATTGCCGGTATGGAACCAGCATTGATGCCAGTCCCGTAGCGCCTGCTGGAGCGCGACCGCGTCGTCGCCGAAATGGCGCTGGCTGCCGACGTGAAAATCGTGCAGGGGATGGGGCGCGGCGAAGGCCTGGCTCAGCGCCGCCTCGCACAGCGTCGGGCCGTGGCTTTGCAGCATCCGATACTCCGCCTCGATCGCGGCCGCTTCTGCGGTAATCGCCTCGGTAGCCAGCAGCGGGCGCGCCAGCATATCAGACAGCCTGCACAGCGCCTGCCCCAGCCGCTCGGGAGCGATCTCCACAAACCAGGCGGTGAAATGTGCCTGAGTGGTGGCGTTAAGCCGCGCGCCGTGGGCGGGCGCCCACGCCATCAGCCGCTGCTCCTGCTGATAACCGGCGCTGCCGGCGAACAGCACATGCTCCAGCAGATGCGCCAGGCCCGGCCAGCGTGCGGGTTCGTCAAGGCTACCGGCGGAAAGCCGGAGCAGCGCCGCCGCCCGCGCGGCTTCCGGCTCGTGGATCAGCGTGATCCGCAGGCCGTTTGCTACGCGGGAAGAGGAATGACCGTTCACGCTTCGGTTTTAAAGATCAGCTGTGAATTGGTGCGGTTGCGGAACTGCAGCTGGCTGATTTGAATATTGCTGCAGTTGGCCTGCTCACGCGCCTCAAGGATCTGGCCATGATGCGGCGATTTGGCGCAGACGGGATCGGCATTGTCCGCGTTTCCGGTCAGCATAAAGGCCTGGCAGCGGCAGCCGCCGAAATCCTTCTCTTTTTCAGAGCACGAGCGGCAGGGTTCCGGCATCCAGTCGAAGCCGCGATATTTGTTAAAGCCGAACGAGTCGTACCAGATTTCCTGGAGCGTATGCTCCAGCACCGACGGGAAGGCGATCGGCAGCTGGCGCGCGCTGTGGCACGGCAGCGCCATGCCTTCCGGCGTCACGCTCAGGAAAATCGCGCCCCAGCCGCCCATACAGCCTTTCGGCCGCTCTTCATAGTAGTCGGGCGTCACGAACAGCAGGTTAGCGAAGTTGCTGTTGTCCTTCATTTTTTCGCGGTAGCGCTGCACCACGGCTTCGGCGCTGGCGATCTGCTCGCGGGTAGGCAGCAGGCCCTCGCGGTTCAGCTGCGCCCAGCCGTAAAACTGGCAGGTCGCCAGCTCGACGTCGTCGGCCTCCAGCTCGATCGCCAGTTCAATAATGCGATCGATCTGGTCGATGTTATGGCGATGCAGCACAAAGTTCAGCACCATCGGGTAGCCGTGCGCCTTGACCGCTTTCGCCATCGCCAGCTTTTGCTGGAAGGCTTTTTGCGATCCCGCCAGCGCCGCGTTCAGCGTCTCGTCGCTTGCCTGGAAGCTGATCTGGATATGATCGAGACCCGCTTCGGCAAAGGCGTCGATCTTTTTCTCGGTCAGGCCAATGCCGGAGGTGATCAGGTTGGTGTAAAAACCCAGATCCCGCGCGGCACGGATCAGCTCGGGCAGATCTTTACGCACCAGCGGCTCGCCGCCGGAAAAGCCCAGCTGGACGGCGCCCATCTGGCGGGCCTGTTTAAAAACTTCTATCCATTGCGCCGTGGTCAGCTCCTGCTCCTGCCTGGCGAAATCCAGCGGGTTTGAGCAGTAGGGGCACTGCAACGGACAGCGATAGGTCAGCTCCGCCAGCAGCCAGAGCGGCGGATTAGGCTTAAGCGAGTTCACGGAAAATTATCCACTTCTGTTCGACGGCCTGCATAAAGAACGCTTTGACGTCCTCATCCACGCCGCCCGCATCGGGAAAACGAGCGTTCAGTTCGGCAATCAGCGCGGCAAGCGGGCGTTTACCGTCCACCAGCTGCAAAATCGCGGTGGCGCTCTCGTTCAGCTTCGCCATGCCTTCCGGGTACAGGATCACGTGGCAATCCTGCGTCGGCTCCCACTGCAGGCGGTAGCCACGGCGAAACGCAGGTATCTGCTGGTCGTTAAGGGTCATTACAGCAATCTCTCTTTATGCCAGACGGGCTGGTCGGTCACGGTATGGTAAGGCGGACGATGCAGCGCGTAGGCCAGGGTCATAGCGTCCAGCATACTCCACAGAATATCCAGCTTGAACTGCAAAATAGACAGCATACGCTGCTGCTGTTCGGCCGTGGTGAAGTAGTCCAGCGCCAGCGCCAGCCCGTGCTCGACGTCGCGGTTAGCCTGGCTCAGGCGGCCGCGAAAATAGCCGTAGCCTTCGGCTTCGATCCACTTATAGTGCTGTGGCCAGCTGTCCAGGCGCGACTGGTGGATTTCCGGCGCAAACAGCTCGGTCAGCGAGCTACAGGCCGCTTCCTGCCATACCGCGCGGCGGGCGAAGTTAACGTAAGCATCCACGGCGAAACGCACGCCGGGCAGCACCATCTCTTCCGACAGCAGCGTCTCGCGCTTGAGGCCGACCGCTTCGCCCAGGCGCAGCCAGGCTTCAATCCCGCCTTCGCTGCCCTGATGACCGTCGTGATCCAGAATACGCTGTACCCACTTGCGGCGCGTCTGCGGATCCGGGCAGTTCGCCATAATGGCGGCGTCCTTCAGCGGAATACTGGTCTGGTAGTAAAAACGGTTCGCCACCCAACCCTGGATCTGCTCACGCGTCGCCTGGCCGTTGTGCATGGCGATATGGTAAGGATGATGGATATGGTAATAAGCGCCTTTGGCGCGTAGCGCCTGCTCGAACGCTTCGCGCGTCATGGGAGTCTGTTGCATGATTTTCTCACAGGTCGATACGCATACCGTCCCAGCTGACTTCGATGCCGTGCTGCGTCAGCGCCTGACGTTCAGCCGACTCTTCATCCAGGATCGGGTTGGTATTGTTGATATGAATAAGGATTTTGCGCTCGGCGGGCAGCGAAGCCAGCAGCGCTATCAGGCCCTGCTCTTCGGCTAGCGCCAGATGACCCATATCCTTACCGGTATTGCGGCCCACGCCGGTTGTCGCCAGCTCGTTATCCTGCCACAGCGTGCCGTCGATCAGCAGGCAGTCGGCTTTTTGCAACCAGCCCAATAGCTCGCTGTCCGGCTCGCCCAGACCGGGCGCATACATCAGCGTTTTTCCGCTGCGGGTATCTTCAATAAACAGCGCGACATTGTGGCCGGGCAGCGGTCTGCCGCGATACTGCGAATAGGGCGGCGCGTTGCTGAGCAGCGGGATGGCGGTAAACCGCAGCGCCGGACAGACCGCCACGGAGAAAGGTTCGCCGGGCTGAATCGCGTGATGCACCAGGCCGCCGTTCCAGTGCGAAAGCATGGTAAAAATGGGGAAACCGGTGGTGAGATCGTCGTGTACTTCCGGCGTGCACCAGACCTGATGCGGACAGCCCTCGCGCAGGCTCAGCAGGCCGGTGGTGTGATCGATCTGACTGTCGGTCAGGATAATCGAGCCGATAGCGGTGCCGCGCAGGACGTCTTTCTTATTCAGCGCGGGCGTGGCGGCGATCTGATGAGCGATATCCGGCGAGGCGTTGCACAGCACAAAATCGACGCCGTCGTCGCTGATGGCGATGGAAGATTGCGTACGCGCCGAGGTTTTCAGCGTGCCGTTACGCACGCCCTGACAGTTTCGGCAGTTGCAGTTCCACTGGGGAAAACCGCCGCCGGCCGCAGAGCCAAGAACGTTAATTTGCATGTGTAGACCAGAAAAAAAGAGAGGAAATGCCCACCTGAGTGGGCATAAGGGCTTAGCGGTTGGAGATGTACAGCGTCACTTCCAGGCCTAAGCGTAAATCAACAAACGTTGGTTTAGTCCACATAGCGGAGCTCCTCATGGTGTTAAGGGAAAAATCTGCCCGTTAAGTTCGGCAGGTAAACAGCTTATTGTCAAATATCGCCCTGCGGCGGCGCAAATGTTGCACCTGTGTCACAGTGATATCAACCCTGTAAGCCGCAGGGATTAACGGGGGAGCGTTATTCTCCCCAGGTTTTCTTCAGCACGCGTAACCAGTTACGCCAGCAAATCTTATCGATCAGTTCGGGCGAATAGCCCGCCTGCTGCATTAAATCGACCAGTTTCGGCAGTCCGGCCGCATCGCCCAGTTCGTCCGGCACGCTGATGCCGTCAAAGTCAGAACCGAAGCCGACGCGATCTTCGCCCAGCTTTTCCAACAGCGCATCAAGATGCTGCACAATCTGCGCCAGCGGCGTATCGCTGTCGCGCTTGCCGTCGGCGCGCAGAAACGCATTGCCAAAGTTGACGCCGACAAAGCCGTCGCTCTGCGCAATTGCGGCCAGCTGAGCGTCGGTTAAATTACGCGGCTGCGGGCAAAGCGCATGAACGTTGGAATGGGTGGCGACCAGTGGCGCATCGCTGACCTCCGCCACCTGCCAGAAAGATTTCTCATTCATATGCGACAAATCGATCAGCAGCTTTTTCTGATTAAGCACGCGCAGCAGATTGATCCCGACAGGCGTCAGCCCGTCGCCGCTGTCCGGCGAGCCGGGAAAACCGCCGGTCACGCCGGTGCCGAAGCGATTTTGCAGATTCCACAGCGGGCCGACGCTGCGCAACCCGGCGGCAACCCAGCGGTCAAGCTGGCTGCACTCGTCATCCAGCGCCTCTGCGCCCTCGATATGCAGCACCATCGCCAGCACGCCCTGCGCGATACAGCGCTCAATATCCTCCGCGCTGCGGCAGATACGGGCCTGACCGGCGGAGCGATCGGCAATCTGATGCAGCAGGGCGATCTGCGCTTCGGTAATCGCCAGCGGATCGTAATCCTCTTCCTGCCAGCCCGTCTTGCTTTGCTTCACGTACTGCGCCGGCGGCACAAACACCGCAAACAGGCCGCCGGCAAAGCCGCCCTGGCGCATTCGCGGCATATCCAGGTGACCGTGCATCGTGCCGTGCAGGAAATCCGCCACGGCATCGCCTGTTTCCTGCATCCACAGGCGCAGCAGAAGATCGTTATGGCCGTCAAAAACGGGTTGAGCAGAGGTCGATAGCGTCATTGTTATGAATCAGAAGGTACATTGTTAAATAAATGATACCTCAAAGCGCCGTGCCGGGCCTGCTGAAAAGTGCGGTTATGGCAAGTCTGAACATTTTCTTGTCAGGGGTATTGACCTGGTAAGTTAATCTGGTTCAAATCATTAATGAATCTACTATGAAGAATTCTTGTCAGGAGAAAAAGGTGAAAAGTAAAACACTGCTTTTTCATGCAATTCAACTTAATGATTTTCGCAGTTATACGTCTGAGGGCGGCATCTTATCAAGGAAAAAGCTGGCATCGGTAAATAGCCATTATACTCGCTTCTTTACTGATGCGAAGGATTTTGAAATGGAATGCTGGGCCCGAACCTTTGGTAACTTTAAAGATTTTTCACTTTCGTTTTACCATTCGGGTAAATGGTGTCCTAATGCCTATGGCCCTATTACGTTAGTGATGAAAGGCGACGTATTGGATACCCTGCAGGATGTCCAGCTTACCCGGCGTACGATCACAAATATCTCATCTTCGAACGAGCAATTGAAATTTAGCGATTACGCCCACTTTTTTGATACCGAGGATGATAAAAGAAAACGCTACTATCCTTTACAGGAATACGGCGCAATGGAGTTCTCATGTGCTGATGAGTGTATTTCATGGGATAATGTTATTTATATTTTAGTCGATCCCATTAAGTATGCAGAAAAGTCGCTTAAGGGGATTGTCGAAAAATTGTTATCGGATAAAAATATTAGTAAGAAAGTAATTGAGAGAGAATTCAAAAAAAAAGAAGATGAAATAATCCTGTCCAGATTAATTGATTGGGCGGATCGTTTAAAGGGAAGTCTCCTTCATAGAAGTGAAGTACTGCAAAATGTCGCGCCATCAAATTTAGACAGCTGGTTTAGTTGTCTAAATGAAACAGGGCAAAGGGTGCTGGCATCGTGGCTGACTTATACCTATAACGGCACTTTACTCCATATGAGATGATTCCATATAGCCCAATAAGTGTAAAAAATACTGCGTTTTTAATATTCAGTAAGCGGCATTACAGGTTATAACTTGCTATTTTGTCTGTGGTAGATTTTAGCGCGCCCGGCGTGGTACCGGTGGTGCGCTTAAACGCCCGGCTGAAAGCGGCCAGCGAGCCGTAGCCCAGCCGCCAGGCAACGCTCTCTATCGCTTCGCCGTCGCGGCCAATCCACTGCGCCGCCAGCTGCATACGCAAATTGGTCAGATAGCGTACCGGCGTCATGCCGGTGACCGCCAGAAAGCGCTCGGCAAAGACCGAGCGCGAGCTGCCCATCTCCGCCGCCAGCTGCGCCACCGTCCAGTTTTTGCCGGGATCGCGGTGCAGCGCCACCAGCGCTTTGCCTAACTTAGGATCGCGCAGCGCCTCCAGCCAGCCGCCCGCCGCGCCACAGCCCGATTCCACCCAGCCGCGTACGATAAACGCCGCGACCACATCCGCCAGCCGCGCCAGGATGCCCGCATAGCCCGCTCTTTTGCCCAGCGATTCCCGCTCCATCGCTTCCAGCATCGGCTGCACTTCCGGATATTTATGGATCAGCGTATCCGCCAGCAGCACTTCCGGCATCGAGCCGATCAGCATCTGCATACCGCCCAGGTCGAACTCCATACAGCCGCTGAATATCAGCGTGGTTTCTTCGGTGGACGCGCAGTCTTTAATACAGCAGACGTTGCCGCAAACCGGCGTGGTATTGAAGGCGCGAATGTCCTTGCAGGCCACATCGGGCGAGGAGAGCAGCACATGATCGCTGCCGTGCGGCAGCAGCAGCGCATCGCCCGTATTCAGGGTGCGCAGCTGGCCGTTCTGCGTCCGCAGCAGCACCGGGCCGCGGCTGACGAAGTGGAACTGCGCGCGGCCCGGCGCCTTAACAAAGCCGACGCCAAACGGCGCGGCGAGTTCGATACGCCGATACTGTAGCCCCAGCAGGCGCATCCCGTAGAGCAGCTCGCTGGTGAGATCGTGGCCTTCTGTGGTCATGGCAGCGCTTCCCGGACGATTAATCAATAATGACGGATTTTACATCATAGACCATCCGACACCAGCGCTTTAATCTTGCTGCCATCGAACGATTAAAGAGATTTTCTATGACAACACCAATAAAGCCTCAGTGGGGAGCCGTGTTCTCTATGGCGCTGGGCGTATTTGGCCTGGTAACCGCCGAGTTCCTGCCCGCCAGCCTGTTAACGCCGATGGCGGCCAGCCTGGGCGTGACGGAAGGCATGACCGGCCAGGCGGTGACCGTGACGGCCATTTTCGCGTTGGTAACCAGTTTCTTCAGCGCTTCCCTGACCAGCAAGCTGGATCGCCGTGGCGTGATGTTGCTGTTTTCCGTAATGCTGATCGTTTCTAACCTGCTGGTCGCCTTCGCGCCGAACCTGACCTTTATTCTGGCGGGACGAGTGATTTTAGGTATTGCCATCGGCGGCTTCTGGACGCTGGCGGCGGCAACCGCTATGCGGCTGGTGCCGGAAGCGATGATCCCGCGCGCGCTCTCCATTGTTTTTAGCGGCGTGTCGGTTGCTACCATCGTTGCGGCGCCGATGGGCAGCTATTTCGGTCATCTGATCGGCTGGCGTAACGTGTTTGTCGCTGCGGCGGCCATCGGCGTGCTGGCGCTGGGCTGGCAGCTGGCGGCATTGCCAAAAATGCCGCCTAATCCGCTGGCTAAAAACAGCTCGATCCTGTCGTTGATTAAGCGTCCGGGCATGCAGACCGCGCTGCTGGCGATTATTCTGGTTTTCTCCGGCCATTTCGCCTTCTTTACCTATCTGCGACCTTTCCTGGAGAGCGTAACCGGCGTGGACGTCAACGGGCTTTCCGCTATTCTGCTGGGCTTTGGCGTGGCGAACTTCGCCGGTACGCTGCTGGCGGGCCTGCTGCTGGAGCGTAATCTGCATCTGACGCTGATCGGCATGCCGCTGGCGATGGGGCTGATGGGCGTGGCGCTGGTGGGATTAGGTTCCGCGCCGGTGATGGACGCGCTGCTGGTCGCGCTGTGGGGCATGGCGTTTGGCGCCGTGCCGGTTGCCTGGTCAACGTGGATCACCCGCACCATGCCGGAAGAGGCGGAAAGCGGCGGCGGTCTGCTGGTGGCGGCTATTCAGCTGGCTATCACTATCGGCGCAGCGGCCGGCGGTATGATCTTTAACGTTACCGGCGCTAAAGGCGTGTTTATGGGTAGCGCGCTGCTGTTATTGCTGGCGACCATGACCATCTTTATGGCGCTGCGCGTGAAAGCACCCGTGCAGGACAGCGTATAAAACAAGCTGGTGCGGTAGCTGATGCCGATCGGTTAATGATGCTGTAGTGGTGCAGAAATCCGGAAACGTCCTGTTTCCGGATTTTTTTACGTCGTGCTCAGGATTGTTGCCGCTAATCAGGCGGTGGTATTGATGTTGCGACCGACTGCGGGGTTGGCAGGTAACTGAGGGATGGAATCAATGATCCCGGCCGCCACAGACTGCTGATTATCCAGGGCTTTCTTTAGTACGAGCGTGCTTACTTTGTTACCGAGTTCCATGTTATCAAGGCCGGTAGCCAGTGATGCAATTTGTGATACATCCATCTTGCTCTCCTGATTAATATGACTGCCCAAAGGGTAAAAAAGGCTTTCAGAAGCCTGAAAAAGCTATCGGCATTTGAGCGCAAATCTTTAGCGATACCCTGGCGGAGCAGGCATGGCGGCGTGGTGCGGGCGCGTCTTGTTTATAGCGGCCTGAAAGCGTTGCATGGTGAGGTTTTGCTGGTTGTTAAGCCGCAGGCAGCCAGCTGGGTAAATGCCTGGTCGTGCTGTCGAAGCTGGCGTTTGAGGCGTATTGCCGTTCGGCGGCCCCAACCGCCGGGTGCTCAAATGCTGGTATCAGAGCTGAACCAATCGTCCTGGCCACGCAACGGAAAGCCTTTTTTGAAAAGCTGGTGGCGAAATGTGAGATCAAAGAAAGCTATGCTGACACACAGTTCAGAAATGTGACGCGTTAATGGTAAAAAGCCCCTGCGCCAATACACAGGGGCAATAATCAAAACTCGCGCTTGACAATAATATAACCATTAAAATTGACAGAGCACTCGTCATCATTAATTAATAGCGAAGCTAAAGTGACAATGTGTTTATTTTTGTGGTTAATATAATCATACTTTACAATTATATTTTTAGCATTACTTTCCATAAACATTTGTTTTCCTTTATCGAGCGAAAAAAAATGTGTTGATTCTGTACTATAGTTCTTTCTTGCCAGAGTTTCAGCAAGCTCAGGCGTTACATTGTTAGTACTCAGGAGTGACAACTTTGTTTTATCAACTAAAATGTCACTTTCTTTGATATCTAAATCTGCAACAAGAGCATCGGTCATACTTACCCCGACGCTTCTGTTAATATCAAGGCATGATTCAGGTGTTACGCCCGCAGATGCATTAGCACAGATAATAAAGGTAAAAAGAGCGGAGTTTTTTATCATTTCACAATTAACTCCTGATCATGACTTTCAGCAATCTTTTTCCTGTCATATAACCTGGTAACAATACAACCGTTAGATGCTGTCCCTTTACCATTATCACCATGAATAAGGAAACCATCCCGGTCACACATGCTATTCCCTGGATGAGGAGTTAAACGTATGACATGTTTCCCCGTTTTTGGATGCGTGGCTTGCATTCGCCCAATATGGTATTTTCCTCGAGGCAGAGGGCCTTTAAATTTAACGCATTCAAATGCTACATCATCTTTATACCCCCGCGCACCAGCGTACATAGCCTTAAACTGGAACTTACCATTCAGGTAAAAAGATTTAGTCATCACTTCATAAACCCATGCCATTGTTACTCTCCTTGTTTACACCAACTGTTGATTTACTCCTGCAACATGCATTTTAAACAGAATTCATTTACTGGTTTCCATAGCAGATAAAGGAAATTGAAGGATCTTATAACAATAATCAAAAGAGGGATTGATTTTGTCCGAAATTGGCATAGTATCTCTCCAAAGTAGGATTTCTGTGCATACGCCACTTATGAATTGCAAACCTCGCCACGGCGGGGTTTTTTGCTGTTAGCCCTGTGGCAAACGCGGCATACAATTATCACTGTGATGCTTCAGCCCACTTTTAATATTACTCTTTTAATTTGTGATGGTGTTCAACCTTTTTTGTTTTTTATTTAATTGCCGCTCCAAAAAGTTCTTAATTTATTTTTATTAAATATATAACTGCCTGTATATATTGTTTTTTATTGTAGTTTTAGGCAAATGGTTACATAGATTGACGAATCCCTGACAAAAGAGTAAACCTGTTTATGCCTTATCAAGAAGCAAATGGTGGGGCATATATTTAGGTTGATAATTGGAGGAATGATAGCCGGATCATTGGGCGGTTTGGCTGGTATAGCCGTAGGGCTGGCTGGTGGCGTTATCTCTGGTGGATGTTTCAAGAATAGCGGCAACGGCGGAGGCGGTGGTTCCGGTTCAAACAATTCAAATTGTTCTGGCGACTCTTGTTCCTTTTAAGGACGCTTAAAGTGAAAGAGAAATTGATTTACTGCCTCGCTATTTTTTTTGGGGTGCTTCTGGCATCATCGCTATTGAGTGGTGCAAAGGTAATGTTTACTAATTGGTATGCATTCCCTGAAGAAATATCACGCTTCAGTATAATGATGATTTGCTATATTGGTGTGGTTAAATTTATTCATTTTATTTTTTCGATCTTGATTAAGAAATAAACGTAATTTATATAAAAAATTTCACTTTAAATATTATATTATATGGCCGCCAGGTGCGGCCTTTTTAATGCTTGTTAGAATGGCTATTTTTTTATAAAAGGAAAGCTTTCCACGTATATATTGCAGGCTTACTTCGGTGGGCCTTTTTTATTTAAGGTTTTTATATGACAGAACAGTTAAGCACCGGTGCAACCTCCGGATCAGTCGCTGGCTGGGGGCTCATTACTTCCGCGCTGGCAGGTTTTATAACGTCAGTAGATTATTCAATCACATTCGGAGCACTTGCGGACGCGATCTGTTTTGTCGTCACCGGGCTAATCCTTTTTTATGGCAATTTTGCGCTGCTTTGGCTTTTCGGGCATTACAAGGTGTCGGCATGGCAGGCCACAGTCGTGAACCTAAGGAAATGGCGACGCAGTAAATATAAATACTCAATAGATTTACAGCGGCTTTTGCATATTTTGCCCATGAAAGGCCGGGCGCAAAATACGTTGGTAGCGTCAAATATGAAAAACCACACGCTTGCCTGAAAGCAGCTCTACGTCCAGGGCGGTTTTGTGATAAAAGAGGGCGCCTTTTGTAACCGCTTATACGGGGTTATGGTGACAGGCAGTAATATGAGCCGATCCCGGCTGTATTTACTGCTTCCAGGCTAGTCGGGGGAAGCTGCGCCAGGATAAGAATTGCTGTCCTGAGCGCATATTTTAGTGATGTCCGTTGGGAGCCAGAAGCGTTCCTTCGCCATGATTCCGTATATCCTGTCGAACAGCTGTCTGGTATTAACACATGCAGTGAACGTCTGTTTGCGACCACGCAGGTGCGAGCATTGAACGGCACGCTTAGAGTAAAGATGCCGCCCGTTCTGCGGCACCACCAACAATGACGCCTCCGTGCCTTTCAGCGATATGTTGAACAAGGCCCGTGCCTGGTCGAAGGACAGTCGCCCACTGAACAACCTGTTTACTTACCTGCCGACATCGACATCTGTTGGGCGGACTTCAGGTGCTGCTCAACGACCGGCGTATGCGCGTCGGCCAGGGCCTTCACATCCGCATCCTTAATCTGCATGGCGTCACTTTTCAGCTTCGCCAGCACCATCTTGTGGTCTTTAGTGCCGGCGTTTTCCATATACATCTTGTCAAATGCGTTGCCGCTCTGCTTTTCCAGTTTAGCGGCTATGGCCTTGTGGCTGGCGTCCGGCTCAGTCGGCAGCGTCACGCCTTTTTGCTGGGCGACGGCCTGTACTTTGGTCAAGGCGGCGCCGTGATCTTCGACCATCTGCTGAGCGAATGCTTTGACATCGCTGCTTTGGGCCTTGCTCAGCGCGAGCTTGGCAGCGGCGATTTCATTGATATTGGCCTGCGCCATGTCTTTCACCGCTTTTTCGTCGCCGGCACTGAGTTTGGCGCTCGATCCTGCCTGGCCCGCGGCGACATTCTGCGCGGCGCTCGTTGGCGTCTGGGCCTGCACGCCGACAGTGTTGAACATAGCGGCCGCTGCCGATACGGCCAGCAGCATTTTCAGGGTTTTACTCTTTTGCATGTTGTTCTCCTGATGGTCGTGGGTAGGGTGGGTATTTGGGAACTAACCGTGCTCAGATTCGTAGGTAAATTACACCAGCAATGGTCAGTATAGTGGATCATCGGGGCGAGTCAGGGTCTGCAACGAGAACGGCAGCAAATGATGGAGGCAAAAAAGCGGGAATGGCACCTGTGTCACGCGCCAGAAGTTGATAGGGGCGTAGGCGGCAGGCCGGAAAATTCTGTGCTGTAAACGTGTACAGAGAGAAACGTTTCTGTGGCCCTGCGCCTGTTCATCATTGTTTGACTCATTCTGTTATATAGATCACTTTTTAATAACAGCGTTCGGGCACGGCGCCGTTTTCCGGCAGCGGTAAACCCTTTGTATGCTGCTGCCGGGTACCGGCAGGGCCAGAGGCCGAGAGCATAATAAATTTTTGATAAAAATCAGGGTCGTTTTTCGGAAGAGAAGAGCTGTATCGCCCGATTTTTTGCAGAAAAGCTGTCGGCTTTTGGCCTGAATGATGCGTCCGGGACGAGGAAAAGACGATCCGCTCAATTTTCTGCCCGGGCCTGCTGCGCCCGAAAAACGCAGCTACATTTTGTTATCTGAAACCAAGCGGAGAACTGTATGAATAACAAGCACGTATTGCTGGTCGGTGCAAGCGGCGTAGTTGGCTTTGCCGCTCATGATTCCTTCCATAAAGCGGGCTGGCAAATCACGACTCTTGGGCGTTCGCCGCACAGCCCTCATTCTTCTCCTCATATCAGCGCCGACCTGACCTCTTCAGAGGATCTTAAACAACACCGCGAAGCGTTTGAAACGGTGACGCATATCTTTTACGCGGCGTTGCGCCAGGATCCTAATCCGGGCGTGGAAGCGGATATTAATGCGCTGATGTTTGAAAACCTGATCGGCGCAGTGCGCTCGTCAGGCAATGCGTTGCAGCATATTATCTTTATTCAGGGCGGCAAGGTTTATGGCGCTCATCTGGGCGTTTACCGCACCCCGGCACGGGAAGAGGACAGCCGGCATTTTCCGCCTAACCTCTATTTCCGGCATGAAGACTATGCGAAGAAGATTGGCGAGGAAGGTATCGGCTGGACTGCGCTGCGCCCGGATATTGTTATCGGCCACTCATTCGGATCGCCCATGAACCTGGGAAATCTGATCGGCGTGTACGGGACGATTTGCCGCGAAACGGGAACCGCTCTGCATTTCCCCGGCCCGGATGACGCTTATCGCAATACGCTGGTGAATATCACCGACAGCCGCATTCTGGGGCAAAGCGCTATCTGGGCTGCCGAAAACGCCAAATTCGGCGCGTTCAATATCACCAATGGCGACGTGTTTCGCTGGTGTCATGTCTGGCCAAAACTGGCTGACTGGTTCGGTGTGCCGGTCGGCGAGGCGCAGCCTGTCTCGCTTAGCGAACGTCTCAGCGGGCTTAAGCCTCTCTGGTCATCCATCGCCGATAAGGCGCAGCTGAAGGAGAAGAATATCGATAAGCTGGCGCTGGGCGGATTTGGTGATTTCATCTTCCATGTGCAGAAAGATGCCATATTTGACGTCACCAAAGCGCGCCGGGAAGGATTTGACGCCATGATCAGGCGCTCCGATGACGTGTTGATCGAGCATCTGGAAGCCATGCGCAGCAGTAAACTTATTCCCTGATATGCAAGGCAGCCCGCCATCTGGCAGGCTGCCGATCTACTCTTGCGGCTGGCTTTGCAACGGCTGAGTTAATGCCCTGATAATCGCTCAGGAAACGATGCTTACAGAAATGCTGAGGTGTCTGAAAAAGTTGTCAGGCATCGCTTTCTCCAGAATCTGCGCCCAATCCATCAACCAGATAATATCAGCCATATCGCGCCACTTTATCGTGACATCTTCCTGCGCCAGACCGCGCATAACGTTGAGCACCTGTCCGACTATCTCCGGAACAAGCGCTGTGGTCTGGTCATCAAACCGCCTTACCGGTAGCTGCATCGCCACGCATTACTGCTGTCCGGCTGATATCTGCGCCAGATAAGCGTCTAATCTCTGCCAGAAGCGGACTCCAGGGACATTTATTCTCTTACCTTCGCCAGGATTGCTCTGTACTGTTCGATAGCCCTCCAGATGTCATCCTGTGTATCTCCATCCCAATCAGGAACTGTAGCCAACTCAGCTTTGAGTTGCTTTATGAGGATATGCGCATCTGCAACTTCATCCTTTCGGCATTTTAATGCGATACGAGATATCGACTCCGGAGAAAGGCTTGAGTAGGGCGAAAAGGTGGTACGCTCAGCGGCAATTAGTCTTTGTGATTTACTCATATAATCTATGTATCCGGAACAGTTAGAGGGTAATGCATGGTAATTTTTGCTGACCACAGAAGCCAGGAAATAGCCGAATTTGAAACGTCCGCTTCTCGCTCATAGCGGAATGTGCCCCGCAAGCATGTCTGCTTTATGCCAGAAGCGGACATAGACATGATCATATTGCGCAAATCAATTCCATTAGGTTATTACTCGACAATTCAGTGCAGTAGTGCCTCCCGAAAAATAAATTCATAATTAAAAAAAATAAATAAGATAATAACTCTTGGTTATCACTTTGGGTTTTCACTTAAGCTTTTGATTTATAATCATTAATTTACTTTTATTTTGATTTAATGCCGTTTAACGGCTTTTTTTAAACCATATATCGTATAGAAAGACTTGAAAAAATCAGATGGGAATTGTAGAAGGATATACATTCGTAAAAATTTTCATTTAATGTGATGTGCAATTGGTGGTGTGAAGCAATTTTTGCCTATTCGGTATACATCTATAAATAACTTAGGATAGCAACATAATGGCAACGTTTCAGCAAGAACTCACAGTTCGTGGCGAACAAGTTGAAAGAGTTTTTATCAACTATCAAGACAAAAAATACGTTGTGAATCGACAGTATCAACGTAAGTTGATTTGGACTATTGAGGAAAAACAAAATTTTATTGACTCAATAATCAAGGGGTTCCCAATACCTATTATTTTGTTAGCAGAACCTCTTGGGCGAAAAGATGGCACTCTCGAGATTATTGATGGGATGCAACGTATGAATGCCATCATGTCTTTTATTACAAACGATTTTTCTTTTAATGGCTTTTACTTTGATTTAAATACATTCGCGACGACGAAAGACCTACTTGATCGCGGAGTCATTGTGCAGAAGATGCCGCTTCTTGATCGAAGCAAGTGCCTATCAATTGCATCTTATCCTGTCCCACTTTCAATTTATGAAGCAGCAGAGAGAGAGTCAGTCGAAGAGGTATTTCGGCGAATTAACTCAGGTGGCCGTCAGCTCTCACGACAGGAGTTACGGGCTGCAGGTGCTACGAATTTATTTGCTGAATGTGTTCGGAAAATATCCGCAAGAGTTCGCGGTGATACATCCAATACTGATCTTTTGCTTTTAAGCGAGATGAAAAAAATCAGCATCACGAACAGGGAGCTAGATTATGGTATCAGCGCCGACAGTGTCTTCTGGATTGTTAACGGAATTTTGACGAAGGAGCAACTTCGACAGAGCCGGGACGAAGAAATAGTAGCGGACATAGTTGCTTATATGGTCTCTGACAAACCTGTCGCCTCGCGCACAGAACTTCTTGATGAATATTATGGTGCTATATCCCCGGAAGCAGTGACAAGTAAGGCTAGATTCGAGGTGGTTGATCAGGCTATTAAAAAGAGAAGTGGGGAACTAGTTGATTTTGATTATCAGAGAGTTCACGACGCGATAATTCTAATTCTTACTCAGGCTCAAACTACATTTTCTGGATTGATTTTCCCTAACGGAAATGGCGGCAATCCCGTACCACGCTACTTCCAAGTGGTCTTTCTCGCCCTGCATGACTTGATGATCAAAAAGGGCATGGTGATTTCAGATAGAGCGGGCCTGATCGCGCGGCTGAAAGATTGTGGTAGAAACATTCAGGTCCAAGATGGAGGGAGATGGGGTGCTGACAACCGGAGTAGAATGGTCGATTCAATCATTGGTTGGGTCCAGGGCTTTTTCGAAAACGATAAAAATCCAGATCCGGCAAGCGTCCATTGGATTACAAAGCTTCAAAATTTACTCACAAATTCAATAACTGAGCAAGCAGCCTACGATTTTAAACAAGGTTTTTATACTCTAAACCTATCGCCCTCTTTTGATGAGCGCTCTTTCGAAAAAATCATGGAGACCTGCGCTGCCATCGCTAACATCGGCCGAGGACACAAGGGTTACGTTCTTGTCGGTGTTGCAGAAAACGCCAAGACGGCAACAAGAGTCCAAGAGATTTTTGGAAGCAAAGCTCTGTCTTATAACGGCTTTCATATAACTGGTGTTGATCACGAAGCGAACCATGCCGGAAAGAACCTTGATCAGATGTTCCAGGATATCTCTGAACGAGTCAGACGCTCAGCACTTTCAGAGCCGCTTAAGTCATACATAAGCACCCATCTTAAATGCGTTCGATATTACGATAAGACGGTCTTCGTCTTCGAGATTTTAGGTCAGGATACCCCTTCGCACTTCGCTGGTAAGTGGGTAGAGCGGCAAGGAGCACAGGTCAAAGATATCGCCCCTGAAGGAATGGTCGCACTGTTTGAGCGTTTCAGATAAGGGGGGAAAGACTTTGGTCATACTAAGCAGACCGCACAATTTTGAAGTTGTTTATATCAATTTCTAATTTACTTATTGCTATTGAATAAAACATAGCCCGCTGATGCGGGCTTATTTACGCAATATTGCGTTACCTGCAACTCGATGACTAAACCATTGCACTGCAAGGGATGTCTTACGAACTTCCGCTCCTCGCTCAAAACGGACGTTCCAGAGCGCCTGTCCGCTTAGTATCAGAAAGGGGCGTTGCTAACCGCGTAGTATAGTAATCTGTAGGAAGCTGGTGCCTGGAGGTTTAAATGCTTTATAGCTGCATGAATGATACAAAATGGAATGAAATCCGTCTGGCAATGGTGAACATGACATCGCCTCCTTTATGGAAAACAACCTCTCTCGATGACTATGGATCCGCAGTGGATGGCGAATGGTTTTACCATTTCAACGTGGGCGGCTATTCGGATATCCACTATCTTGATATTTTGACAAATTCAGTTGAGCAGCACGCGGAAGTTGGCGTTATTCTTCGCGCTATTCATCTTCCCGGTATTGAAACTTCAACCGGCTACAGGATTTTTGGATACGCGGATCCGGCCAGCTATATAGGGTATCTTTAGTTGGGCAGCATCAATAAGCGGCCAACGGGATTATTAATAACAGGATGAAATTTGCATTCGGTTCTCACCAGAAAATGTTGGAAAATCAATTAAATATAATATTTACACTAAATTTCGATGGTCAATTGATAAGAGAAAAATTTGTTTGAGAACAAAATGATGAAACATGAACTTTGGACAAATGAAGAAGGGCTGGATTTGTTTTGCCTTGCAGGCCCACAGGGGGATTCTGCTCGTCAATTACTGGAGCCAGGCTACAGATTAGTGTGGGCATGTGAGGCAGATTCTCATCTTGAAGCAATGAAAAAATATTATGCGTTTCGTCGCTGGGGAAAATATCAGGCTGATTTCCCTGAGCAGGATAGTAGGACCTATAAAGAAATGGGATGGGAATAAAAAATTATAACGGTCATAACAGAGCGACCCTGTATTTTGATTTTCCCATGACGTCCGCTCCCACAAAGCGGACGTCACTTAAACATTCAGGGAGCCCGATCACGCCATCTTTTAAATCAAATCGGTGGCGCCAATCGCGCTTTTTTTACGGTCGGCCACTTCCTTCAGCAGGGCGAAAGCAAAGATCACCATCCCCATCAGCGGCAGAACGGCGCCATAGCTGGCGGTCTGCGTCATCGGATAGCCCTGCTGCACCACCCAGGCACCCAGAAACGCACCCAGCGCGTTGGCGATATTAAAGGCGGAGTGATTCAGCGTCGCGGCGAGCGTTTGCGCTTTTCCGGCCACCTGCATCAGACGCACCTGTAGCGGCGCGCACAGCGCCAGATTGGTGCCGATCAGGAAAGCCCCCAGCAGCAGGCCGCTGACGGAAGAGACCATCAGCGGGAACAGGGTCAGCACCAGCACGCTCCAGGCCAGAATACAAAAAATAGAGAGCATGATTTTGCGGTCGGCCAGCTTGCCGCCAGCCAGATTGCCCAACACCATGCCCAGACCAAAAGCAAACAGCACCACCGGCAGCCAGAGCGTAGAGAGATGCGCGGCCAGCGTCAGGATCGGCGTGATATAGCTGATCACGGCAAACATGCCGCCAAAGCCGATGGCCGCGATGCCCAGCGTCAGCCAGATGCGGCTGTTCGCCAGCCCGCGGATCTCTTTCAGCGGCGAGCTTTGCGCTTCCTCATGCTGCTGTGGGAAAAGTTTAAAAATCAGCAGCGCATCGGCCAGTGACAGCAGTGACACGCAGGCAAAGGCCCAGCGCCAGTCCAGGTGTTCGCCCAGCAGCGTCGCCGCGGGATTCCCCAGCAATGAGGCCAGCGTCAGGCCGAGCATGACTTTGCCCACCGCCTGACCGCGCCGGTTTTCTTCCACCAGCGAAGCGGCCGCCAGCGCCGCCACGCCAAGAAAAGCGCCGTGCGGCAGGCCGCTGAGAAAACGGGAAATCACCAGCGCGTGGGCGCTGTCCGCCAGCATGCTGCTGACGTTGCCGCCTAAAAATAGCGTGATAAAAATCATCAGCTGATGTTTACGGCTCAGGCGCGCGGTGCTCAGGGAAAACAGCGGCGCGCCGATCACCACGCCCAGCGCGTAGTAGCTGATAAAACGGCTGCCTTCGGCCAGGCTGACGTGCATCGCTGCGCTGACCTGCGGCAGCAGGCCCATGATCACAAATTCGCTCAGGCCGATGGCGAAGGCGCCCAGCGCCAGGGCAAACAGCAGCGGGCCGACGGCGCGCGCCGCAGGAGAAGTTGGGTTTTCAATAGTCATAAAAAGTCTTAATAAGAGAGGCTAAAACCTGTGCACAACGCGTGACGGGGACGATGAGGGCAGGGCAGGCAAGAGTAGTTATTATTGCCGGCTGGCAGCGTGCCGCCGGAAGGCGCTGAGTTTACCGTGTAGCGGCAGGGATAAACAAGCCGGGCCGCGTGGATGGCCCGTCAAAACGTTAGCGCAGGGCGCTTTATTCCGCTGGCTATCTGTCTATATGACCCAAATCCCGCTCGGGAAAACAGTAGTTCCGCACGCGCTGCTTCAGCTCTTTCACTTCCGGAAAGCCGCCATCCACTTTGCGATCCCACAGCAGATGACCGTCAACGGCAATTTGATAGATGCCGCCCGTGCCCGGCACCAGCGTGACCGAAGCTAAATCGGTGCCAAAAGTATGCAGCAGCTCCTGCGCCATCCAGCCCGCGCGCAGCAGCCAGTTGCATTGGGAGCAGTAGTGAATAGTGATGGCAGGCGTTGTCATTAGCGTAGTCCGGCAAAAAAGGGGAGCACCATCTTCTGGTCGGTGAGAGGCGCTGTCAAGCCCGCGACTGCTTGCCTTTTCCCGGATTGTGAATTCTTTATGGAGATTGTTGATAACATAAATCAATATGATTATCATTCGCATTTATTGAGGTCAGGGATCGACTATAACCAGGCGCGGCGGGCGTCAGTACCGCTTTTGGCAGTGATGTGAGTCGATACTAATAAAGAAAAAGGCTTACCAGCATGTACAAGAATCAGTGTTCTCAGGGAATTTTCCATCGATCCGTGCTGTTTACGGCACTGGCGGCGGCCGGTTTATCATCAGGTGCGCAGGCGGCGGACGCGCGTGCCGCAAATGAGCAGCTGACCGTTGCCGACACGCACAGCGAACCACAGATGGTGGTCACCGCGCCCCGACAGGTAAAAGAGGCGGGCAGCCAGACCACCCTCACCGCAGCGGAAATGCAAAAAAAAGGGGCTAACGACTTCGGCTCGGTAATGCGTTATGAACCGTTGATCGGCGCGACCGGTGCCAGCGGTGGATCGGGCGCGGGCAAAAGCGGTTTCGATCGCGGCGGCTATACCGGCTACAACATTCGCGGCCTGGAAAGCAACCGCGTGGGGCTGGAGGTGGACGGCATTCCGCAGCCGGAAGCGGCCGGGCGCAGCTACGCCAGCCGCGCGGGTCTGAACACCTTCGGCATTGGCCGCGATTATATCGATCCTTATCTCTACGGTCTGGTAGAGATAGAATCCGGCGCGACCTCTACGGAAAAAGCCAACAACGCCATTGGCGGCGCGGTCTCCTTCCTGCCGAAATCGGCAGATGACTACCTGTCGCCCTATAAATCGACTTATTTCGGCTATCAGTCCGACTACGACTCCGCCAACCGCAGCTGGCACAACGGCATAACCGCTGCGGCAGGTGATGCCACGCTGCGCGGCGTGTTCGTTTACAGCCGTCGCGACGGCCAGCAAACGCGCAATAACAGCGATACGCTGGCGGCTTATCCGGCCAACTGGCATTCAAACGCGCTGCTGGCTTCCGGCATCTGGCAGCCCAACGACGAGCACAAGCTGACCGGCACCGTCGATTATTATGACAAAACCAACCACACCCATTACGACTCGTGGGACAGCAGCGGCAACACCATCTGGGGAACCGCGCAGCAGCAAAGCAATACCCGCCGCTGGGGCATCAGCCTGAAGGATGAGTGGACGCCGACCAGCGATTTGCTCGACAGCCTGACCTCCCGACTTTATTACCAGCAGACGCAGGCGCACGACAATACCCTGATGCCTGCCAGCGCGACGGCGATGGAGCGGGTTTATTCCGATTACAATGTGGATATCCGGGGCGTGGAAACCCGGCTGATAAAAACCCTGGGACGCCACGAGCTGAGCGGCGGCCTGAACGCGACCGTCACCGACACGCAGCGGCCGTTCCGCCAGACGCCTGCGCCCAGCCAGTACAGCGTCATCATGCAGCCGCAGGCCGACAGCCGCGGCTATCTGGCGGGCGGTTACCTTCAGGATAAAATCCACTTCGATCTGAACGGTCACGACTTCAGCGCGGTGCCGGGCGTGCGTATCGCTTACCAAAGCATCAGGCCGCAAAACCTGAGCAGCCTGGCCACCGGCAGCACGGCTATTACCGAAGCGGATCTGCAAAAGCTTTACGGGCAGAAAAATAGCGATACGCAGGTGCTGCCATCGCTGAGCCTGAACTACGATCTGACGCCGGATCTGATGACGTATGTGCTCTACAAGCGCGGCGCGCAGTTCCCCAACGCCAGCCAGCTGTACGGCTCCTGGAACCTCGGCTCCAGCTATGCGGGATCCGCGCAGTACGCGCTGATCGGCAACAGCGCGTTAAAAACGGAAACCAGCAATAACCTGGAGTGGGGGCTGAAAGGCGAGGCGGCGAAAGGCGTATCGCTGAATGCCGCCATGTTCTACAACACCTACGACAACTTTATTGCCTATACCCGCTACACGCGCGCCGGCAGTCCGGCGAAGTTCAGCCGGGTGCCGTCGAATATTTACACTATCTATCAGGCAGAAAACCGTGATAAAGCTTTTATCTGGGGCGGCCAGCTTAGCACCAGGCTTGATGTCGGCAGCTGGTTTAGCGAGGTTAACGGCCTGAGCGCCACCTTTGCGCTGGGTTACAGCGAAGGCAAATCAAAATCCAGCTACGCTGGCGACAGCTATGTCGATTTAGACAGCGTGGCGCCGGTCAAAGCGATAGTGGGCGTAGCCTGGGACGATCCGGCAAAAGTCTACGGCGCTGCGGTAACGGCGACCTTTGTTAAGGGCAAGCGGGCGACCGAAACCAATCGCGAAAGCTACAGCAACAGCGGCGCGGCGCTGGCCGGGTCGGACGAGGAATACAGCCGCGTGCCGGGTTACGGCATGGTGGATATGACCGCCTGGTGGCAGGCGGCGAAAAACGTGCGCGTCAGCGGCGGTATCTATAACCTGACCGATCGTAAATATTGGGATTACCTGAGCAGCCGCAACCTGACGGAAAGCACGCGACAGGATGCCTTTGATAAAGCGCTGGCGGTGATGCCGGGCCGCACCTTCCAGCTGGGCGTCAATGTGGATTTCTGACCGCCTTAACTTTGCCCCGCGCGCGGGGCTTAATGGAGAACAAGCGATGAACCTTTTACAACGTTACAGGCAGCTTAAAGCCGACCACCCGAAAAAATACGCCCGCGACCTGGCCGCGCTGCTGGACGTCAGCGAAGCCGAGCTGACCCATGCCCGCACCGCTTTCGACGCGGCGGCACTGCGGCCGGATTTCAGTGCGCTGCTGGCCACGCTGGAAGCGGTGGGCGAAACCAAATCGATTACCCGCAACGCCTTTGCCGTGCATGAACAAATTGGCCGCTACGAGAATTTGCATCTGGGCGGCCACGCCGGGCTGGTTCTGAACCCACGCGCGCTGGACCAGCGGATCTTTCCGCAGCGCTGGAAAAGCGCCTATGCGTTGCGTGAGGAGACGGCGCGCGGCGAACGTCACAGCATTCAGATTTTTGACGCGCACGGCGACGCGGTACTGAAAATTTACGCCACGCCCAACACCGATATGGCGGCCTGGCAGGCGCTGATCGCCGACTATCGCCTGATGGAAACGCCGGAGCTGGAGGTGATCCCGGTGACGCCTGCCAGCGTTAGTCCGCAGCCGGACAGCGCGGCTATTGAACAGCAATGGCGGGCGATGACTAACGTGCATCAGTTTTTCGGCCTGCTGAACCGGCACGGCGTTTCGCGCCAGCAGGCTTTCCGCGCCGTTCCCGACGATCTGGCGCAGCGGGTGGACAACAGCGCGCCCGGCGAGCTGCTACGGCAGGCCAGCCAGGACGGCAACGAGATCATGATTTTCGTCGGCAATCGCGGCTGCGTGCAGATCTTTACCGGCGTGGTGGAGAAGCCGGTGTGGAGGGAAAACTGGCTGAACATTTTCAATCCCACCTTTACGCTGCATCTGATGGCAGATCGCATAGCGGAAAGCTGGATCACCCGTAAGCCCACGGCTGACGGCTTTGTCACCAGCCTGGAGCTGTTTGCCGCCGACGGCACGCAGATCGCCCAGCTGTTTGGTCAGCGCACCGAGGGCCAGCCGGAACAGGCGCGCTGGCGCGAGCAGATCGCCGGGCTGACGAAGCAAGGAGCGACGGTATGAGGCTGTGGCTGATAGCGCTGCTGGCGCTGCCTTTTGCGCTGATGGCGGAAGAGCGAGTGGTAACGATCGGCGGCGACGTCACTGAGATTGTCTACGCGCTGGACGCCCAGCAAACTTTGGTAGCACGGGACTCCACCAGCCTGCGGCCCGCGCTGGCGACCAAACTGCCGGACGTGGGCTATATGCGTCAGCTGAATGCGGAAGGCATCCTGGCGATGCGGCCCACGCTGGTTATCGCCAGCGAGCTGGCTAAACCCTCGCTGGCCTTACAGCAGGTTGAGCAGGCCGGGGTCAGGGTGGTCACGGTAACGGGCGAGCCGACGCTCCAGGCGATCCATAAAAAAATCGCTACCGTTGCAGGCGCGCTGCATAAAGAAGAGGAAGGCAAAGCGCTGGACGCCAGGCTGGACAGCCAGCTGGCCGCAATGGCGAAAAAACCGCTGCCGGTCAAAGTGCTGTTTATCCTTAATCATAGCGGCATGAAGGCGATGGCGGCGGGAACGGAGACGGCGGCGGACAGCGCCATTCGCAGCGCGGGGCTGATTAACGCCATGGGGCAGGTGCCGCGCTACCAGCCGTTGACCCAGGAAGGTATCGTGGCCAGCGCGCCGCAGCTGGTGGTGATTGGCAAAGACGGCCTGAAGGCGATGGGCGATGAAGAGCGTATCTGGCAGCTGCCGGGACTGGCGCTGACGCCTGCGGGCAAGCAGCGCAACCTGCTGGTGGTGGACGATATGGCGCTGCTGGGCTTTGGTCTGCAAACGCCGGGCGCTATCGGCAAACTGCGTAAAGCGGCGGAAGCGACGCTGCCATGAGGAAAATGACGTCGCGCGGGCTGGGGATCATGCTTGCGCTGACGGTGGCGACGGCGCTTTTTGCCGCCAGCATGGGCGCGATGCGGCTGTCGCTGCCGATGGTCTGGCAGGCGTCCGCCGACAGCCTGGTCTGGCAGATCTGGTGGACTATCCGCCTGCCGCGCGTGCTGCTGGCGGTGCTGGTCGGCAGCGCCCTGGCGGTTTCCGGCGCGACCCTACAGGGGTTGTTTCGCAATCCGCTGGCCGATCCCGGCCTGTTGGGGATCAGCAGCGGCGCGTCGCTGGCGCTGGCGCTGGCCGTAGTGATGCCGCTGACGCTGCCTGCCGTGCTGGCTTTATGGTGGCCGATGCTGGCCGCCTTTGTCGGCAGCCTGGCCGTGACCCTGATGATTTTTTTGCTCAGCCGTCACGGCCGCACCACGCTCTCTCGCCTGCTGCTGGCGGGCATCGCTATCAACGCGCTCTGCTCTGCTGCGGTCGGCTTGCTCTCCTGGATCGGCAACGATCAGCAGCTGCGTCAGCTTTCGCTGTGGGGTATGGGATCGCTGGGACAGGCGCAGTGGTCAACGGTGCTGGCCAGCGCCGCGCTGATCCTGCCGGCGCTGCTGGCGACGCAGTGGCAGGCAAAGCGGCTCAATCTGCTGCAGCTGGGTGATGAAGAGGCGCACTATCTGGGCGTCGATGTGCAACGCACGCAGCGCATCGTACTGGTGCTCAGCGCGCTGATGGTGGCCGCAGCGGTGGCGGTCAGCGGCGTGATCGGTTTTATCGGCCTGGTGGTGCCGCACCTGATCCGGCTGGGCACCGGCGGCGATCATCGCTGGCTGCTGCCCGCTTCGGCGCTGCTCGGCGCCATACTGCTGCTGATAGCCGATACGCTGGCGCGCACGCTGGTGGCGCCTGCCGAAATGCCGGTTGGCCTGCTGACCAGCCTGCTGGGCGCGCCGTGGTTCTTATGGCTGATTTTGCGTCGGCGGGAGGGTGAATATGACTGATGCTTTACAGGCGATCGATCTTTCCTGCCGCTCAGGGGCACGGCTGCTGATCGATCGGGTTTCGCTGACGCTGACGCCGGGCGAAATGGTCGCTCTGATTGGCCCGAACGGGGCGGGGAAATCCACGCTGCTGCGGCTGCTGACGGGCTATCTTTCGCCGGATTCAGGTCAGTGCCTGCTGAACGGCCAGGCGCTGGATAGCTGGCCGCGCGATCGGCTGGCGCGCGTCAGGGCGGTGATGAGGCAGCAAAGCCACGTCGAGTTTCCGCTCAGCGTGCGCGAGGTGGTGGCGATGGGACGTGCGCCCTGGCCTGGCCGCGCCAGTTCGTCGATGCTGGACGAAGTGATGCAGCTGACCGGCTGCGACGAGCTGGCCACGCGCGACTATCGACGGCTTTCCGGCGGCGAACAGCAGCGTGTGCAGCTGGCGAGGGCGCTGGCGCAGCTCTGGCACGACGATGGCCCGCGCGGCTGGTTATTTTTAGACGAGCCGACCTCGGCGCTGGATCTCTACCATCAGCAGCATGCGCTGCGTTTGCTGCATCGACTCAGCCGTAAAGGGCAGCTGGCGGTTTGCTGCGTGCTGCACGATCTGAACCTGGCGGCGCTGTGGTCCGACAGCATGCTGCTGCTGCACGAGGGCAGGCGAGTCGCCAGCGGCACGCCAGCGGAAGTGATGACCGAACCGACGCTGACGCGCTGGTATCGGGCCGAGCTACAGGTTTATCATCACGGCCCCACGCCGCAGCTTATGCTGCGGCGCTAGCGGCCGGGCTATTGCGCGGTCAGGTTGCTCTGTGGATCGGCGGTAGGGGCCATCGGTTTAACATCCGGCGGCAGGAAGATGTGGTCGAGAATATTTCTTACCAGCGGCGCGGCCGTGACGCCGTTGATGCCGCCGTTTTCCAGGATCAGCGCTATCGCCACTTTGGGCTTATCGAAAGGCGCAAAGGCGGTATAGAAAATATGGTCGCGCAGGCGGATCGGGATCGTTTTGGCGTTGTAGATCTGATTCTGCTTCAGGCCGAACACCTGCGAGGTGCCGCTTTTCGCCGCAATGCCGTAAGGCGCGGTATGGAAATATTTATAGCCGGTGCCGTTTGGCGCGTTGGCCATGCCGAACATGGCGCGGCGTACGATCCCCCAGTACGGCGAGTCAGGATCGCCGACCTGCTGAGCGGGCAGCGTCGGCTGCCAAAGGCTGACGTTTTTACCCTGTTTTTCCTCATACATCAGGTGAGGCTGGATAACGCGCCCGTTATTAATAAGCGTGGCCATCGCTTTCACCATCTGGATTGGCGTGGCAATCCAGTAGCCCTGGCCGATGCCGACGGAAACGGTATCGCCCTGATACCAGCTCTTTTTATGCACCTTTTGCTTCCATTCGCGGCCTGGCAGCAGGCCGTTGTACTCCTCGTTGAGATCGATGCCGGTGGATTTACCGTAGCCGAACTGGCTGAGCATGGTATGAATGCGATCGATACCCATCATAAAAGCCACCTGATAAAAGAAGGTGTCCGCCGACTCTTCTATCGCGCGGGTTACGTCCAGCATCCCGTGTCCGGTTTTTTTCCAGTCGCGGTATTTGCGCTCGGTGCCCGGCAGCGTCCAGGTCGGCGCGCCGTAGAAGCTGGTTTGCGGCGTAATGACGTGATTCAGCAGTGCCGACATCGCCATATAAGGCTTAACGGTGGAGGCTGGCGGATAAAGCCCTTGGGTTACGCGGTTGATAAGCGGCAGATCTTTATTAGCCAACAGCGACTTGTAGGCTTTATAGCTGATGCCCTTCACAAAAGGGTTGGGATCGTAGCTGGGACTGGACACCATCGCCAGCACCTCGCCGGTTTTGGGATTTTCAATCAGGACGGCGGCCCGCTGGCCTGGCAGCTGCGTCTCCACGTACTGCTGTAAAGGAAGATCCAGCGTCAAATAAATATTTTTACCGGCAACGGGCGGCACCTCTTTCAGCACGCGGATCACCCGGCCGTGGTTATCCACTTCCACTTCCTGATAGCCGGTTTTGCCATGCAGTACCGATTCGTAATAACCTTCAATCCCCTGTTTGCCAATATTATGGTCGGCGGCGTAGTTCTCGCTAATCCCTTCTTTATCCAGCCTTTTATAATCGCTGTCGTTTATTTTAGAGACGTACCCCACCACGTGTGCCAGATCCGGGCCGTAGGGGTACTGGCGATCTTCATAACTGTTGATATCGACGCCGGTATACTTGAATTGATTAACAGAGAAACGGGCCACTTCTTCCGCCGATAGCTCGGTTTTCAACACCACCGGCTTGTAGCGGCTGGCGTTGTGCAGATTATGGGTAAACGTCTCGATATCGTCGGCGGAAAGATCGACTATTGGCGTCAGTTCAGCCAGTAACGCCTTCATATCATGCACTTTATAAGGCACAACTTCGATGTCATACCAGGTAACATTTTTTACCAGCGGCGTACCGTTACGGTCGAAAATAATCCCACGCGTGGGCGCGATGGGGATCATCTTGATATCGTTTTGATTGGAGCGCGTTTGATAGTACTGATTTTGCTCAATCTGCAGATGCCAGAGATTGATGCCAAGCGTGACAAAACCCGCCAGCACAACGCCAAAGGCCACCAGTGCCCTGCGAACAAACAGCTTTTCTTCTTCTGCAAAATCTCTGAATTTCATTCACTGCCAATCAGGTAGTCTTTTATTTACCCGCTACATGATAGAGATTACGCCACAAATCACGACCTGAAAGATGCGTCCCGGCCAGGTAAAGTGTGACATTTGTTGAAGTTGTAACAGAATGGCTGCCTTTTTTAAAAGAGTGATGATTATTACCGCTGCCGCTGCTCATAAATAATATTTATTTTTTCCGCCTTCTGGCGAAAATTTATGACCATTAAACGAGAATGCTGTTTCTGCTGATAACGCGCCGTGACTATAAAATTCAAATTATTTTTCCGCTCTGTTTATTATTTTTGGCTATCAGCCATACGGGGCTAATTCGACGTGGGCGTTTTATATTTTTTACGAACAGGCCTCTTTGGAGCAGTCTGAGTCCGTTACCCAAATTTATTGCTGATTTTGCCTGGCCTGCGGAAAGCCGCCTGCGTTAAGCGGAAAAGATCGGCCTGTGACCACGGCTGACGCTGATACCCACCCTGCGTACAGCATCAGCATTAACCGCTTAGTGAAGTTGCCAGCATTGGCGTAATAATCGACCGACATGACGTTGTCATCAGGCAACCTGTTTTACCGCCATCCATTAAGAGGTTTTTATGTCAGGGTTATTTTCCCCTTTTACCTTAAAAGACGTGACGTTACGCAACCGTATCGCCGTACCGCCAATGTGTCAGTACAGCGCTGAAGATGGGCTGAGCAACGAGTGGCACCGCGTTCATTATGCCAGCCTGGCCCGTGGCGGCGCAGGTCTGGTGATTGTCGAGGCGACGGCGGTTGCGCCGGAAGGGCGTATCACGCCCGGCTGCCTCGGTATCTGGAACGACGAGCAGGCTGAGAAACTGGCGATCATCGCCCGTGATATCAAGGCGGCAGGCGCGGTGCCGGGTATTCAGATTGCCCATGCGGGCCGCAAAGCCAGCGCTAACCGTCCGTGGGAAGGCGACGATCATATCGCGAAAACCGACCCGCGCGGCTGGGAAACGCTGTCGCCGTCCGCTACCGCTTTCGGTGCTAACCTGCCGCAGGTGCCGCACGAAATGACGCTGGAAGAGATTGCCCGCGTTCGCGATGATTTTGCCGTGGCGGCACAGCGCGCGCGTGATGCCGGCTTCGAGTGGCTGGAGCTGCATTTCGCACATGGCTATCTGGCACAGAGCTTCTTCTCCGTGCACGCTAACCAGCGTCAGGATCAATATGGCGGCGATTTCGAAGGGCGCAGCCGCTTCCTGCTGGAAACGCTGGCTGCCGTACGTACACAGTGGCCGGATAACCTGCCGCTGACGGCGCGTTTCGGCGTGATTGAATACGACGGTCGTGACGAAGAGACGCTGACAGAGGCGATTACGCTGACGAAAAAATTCCGCGAAGGCGGCCTGGATCTGCTCAGCGTCAGCATCGGCTTCTCCACGCCGGACGCTAATATTCCGTGGGGCCCCGCTTTCCTGGCGCCAGTTGCCGAGCGCGTGCGCCGTGAAGCGGATATTCCGGTGGCTTCCGCGTGGGGTATTGATGCGCCGTTAATTGCTAACGAAGCCGTTGAGAAAGGTCAGCTGGATCTGGTCATGGTTGGTAAAGCACACCTGGCCAACCCTAACTGGTCCTATCAGGCCGCGCGGGCGCTGAAAAAAGAGCAGCCTTCATGGGTGCTGCCAGCGCCTTATGCACACTGGCTGGAGCGCTATCGCGTTAGCGAGTAAAACCCTGGCAGAAGGTCTGGCGACCTTCTGCCGCTTTCTACTGTAGCCGGGAAAGCGACGATGCTGCGCGCCACGATGGCGGATCCCGCAACCCCAGATAGCTCTTGTTGAAGCCGGAATAAAGATTAAGAATTTCTTTATAGCAGACCAGTGCCATATCGTTGATTTTCATCATCCCCAGTTTGCGTACCGCATTCTGCTTATGCGAGCTAATTGTTTTAACCGAAATATTAAGTTTTCGGGAAATAAAGATAGCCGAGTGGCCGGAAGCCAGCTCTTTCAGGATCAGCGTTTCCTTTCGGGAGAGCTGATTGTAGTGTGAAGCTTCATAGTTCGGGATAGCTTTTAATAAAGGAATGTATTTTTTAAAGGTGCTTTTCTTGGAGATAAGCCAGTAAGGATGAAAGCCTTTATGCTCATCCTGTAAGGGAAGGTCGACAATAAAAACAATATTGATACCGAAATAATCAATATTTTTCGCCATGCCCAGTTTGGTATGGCAATTAGTAAAGTTGATATCAATGATCACGGTATCTTCTTTTGTTAACTTACCGGGGCGGAATTGAGTTAGCCAGCCTTCATAGCTAAATCCTTGCATCGCTATGCCATTTGCCGCCAGAAAGTATTTTAGCCCGGCCACAAAGTACATATCGTCGGAAATAACATATATGCACATAAATCCCTCTTTATCCTGTCCCTGTTACAGCTGAAAAAAAACCTCGCTTTTTTCAGTAGTAGTTAATGGTAAATGTAACGGTCGCATCTGCTCTTCCTGCACTTACGGTCGATTCGGTCTGAATGTAACGAGCGACAAGCGGCATAGACTGCGTGGTCGCCGCACTGTTTTGCATGCTGTAATCCTTGCTGCTGGCAAAATCTACCAGCAAGGGAGAAGCATCAGATTTATTGCCATAAGCCATCTGAATGCCGACGCCTGTGGCGCTGCCGCTGCCCGTTTTTATGCCAAGAATACCGTTAGCGCTGTCGATAATGGCGGTATTAGGTGACAGCGTCAGATTTAAAATGTTGTTGGTGATAGCACCCATGCCGCTGGCGCCGTTGTCGGAAGTCCAGGTATTTCTGCCGTCGTTCAGCGTCCCGTAAAAGCGAGGGCAGTTAACTAAGTTAATGGTGGCATCTTTCCATTCGGTGGTTTTCCCTGTTCCCGTAAAATACTCAGCGATGTCATATTTTCCCATCTCGACGGTGACGTCCGGCGTTTGACAGGTTTGCGAAACGATATTTATCGCCCCGGAAAAGTTCAGGCTCCCTAAATTTATCGCCGAAATACCCGGCGCCTCAAAATCATATTTCACCGTAGGCAGCTGCGATCCGATAAGCGTGCCGGGTGTGATCGTGCCGGTTTTAATCAGCACCACGTCAAATTCAAAGCCGCCTTGCGCTTGCCAAACGTTACTGTCGTATTGAGTTTCTCCCTGCCATGGCTGATAGCTGAAAGGAACGGAATAGTAGGTCAGGTTATAGGTATAAATAGCTATGCCTATACCCGCTACGCCGGTTTCATACACTTTGCCGGCGCGAAACGAGCTGTCTGACCAGTCAGACGCATTGTTAGGCAGATCGCTGTAATACCAGCTAATAGTGGGTTGATAGCTCTGTGTATTATCGCAATAAATATTTGTAGGCCGGGAGGGCTTAAAATACTGGCGATAAATAACGGTGCCGTTACTGACCCCTGGCCCGATGGTCAGATTGCTGCTTTGTAAGGGCAGCGTAAAATTCATAACGCCAGCGCCTTCCAGCAGGCGACAACTCAGGGCAAAAGCCTGCTGGCTCCAGACCGTGGCCATAGCCAGCAGAGCGAGTAACAGGGCGGACCGGCAATATTTTTGTATTAAACGACTCTTCATGTCTTCAATCCGTATTAACTGTGACTTTGACGGGATGTCGGCGGCGCCTCTGCCATGGTTCCCTCTGGCTGCGCGGTTTTTTCAATGGCTTCGCAAACGCTTTCAAAACGCGGTATTTCACGCTGGCGGTCGGTTTCCGCCTGCGGCATCAGGATATAGCTCAGGCTGCATTGCATATCCGGCGCGTCTCCCCATTTAACACGCAGCTTGTCCCGCTGCGCCTGGACGCGTGCATAGACTTCGCCGCCCTGGCCGACGGTACCGACATGGTTGCCCTTGCTGTCCAGCACCTCGGCACCGAAGGCCACAGGCTCACCCTGGAAGGTGGCCGCAATCAGCACCGCTGTGCCGCTGCGCGTGCCGTATTTCAGCTTCACTACGGCGCCTGATAACGGCGCTACTTTCAGCGAGGTGGTATCCAGCTCCACATCGCTGGCGGCCCCGCCAGGATCCAGCGTGACTTCGTTCAGCTGATAGGGATCCAGATAGGGCACGGCAGCGTAGCCGTTCCAGTCAACGTGAACGCCAGGATAGGACGAAACGCTGGCGCCCTGGGCGCCTTTGGCCTCGACCAGCGCGAAGGTATCGGAGGTGTAAGGCGTTAGCGTCACGCCGCCGGAATGGCCAATAACGGTGCCGCTCATCCCGCCAGACGCGCTGTAATAGTTGCTGCCTTTGCCGTACGAAGCGCTCAAAGAAGAAACGGCGCTGCGCCATGTACCATTAACCGTGCCGCTGCTGCCCGTGCCCTGATTGGCGTTGGCGGCGCTGACGCCGTAAGAAAACTGGCCAAGCTTACCGCCCGTGCCGGATATGGCTGCCTGTTCTGAGGTTCGCCCGTTGCTGTTATGCGCTAAATCAACACGCAGCTGGGGCGTGTAGCTGCTGCTGTTGCCCAGCGGCAGGCTGAAGTTCAGCAGATAGTTGTTCTCGGCCTCGCCGTACAGCGTCCAGGTGCGGTTAACGCTAAGACCCCATGAGAGATTTTTATAGCGATTGTTGTAGCCCAGCTGGTACTGCTTGCTGTTGCCGTCGCGGTTCCAGTAATCCTGTAGCGAGCTGCTGGCGTAAAGGGTTCCCCAGCGTTCCGGCAGCCCTTGACTGACCGTAGCGATAAAACGGTTTTTGGCGCGCCAGATTGCGCTGGTTGACAGCCCGTCGGCAACCGCTTCCCGCGTCTGCATCGCCGTCATAAATCCCATATAGCCGCTGGTGGAAAAACGGTAGGCCGCCAGCGACACTTTGCTGCTGGTAGCGCTGACGGTTTTGCTGTAGCTGAGCTGAAAGCTCTGCCCGCTCATGGATGTCGTCGTATCTTCGGCGGTCCCGCCCAGATGGGTGCGGGCCTGAGTGGCATCCAGCGCAAAAGCGCCGATTTCGGTACCAAGCGCCAGGCCCGATTGCAGCGCATAGTAGTTCTGACTCGCCTGGAAACCGCCATAGGCGGTAAGCATATTGGTCAGGCCATATTGCAGCGTAGCCTGATAAAGGGCGGGCTTTTCCGACAGCGAGCTGCTGCGCAACCTGCCGGCGGTAACGGAGTAGCGGCTGTTGCCCGGCCTGAGCAGCTGGGCGACAGAGGAGTAGGGCACTTCAAAATATTGTTCGCTGCCGTCAGACTCGCGAACGGTGACCGCTAAATTACCACCGTAGCCGGTGGGATAGAGGTCGTTAATCAAAAACTCGCCCGGCGGCACGGTGGTTTCGTAAATAACCTGGCTGCCCTGACGTACGGTCACCCTGGCGTTAGTGCGCGCCACGCCGTGGATCTCTGGCGCATAGCCGCGCAGCGAGTTCGGCAGCATTCTTTCATCACTTGCCAGCTGTACGCCGGAAAAAGGCAACGTTTCAAACAGCAAGCCTGAGGTATTCGCCTGGCCAGCCAGCAGACGGCTTTCCAGGGCGGGAATATCCCGCTGCACATAGGTATTAAGGGCGCTATATTTTTTCTGGCCGTGCTCAACCCAGTTCCAGCTGCCGTTATGGCGCAGATACCAGCTGGCGATATTTAATCCCGCCCGGATGCTGGCATAGACGGATTGATAGCGGGTTCCCCCGCTTTCGCTGGTGTAGGCGCTGGCATTATAAGCCAGTAGCGCTGCCGGAATGCCGCTGTCCCAGCGGTCCTTGCTTATCGCTCCTCGCGCGTTTCGCGCCATATAAATTTGCGGAACGATAATATCAAGCCGCTGTTCGTTACTGTCGTAATTGACGGCGATCTCGGGAATTTTTTTCTTCAGATCGTAACAGCCCCGGCCGCGCTCATCCTGCTCAAAAAAATTTGCGGGTATCCGGCCTGCATCGAAGGCGATTCTTTTTATCAGCTCTTCTTTTAAGCAGGGCAGAACGTTTTTGTTCTTATCGGCGCTGAATTCAATATCGTAATTTCCCAGCAGGTCATTATTAACGTAAACCGCCGTTCGATAGATGCCGGGCAACGCCGCCGCACCGTTAGCGAAGCGGCCGAGATCGATAGCGCTGCCGTCGCTGACGTTAAGAAATGTAGGATCGAACTCAACATTTTTGGCAACTTCCTGCGGTGCAGAAGGGGAAGGTTCGATCGCATAGGCTGAAGAAATAAAAGGAAGGAGCAACACCAGCTGCGCTTGCTTCCATCTTTTTCCTTGTGGCGAGGCGTTTTCCATAAAAATCCTTTTTATAAAAAACCTGATTAAGCGTCATTAATCTGTCCCGATGACGTAGAGTAGAATATCCATTAATTGACTTGCGCATCGACGCTGATAGAGGCGCCATAATCATTGATATAATTTACCTTTATTTTTTCCCCAGGGTTTGCTGCGGCAGTAAAGCTGGCTTCAGAAAAAGGCGCGATCGTATCTGCCTCGGTATTTTTATCGTTAATAACTATATTGGTCAGCGAGATATAATAAGGCGTAGGATTATTGGCTATCAGCTGCTGCCCGTTTTTTTTCCAGACAATTTTTTGTGCGGCATCGTTAGCGTTTCCTTTCAAACCGACGGGACGGAAAAAGAATTTAATGCGCGAGCGAAAGGCCATTTGCAGCAGGTTGCTGTCTTTAAGCAACGGGTTTTTAGCCGGAATTTCCAAAACGTTCAGCCAGTAGATGCTTTCCCGATCGGCCGGCAGCGGCTTTCCCGTATAGCTGATACGCAGCGTCTGGCCTTTCTCCGGCTCCACGCGGTTGATAGGCGGCGTCAGGACAAAAGGCACATGGATAGTGTCCGGTTTGGCTTTTACATCGCCGTCATCGATCCAGCTCTGGATTAGCACCGGCTTTTTCCCTTTATTGGCTAATTTTACGCTGACTTCTCTGGCGTCTGAGGGATAAATAACCCGGGTGCCGGTAATCACTACGCTGGCAGAAGCCGTGTAGCTAAACGCCAGCAATAAAGAAGCGTTTAAACCGGACAAAAATAAGCGAGAAAATTTATTCATACTAACCTTCTGTAAAAAGCAGAGAGACGGCGTCTCTCTGCGGGGAGGTTTTATTTATACTGAAGAGCGTAAACCACGCTGCTGCTAACCATACCTGCGCTAGCAACACCCTCTTCTTCTGCATAGTAGCGAACAGAGTAATTTAACGTTGCAGCGTTATCTTTTACGGTTTCATAAATCGCATTACTTATTTGGCTGTTACTACCGATAGTAATAACGTTGGCATTACTCTGGGTACGATCTAACAGCTCCAGCGTAACGTTTGACTTTTCCGTGGCCGTACTTTGGTTTGTCAAACGACCGTAAGGATTAACTGTAACGCCATCCTGGAAGTAAGCCGATACTGCCGTCATGCCGTCTGCAAGCGTGCAGTCCGTCAATTGCATATTGAAAGCAGTATCACCTGCGGTAGCACCCTGTGAGGGCAGAGCAGTGTTTTGAAGCACCGGCAGGTCAACATTACCGTCTGAATTACCTGAACCGTTGACATTTACCTTACAGGTGGTGGAGGTGAGTTGGCCGTTAAAGGTAATGGTGCCCGAAGAGTCTGTAGAAGTAGAAGCCGCCTGGGCAGTCACGCCGGTAAACGCGGTTGCCAGCGCAGCAGCAATCAGCAATTTTTTCATTGAACATCCTTATTTTCATCATGTTAAAATAAATCCCATCTTGTCGTTGGGATTGTTATTTTTCCCTAAGGGGAAAGTATTTGCAGTGGTTTTATCTACAAATTCTTAGTATCGAAGTAGTAAATAGGCGTGACGCGCTCTTTATTAATGCAGAATCCCCTGACGTGATCCTCTTCTGTCCGGGTGATAAAATCTTCAGCAATACCAAGCGTTGAAAGTTTGTTTCTCAGGCAGTGCATGACCTGCCAGAGCCGCTGTGATGAAGAGCTCAGGCCATACTTGTCCCACACATTGGTTAATATTTCTTCATTGCCGATAACTTTACTGTCGGCATTTTCCAGCAGGTAAATAAAAAGGCGCATCATGGTTTTTCTTAATTTTATTGCGCTGGTGCCCTTTTCGTTTGCCAGTAGTTTGATATTAATGATCCGGCTCTGGTTAATATTAACCTGGATGTCGGGCTCAATCATGTAACCGTAGACTTTTGCGCTTTCCCAATCCATTACCTTTCCTCCATGAAAACCAGACCGACTTTTACAAGGCGTGTCAAACGGGAACTCTTTCCTGAGTGCGGCTATAGTAACTGTTGAGATAAATCTATCTCAACACTTACTTTATTCTTTTATAAAGGGGGTATTATTTGTTAATTAAAGGGGGGAATGGCTACTTAAGGTTTTTTTTGTGGTTTTTTATATCAATGCATGCAGGTGTTTAAGGTTTTTATTTCGTCAAAAGGGGTAAGTCGATCATCAAACGGAAAATCTATTTTAGCCTGATATTTTAGAATAAAATATTAGATGATTTCTGCCATTGCTGCTAATGATTCACAATCATAACGTCTTTTTTTAACACTTGTCGATTCCGGTAACTAAAAAAAATTAAATTTTTCCTTAGTTATTGTCATACGTTAGTGTCAGGCTATGGTTAAAAATTAAAAATAACGTTTTTACTAATGGTTCAGGTAAGTGAAGTAATCTGGCCTGCCAGCCAGGATTATTCTCAGGCCTGAATTAATGGTTGATATTTTATAGCTCATAGTTGGTTGGTGTTTTTAATGGGAATAGTCTCATATTTTTTTATTTTTACAATAGTTGCACAGAATAATTTTCTTTCTTCAGTAAAATAGCAAAAAGGAGAAAGTTATCTCTCTCCTCTGTTATTTACAGCGCGGCGGCGATAGCGGCGCCCAGATCCGCCGTTTTCCCCGTACCGCCAATGTCCGGGGTTAACCGTATTTTATCTTCACTGCTCAGCACGCGTTCTATGGCTGCTACCACCGCTTCCGCCGACTCGCTATGGCCCAGATGCTCAAGCATCATCGCGCCGCACCAGATTTGACCTATCGGATTGGCGATGCCTTGACCAGCGATGTCCGGTGCAGAGCCATGTACGGGTTCGAATAAGCTGGGAAAGGTACGTTCAGGATTAATGTTAGCGGAAGGCGCAATGCCGATGGTTCCGGTGCAGGCCGGCCCCAAATCGGAAAGAATATCGCCGAACAGATTGCTGGCGACAACCACATCGAACCTGTCCGGATGCAGGACAAAGTGCGCCGTCAGAATATCAATATGGTATTTATCCACCGCCAGGTCGGGATAATGCTCGTGCATCGCCGCTACGCGGCTGTCCCACCACGGCATGGTGATGGCAATGCCGTTGGATTTGGTGGCGGAAGTCAGATGGCGGGCCGGACGCTTTTGCGCCAGCTCAAAGGCGAACTTTAAAATGCGGTCCACGCCGGTACGGGTCATTACCGTTTCCTGAATAACAATTTCTCTCTCCGTATTGGGAAACATCGTTCCGCCAACGCTGGAGTATTCACCTTCGGTATTCTCACGCACCACGTAGAAATCGATGTCACCAGGCTGGCGATCGGCCAGCGGGGATTTGATGCCGGCCAGCAGCCTCACCGGACGCAAATTAACGTACTGATCGAACTGGCGGCGGAACTGGAGCAGCGAGCCCCACAGCGAGACGTGATCCGGCACGATTTCGGGCCAGCCGACGGCGCCAAAGTAGATAGCGTCAAACGGCTTAAGTAAGGCAAACCAGTCGTCCGGCAGCATTTTACCGTGCTGCTGATAATAGTCCGCGCTGGCAAAATCAAACCAGACCCACTCCAGCACGATGCCGAATTTTTCTGCGGCGGCGCTGATAACCTTTACGCCTTCCGGCATCACCTCTTTGCCGATCCCGTCACCGGGGATCACGGCAATTTTGTAGTTTGCTACGGACATTGCGCTTCTCCTGGAAAGTTAGCTTTTCGCCCTGAGTCTATTGCAGCATTATGGTTAAATAATTAGCCTGGAATTCAATGCAATGTTAACTAAAGGTAAAGAGTTGGCGACAACCAGCGAGGATCTGCGCTTTTTTACCCATGTAGCCAGACTGACCAGCCTGACGGAGGTCGCCCGGGAACTGGGATTAAGCCTGCCGGCCGTCAGTAAACGACTGACGCAGTTGGAAGAGAAGCTGGGCGTACAGCTGGTCAGACGAACTACCCGACGCCTGGAGCTGACGCCGGAAGGGCTGCTTTACGCCGAAGGCGCGGAGCCGATCCTCAGCCAGCTGGCGCAGCTGGAAGAGGAGCTGGGCGGCGAAAGCGCTATGCTACACGGCACCTTACATATCAACGCTTCCTTTGGTTTTGGACGTCGTTACGTTGCGCCTCTGGTTTCAGATTTTGCCGCGCAACATCCGGCGTTAACGCTTAATTTACAGCTATCCAGCCAGCCGCTGAACTTCCTTAATGCAGGTATAGATGTGGATATCCGCGTAGGCAGCGTGCCGGATTCCCGTTTGATTGCACGCCGTATAGCGGCTAATTATCGCGTGGTATGCGCCTCGCCGGACTATCTGGCCCGTTATGGTGTACCACAGCGCGTTGAAGATCTGGCGCAGCATAATTGTATTGTGCTGCGCCAGCATGAGTCGGATGCCGCTATCTGGCGATTCAGCAAGGCGGGTAAAGAGCATCGGCAGAAAGTACAGGGAAGCCTGACCACAAATGATGGTGAGGTTGCCATGCGCCTGGCGCTGGATGGCCATGGTCTGATCCTGCGCTCGTGGTGGGATGCACGCGAAGCGATCCTGGCCGGCAAGCTGGTTCAGGTGCTCACTTCATATCAGCTGCCTTCAGCGGATATCTATGCGGTTTATGCTCATAGCCGACAGACGCCAAAAAGGATCCGCTGTTTTACCGACTATCTGCATGAGCGTTTCGAAGCGCTATTTACAGACGAGAAGAAATAAAAGGGGTTGCGCGCTCATGATGTTCCTGGCAGCAGAAGTAGCAGGCTTTTACGCGGTTGCCAAACCGGGCTTTGGCCACGGTTAATGCCTGGAGAGGGGCATAGCAGCTGCCGATAAACGCCAGCTTATTTTTCCCGGGCATTTTCTGGCAGCCTCGGCGGTGTAACAGATGAAAATCCATTTGTTCTGGTCGTTGGGTCACATAATAGTATTCAGCTTGCATTTTCCCTTTCACTCTTGGCAGGCGATAGCAGATGACTTTATGATAATTTTAATAAGATTATTTTAACGCGGAACTATCGGAAAATGTGCCGTCCCGTTGATTTACAGATAAATGCGTATAAGGCAAGTTAAGTGGCGTTAATTAATGGGCGCGGCGGGCACTTGTTTTTCTTATTAATAGCAGGTTCAGAGGTTACATGGTGTGTACAGATTTACAGAAAATCTTAATAAACGTGATTTATATTGGTAGTAAAAATATGCGCGTTTACCGAAACTGTGGGTAGCCGTTCCGCTGCAAAAAAGATGCAAATAAGAAGACACATTGCAGCGCCTTCAGATCCGTAACAAGCTGAGTCGATTGGCTGAATATGTAACAGCGCTCTGTTACCCGTTTGCCCTTGCTCCCTGAACGTAGTGAAAGATGCTGTAACAAAGATAATCCATAACCTGAGTGACTAACGGCCCGTCAGCGGCAGGCCGCCGGCCCTTTAGTCGGTTTTTTTCGGCAGCATGACGCTTAAACAGTCGTCGATGCTTTGGCGAGTTCGGTTTTTATCCTGCTCGCTGAGCTGCCGGTAACGCTGAATTGCGCCCTGTGCCGAATGCTTGTCGAAAGCTACTTTGTCCACCGCGTAGGAAGCGTTTTCGTTGGTAATCACCTCGCGCAATTTGTCAGGGAAATCTGCCGAGTCTGGCGTGTCATGCATATCCTTGATCGCCACGCAGGCGGCGGCATAATAGTGCGGATCCTGCTCCGGAGGGAGGAAGGTCAGATAAAGCCCGCCGACGATAGCCAGCAAAGCTACAATGGCGATAGTTTTGCGTTTCATACAGGTTGTTTTTACTGAAGTGGTGGCGGCGAGCTTAACGTTTCCGGCGCCTTTTCGCCAGGTTAACGCCTTTGCCGTTACAGGCGGACAAAAGAAAGAGGATTGAACGTTTTCCATCAACCCGGCGGCCTGCGAAAATAGCCGGCAGCGGCAAAACTGCTAACATGGTGGTTTAACATCATGAACGAGTTGCTATGAACAACTATCACTACTTTTCCCGCTTTGCGGCGCTGGCTGGTTTTTCCGCGTCGCCGTCTGCTGATTTCGCCACCCTTAGTGCACTACATCAGCGCTGGCCTGCTCTTATTCCCTTCGAAAACATAGAGGTTTTGCTGGGCAGGCCGGTCAGTATCGACGTAGAGAAGATTGCCGACAAGCTGCTGAGCAAACAGCGGGGAGGCTACTGCTTTGAGCATAATCTGCTGTTGCGACAAATCCTTGAAGAAATTGGCTTCAGGGTTACGCCGCACCTTGCACGCGTGCTGTGGGGACAGGATAAGCCGGACGCGACGCCGCAAACGCATATGCTGTTAACCGTGGCGCTCGACGGCGTGCGGTATCTGGCGGATGTCGGTTTTGGCGGCGTCAGCCTGACCGCGCCTTTACGGCTGGAGGCGGGCGAACAGCAGGGTTACCGTCTTGAGCGGTTCAGCCAGGAAGAGTGGCTGCTGTCGATGAAAAGCGGCGGCAGCTGGCGGTTGATGTATCGGTTTGCCGATGGCGCCTGCGAACAGGCGGATATTCTTGTCGCCAGCCACTTTGTTGCCACGTATGACGAGTCGCTGTTTCGCCATAATTTGATGATGGCGAAAATAATAAACGGGCAGCAAACCAATCTGTTCAACCGGCATCTTACCGTCTACGGAGAGGAGAAAAGGCAGCAGGAGGCCGCGTCCTTTACCGACTTTCGCGCGTTAATCCTCTCCTTTTTCACGGCGGACAACGTGTTGAGCGAGACGGAAATACGGGCAATTTACGAAAAAGTTGGCTGAAATCATATAATAGAGGCATAAAAGCATAAAGGCATAAAGGCATAAAAGCATGAAGGCAGACCGGTGGCCTGCCTTATTCAGATCCTTCACGCAAAACTACGCGGCAGACGAGCTGTCGGCTGGGGTAGTTAATCCGGTCAGGATATTCGACAGGAAGGAAAGCTTCGCATAGGTGCGAGACAATCCTATAGCCTGATGCGTCAGTTTTTTGATGCTCCAGCTATCCGTCGTGGTAGAAATAGCATCAACGGTGGTTTGCAGTTTGGTTGAGACATTTTCCATAGCCGAGTTCAGGCCGGTGATAACGTCAGTCAGACCAGCGCCACTAACCATTTGTACTTCATTATGGCTGATTTCTCTCATTACTTTCTCCTTGTATATAAGGTTAATACAGCGGAGTTAATATATTTATCTCTGCCGCTTGCGTAAAGGCGAAAATTCCTGAATAGAATATATCCGCACGAATAGCCTGGATATAAAGGGCGCATCCCTGTCAGTGCTTTCTTATTAATGAATTTAACAGGAGTTTATTGCGCACTACAGTTGGTAAATATTGGAATGATTAATAACGGGGTGAGTTTGAATGGTGAGTATTATTTATTTGTGATTTAAATTATTTATTATCTATATATTTATTCCTTTTAAATAAATTACCGAAAAATGGCCGGAAGTCATTGACCATGCGCTGCCTGTCGCTCTCTTTTACCCTGCACCGGGCGGGCGTTTTTTCAGGCGGAAAAGCTTACCGACACCGATCATTTTGCTAACAGCGGCAGCAGGGCGTGGACGACAGGCATAAAGGTTTCCGTCATTGCTTCCGCCTCTACGCAGGCGTAGCCGAGGATCAGGCCGCGTCTTTTCGCCTCGCCCCTGTAGTAAACCGAAAGCGGGCGAGTCCAGATCCCCTGTTGCTCCAGCACGTAAGCGAGGGCGACGTCGTCAATTTCCGGCGGCAGCGCAAGGATCAGATGCAGGCCGGCATGGCTGTCCTGGCCGATAAATTCCGCGCCCAGCTCCCGGCGGATCGTCCCGACCAGCGCCTCGCGTCGCTGGCCGTAAAGCTGTCGCATACGGCGTACGTGCGCCGCATAGTGGCCTTCACGAATAAATTCCGCCAGCGCCAGCTGGGTCAGGCCGTAGCCGCCCCGGTAAAGTTCGGAATGGGCCACTTTCAGGCGGGCCGTCAGCGAGTCGGGCACCACCATATAGCTGGTGCGCAGCCCCGGATAGAGCGTTTTGCTGAAGGTGCCCAGATAGATGACGTTTTCATCCTGCGCCAGCCCCTGTAGCGCCGGTACCGGGCTTTCACCAAAGCGAAACTCGCTGTCGTAATCGTCCTCGATGATAATGCTGCCCCAGGCCTGCGCCTGGCGGAGCAGCGCCTGACGACGCGCCAGGCCCATCACGGCGCCGGTCGGATATTGATGGGAAGGCGTTACGCAAATCAGCCGTGGCGGCGCGACGCCTGCGGGCAGCGTCATGCCTTCGTCGTCTACCGCAATCGGCACTGTTTCCAGGCCGTTGATTTCCAGCACGCTGCGATGGCCCCAGTAGCCCGGCTCTTCTACCCAGACCCGATCGCCGGGATTGCAGAGCATTTTCGCCAGCAGATCCAGCGACTGATGCGTCCCGGAAGCGATCAGGATCTGCTCCGGCGTGCATTTAACCGAACGCGCCACGCGCAGGTAATCCGCCAGCGCATGTTGCAGCGGCGCGTAGCCGCCATGCTGCGAGTAACTCAACGTTTCTACCGGCAGCCGCAGGTTCAGGCGGCGCGTGATTTTATGCCAGGTTTTATGCGGAAAATGCCGTACGTCCGGCACGCCGGGCATAAAGGCTCCCCACTGACGCTGGCTGGCGCCGGCGCGGTTCAGCAGCTGCTCGCCCCGGCGGGAAAGCGCGATCTGCCCTGATGGCACGTCGGCGGAAACGATCCGTTCCACCGCCGAAAGATCGCTTTCCGGCAGACTGGCGCTGACAAAGGTGCCGCTGCCCGCGCGGGTGGTGAGATAGCCTTCCGACTGTAGCTGCTCATAAGCGGCCATCACCGTATTGCGCGATACGCCTAGTTCGGCGGCCAGATCGCGCGAGGCGGGCAGGCGAGTGCCGGGCGCAAGCATCCCTTTCTGAATGGATTGCTGTAAGGCGTCGTAAAGACGCTTGCCCAGCGTGCCTGCGGCCGTCTGTCCAAGCCGGCAGGCGACCAGATCACCGACGAGTGTGCGCAAAGTGGCTCCCTAAAATAGTCAAAACTGGCTCTGGATAATAGCACCCCATCAGCGCTAAAAATCAAGGTAATTCAGGTACAACCCGGCTTCCCGTAACGAGGAGTAAAACATGAACGATTCCATCCGTCAGCGCCGTCTGGACGCCACACCGCGCGGTGTGGGCGTAATGTGCGATTTTCTGGTCGAGCAGGCTGAAAACGCCACGCTTATCGATACGCAGGGGCGCGAATACATCGACTTCGCGGCGGGGATCGCCGTGCTGAATACCGGGCACCGTCATCCGAAAGTGATCGCTGCCGTGCAGCAGCAGCTGACCCGTTTTACCCATACGGCTTTCCAGGTTATTCCTTATGAAAATTATATCTCGCTGGCGGAGCGCCTGAACGAACTGGCGCCGATAGCGGGCAAAGCGAAAACCACTTTTTTCACCACGGGCGCGGAGGCGGTGGAAAACGCGGTGAAAATCGCTCGCGCCGCGACCGGGCGTCCCGGCGTCATTACCTTTACCGGCGCGTTTCATGGCCGCACCATGATGACGATGGCGCTGACCGGCAAGGTCGCGCCCTATAAAACCGGCTTTGGCCCGTTCCCCGGCTCGGTGTTCCACGCCCGCTATCCCAACGAGCTGCACGGCGTCAGCGTGGAGGATGCGCTGCAAAGCCTGGACGATATCTTCCATTGCGATATCGCGCCGCAGGAAGTCGCCGCCATTATCTTTGAGCCGATTCAGGGCGAGGGCGGTTTCAACGTCGCGCCGCCGGAATTTGTCAGCGCGCTGCGCCGCCTGTGCGACGAGCACGGCATTCTGCTGGTGGCGGATGAGATCCAGACGGGCTTTGCGCGTACCGGTAAGGTGTTCGCCAGCGAATACTACCCGGATGCGAAACCGGATCTGCTGACAATGGCGAAAAGCCTGGGCGGCGGTTTCCCGATTTCCGGCGTGGTTGGCCGCGCCGAAGTGATGGACGCGCCGGGTCCTGGCGGGCTGGGCGGCACCTATGCCGGTAACCCGATCGCGGTTGCGGCGGCCCACGCGGTGCTGGATATCATTGAGGAAGAGCAGCTGTGCCAGCGTGCCGACAGGCTCGGCGCGGCCCTCAGCGAAGCCCTTATCGGCACCCGCCATCCCGCCATCGCTCAGGTACGCGGACGCGGCTCGATGATTGCAGTGGAATTCAATCATCCTGAAACCGGCGCGCCGGACAGCGCTTTTGCCCGCGATATTCAGCAACGAGCGCTGGCGCAGAACCTGATCCTGCTCACCTGCGGCGTGCACGGTAACGTGATCCGTTTCCTTTATCCGCTGACCATTCCGGACGAGCAGTTCAGCCGCTCGCTGACTATTCTGACCACCATCCTGAAAGCTTAAGGCATTCCCGGCTGCGTCACGCGGCCGGGCATATTTCGACAGACCTTTCATCTACTGACGCCCAAAGCGGGCTGCATCACGCGGCCATAAATGTTCTGCCTTATTTCCCGCCCGTTTCCGCTCGCAGCTTGTTAAACTGCGGCGGCGGCTGGCGAAAACGGCGGGTCAGCCAGGCCAGATAAAGCACGCCGAGCACTGCCCAAATCAGCCCCATCGTCAGCGATGTCGCCTCCAGGTTGATCCACAGTACCGCGACTGTGGCGGCGCCCACCATCGGCAACACCAGATAATGCAGCTTCTCCTTCCAGGTGCGATTGCGGCCTTCGCGGCGGTAAAAGTGGTTAAATACGGCGAGATTCACAAAGGTAAAGGCCACCAGCGCGCCGAAATTAATCAGCGCCGTCGCCGTTACCAGGTCGAAATACTGGGCGGAAAGCGCCACGATGCCGACCATAATCACGTTAAGCGCGGGCGTGCGCCATTTGGGATGCACGTAGCCGAACACCCTGGCCGGAAAGACGTTATCCCGACCCATCACGTACAGCAGACGGGAAACGCTGGCATGAGACGCCAGGCCGGAAGCCAGCGTATTGATAAAAGTGGTGCAGAGGAAAATCGACTGAAACAGCTTGCCGCCCACGTAGAGTGCGATTTCCGGCAGCGCCGCGTCGGGATTTTTAAAGCGGCTGATATCGGGGAAAAAGAGCTGCATAAAGAACGAGGCGGCAATAAAAATCAGTCCGCCGTAGAGCGCGGTCAGAAAGATGGCGCGCGGAATGGTTTTCCCGGCGTTGTGCGTCTCTTCGGAGAGCGTGGTAACGGCGTCAAAACCGAGAAACGAAAAGCAGACGATGGTCGCGCCGGTCATAATCGGCAGCAGGTGCGCGTTCTGGCTGATAAAAGGCTGTAGCGACCAGACCGTGCCGACGCCTTCACCGCGATACAGACCGTGGATCACCAGAAAAATAAATACGCTGATAATCGCGACCTGAACCAGCACAAACAGCGTATTGAAATTGGCTACCAGGCTGACGCTTTTCAGGTTGGCGGCGGTCATGATCGCCACAAAACCCACTACCCATATCCAGGGCGGCACTTCCGGAAACAGGACCGAAAGGTAAATCTTCGCCAGCAGCACGTTGATCATCGGCAGGAACAGATAGTCCAGCAGCGACGACCAGCCGACCAGAAAGCCGACGTGAGGATTGATCGCCTTCTGCGCATAGGTATAGGCGGAACCGGCTTCGGGAAACTGGCGCACCAGCTTGCCGTAGCTGACGGCGGTAAATAATACGCCGGCGAGCGCCAGCAGATAGGAAGCGGGAACGTGGCCGTTGCTGATACCGGAAACGATACCGAAGGTATCGAACACCGTCATCGGCGTCAGGTAGGCCAGCCCCATCATCACAATCTGCCAGAGCTTAAGGGATTTTCTCAGCCCCGGTTTGGCCGGGCTTTCTTCAGTGACGGCAGCCATTAGCAGCCCCCTTGCGGCGGCGCTGAGAGAACAGCCGTGGGCGGCTTAAGGGTATACGGGACGGGCAGATGCACCATTTCCGAACCTCATGATGTAGGGCGTTCCGCCGCCGCTTTTTTTCCTTCGGCGACAGGCGGTACGGGCCGGAAAACCGGCAGAGAGCGCGCTCGTTTCCAGACGGGGCGCATGGGCGAGGCTCTTCCTGAGGCCGGATGCCATCAGGCGTTTTTCAGCATCCAGTCAATTTCCGTATCTGTGATCAACCGCTCAAACTGCGTTAGCTCGTTGCTTTTGCAGGCGTGCCAGACGTGGCTGAAACGTTCGCCGAGCTGAGCACAGAGCGCCTCGTGCTGGGCGAATTCCCACAGCGCATCGCTCTGACGAATAGGGAATGGCAGCCCGTCCTGCTCCAGCCCGTTGCCCTCGACCTTCGGCGGCAGCGGCAAATCGTTATCCAGACCGTGCAGGATCCCGGCAAAAATGGCCGCCATTACCAGATAAGGGTTGGCATCCGCGCCCGCGACCCGATATTCCACGCGATGATTATCGCGATCGCCACAGGGAATGCGCAGGGCGACGGTGCGGTTATTGTGGCCCCAGGAAGCCTGCGTCGGCACATACATGCCTGCCTGAAAACGGCGATAGGAGTTGATATTAGGTGCCAGCAGCGCCATGGAGGCGGGCATCATCTCGATCATCCCGGCCAGCGAGCGTTGCAGAAGGGGGGAATCGTTGCCGTGCCGGTCGGCCAGCACGTTCTCGCCCTGGTCGTTCAGCATACTGATATGAATATGCATGCCGCTGCCGGCGTATTCCTCGTAGGGCTTGGCCATAAACGTGGCGTGCATATGATGTTTTTCCGCCACCAGCCGGATCAGGCGCTTCAGCGCCAGCGCATGATCGCACGCCTCCAGCGCGTTGCGGGTATGGTGCAGGTTAACTTCGAACTGGCCTGGCGACGCCTCCGCCAGCGCGCCGTCCGCCGGGATCTTTTGCAGCTGCGCCAGCTCGTCGATATCGTTTAACACGTCGGCAAAGTGATTGAGATTATCCACGGAGTAGACCTGGCTTTGCATATTGCGATCCTGGGTGCCGGGCGCGCAGGGCGGCTGAAGATAGCCTTCGGCGTCACGCTGCCGATCCAGTAAATAGAACTCCAGCTCTACCGCTACCACGGGATGCAGTCCACGCTGCTGTAGCTGCTGCCACAGGCGGTTAAGGACATTTCGCGGCTCAACGTCAAAGGGAGCGCCATCTTCGTCCAGCATCGTCAACAGCAGCTGGCCGATGGTCTGTGGATCGGCGGCGGAGGGCGTCAGCGTCCCGGCGATGGGCACACAGATGCGGTCGGGTTCGCCGGATGCCTGGCCCAGGCCCGCCGCCTCCACCACGTTGCCCAGAATATCCATCGCGAAAACGGAGGCGGGGAAATAGCAGCCTTTCTCCAGCTTACGCAGCGCCGCCACCGGGATGCGCTTGCCCCGGAAACAGCCGTTAAGATCGGTCAGCATCACATCGACGTAATGGGTATCCGGATAGCGGCTCAGATAGGCTTCGACCTCTCTGGCGAAGGCGCTGCTCCGTCTCTCTTCCGGCTGCTTAAAGTTTTCCACTGCTACAAGGTTAGTTTCCATGATTCACCGCTGTTGGCTTGGTAGGGGATAACAGGATCGCATTCACGTTGTTAAATATAATGCACACAAAAACAATCTGGACGGAAACAAATTGTTTGTCAAATGTTGCATTTGATTTAAAAAAGGGTTATCAAAATACCAGTCAGCGGAAATATTGCGCATTTCAGGTAATTTCAGACGCTTTTGTAAAAAATTCAGTCCGAAACAAGAGGTGAAGCATGGTCGATATATTTTACAGGCCGATTGTCGGGGTGGTGATGTGCAGCAACCCCGTCAAAGGCCAACAAAGTCATACCTTGCAAGATAAGTACCTGAATGCGGTTCTGGACGCGGGCGGTTTACCCATCGCCTTGCCGCACGCGCTGGCAGAGCCGGAATTGCTGGCAGGCGTGATGCCGCTGCTGGACGGCGTGTTGCTGCCGGGCAGCCCCAGTAATATGCAGCCGCACCATTATGGTGAAAACGGCGATGAGCCTGCCGCCGATCCCGGGCGAGATCTTCTGAGCATCGCGCTGATTGCGCAGGCGCTCGAAAGGCGCATCCCCATTTTTGCCATCTGTCGCGGTTTGCAGGAGCTGGTGGTCGCGACGGGCGGTACCCTCTACCGTCGCCTCTGCGACCATCCGCAGTTTCTTGAGCATCGTGAGGACCCGGATCTGCCAATAGATCAGCAATATGCGCCCTCGCATGAGATCAAAATCCAGCCGGACGGATTAATTTCGCAATTGATACCCGGAAGCAAAACATTCTGGGTAAACTCGTTGCACGGGCAGGGCGCAAAAACCCTTGGCCCGCGGCTTCGCGTGGAGGCGTACTCCCAGGACGGGCTGCCGGAGGCGGTCAGCGTGCTCGATCATCCCTACGCGCTGGGCGTACAGTGGCACCCGGAATGGAAAAGCAGCGAATATGCGCTGTCGCGCCTGTTGCTTGAAGGCTTTATCACGGCATGTCAGCAGCATCACGCTGAAAAGCAGCAGCTCTGACTCACATTGAAGGAAATGCGTTTATGAACAATGACGGCCTGGCACCAGGCAAGCGTTTGTCCGGGATCCGCCAGCAACTGGGTCTGTCACAGCGCCGGGTTGCCGAACTGTCTGGATTAACACACAGCGCCATCAGCACCATTGAACAGGACAAGGTCAGCCCGGCCATCAGCACGCTGCAAAAGCTGCTAAAAGTTTACGGGCTGTCGCTGTCCGAATTTTTTGCGGAGCCGGAGATCCCGGACGAGCCTCAGGTGGTGATTAATCCTGACGAGCTGATTGAGATCGGCAGTCAGGGCGTCTCCATGAAGCTTATCCATAACGGCGCGCCGAACCGCACGCTGGCGATGATGATTGAAACTTATCAGCCAGGCACCACCACAGGAGAGCGCATCAAGCATCAGGGGGAAGAGATAGGCACCTTGCTGGAAGGGGAAGTCGTGCTGAAATTCAACGGTCAGAGCTATCATCTGGTGGCGCAGCAAAGCTACGCCATTAACACCGGCATTCCGCACAGCTTCAGCAACACCTCGGCAAAAATTTGCCGCATTATCAGCGCCCATACGCCTACCACCTTCTGATGCCTGACGGCCGCTGCCGCGCGGGCCTGTGAACCACGACGGTGCATTCCCGCGCCTTTTGACGCCATACAGAGCGGCAACGGGCGCGGGTCGCGCCGCAAATACTCACCGAACCGATATCCGTCTGGATCTCTCTGGAGCCGTAAGCATGACTGAACATACGCAAAGCTACTATGCCGCCAGCGCCAACGCCTACACGCCGTTTCCGCCGCTGGAGGAGCCGATCTCCTGCGACGTTTGCATCATTGGTGCAGGCTACACCGGGCTGTCTTCGGCGCTGCATCTGGCGGAAAACGGCTACCAGGTCGTGGTGCTGGAAGCGGCGAAGGTCGGTTTCGGTGCCAGCGGGCGCAACGGCGGTCAGGTGGTCAACTCCTACAGCCGCGACGTGGACGTGATTGAAAAAAGCTACGGCAAAGATGCCGCCAGAATGCTGGGCAGCATGATGTTTGAAGGCGGCGATATTATTCGCGAGCGCATTAAACGTTACGGCATCGCCTGCGACTATCAGCAGGGCGGCCTTTTCGTGGCGCTGAACGCCCGTCAGTTCGCCACGCTGGAGGAGCAGAAGCAGAACTGGGAACGCTACGGCAACGACCAGCTGGAGCTGCTGGACGCCGGGCAGATCCGCCAGGAGATCGACAGCGATCGCTACGTCGGCGCGCTGCTGGACAAGCGCGGCGGCCATCTGCATCCGCTAAATCTGGCGATTGGTGAAGCGCAGGCGATAGTCCTGAACGGCGGCCGGATTTTCGAGCAGTCGCCGGTAGTGGAGATCCAGCATGGCAGCCCGGCCGTGGTAAAAACGGCGAAAGGGCAGGTTACGGCGCGCTATGTTATCGTCGCGGGCAACGCCTATCTCGGCAGCAAACTGGAGCCGTCGCTGTCGAAACGCAGTATGCCGTGCGGCACGCAGGTGTTGACCACGGAGCCGCTTGGCGCAGAGCTGGCCGCGTCGCTGCTCGCCTCCAACTACTGCGTGGAGGACTGCAACTACCTGCTGGACTATTTCCGGCTGACGGCCGACCATCGCCTGCTGTACGGCGGCGGCGTGGTCTATGGCGCGCGGGATCCTGAGGATATCGATCGGCTGATCGTGCCGAAGCTGCTGAAAACCTTTCCGCAGCTGAAAGGGGTAAAAATCGACTACCGCTGGACAGGCAACTTCCTGCTTACGCTCTCAAGGATGCCGCAGTTCGGCCGCCTGGAAAACAACATCTACTATATGCAGGGTGATAGCGGGCACGGCGTTACCTGTACCCATCTGGCCGGTCGGCTGATTTCGGAAGTGCTGCGCGGCGACGCCGAACGTTTCGACGCCTTTGCCCGCTTGCCGCACTATCCGTTCCCCGGCGGCCGCAATATGCGTATTCCGCTTACGGCGATGGGCGCGGCTTATTACAGCATCCGCGACAGGCTGGGCGTGTAGAGAGACAGCCATTTTGCAGCGTAATAAACAGGAACGGGCTCCTGGCGGGCATTACTGACGGACGAGGCGGCCCGTGGTCGGCTGCGCTTCAAAATCGCTTCTGAACGGATTGATATCCAGCCCGCCCCGGCGGGTGTAGCGGCCGAACACGCTTAGCTTTTCCGGGCGGCAATAGTGTTTGATATCGTTAAAGATGCGCTCAATGCACTGCTCGTGGAACTCGTTGTGCATCCTGAACGAAATCAGATAGCGCAGCAGTTTTTCCCGCTCGATCCGCTTGCCTTCATAATGGATGACCACGCTGCCCCAGTCGGGCTGATTGGTCACCAGACAGTTAGACTTAAGCAGGTTTGAGGAGAGCGTTTCGGCCACAACATCGCCGGAGGCGGCATCCTGCAGATGCTGCGGAGAAAAATCGTAGTCCTCCACGGCGATATCAAGATGGTCAATGCATTCGCCGGGCAGCGCTGCGGTAAAAGCGGCGTAGCCGTTTAAATCAGGATAGAGCTTGACCTTCACGCTGCCGTCGGCCGCCCGCGACAGATCGTTTTCCAGCGTGGTGGCGACCTCTTCCGGCGCGGCGAAGCGCGTCTGATTAAAGCTGTTCAGGTAAAGCTTAAAAGATTTTGATTCGATCAGATGCTGGCTGGTGGCCGGGATCCAGAATTCGGCGATAGCCACCACGGGTTTGCCCTTAGCGTTAAGCCAGGAAAGCTCGAAGCCCGTCCACAGGTCGAAGCCGGAAAAGGGCAGCTCCGCCGACGTCAGGCCGATTTCCTGGCGACCGCGCGACCGCGGCAGCGCCTCCAGCAGCTCCGGCGCATAATGCTGAACATAGCCGGTGCTTTTGCCCAGCAGCGTAATTTCCTCTGTTTTCATACTACTTCCTCTGCACGGTTAACCTGTTTTTCTTTATTGATATAGCGTCTGAACAGTTCACGGGTAGCGTAAATAGGGCCAACGCCCAGCAGCGCATAGCCCAGCTTGATAATGAACTGCGAAATAATCATGGTTTTAATCGTCGCCATGCTGAGCACGTTGTGAAAAGCCAGCGTACAGAAAATCACGCTATCAAGAGCCGAAGCGATAACGTTGCTGGTCAGCACGCGCACAAAAAGAAAGCGCGAATTGGTCAGCTCTTTTATTTTGCACAGGATCAGCGAGTTAATATTTTCCGACACCAGATACGCGGCCGAAGAGGCGAACAGTACGGAGACAATGCTGTTAACAAAGGTGGCGTAGGAGATATTCAGCTCCCACTCTTTCAGACCGGGTAAAAGGCTGGTCAGCCACAGGCCCGCCACAAACAGCGTATTAGAAATAAATGAAATAAATATCGTTCTTCTTGCCATTCTCAGGCCGTAAAACTCGTTGATAATATCCACCAGGATAAACGAGAGCGGATAGAAAAAAATGGCGGGCGGCACCACAAAATTCACCACGGGGATCAGCACGGGTTTCACGCCGCTCACGGTGCTGAGCGTATAAATAACCGTCAGCGCAATGCTGATGATCAGATAGGCGTACCAGGAGCGTTCATGCCTGTCGCCAATATCGTAAGAGGTCACGGTGCTGTTATCGCCATAAAGGCGACGATAAAGCGATTTCAGTTCATGCCGGTTAAAATCATCCGTGATTTCGCTGCTTTCCAGCTCGGGCAGGCCGATGCTGATATGCTTGCCGGTCGCCAGCACCATGACGTTGGCCGTAATCACATCCGAGCGGGTAAAGCCCAACAGCTTGTATTTCTTGTTTTGTTCCATGCAGAACAGTCCTTAGGGTTATTGGATTCTTTCTTCGATAATGGCGCCCAGCAGGGAAGCTTCCTCAGCGCCGGAGTAGATATCACTGACAAATAGCGCCTGAGTCGGGGAGGAAAACAGCGCCAGCTGTTTCTCCTGTGGCGGCGTATGGCGTTTGATAATAAGCACATCGCCAGGAAAAAACAGGTTGCCCAGATTTCTTTCAACCTGTAGCGCGACCGTGTTAGCGACCTCGCCAAAAAACCAGGTAACGGGATAGTGCGCCACCAGCTGGCCCACTCTTTTGTCCGCGCAGCGTAAAAATGCCGATTGAGGAATAACCGGCACGGCAGCCGGGTTTTTATCGCCGTCGGGCGACAGCGTATTTTCGATCAGTTCGATAGATTGCAGATCGTGATTTTCAATAATCTCGCACGACACGCCAAAGAAATCCGCGATTCGCGTAATGGTCGAGCGCTGTACGTTATTGACTTTGCCATCCAGGATTTTATACAGCGTCGCGCGGGTGACGCCGGTACGGTTGGCGAAAGAGACTTTTGTCTCGCCCCGGCTTTTAATAATATAATCTATATTGTTGATTATATTGTTTTTTCTCTGCAATGCCGATGTTTTCATGATAAGCGTCCGGTTGCTGTCATATGCCGCATTTTATAAGCAAATTTAATGTTATTCAATAAATGTGAAACAGGGAGTAGACAGGTCAGACCTGGTTTTGTCTGCTTTTTTGCTGTTGCATTAAGTGATAATTTAAATAAAATCAATCATTTATACTTTTATGGCTGGTTTGGTATTCATTTTAGTGGAAGTTTTGTCTCTTTTTTTGTTGACTTCATTAAGGGTGTAAGATTAAGTTATCTGTACAAAGCAGCACATAATAAAAATATCTCCAGTATTCTTGCCAACGCCAGGGAATCCAGTTCACCGTGCGAACCTGATGCTTACCCATCAGGTTCGCCAGAGTTGTTACGCTTAAAGGCGTAGATCCAGCTACACAATAACCTCTGTCTTTCGCGCCCCTTCTGTTGCGAAGCATGAACCATGCCAAAAAAATAACCAGGGTATGGTCGCTGAACGCAGATTGTCGACCGCCGCATTTTTCACAAATCCTTATCGTCCCAGGGCTTCTCATATAAAAATTTAATTTTTTCCGGTTTGGTAAAATTAAACCCCATTACGCCTGGTATTTTTCGTATTACGTTTGCTGCAAAAAGTGTGGGTATTAAACCCGCCGTTAATTAATGCGCGTTTCGCGCGGAGATCCGACACCAGAAATAGCTTGCTGGGACGGCTCTTATTTGTAATTAATAATCATTCTCATTATAGTGGCGTTTTCCGCTTGTCGGCTATCACGCAGCCGGGCCTGCATTTTTGAGGAGAAACCGACAGACGCGACTTTTCCTCATCGCATGCCTGTCCGGGTTTTTATTGAGAGCATGTAGATGAATATTAAGTTATTTTTCACCCGAAATGCGCGCGCGGCTTGCCGGCTGGGCGCGCTTTTTTTTACCTGTTTTTATACGACAGGCGCCTGGTGTCAGCCCGATATGCGGCCGTCTGGCCCGAATATTGCGGATAAGGGATCGGCTTTTTATCACTTTCGCGTCAGCACGCTTGATTCCGCCGATGGACAGCGACATTACAAAATATGGACGGGCATTCCCAATAAGAAAGCGCCGCCTGCCGGCTTTCCCGTGATGTATCTGCTCGACGGCAACGCCGTAATGGACAGGCTGTCGGAAGGGCTGCTGCAAACGCTGTCGGCGCAAAACCCGCCGGTGATTGTCGCCGTTGGCTATCAGACGACGCTGCCTTTTGACCTGGCCGCCAGAACCTATGATTACACGCCGCCGGACGGCGAAAAAAGCGCCCGGCCCGGAGGAAGAAAGGGCGGCGGCGACGCTATTTTTCGCCGTCTGCTTGAGGAAAAAATTGCGCCGCAGGCCGAAAGAGGGTTAAAGATAAACTCCGCCGGGCGTGGCCTCTGGGGCCATTCCTTAGGCGGGGTCTTTACGCTGAACGCCTGGCTCTCCTCGTCGTTCTTTCATTTTTACTATCCGACCAGCCCAACGCTGAACCGGCAGTACGACGGCGTGCTGGCTAAGTTGGCGAAGGTCGAAGCGTCGCGCTTCTGCGCGAAGTCGCTCTATGTCAGTGAAGGCGACGGCCAGCCGGGAAACAATCCGCATGCGCCGGCGGCGGAAGTGCAGGACAGGGTTCGCGCCACGCTGGCATCGCTGCGCCAGGCCGGTTTATCTGCCGCCTACTGGTCGTGGCCTGAACTTTCGCACGGTCAGACCTTTGATGCCGGTTTCCGGCAGGCCTTACGCCATCTGGCGCAGCATGGCGAAGAGCGGGGCGCGTGCCGACAGGCTGAATAGAGATAAAAGGCGTGCGCGGCGCAGGGATAAGCCATGCACGCGGGCGTCTTCCGCCAGCGAGCATGTGCTTGCCGCGCCGTAGCGCGGGTTTTACGGTTACTTTACCCCGCTAAAGACCGGTGTTTTTGTCAGCTATACCCAGGCCGGTTCTCCAGCAGAAAATCAATCAGCGCCTTTACTCTTTTCGTTTTACCCGCGCTTTTTGCGTAATAGAGATAAACCGGCGGATAGGTCTTCCAGAAAGCTTCCATCACCGGCAGAAACCTCTCTTTATCCGGCTGCAGCTGCAAAACCGGCTCGAACAGCCTGCCGATACCCAGCCCGCTGCGGATGCCGTCAGCCATCACGTCGATGTCGTTGCTGATAAGCTGGCCCGGCATATCCACGGTCAGCTGTTCGCCGTTGTGCTCCAGCATCAGCGGCAGGAGGCGGTGAGCGGTAATAAATCGGTAGCCGATAAGCTGGTGCTGCGGCAGATCGGCTGGCGTTGTCGGCGTACCGAACGCCTTCAGGTAGGCTGCCGAAGCGTACAGCCCTTCACGAAAGGGCTTCATCAACTGGCGCGCCACCACGCCGCCCTCAAGGATATCGCCAAAACGGATCCCCACATCGACCCGCTCATCAACAAGATGCACGGTGCCGTCGTACACGGACACTTCCAGCCGGATGCCCGGATAACGCTGGCAAAATGCCGCCATCACCGGTTTGAGGATCAGCAGATAAGCGAAGCGGGAAAGCGTGATCCTGACCAGCCCGGAAGGCGCCTGCTGCTGACCCCGGATATTTTCCAGCGAGTTTTCCAGCGATTCCACCGCGGATAAGGTTTGCTCTAACAGCTGCCGTCCGGCATCCGTTAACTCAATACGCCGGGTGGTGCGCACGAAAAGAGGATGGCCGATATGCTGCTCAAGCAGCTTAAGCGCCTTGCTGACCGAGGGCGGCGTGATTTCCAGTTTCCTGGCGGCGGCCGAAATAGAGCCTTCACGAGCGATGCTCTGAAAAATGCGGATCTGGTTGTATATCACGTTATTCATTACGTCGTCCTGATGCAGCCACGCCGCTGATTATTAGCCACAGGCTAATTATCCATAAGCCGATACTGTCCTAATTCTATCAGGATCGCGAGCCTATACTTTCCTTCGGCAACCTCCCGCCGGGTAAATCAGGGAAAATGAGAAAGGAGATTAACGGCTAAAAATGAATATAGTTATTATTTCTGGACACCCGGATCTGACGAAGTCAATCGGTAACGCAACCATCCTGAACGAGGTGGCTAAGGCGCTGCCAGATGCGGAAATCCGTCGTCTGGATACCTATTATCCGGGCTATCAAATTGACGTGCGGGCTGAGCAGGAGGCGTTGTTAAAAGCCGAGGCGATCGTCTGGCAGTTTCCGTTTTCCTGGTATTCGCTGCCGGGGATCATGAAAGTCTGGCTGGACGAGGTTTTTGTTCACGGGTTTGCACAGGGTTCAACGGCAAAACTCGGCGGCAAAAAACTTATCCTTTCCTTTACCACCGGTGCAGCACAGGCGCTTTATTCTGCTGAAGGTGCATTCGGGCATAGCCTTGATGATTATCTTATTCAGTTTGAAACGACGGCCAGGCTGTGCAATCTGGAGATGCAAACACCCGTGTACACCTGTGGCATAAGTTACGCGGAGCGGGATGAAAACATCGCGCAGCAGAAAATGTTGGCCAAGGATCACGCCGCACGGCTCATTGCGCAGTTAAAAGCGTTAGCGTCGAAACCGGCGCTTTAGATCCTGTTAATAAAGGAGAAAAGGTAATGGACTATACGCAACTGGGGAAAAGCGACTTAACGGTTTCCCGTCTCTGTCTGGGCTGCATGGGATTTGGCGATGCGGCGACGGGCCAGCACAGCTGGACGCTGGCTGAAGCGGAAAGCCGTGAGATCATCCGTTACGGCCTGGAGCAGGGCGTGACTTTTTTCGATACGGCGATAGCCTATCAAAACGGTTCAAGCGAGCGCTATCTCGGCCGGGCGCTGCGGGATATGGCGAGGCGCGATGAGGTGGTGGTCGCCACCAAATTTCTGCCGCGCACGCCACAACAAATAGCCAGCGGCGTTACCGGCAAACAGGCTATTGCTCGATCGCTTAACCAAAGCCTGCAAAACCTGGGCATGGAACATATCGATCTCTATATCTGTCACGCCTGGGATCACCATACGCCAATACTTGAGGTGCTTGAGACGCTGCATCAGGCCGTTCAGGCGGGCAAAATCCGTGCTATCGGCATTTCTAACTGCTTCGCGTGGCAGCTGGCTAAAGCGAATGCGCTGGCCGAGCGGGAAGGTCTGACCGGTTTTGTTTCCGTACAGAGCCATTACAACCTGATTATGCGCGAGGACGAGCGCGAATTAGTCGGCTTATGCGCTGAAGATAATATTGCGATGACCCCTTACAGCGCGCTGGCCAGCGGTCGTCTTGCCCGGCTGGATAATCCGCCAACGCGGCGTGCCGCTGAAGATGCGTATGCGAAAGGAAAATACGATAAAACGGCGGCGCAGGACCGCATTATTATTGAACGCGTAGCGGAGCTTGCCCGTCGGTATCAGGTTTCCATGACCGAAATTTCACTCGCCTGGCTGTTAACTAAAGTCACCGCGCCGGTCGTCGGCGCCACCAAAAAGCAGCATCTCGACGGCGCGGTAAAAGCCGTGAAGTTGCAGCTCAGTCAGGAAGATATTCACTTTCTGGAGGCGTGCTATCAGCCGCACGCTCTGGTGGGGATGATGGCGCAAAAAACGCCTCAGACAGAGGATCGAAAGAAGGTATGAGCGCGTTAAGCATTGTCCTGCCCTGATAGCAAAGAAAGGAGACGGTAAATCATGATGAAAAGGCTCCTCGCGGCACAAATCCTGGCGGTAACGCTTTATCTGCCGATCGACAGCCCGGCGTTTGCCACTGACGCAACAGCGGCGAATAAACCGGCTATGTGCATTGTCGAGCTGGAAGTTAAAGCGGGAAAAAGCGATCGCTACCGTGACATCATCAAAACGACCAGCCGTTTCGCTATAGAAAACGAGCCGGGAACCTTAGCGCTGTACGCTTTCAGGCATCAGGACAACCCTTATCTGACCTACAGAGTAGAAGTATATGCAGATGATGAAGCGTACAAAAAGCATTTAGCGTCCAGAGCGTATCAGGCTTTTATTCAGCAGGCGCCTGAGGTGGTCGCTAAGGAGAGAAAAACAGAACTTGTTCCGCAGTTCCTGGGCGATAAGCGCATCGTTCAGGATGAAAAAACAATCGATAACCTGGTGATTGTCGATGTGAAACCCGAGCATCAGCAGGCGTTTAAAAATATCGTGCTGCCGGAAATGGCGGAATCTTTAAAAGTTGAAGAGGGCGTCCTGGCAATGTATGCCGCGACGGATGCGCAAAATACCCGCCGCTGGTACTTCTACGAAATCTACGCCAGCGCCGCTGCGTATCAGCAACACCGGGCAACGCCGCACTTCAGAGCGTATATAGCGCAAACGGCACAAATGTCCGCCAGGAAAGAATCTGTCCCTGTCACGCCCGTCCTGCTCACAAACAAGGGCGGTATAAGGCCGGATAAAACACGTTAAGAATGCTGTCTTGCGTTTAATGGATCCTTGAGGCTAAACGATGAAAAAAGTGCTTGCCGCCGCCGCGATATCGCTGGTCCTTGCCGATGTCGCTTTTGCTGAAGAGAAAAGAGGTGAATTTATGTTGAAGGTTACTCCATCCGCCCTGTCGGTCGCGGATATCGAGTCGGTTTCTCCCGCGCTGGCCCGCTTTGGGCGTGAGGCTATAACGGACGATCTGTGGAAACGCGACGCGCTGTCGCTGCGGGATCGTAGCATCGTGACGGTGGCTATTCTTATCGCCAGAAATCAGCCTGCCGAGCTTGGCCATTACGTCGGCGTGGCGCTGGATAGCGGCGTTACGCCAGCGGAAGTATCAGAAATTATCACGCATCTCGCTTTCTATTCCGGCTGGCCAAATGCCATGGCCGCGATTGCCGCGACTAAAAGTGTGTTTCACGAGCGCGGCGTCAGCGCCGAACAGCTAGCCGAAGCCTCTCCGGCGCTGTTGCCGCTTAATCAGGAGGTGGAAAAACAGCGGGCGGAAACGGTGGAAAAAAACGTGGGGCCTGTTTCTCCCGGTCTGGTTAAGTTTACGGCCGAGCCTCTTTTTCTCGATCTGTGGCAGCGACCCGCGCTGGCGCCAAGGGATCGCAGCCTGGTCACCGTCAGCGCGCTGATTGCCTCGGGGCAGAGCGCGCAGATTGGTTATCACCTTAACCGCGCGATGGACAATGGCTTAACGGCTGAGGAGGCGGGTGAGATTGTAACCCAGGCAGCCTTCTACGCCGGCTGGCCAAATGCGTTTTCCGCCGCGCCAGTTGTAGGCGAAGTGCTGCGCGCTCGCGCGGCGAAAGAAGGCTAAACAGCCATCAGCACAACATGCCCGGCGTTTTTGCGCCGGCCCTTTATGCTTCATTCTGCCATTCTGCCATTCTGCCATTCTGCCATTCTGCCATTCTGACCGTCTGACCGCCTGACCGCCTGACCGCCTGACCATGCGCGCTTCCTTATTCACAAGAACGCGCTCTTCTTCAAAACAGTTCCTGACTGTCCTCTGTACGGCTGCACTGCCCGATGAGCTTCTGACGCGGTAGCACGCGCTAACCGGGCGTTCTTAACGTAGAGCACTTTGATGAAATTCATCATGATTAATAACTGCCGTTATGGTGATTATTGGAAATAATATTAATTAATTAACTAATTAAAAGGTTTTACTCTGAATTAGATCGAGATCAAAAAAAGAATAATTTTTAAGATGAATCCGATTCTTTTTTAGTTACCCTATTCAGTCACTTAACGCAAATTTTAATAAAATCCCTTATAAATCAGATCACAAATTATAAATCAGCATGTTGCCTGTGGCGGGCAGGCTGCTATAGTCACGCCCGTACACAAGGAAAGTGTGCGCTCTGCCTGCTTTCCATGCTTATTTTTTACAGGAATAAATATGAGCAACTCTTATCAGAACGAAATCCCCAAAGCCCGCGTTAACATCACGTTGGATCTGCATACCGGCAACGCCCAAAAGAAAATAGAGCTGCCTTTGAAGCTGCTGGTCACCGGCGACTTCAGCCACGGTCAGGAGCAGCGCGCGCTGTCCGAGCGTGAAAAAGTCAACGTGAATAAAAACAACTTCGACAGCGTTCTGGCGGCGTTCTCCCCGGCTCTCAATATTTCCGTGGAAAACACGCTGGCCAACGACGGCAGTGAGGAAAACGTCCGGCTGACTTTCCGCGAGATGAAGGACTTCAAGCCGGAGCAGGTGGCGCGTCAAATCCCACAGCTTAAGGCGATGCTGGCGATGCGCAATCTTCTGCGCGACCTGAAGGCCAACCTGCTGGATAACGTCACCTTCCGCAAGGAGCTGGAAACCATCCTGAAAAACCCTGCCCTGAGTGACGAACTGCGCACCGAACTGTCCGCCCTGGCAACGGAAAAAGCCTGATTGCTGACGCCTGGTCCCGAACACTTCAGGTTGCAGCACGGCGGCAGACGGGCAGCTCCCGGCAGGCTTAGTTAAGCCGCCAGGCGAGCAGCTGACGCATTTGCAGCAGGAAGCGTGACGGAAATATTAATGGACTAATACAAGAGAATGCTGATGTCTGTACAAAATGAAACCTCCTCTGCCGGTACCGCTACCGTGCTCGATCGCCCTGCTACGGGCGGTGTTTACGCGTCACTGTTTGAAAAAATCAATCTGAGTCCGGTAACGCATCTCAGCGACCTGAACGTCTGGCAGGACAACCAGGCGATGTCCGATGCCAGCGTCGACGAACGCGTAACCGCCGCCATGAAGGTGCTGGTTGAATGTCTGAACCAGTCCGGTTCGCAGGTGGATAAACTGGATAAAACTCTGCTGGATCACCATATCGCGCAGCTGGATGAGCAGATCAGCCGCCAGCTTGATGCGGTGATGCACCATGACGAGTTCCAGAAAGTCGAATCCCTGTGGCGCGGCCTGAAGTCGCTGGTGGATAAAACCGACTTCCGTCAGAACGTGAAGATAGAAGTGCTCGATCTGTCGAAAGAGGATCTGCGTCAGGATTTCGAGGACGCGCCGGAAATTATCCAGAGCGGCCTGTACGCGCACACCTATATTGCCGAATACGACACGCCGGGCGGCGAACCGATTGGCGCGCTGATCTCCTCCTGGGAGTTTGACGCCTCGGCACAGGACGTGACGCTGCTGCGCAACATATCTAAAGTAGCCGCTTCCGCGCATATGCCGTTTATCGGTTCGGTCGGCCCGCAGTTTTTCCTGAAGGACAGCATGGAAGAGGTGGCGGCGATTAAAGATATCGGTAACTACTTCGACCGCGCGGAATACATCAAGTGGAAGTCGTTCCGCGAAAGCGATGACTCGCGCTACATCGGCCTGACCATGCCGCGCGTGCTCGGGCGTCTGCCGTACGGCCCGGATACCGTGCCGGTACGCAGCTTTAATTATGTCGAAGAGGTAAAAGGCCCGGATCACCACAAATATCTGTGGACCAACGCCTCATTCGCTTTTGCCGCCAACATGGTAAAAAGCTTTATCAACAACGGCTGGTGCGTGCAAATCCGCGGGCCGCAGGCGGGCGGCGCGGTGACCGATCTGCCGATCCACCTGTACGATCTCGGCACCGGCAATCAGGTGAAAATCCCTTCTGAGGTGATGATCCCGGAAACCCGCGAGTTTGAGTTTGCCAACCTTGGTTTTATCCCGCTGTCGTACTATAAAAACCGCGACTATTCATGCTTCTTCTCCGCCAACTCAACGCAAAAACCGACGCTGTACGACACCGCCGACGCCACGGCCAACAGCCGGATCAACGCGCGCCTGCCGTATATCTTCCTGCTGTCGCGCATTGCGCACTACCTGAAGCTGATCCAGCGTGAAAACATCGGCACCACTAAAGATCGTCGCCTGCTGGAGCTGGAGCTGAATACCTGGGTTCGCGGCCTGGTGACGGAAATGACCGATCCGGGCGACGAGTTGCAGGCTTCCCATCCGCTGCGCGATGCCAAAGTGATGGTTGAAGATATCGAAGACAATCCGGGTTTCTTCCGCGTCAGGCTGTTCGCGGTGCCACATTTCCAGGTGGAAGGCATGGACGTCAACCTGTCTCTGGTTTCCCAGATGCCAAAAGCGAAAGCGTAAGGCGGAGACGGGATGAAAACGCAACAGCCGCTGTGGGATCGGGGCGTCATGGTCTCGCCACAGCATTTCCAGCAGCAGGCCGCGTATGCGGCCTGGTCAGCGGAATGTATCGCACAGAGGGGACTGAATCATCCCTGGGGCGTAATCCGCGCCGAATTTGAACCCGAGATCCTGAAGCTGGGGCGGCTACAGGCGCGTCATCTTCACGTGCGCTTCCAGGACGGCACGCTTATCGATACCGACAACGGCGACGATCTGCCGCCGGCGATCGTGCCGGAAGGTCAGGAGGTCGTGGTCGTGCTTGCGCTGCCCTTGCTCAGGGCGAACGGCGGCAACTGCCTGCGTCCCGATGAGGTTGCCGAACGTCCGGTGCGCTATCGTCAGCGCTGGCGCGACATTCGTAACCAGTTTGGCGACGATACGCGCCAGATTGCGGTGATCAAGCCCGAGCTGACGCTGCGTTTTGCCCATCAGGACAACAGTGATTATCTGGTCTGTCCGGTAGCGCGTCTGAAGCAGGACAGCCAGAGCGGCTGGACGCAGGACGAGACATTTCTGCCCGCGATACTTACGGTGCAGAGCAGTCCGTGGCTGCTGTCGCAGCTTGACCTGCTGATGACCCAGCTGCGCACCCGCCTTAACCGGCTGATGGCCATGCGCCGCGAAAGTAACGAACGCATGGCGGATTTTGCCGTTGCCGATGTCTCGCTGTTCTGGCTGCTCAATGCGCTGAACAGCGCCGAACCGGTGCTGAACCAGTTTCTGCGCTTCCCGCAAAGCGCGCCGGAGCGGCTTTACCCGGAGCTGGCGCGTCTGGCAGGCAGCCTGCTGACTTTTTCGCTGGAGCATCAGGTCAGCGCCATCCCGGCTTATCAGCACGCCCGGCTGAACGACGTTTTCCCGCCGCTGTTCGCGCTGTTGGGCGATTTGCTGGAGGCCAGCCTGCCGTCGCGGGTGGTGCCTGTCGCTCTGGAGCAGGATAAGCGGCTGCGTCAGTGGCTGGCGCGCCTGCACGATCCCCGACTGCGCGAGGAGGCGGATTTCTATCTTTCCGTCCGTTCGCCTTTGCCTGCGGCACAGCTGCAGGAGCAGTTCCCGCGCCAGTGCAAAGTCGGCAGCCCGGATTACGTTACCGGGCTGGTAAACGCCTCGCAGCAGGGCATTCCGCTGAAGCCGCTGCATCACGTGCCTGCGGCCATTCCGCTGCGCCTGGAAAACCAATATTTCGCGCTCGATCTGTCGCATCCGGCCGCCGCAGAGATGCTGGCAAGCGGGAACTGCATGTTCTACGTGCCGGGCATGTTGGGCGAACCTGAACTTGAACTGTTTGCGGTGCTGAGAACATGAGCCAGAAAGAAGAGTGTGATATCGACGCGCTGCTGCAAAACACCTGGCTGCAGGTCATCAGTCTGCGCCATGGCCCGGTATTTGAGGAGGGGGAAGGGCGCGTACTGTGGGAGCGCTGCGTGGCAGAAGCGGAACAGGTGCAGCTGGCGCTTAGTGAAGCCGGCTACGACGAACAAAGCCGCGAGCATATTTTGTATGCGCAATGCGCCCTGATTGACGAGGTCGTTAAGGGGCGCGGCGTGCAGGATGACGCCTGCGTGCAGTGGTATCACATGCCGCTTCAGGGGCATTTCCTCGGCACGCTGGACGCTGGCGACAGGCTCTGTAACCGCATGAGAGAAGTCCTGCACGAACCTGCGCCAAATCCTGCCGTTCTGACCTGCTTCCAGCGCGTGATGCTGCTGGGTTTCCTTGGCGGCTATCGTTCGCTGAACGACCCGGAACGGGAAAAGCTGGTGCAGGCGCTGAACGATCAGGTTGCACCATTCAGCGGGCCGCGGACGCAGAGCGTACTGGCGGAAAGTAAACCCGGTCGGGGGCTCGGCGGCTGGCTGGCCAGCTGGCCGCTGCGTATTGGCTTTTCGATCCTGTTACTGGCCGTCGTCTGGTGGGGGCTGGATCGCTGGCTGAGCAGCCTGGTGGCGTCGCTGCTGCCGGGAGTCGTGCCGTGAGTCCCGGACTGCAACGCACGCTGGCGTTCTGGGCCGCGCTGCTTGCTGCCGGGCTGTGTCTGCTTTTTCTGCCGGTTTCGCGGTCTGTTGCCGTGGTGCTGATGTTGTGCTGGTGGGCGCTGATTATCGTGGTGCTGGCCGGCCGGCCTCGTCCGGCGCAGGAAGACGCATTATGTGCCGACGATCTTCCTGATACCGCTTACCGGCAGCCGGTGGTGCTGGTCTGTGGCGACAGCGCGCAGGCGTGGCCGGATGACGCCTCGGTGTTGACCGTAGCGCACGGCTGCTGGGTGCGGGTGGCCAGGCATCAGGCGCTGGACGTGGTAGGCCGTCAGCTATTGTCCCTGCGGCCGGAGTGGGGCCGCCAGCTTTCGGTGACGATCGGTATTTCTCCTCAACAGCATCAGGACTATGAAGCCCTGACCAGCCAGCTGCTGACGCTGCGCTGGCAGCTCGAGCAGCTACGGCGCGAAACCGGCTATTCCGTGCCGCTGGTGCTGTGCGGTCAGGTAGGTAGCGCGATGATCGACGAGCCTCTCTGGCAGGCGGCGATGCCCGACGAGTCGGTACGCGTCTGGCGCGACAGCATGGCTCCTTGCACGCTGAGCAGCTGGCTGGCGGCGGGCGGATACGCGGCCTGGCAGCAGCAGGTGCTGTTCAACAGCCTGACGACATGGCTTCAGCGACACGTTGAGGCGGTATTCGCCGACGGCGCGCGGCCAGTCTGCGTCGTCCGGGGGCTGAGCGCGGCGATTGACGGCGGCGCGTCACCTTCTTCCCTCTGGATCCGCTGGATGCAGCAGCATAGCGCGCTGAACCGCGTCAACGGGTGGCTTCCGGCAGGATCTTCCTCGTTATCTTCACCGCTGCCGGAATGTGTTCTGCCGCTGTTGCCGGAGGGCGGCGGCCTGACGCCACCCCAGCGCGCCTGCCGCTACGGCCTGGGACTGTTCGTTATCGTGGCGATTGTCGCGCTATGCAGCAGCGCCTGGAACAATCGCCAGCTGGTACAGCGCATCGCGTTCGATATCAATGATTACCAGCGTATCGCCATGGACGACTACGCGCCGAAAGCGGCGGCGGTCGAGGTACTGCGTCAGGATGCCGCCGGGCTGGATAACTATGCCCGCAACGGCGTGCCGCTGCGCCTCGGGCTGGGGTTATATCAGGGCGGACGACTGCAACGGCCGCTGCTGGAAGCTATCCGCGCCTGGGTTCCGCCGCCGCCACCACCGGCGCCCGTCGCGGAGAAAGTGCCGGAAACCGTCCGCCTCGACAGCCTTTCGCTGTTCGATACCGGCAAAGCGGTGCTTAAACCCGGCTCGCTGAAGCTGTTGGTTAACGCGCTGGTGGATATCAAAGCGCGACCGGGCTGGCTGATTGTGGTGGCCGGGCACACCGACAGTACCGGCGAGGCGCAGGCCAACCAGCAGCTGTCGCTGAAGCGGGCAGAAGCGCTGCGTGACTGGATGCTGCAAACCAGCGACGTTTCGCCGACCTGTTTTGCCGTGCAGGGCTTTGGGGCCAGTCGCCCCATCGCCACCAACGCTACCCCCGCAGGGCGCGCGTTAAATCGCCGGGTTGAAATTAGTCTGGTGCCGCAGGCAAACGCCTGCCTGGCGGCAGACCATCCCCAAACGTCATCACAGGATGATGACATAACAGCAAACCCTGAATAGTTCGGGCTGTCTCGCGGCGTCCGCTGAGCGCATTTTCCCATGCTGTGGTCGGGGAAAACGGCGGCGGCCAGCCAGAAGGCGGCACAAATTAGGACGGGATAAAAAGGAGAAGTAACACATGGCAATTCCAGTCTATCTGTGGCTGAAAGACGACGGCGGCGCGGACATCAAAGGCTCCGTGGATGTGAAAGATCGTGAAGGCAGCATCGAAGTGTTGGCGCAGGAACATAACCTGTACATCCCGACCGACAACAACACCGGCAAGCTGACCGGCACCCGCGTGCATACGCCGTTTATGTTCGCCAAGGAAATCGATTCCTCCAGCCCGTACCTCTATAAAGCGGTGACCACCGGCCAGACCCTGAAATCCGCCGAGTTCAAGTGGTATCGCATCAACGATGCGGGTCAGGAAGTGGAGTATTTCAATACCAAACTGGAGAACGTCAAGCTGGTGAAAGTGGCTCCGCTGATGCACGACGTCAAGGACGCCTCGAAGGAGAAGCATAACCACCTGGAGCGTATCGAACTGCGCTACGAAAAAATCACCTGGGCCTATAAAGACGGCAACATCATTCATTCCGACTCCTGGAACGAACGGACTACTGCCTGATAAGCCCCAGCGGGCGGTTCGCCGCCCGCTGTTTTATTTGCTGAGCCACTGCTGAGCGGCGGCTCAGCAAATAATCCCACCTTCTGACCTGATGCGCTTCGGGTTCCTCACAGCAGGGAATAGCGACGGGCGGTAGCGTGTCTGAACCTGATTAATTACGGAAGAGAGAAGAACATATGGAAAACCAGTCGGCCGTTCTGCTGCGTCGTTTAAATCCGTTCTGCGCCCGCGCGCTGGAGGCCGCCGCGTCGCTGTGCCAGACCCGCGCCCACAGCGAAATCCGCATTGAGCACTGGCTGCTGAAGCTGCTGGAGCAGGGCGAAGGCGATATCACCGTGCTGGCGCGTCGCTATGAATGGGACATGGATGGTATCTGGCAGGCTCTGCTGAGCTGGCTGGATAACGTACCGCGTTCGGTGCGCACCCGCCCTGGGCTTGCCGACTCGCTGCTGGCGCTGATTAAGCAGGCGTGGCTGATCGCCTCGCTGGAAGACGATGCCGCCCATATTCGCAGCCACCACCTGCTGGCGGCGCTGACCGATAAGCCGTCGCTGGTTGGCTGCGAAGGGCTGTGGCCGCTGCTGAGCCTGAGCCGCAGCCAGCTGGATCGCCTGCGTCCGCTGCTGGACGCGCAGTCCGACGAGCGCCCGGAAGTGCAGCAGCAGGAGAGCCTTAACGTCTTATCCACGACGCTGGGCGAGACCGGGGAGCAGGCGAACGGCAGCGTATCCGGCGGTACGCTGAGTGAAGCCTTACAGGCGGCACTCGACAAGTTCACGCTCGACATCACCGCCAAAGCGCAGGCCGGGCTGATCGATCCGGTATTTGGTCGCGATACCGAAATCCGCCAGATGGTCGATATCCTGTCGCGCCGCCGCAAGAACAACCCGATCCTGGTCGGCGAGCCGGGCGTCGGCAAAACCGCGCTGGTGGAAGGGCTGGCGCTGCGCATTGCGGAAGGCAACGTGCCGGGCAGCCTGAAAACCGTCTCGCTGCGTACCCTTGACCTGGGGCTGTTGCAGGCTGGCGCGGGCGTAAAGGGCGAATTCGAGCAGCGTCTGAAGAACGTTATCGAAGCGGTACAGCAGTCGGCGACGCCGGTGCTGCTGTTTATCGACGAGGCGCACACCATTATCGGCGCGGGCAACCAGGCGGGCGGAGCCGATGCCGCCAATCTGCTGAAGCCGGCGCTGGCGCGAGGCGAGCTGCGCACTATCGCCGCCACCACCTGGAGCGAGTACAAGCAGTACTTTGAGAGGGATGCCGCGCTGGAGCGCCGCTTTCAGATGGTGAAGGTTGACGAGCCGGATGACGAGACCGCCAGCCTGATGCTGCGCGGCCTGAAATCGCGCTACGCGCAGCACCACGGCGTCCATATCTCCGACGACGCGGTAAAAGCGGCGGTCACTCTGTCGCGCCGCTATCTGACGGGGCGTCAGCTGCCTGACAAAGCGGTGGATCTGCTGGACACTGCCGCCGCGCGCGTGCGTATGAGCCTGGATACCGTGCCGGAGGCGATCACCGCTCTTAACGCGCAGATCACCGCGCTGGAGATGGAAAATCAGGGGCTCCAGGAGGATATCGCTCTCGGCGAGACCATCCGTAACGGACGGCTGACCGAAATTGAAAGTGGGATTGCCGCGCGTCGGGATGAGCTGGCGATCCTGGAGGCGCAGTACGATCGCGAAAGATCGTTAACGCAACGGCTGCTGGCGTGCCGTACCGACATCAGCCGCCAGGCCGAAACGGGCGAGCTTCAGCAGCAGCTGCTGGCCGTCCGGCAGGATAACCCGCTGCTGGCGCTTGACGTTGACGCCCGTACGGTGGCTGGCGTGATTGCCGACTGGACCGGCGTGCCGCTCTCCTCCCTGATGAAGGATGAGCAGGCGGAGCTGCTGACTCTGGAAGCGGAAATCGGCAGGCGCGTGGTCGGCCAGGATGCGTCGCTCAATGCCATCGCACAACGCCTGCGCGCGGCGAAAACCGGGCTGACCGCTGAGAACGGTCCGCAGGGCGTGTTTCTGCTGGTCGGGCCGAGCGGCACCGGCAAAACCGAGAGCGCGCTGGCGCTGGCCGACGTGCTGTACGGCGGCGAGAAGTCGCTGATTACGCTTAACCTGTCGGAATATCAGGAGCCGCATACCGTCTCGCAGCTGAAAGGCTCGCCGCCGGGCTACGTCGGCTACGGCCAGGGCGGCATCCTCACCGAGGCGGTGCGCAAGCGCCCGTACAGCGTGGTGCTGCTCGACGAGGTGGAAAAAGCGCATCGCGACGTGCTCAACCTGTTCTACCAGGTCTTCGATCGCGGCTTTATGCGCGACGGCGAGGGGCGCGAGATCGATTTTCGCAATACCGTGATCCTGATGACCTCCAACCTCGGCAGCGACGCTATCATGCAGCGGCTGGAAGAGAACCCGGACGCCACGGAAGGCGAGTTGCAGACGCTGCTGCGCCCAATGCTGCGCGACCACTTTCAGCCCGCGCTGCTGGCGCGCTTTCAGACGGTGATTTACCGCCCGCTGAATGAAACCGCGATGCGCACTATCGTGGACATGAAGCTGAACCAGGTCAGCCTGCGCCTGGCGCGCCACTACGGCCTGAAAACCACCCTGGGCGACAGCCTGCCAGCGGCGCTGACCGCCGCCTGCCTGCTGCCGGATACCGGCGCGCGCAATATCGACAGCCTGCTTAACCAGCAGATCCTGCCGGTGCTGAGCCAGCAGCTGCTACAGCAGATGGCGGCGAAGCAGAAACCGCAGCACCTCCGGCTTTACTGGGATGAGGAAGAGGGCATCGTGCTGGAGTTTGACGGCCCGCAGGCGGACGCGCTGTAACCCCTTAACCCGAGGGGGATACCTTTGTGCCCCTCACAGTCAGCATTTATCCCACCAACAGACAAGGTAATAAAAATGAAAACGCAAAATATCCCGGTTTCACCCGCTTTTATCGCAATCTCCTGGATCGCCATGCTCGGCGGCGTGCTGGTCTACCTGCTCGGCCTGTGGCGTGCCGACATGCAGCTGAATGAAAAAGGTTACTACTTTGCCGTACTGATCCTCGGGCTGTTTTCCGCCGTTTCGTTGCAGAAGACCGTGCGCGACCGCTTTGAAGACATACCGACCACGCAGCTTTACTACTTCATCTGCCTGCTCTCCTTTACGATCGCCGTGATTTTACTGGTCACGGGCTTGTGGAACGCCACGTTGATGCCCAACGAAAAGGGCTTTTACGGGGTGACGTTCTTTATGGCGCTGTTTGGTGCCGTTGCGGTGCAGAAGAACACGCGCGACAGCTTATGCAACGTTCAGTCCGCGCCGAATGAGTTACAGGATCAGCCTGCGCAAGATTAAGCCCTGACTGGACTTCTCCCGCTTTATCCACAGGGAAATAGCCACGCTGCCGCACGCGGCAGCGGCCTGATAAGGACATCATATGAGCATAAATCCGGTTTCTTTTTTCAGCCACAGCCACCACCTGCTGGCGGTGCGCGACTGCCCGGCGCAGCCAGACGTGCTGGCCTTCCGGGGCGAGGAGCGCCTGAGCGAACCGTTCAGCTGGCGCGTTGAGTTCACCAGCGCCGACCCCGGCCTCACCCGCGAGGCGATGCTGATGAAGCCGGCCTCGCTGACCCTGCGGGCGCCGGTCAGCCAGGGGATGGGGAGCCGCGTACAACGGCCGGTGCGCGTGGTGCAGGGCGTGGTGACGGGCTTTGAGCGCCTCGGCACCTCCGCCGACCAGACCCTCTACGCCGTGACGCTGCGGCCGCGCCTCGCCCTGCTGTCGCGCAGCCGCCACAACGCCATCTATCAGGACATGTCGGTGCCGCAGATTGTGGAGAAAATCCTGCGCGAGCGGCACGGGATGCGCGGGCAGGACTTCGTCTTTACGCTGGCGCACGACTATCCGCGTCGCGAGCAGGTGATGCAGTACGGCGAGGACGACCTGGCGTTTATCACCCGCCTGCTGGGCGAGGTCGGCATCTGGTTCCGCTTTACCCCGGACGCGCGCCTGCATATTGACGTGGTGGAGTTCTACGACGGCCGCCAGGGCCACGTGAAGGGGCTGACGCTGCCGGCCGTGCCGCCGTCCGGGATGCACGACGCGGGCAGCGACTCGGTGTGGAACCTTGCCAGCCGCTCGGTGGTGGTGGAGAAAAGCGTCAGCGGTCGCGACTACAACTACCGCAACGCCATGCAGGACATGAACGTCCATGCCGACGTCACCGGCGGCGACGACACCACCTGCGGCGAATCTTACAGCTGGGGAGGTAACTACCTGACGCCGGGCGAGGGGCCAGAAGCGGCGCCGGAAAGCGGCACCTTCTACGCCCGCCTGCGCCACGAGCGCTGCCTGAACGGGCAGACGCGGCTGTCGGCGGTGACCTCCTGCCCGACGCTGGCGCCCGGCAGCGAGCTGAGCGTGACCGGCGGCGAGGAGGTCGGCGGAGCGTTTCGCAGCGGGATGCTGGTCACCGCCGTGGTCAGCACCGCGCGGCGCGACCGCAGTTTTGAAACCGAGCTTGACGGCATTCCGCTGAACGACCGCTACGGCTTCCGGCCGATCCCGCTTCCGCCGCCGGTGATGGCCGGCACGCTTCCGGCGCGGGTCACCAGCACCACGGTGAACGATACCTACGGCCACATCGACCGCGACGGACGCTACCGCGTCAGCATGATGTTTGACCGGGCGACGTGGGAAACCGGCTTCGAGAGCCTGTGGGTGCGCCAGGCGCGAGCCTATGCGGGCGACACCTGCGGGCTGCACCTGCCGCTGCTGGCGGGCACGGAGGTGGCGATAGCCTTTGAGCACGGTCACCCGGACCGGCCGTACATTGCGGGGGCGCTGCACGACTCGGCGCACGGGGATCACGTCACCATCCGCAACTTCAGGCGCAACGTGCTGCGCACGCCGGCGAACAACAAGCTGCGGATGGACGACACGCGGGGGCAGGAGCACGTCAAGCTCAGCACGGAGTACGGCGGCAAGAGCCAGCTGAACCTCGGCCATCTGGTGGACGGCGAAAAGCAGAGGCGGGGAGAGGGGGCTGAACTACGCAGCGATGACTGGGTCGCTGTTCGTGGGGGCAAAGGGCTGCTGCTGACAGCCCAATTGCAGCCGAAAGCGATGGAAAAGCAACTGAATATGGATGAAATCAAGCGCCAGCTGACAGATGCATTGTCACTGGCGGAGTCCTTATCGGGCCTGATGGCGACAGCGAGGATAGACCCGATGGATAACAGTACGCAGCAGCAGTTTTTACAGCAAAATATCGACCAATTGCAGCAGCCCGCGATCGTTGCAGGTGCGCCCGGCGGAATAGCATTTTCCACTCCGCAACATATTCAGCTAAGCGCTAACCATAGCCAAATAATTACCGCTGGTGGCAACATTGAAATTAGCGCATTAAAGCGCATGGTGCTGGCGGCGCGAAAAGGCTTTGTCGCTTTTGTTCATGAAGTAGGCATGAAGCTGATTGCAGCTGCGGGCAAGGTGGAAATACAGGCTCAGTCCGATGCGATAGATATTGTTGCCCACAAATCACTCTCTATCAGTAGCACCAGCGATGAAATCATCATTTCGGCGAAGAAAAAAATAACTCTACAGTGCGGAGGCTCCTACCTGACGATTGACCCGAGCAAAATTGAGCTCGGTACCGGTGGACGTTTTTTTGTTAAAAGCGCTGATTTTGATTATGCCGGACCGGCAAAAATGGCGGCACCTTTCCCTGAATTTACCGCTTGTGAGTCCGTAGCAACTGAAGCGGCAAGTCAGGGAAATGCCACTATACCACTCAATTAAGGAGCGGTTATGGCGATTAACTATATTACCCCACACCAAACGTTAGGGTCGCATCAATACGCGGTAATCGACCGTAAGCTTGTCTCTACAATACCCAAATCATGGCCAGTCATTGAGCTGATATTGCCTGTGCTTGCACCTCAGGCACACCTTTATCCCTGGCTGGTGCCGCTGCGTGAATTGCCTGTGCAGGAATGGGATAAGTTAATGACAGCCCTTACGCGCCATAGCGGATTTCGTTCACCAGAAAAATGCAGCCTACTGTTATCCAGCGACTGTTCACCTGAACATGTCAAAAGTGCGCTGGTCAATGCTTTGTATTTTAAAGATACACAGCATAAAGGTCATATTTTGCGCTTTTATGACCCGAGAGTGTTGTTTCACCTGCACTGGATGCTCTGTCCATGGCGGCTATATAACCTGCTATCTGCGAAAGATATACCGCGCTGGACATTCTGGTTGGATGGCAGCTGGCATACCCTTGAGTTTCTGGAGAGCATAGCTGGCAAACCGACAGAAAACGCCGGCATTCCTTTACATCAATTGGCGTATTGCGGGCTGATAAACCAGGCATTACAGCAGCTACCTGGGTGCGCTGATATGAAACAACGCCAGCAAATTAGCCGTCGGCTGGAAGCATTGCTGAAACAGGCGGAGAAATGTGAGCTTCCCACAGAAGAAGATCGTTTAGCATTTGCACTACATGGCATGGTGCAGCGTGAAGGGTTCTGGAAAGCGCCAAAGATGTCTGCATTCTTACAGCAGGCGAGTCACAGCCCAAACTTATATCGTGTTGAAACCGGTGGTTGGGATGAAACCCGCTGGCGAGAGATGACCAGTCCTCAATCTTAAAAAGCAGGGAGCGGCTTCTGAAATGAGCACTAAACAAGGTTGTAAATTCTGTACCCGGTACGGGGTGCCTATTCTGCCCGTCCGCCCGGCGATAATGTCTCAGGACGATGTTTTACCTCAGCTGCATTCATCCCTGACTCCACCACTGGTAGCACAGGGAGAAACCGCATGGACGGCACGGCTGTTGCGTGAAGGGTTTCTCTATATCTGGGTGGAGTCCGGTAAATACTGGATAAACTATTTCGTCACCGCTGACGGATTCTATTATCCATTGCCCGAACAGGAGGACGTGCCGTCAGATATTGTCAACGGCAGAGTAAAACCCTGCGTTACTGAGCCGCGTGAGCTGGCGACCGCTTCGCTGGTTACGTTACCGGTAAAACCTCTCAACATGAAAAATGGACTGTTCTGGTTTGCCTGGTCAGAGGTGGAATGGACGGACTCGGTGCGCAAGCAGCATGAAAATACCGCATGGCGCAGCCGGTACATGCAGCGTTTCGATATGGATGCATGGCTCGCTGGCGGTCAGGCAGAACAGGCGCTTCCGATCGCCAGTTTAAGCAACACTATAGCGGAATACAGCAGCCGGGGCGCATATTGTGAGGTGAAGAAATGGTCTCCGGCACCGTGGAAAAACGCTAATATTATGGCGGCAAACAACCTCAGATTGGCGGCCGATTCACTGTATGCAGATAAAGGGGCTATCATCGTTCTGGCCGATCCAATGGCGGTCACGCAGGAGCTAAGCGCTCTGGTAACCTGGCGCCTGAAAACACGTTTTGCCGACGATCCGTACTACGCGCGCGGTATCGCTTTATCCTCGGCCTTATCGGGTTTGAAACTGGCAATGACGGAGCAGTTCCGTCGCGACTTGCTGAGCGAGGACAAAACCAGCGAACAAATATCACGAACGATAGGTACTCAAATAATTGCCGGAATGCCGCTGCCGCCAGATAACCCCGAACGCGCCGCTGCGGATGTCCGCCGTAGTAATGAAGAAACGTTTGACCGGCGTTTTGAACAGCGAATAAACCAGCGTTGGGCCGATTATGAAAAATATATCGACAGGGAGCAGGAACGAGCGTTTCTTAAGAAGCTTGCTACAGCAGTAAAAACGTACGATGAAAATGTGATTACCCCGATGACGCAGATGTACCTTGCCGGGTTACAGAGCGATGCGCTTATCAACAGCTTTAAACACAACTACGATACTCAGGATATTCAAAGCGGGCTTTGCTATTTGCAAAGCGTCACGGACTGCCTGGAGGGGATGCAGGATCAGGTACCGGTTTCTCAATGGTTACGCAGTCAGCTTGAGGCAGCATCCTTCAGCGCAGACAACTATATTCTACAGGCGTTGATATTTAATAATGAGAAAATGGCCGCGCTAATACAGGAAAAAGTCAGCAAGGCATCAGAAGTGAATGATGTACCCTGGGAGAATCTGATGGATGGTATTAAAGACGCCACGGAAGATTACAGCAAAGTTTTCTCACTAAAGATGGAATACTATATTAATACCATCAGCAGCGGATTTATTCGGCTGATTAGTGATGTCGCCTGGAGTAAGCCTGCGCTGGCTATTGTTGCAATGGTCGCAGGCAGCGGCTATGGATTAAAAGTCGTTACGCTAACTGGAAAACGTAAATATTTCCTTGAAGGAGCATTAAGAGTTGTTGCTCAAATGACCGATATGGATAATCGAGTGTCGCAGGATAAATTACGCCCTCGTCTGGATAAGGCATTGCGTAGAATGGAACTGGATGGCATTCCAATGGAAAATACTGTAAAGCGGCGTTTTATGGTGTTGATTGATATTAATGAAGCCACACAGCTTGCCACCTTGCCTGAGAGTGAAAGGGTTAAACAGGTTAGCAGAGTACTGCATTCAGCAGATGAGGTCACTGATGCAATCTTTCCCCGTTTTTATCGTGGCAAAATGGCCTTACTGAAAGGGACAACGGCTAACCATATTGCCAGCATGACTGCCGGAGCGGTGCCGTTCTGGGGATGTATGGCTTCTGTGATTTTCCAGGGTATCGCGCTAAAGGGGGCCGCAGAAGATAAGGAGCTACCGGGCTGGGAAAAAGGAACTCGTTTTGGATCCAACATAATAGGTGCTTTTGGTTCGACCCTGGAACTGACGGAGCGGGCGCTGAATGATTTGAAGGGGCTGAGGCTGAAGGCATTAGTGCGTGTCAGAATGGGAGCTGAATTTTTAAAAAATACGATGACTGTTCTGACATATGGTGTCAAATATTGTGCAAAGGCTGCTTTAGTCGGAGTTATTTGGGATAGTGTTAATGCAACTGATTATGCTTTTTCTGGTGACTATGGAATGGCTATTGCCGGTGCCATTTCATCTGTCAGTGGGTTATTCATGTCAGGATTAATAACCAGTTTTGTACTGGGCCCTGTTGGAATTGCCTGGGGAATTATTTTTATCTTTGGTTCAGCTATTTATATGTCTTTAAAAGGGGATAACGATCTTCAGAAGTGGTTGAAATCCTGTCTTTGGCGCAAGGTTCCTCAAGGGTTGTATAGTCTGCCTGAAGTTTACCCCACGCAGGCAATGGAAATAGCGGCTTTTAATGAGGCTATTAGGCCAGAGGAGAACTGATAATGAGTATGTATGGAATTTATCAACCCTATAAAGTGAACCGTTCATTAACCCCTGCTGAAAAAAAGCTTAAGATGAATCAGGGGAATCCCCGAAAGGTAAAATACTTTAATTGCGGAGAATCGGTTATAAGATTGAACTCTACCTGCCTGGAGACGACAGATAAATTTTATAAGCAAAAAGGGATAGATAATGGATGGTGGGTGATAGCGTCTATAATAATGTTATCATTGGTAATAATAGGCGTTGCTCGAGGGATTCAGCTTATTTCCTCTGAAGGATATATGCCGTTATTACGCGTTCTTTTACTTGATACAGTGTTTTTAGGTACATTAGTTTTTACTGGACGAATTGTTTTAAAGGAATGGTTTACATGGACTCATTACCCGATCCGGTTTAATCGTAAGAACCAGATGGTTTATATATTTCGCACCGATGGAACGGTATTGTCGGTACCCTGGAAGGAAATTTACTTTACTCAGGATAAAGAGCCGGGTCCACTGCGCGAATGGTGTATCAGGGGCCATATTATTGATAAGGATAAAGAAACCGTACTGGAAACTTTTAGTCTGGGAATTTGTGAGAACAAAGAATCCCTGCCTGAGTACTGGGAGTTTATTCGCTGCTATATGGAAGAGGACCTGGTAGCCGAACTGGCAGAACTGGTGGTTATCTGTCCGCCGATAGAAAATCGAAAAGAGGGTTATCTCTTCGGCCTGCAAAATTTGATATATATGGATTCCCGTTTCGGATGGATTTATTTTCCTTTTAAACTGCCATTGCAGCTTGAAGCATCAGTATGTCGCTATATCGCCAGCCAGACCAGCAAAATTCCCCGCTGGCCTCAGGATGTTCTGGATGCCTGCCGACCGGATGCTGATGACCCAGTAAATGTCAGCGCGGCGAACAATCCCAAAGATATGTGGCGTCTGGTTTTTGCCAACCAGTCATTAACTAAATGGCAAGAGAAATACGAGCGTATGGATGCGGCCACGAACCGGATCCATTCAGAGCTGGCAAAAAAATATGGCACGAAAACGGTCGACAGGACATGACAAGGCCTCGATTAAAAAGCAGAAAATGACCCCTGAGATGGGCATTGAAAGCTGTAAATCCTGTATTCGCCACGTACTGTCGGTTCTGACTGTCCTGTAGTCATGTCATAGCACGACGTTTGGCCTCAGTTACAATCATATCTGTCTACTTTGTTGCAGAGTGAGGGAGAATAACCAGGTTAGCAAAGTGCTGTATTCGGCAAATGACAGTACTAATGCAGTCTTTCTTCATTTTTGATGCGGAAAGTTGAACACTCGAAAAACCAAGAACTGGTTCAAAAGAAAGCTCAAGACGCTGGGTGGGTATATTCCGAAATCAATAAAAATGAAGGGAAGTTAAATCAGAGGATGTTTAAACATGACCATGTACGGGCTCTATCAGCCTTATAAAGTGAATCGAAAACTTACCCGCACGGAAAAAAATTATCGACTTCGGCAGGGAACGCCCTGTAAGGTGAAGTCTTTAAACTGTGGAGAGTCGGTTATTCGAATGAATTCTACTTACCTGGAAACGGTGGATAAATTTTATAAGGAGGCAGGAACTAATACCTGGTGGGCTGCAATGATATTTTTTGGATGTCTGGCGATTTTCCTTTTTATCACATTCAGGTTTTTTAGTGATTTACTGCCGGGTATGGGAGTGATTAAAGCTTTTTTAGGATGTATGATACCTCTTTCGTTTATGATATTTGGAGGGTGTTTTTTATTAAAGGAATGGTTTGCATGGACTCATTACCCGATCCGGTTTAATCGTAGGAACCAGGCAGTTTACATATTTCGCACCGATGGAACCGTGTTGTCGGTGCCCTGGAAGGAAATTTACTTTACTCAGGATAAAGAGCCGGGTCCACTGCGTGAATGGTGTATCAGGGGACATATTCTCAATAAAGATGGAGAAACCGTGCTGGAAACTTTTAGTCTGGGAGTTTGTGAGAATAAAGAATCTCTGCCTGAGTACTGGGAGTTTATTCGCTGCTATATGGAAGAGGACCTGGTAGCCGAACTGGCAGAACTGGTGGTTATCTGTCCGCCGATAGAAAATCGAAAAGAGGGTTATCTCTTCGGCCTGCAAAATTTGATATATATGGATTCCCGTTTCGGATGGATTTATTTTCCTTTTAAACTGCCATTGCAGCTTGAAGCATCAGTATGTCGCTATATCGCCAGCCAGACCAGCAAAATTCCCCGCTGGCCTCAGGATGTTCTGGATGCCTGCCGACCGGATGCTGATGACCCAGTCAATGTCAGTGCAGCGAACAATCCCAAAGATATGTGGCGACTGGTTTTTGCCAACCAGTCATTAACTAACTGGCAAGAGAAATACGAGCGTATGGATACGGCCACAAACCGAATTCATGCAGCGTTGGCAAAAAAATATGGAAATAAACCTGTTATAGAATGAAAACGATTATTTTATCTCGGCTGCATTTATTCTCGTTCCGCTACTGGCAGCACAGGGGGAAACCATATGGAAAGTATGTACATTTCGCGAAGAACTAACCTGTATGTGGGTATAATAAGTGATTTCATACTAAAAAATAATATTATATTTAATTATCGGTAATTAACTTTTTACTTATACCTCGTTTTTTTAAAAGTCGATTCACTCTGTTTTATTAGTATGGCTTAAAAATATCAACGCAATTTACCAGTGTAAGTACATAAAAATAACTCGATTAAAAGAAGGTTGAAATGAAAGGCATTATTCGCATTGGCGATAAAACCACAGGTGGTGGTCAAGTAGAGGCTGGCTCAGAAAAAATGAGGTTTCAAGGGATTGGTGTGGCGCGTATTAACGATCCGGTAAGTTGCCCTATTCAGGGGCATAGTCCATCGTTTATCGTACAAGGGCATTCAACGATGAAGGATAACGGTATTCCTGTTGCCTTCCATGGCGATCGGTGCAGCTGCGGATGTACATTGATTTCCTCCCTGATAAATGCAACCACGAGTAAATAATGCCAGTCGATCTTTCAGTTATCCCTTCTGTAGCTAAACGTAAGAAATGCCCCTCTCTGAAATATTGGTCATTATCGTTAATGTTTTTTATACTATGTGGAGTATTCATTACACTTAAATTATGGCCTACAGAACAGGTAGCAGGTGATGCACTTTTCTGGCAATGCCTTATTGGCATACCCATTATTCTATGGTTAGCTGTATTTAGCATTCGCTGGCTGGCATGGCTTGTTTCAGAGTGGCAGGCAGATGGTTGGGACAGAGAGAGAGAGGCGGATATTGGATCGGAAATTAAACGCGGCCAACGTTTTCTTATTCTGGAGGCAGTAAACGTACGTTTACCACATGTTATGACCTCGGAAACACTGGCTGAGCAATTTCAGTTGCCACATGCGGTTATTATACCTGTGCTGGTGGATGAGACCACACACTCAGTTACTTATCAGGCTCGTTTTAACGATGTTATGCAACCTGCGCCTGACAGGACGCTTGCTCTACTTATATCTCTCATAGAGGGAGCCAGGCTAAAGGCAGCGTTAGCACAGCATAAAGCAACACTAAAAATAATAACAATTATACAAATTGATACCGATTTTGAGTTATCTAATGAAGATATAATTTCATTAGATAATAGGATTAATAAATTATACCCATTATTGTCCCCCTTCTGTTTTTCTTCTTGTCTATCACTGGAGGATGTCGATAAATTACTGGATGAAAAACCCAATATGGATAATATATTAATTTTGTCGGTTAGATTATTACAGAGCCCAGCGGATGGTGATGCCGAAGCAGGCGTAGCATTGTTGTTACACGGTATGAAAAATGTTTCTATCCCTGGGGAAAAATATGTGCGCTTGCACAGACCAGAACGTACCAAAGAGGAAGCAGGACTAAGAAAGTCAGCTGAACAGTCGATAATATGGGGGAGAAGCCAATCTCAGGAAGTATCTCACCTTTGGCTCTCCGGACTTGGGGTTGAAAACAATACTCTGACTTTTCTGGCAAAGAACAATCTCAAATTTTCAACGGTTGATGCTGAAGGAACATTCATTGATATAGATATGAAAAGTGGAAATGTTGGCAAAGTTTCCCCCTGGCTGGCAATCGCGCTGGCAGCAGAAAATGCAGGCAGAGTGACTGCCCCTCAGTTGGTGATGAGTATGCCCGATACCGGCAGTCTGCCATGGTGGTTAATTATTCATTCTACCTGAATTTGCCGGCGGCATTAACTATACTGATCTGTTATTCATCTATTAATTATAGACCGATAGTATTAGCGGTTAAATTCAGAGAGGGAAAGGTGAAAAGGATTTTAAAGGGAATAAGTAACTCGAATTTTCAATTGTGGTTAATCCTGTTTTTTCTGCTATGTCTTGGTGTTTTGATATGTTTTATTGTTAAAAATAATCCAGTGCAGTTAGGTATTTCCCCTGATTCCACATGGCAGGAGAGGATTTTTATTGCTGCCCTGGTATGTACAGGCGGTTTACTTATTTTTATTATCATATTTTTTATTTCTACACGACTCTTTGCCGCGAAATATTATCGGGAGGTAAAGAGTTACGCCGTCAGGGAAAACGCCAGAGTTACTGACAAAAAATTAGCCGAAATAACCAGTATCACGCAGCTGAACACCCATCTCCGCGCCCGCTACGGCCTGTTCTGGCGCTTCAAAGTGCGTCTGCTGCTGGTAGTAGGCGACGAGGCTGCTCGCGAAACCCTGCTGCCCGGCCTGAAAGAGCAGCAGTGGCTGGAAGGTAACCGTACCGTGCTGATTGATGGCGGCAGCCTGGGGGGCGAAGTGGACGCCGAAAAATATCACGCGCTGCGCAAACTTCGCTGCGGCCGTCCGCTGGACGGCATTATCCGCGTGCTGGATAAAGAGCAAAACCTGACGCTGCAGCAGAGCGATAGTGATTTACGCGCGCTGGAGAGCATCGGCAGCCTGCTGCGCTATCTGCCGCCGGTATGGCTGTGGCAGCTATGCAGCAGCGACTGGTCGCAGGAGGGAAGGCCCGAACAGCCGGTCGGTGCGACGTTTCCGCTGCGCGCGCTGCCGGAGGATATCGCCTCACAGCTTAACCACCTGCTGCCGATGCTGCGCAGGCAGGGGATGGCGCAGATTGCGCAGCACCGACAGCACGACTTTCTGCTGCGCCTGGGCCAGCAGCTGGCGCGCGGCGGTATTGCGCGCTGGCAAACGCAACTGTCGCCGTGGCTACAGGGGGCGCAGCAGCGCATCATCCTGCGCGGCCTGATGTTCAGCCTGGCGGAAAGCCGTGGGCCGGCGGAGAGTGCGCAGGTAATGTCGCGCCACGCCCTGACCTTATCCGCCGCCTGGCAGGGCGTGGTGGATGACTGTACCCGGCTGCGCGGCCGTCGCGTCGGAATGCCCTGGCAGCAGACGTTGGCCTGGGCGCTGATGACGATGGCAGGCGTATGGGGCGCGGGCCTGCTCGTTTCCTTCGCGCTTAATCGCCATCATATTATCAACGTGGCGGAGAAGGCCCGCGCCGTGGTGCAAACCCAGGCGGTATCCGACCGGCAGCTGACCGATCTGTACGCGCTGCGCAACGAGGCCGGGCTGCTGAAACACTGGCATCAGGAAGGCGCCCCCTGGTATCGGCGTTTCGGCCTCGATCATCACGCATCGCTGCTGGCGGCGATGATGCCGTGGTATGGCATAGCGAATAACCGACTGATCCGCGATCCGGCGGACGTCGCGCTCCGGCAGCAGCTGAACGCGCTGGCGGACCTGCCGCCGGACAGCCCACTGCGCGCCACACGGGCAAAACCCGGCTACGACCAGCTGAAGGCCTGGCTGATGATGGCGCATCCCGAAAAGGTGGACAGCACGTTTTACGCCACGGTGATGAAAACGGTACAGCCAACCCGCAGCGGGATCTCGCCCGGCTTATGGCAGAGCCTGGCGCCGGATCTGTGGGCATTTTATATTGCCGAACTGCCGTACCAGCCACGCTGGGCCATCACCCCGGATGGCCCGATGGTCGCTCAGGTCCGTCAGGTGCTGCTCCAGCAGATTGGCCGCCGCAACGCCGAAAGCACCCTGTATGAAAACATGCTCAAATCGGTACGCCGCAACTTTGCGGACGTCACGCTGGAGGATATGACCAACGGCACGGATGCCCGACGCCTGTTCACCACCGACAGGATGGTGCCGGGCATGTTTACCCGCCAGGCCTGGGAAGGCGGCGTGCAGCAGGCTATCGACAAAGCGGCAACGTCACGGCGTGATGAGATTGACTGGGTGCTCAGCGACAGCCGCCAGGGGCTTGCCGCCGATCTGTCGCCGGAAGCGCTGAAAGCGCGCCTGACGCAGCGCTATTTCACCGATTTTGCCGGTAGCTGGCTCAACTTCCTTAACAGCCTGCGCCTTAATCCGGCCAGCAATATTGCCGACGTGACCGACCAGCTGACGCTGATGAGCGACGTCCGCCAGTCGCCGCTGATTGCGTTGATGAACACGCTGGCGTGGCAGGGGCAGACCGGCGAGCAGCGCGAGGCGCTGTCGGACTCCCTTATCAAATCGGCGAAGGAGCTGGTGGGCAGCAGCAAAAAGCCGGTAATCGACCAGAGCGCCGCCGGTCCGCAGGGCCCACTTGACGACACCTTTGGCCCGCTGCTGACGCTGATGGGCAGAAATAAAGCCGCCAACGCCCTGTCGGGCGATGACCGCCTGAGCCTGCAAACTTATCTGACGCGCATTACCCGCGTGCGCCTGCGTCTGCAACAGGTGGCGGGCAGCTCCGATCCGCAGGAGATGATGCAAACGCTGGCACAGACGGTGTTTCAGGGCAAAAGTATCGACCTGACGGATACCCGCCAGTACGGCAGCCTGATTGCCGCCAGCCTGGGCGAAGAGTGGAGCGGCTTTGGCCAGACGATGTTCGTACAGCCGTTGACGCAGGCCTGGGAGACGGTGCTGCAACCGTCGGCGGCCAGCCTCAACGACAGATGGAACCGCTCGGTGGTGGCCCTGTGGCGCAGCGCGTTTGACGGGCGCTATCCGTTTGCCGCCAGCAGCAACGATGCTTCACTACCAATGCTGGCCGAATTCCTGCGCAGGGACAGCGGCCGTATCGAGCGTTTTCTTAACGCCGAGCTGAGCGGCGTGCTGCATAAAGAGGGCAGCCAGTGGGTACCGGATCGGACCAACAGCCAGGGGCTGACCTTTAATCCGGCACTTCTCAAAGCGCTTAACCAGCTTAGTCAGCTCTCTGACGTGCTGTTCACCGACGGCAGCCAGGGCATCAGCTTTGAGCTGCAGGCGCGTCCGACGCCGGGGGTGGTGCAGACGCTGCTGACCATCGACGGTCAGCAGCAGAAATACTTTAACCAGATGGCCGAATGGCAAACCTTCCGCTGGCCGGGCGACACCTTTAAACCCGGCACCCTGCTGACCTGGAGCACCGCCAGCGCCGGGGCAAGGCTGTTTGGCGACTACGGCGGCACCTGGGGACTGATCCGCTGGCTGGAGCAGGGCAAGCGCCGCCAGCTGGACCGCAGCCAGTGGATGATGACGTTTACCGCTCCTGACGGCAGCAACCTGCAATGGGCGCTGCGCTCGCAGCTGGGCAGCGGCCCGTTACAGCTGCTGGCGCTGCGCAACTTCAGGCTACCGGCAGAAATTTTCAGCGTTGATGCTGTTCTGGCCGCCAGAGCGCTGGCGGCTGATAGCGATATGCCCGCCATGGAAGGAGAAGATGAATGACCACGCTACAGCATATCGTGACCGCCTGCCACGCAGATCAAGCCGCGCTGATGCGGCTGGCGCAGGCGCGGGCAGACAACTGGCGCGCCTGGCTGCTGCCGATCCGTGACGCACAGCCAGCGGGCGATGAACCCGGCTATGACGATGATTTTCAGCTTATCCGCGAAGAGGTGAACAAGCTTTCGGGCATTGATACCACGCTGATCTGCTCGCTCACGGAAAAGCTGTTGACCACGGTAAGCAAGGATCTGCGCGTGGCGACCTTTTACATCTGGGCACGGCTGCATCAGGATGGCGAAGCCGGTCTGGCGGAAGGGCTGGAGCTGCTGGCCGCCATGCTGCAACGCTTTGGCACGCAGCTGCACCCGCAGCGCGAGCGCAGCCGCAAATCCGCGCTGGAGTGGCTTGGCAGCGGACGCGTACTCGACAGCCTTTCGCTCTACCCGGAAGTAGATATGGCCACCATGCAGCGCATTACCGGCGCGCTGCTGCTGGTGGAACAGGCCATGCAGCTGCTGGCTGAAGAGCATCGTCCGCAGCTCGCCGGGCTTTATCTGGCGCTGGAAAACCGGCTGGCGCAAAGCGGCGGCGCGGATAGCCTGGTACCGCAGACCAGCCGGGAAGATCGCGCATCCTCCTCCGCTGCGTCGTCAGCGGCCGCACCGGTAATGACAACCGTCACTTCCGGTCGTGACCTGCTCGATCAGGCGAAAATGCTGGCGAAATATCTGCGCGATCGGCCGGGCGGCTGGCTGGGAGGACACCATCTGATGAAAAGCATTCGCTGGGATACGCTGACCGAACTGCCACCGCTTGACGCCAGCGGGCGCACCCGCCTTCTGCCGCCAAAGCCGGATCATCGCGCCCATCTCAAGCGTCTTTATCTCCAGCAGAGCTGGATGGAGCTGCTGGAGCAGACCGACGATCTTTTTGCCCAGGGCGTTAACCATTTGTGGCTCGATTTACAGTGGTACACCTGGCAGGCGCTGACGAAAGCGGACCCGGATGCGGTGCGCGCCGATATCCTCTGTCGGGACCTAAAAGGACTGCTGTCACGGCTGCCGGGGCTGGAGGCGCTGGCCTTTAACGACGGCACGCCGTTTGCCGATGAGGTCACGCTGAACTGGATCAATCAGCAGGTGATGGATGACCCTGAGAGTTGGGCCACCGATACGGTAACCGCCGTCCCGCAGGATAATGAAGCCGTGCTGAAGCTGGAGCCGGAGCTGCTGGCGCTGGCGGACAGCGAGGGGGTTGAGGCCGCGTTCGTCTGGTTACAATCCCGCCCAGGTATGGCTTCCGCCCGCGATCGCTGGCTGATGCGTCTGCTGATGGCGCGCGTGGCGGAGCAATATGCCCGTAACGATCTGGCGCTGCACCTGCTGGGCGAACTGGACAGCGGCGCGCAGACGCTGACGCTGCCGCAGTGGTGCCCTGAACTTTTATTTGAAGTTCGCGCGCGACGACTGAAGCTGCTGCGCAACAAAGCTGCACGCAGCGAAACGGAAAAAGATCGCCTTCAGCCAGAGATGGACACGCTGCTGAGCGGCCTGATCGTACTCGATCCGGCCCGTGCGGCGGTGCTGTGCTGTTAGGCTTCCTTCGATATGTCACTCATTCAGGTTTATTATGGACGACTTAACCCTACGTTATTACGACGCGGAAATGCGTTACCTGCTTGAAGCGGGTGAAGAGTTCGCTCGCGCTCACCCGGATCGCGCGGCGCTGCTGAATCTGGATAAAGCGGACGCTCGCGATCCTTATGTGGAGCGCCTGTTCGAGGGCTTCGCCTTTATGATGGGCCGCCTGCGCGAAAAGCTTGATGACGATCTGCCCGAGCTGACTGAAGGGCTGGTCACGCTGCTGTGGCCGCACTACTTACGGACTATTCCGTCAATGTCGATAGTAGAGTTCAGCCCCGACTGGCGCGAAATGAAAGAAAAAATAGCCATCGCGAAGGGGTTTGAAATCCTCTCGCGGCCCATTGGCGAGAAAGCGACCCGCTGTCGCTACACCACGACTCAGCAGATCGGCCTGCAACCGCTGGCACTGGAGGAGGCCGCGCTTTCAACCGATGCGGAAGGGCGATCGGTGGTGCGCCTGCGTTTTGCCTGTAGCAGCCTGGCCGACTGGAGCCGGGTCGATCTCAGCCTGATCCCGTTCTATTTTAACGCTGACGCGCCGCTGGCCTGTGCGATGCATGAAGCCTTTACCTTAAACACCGCCACTATTTGGCTGCGCCTGCCGGGAGAGCCGGAGCGTCGCCCGCTGGACGCGCGCTTTACCGCGCTGGGGTTTGGCGAGCAAGACGGGCTGTGGCCGAAAGGCGAAAGCAGCTTCAGCGGCTACCAGTTGCTGCTGGAGTACTTCACCTTCCGGGAAAAATTTATGTTCACCGGTCTGCGCGGTCTGGAGAGCGTGACGCTGCCTGCCGCGCTGGCATGGTTTGAAATCGAGGTAGTGCTGGCGCGGCGCTGGGAGCACGATTTCACCTTCAGCGAGAAGCACCTGCGGCTGCATTGCGCGCCGGTCATCAATCTTTTTCCGCTGGAGTCCGACCCGCTGACGCTGAACTCGCTTCAGACCGAGTATCTGCTGCGTCCTATGCGCGTGCAGGATGGCCATACCGAAATTTATTCCGTCGATTCGGTGATCTCCTCCGGGCGGCATGCCTACGTGCCGTTTTCCAGCTTCCGCCACAAGGGCGGCATGATGCGTCACGAAGCGCCGGAATATTACTACCATACCCGCGTGCGGCGCGGCGCGTCCGGGCTGCATAACACCTGGCTTATCCTCGGTGGGGAAGCCTTTGATAACCATACCGTGCCGGATGATGAAAGCCTGTCGCTGACGCTTACCGGCACCAACGGCCAGCTGCCGCGCCGCGCGTTGCAGAGCACGGTGCTGGATACCGCGATGAAGACCAGTTCGGCAAAGGTGGACGTGCGCAACCTCTGTGCGCCCACGCTGCCCTGTTATCCGCCGGATCGCGACCGTTTTCACTGGCGCGTGCTGAGCCATCTCGGCAGCAATTTCCTGTCGATGATGGACAATGCCGACGTGCTGCGCGGCACGCTGGCGCTGTACGAGTGGACCGGCAGCGAGATGAATCGCCGCCGTCTGGAAGCGATTGTCGATGTCAGCCACAGCGAAATCGAGCGCTTTGAACAAGGCCATTTGCTGCGGGGCGTGCAGATTGACGTCACGCTCGACAGCCACGGCTTTGCCGGCCACGGCGATATCTGTCTGTTTGGCGAAATGCTCAGTCACTTCTTCGCGCTGTATACCGATATCTATCTGTTTAATCGACTGGTTATCATTCTGAACCCCACCGGAGAACGCCTGCAATGGGAAGAGAAACACAACCGCCGCATTCCCGGTTAAGCCCGCGTCTGGAAGCGGAGCTGACGCGGATAAACTTTTATCGCTTCTGTCAGCTGCTGGAAAAACAGCACCCGGAACGACCACCGCTCGGCAGCTCCAGCCGTCCGCAGGATGATGCGGTGCGCTTTACCCCGTGGCCGGGGATGGGGTTTCCCGCCAGCGAGCTGAAAAGCGTTGAATACAGTGAAGACGATGCCACGGCCGCACCCAAAATACGGACCACGTTTATGGGCATGTACGGCGTGGATTCACCGCTGCCCACCAGCTATCTGGACGATATTACCCAGCGCAGGGAAGGGCATGAGGCGCTCCAGGGATTTCTCGGCATTTTCAGCCACCGCATCCTGACGCAGTTCTATCGCATCTGGCGTAAATACTCCTACCCGGCCACCTTTGAGCCAGGCGGCACGGACGCTATTTCCCAGTCGCTGCTGGGGTTAGTCGGGCTGGGCATTCCCGGCACCGCCAGCCATATCGCCACGCCGGTTTCTCGCTTCCTGGCGCTGCTGGGCGTACTGCGGCAGCCTGCAAAAACCCAGGAAGGGATCCAGGCGCTGGTTCGCCTGCTGGCCCGGGAAACCCGCGCCAGCGTCAGCCCCTACAGCCTGCGGCCGGTGGAAATCAGCCAGCCGCTTGGCTTTTACGGCGAAGACGATTTCCTGCTGGACGGTAATGCGCCGCTGGGTGACGAAGTCATGGATACCAGCAGCCAGCTGCTGATTGAGCTGATGACCGACAGCAAAAGCGAAACCCAGGGCTGGATGCCGGACGGTCAGCTGTATCAGGACTTTCTGGTGATGCTGCGCGTTTACCTGGGCTGGCGCTTTAAGGCAAAAATTCGTCTGACCGTCAGCACGGCGCTGCTGCGCGTAGCCCCTCTTGGCGAAGCGCCGTTCCGGCTGGGCATGAGCGGCGTACTGGGCGTGGAAGGGGATGAGATCCCCAGCGACGTGCCGCAAACTTTTACCATTGAATCCGGCCGCTATCAGGGGCTGTCGTCTGCCGTCTCCGTACAAGGAAATCAGCGTGTTACCTACCAATTCAATTAAATCCGCCCGCTGGCTACTGCCGTTATTGGCTGTCAGCCTGACCGGCTGCGGACTGACGCAAAGCGTCACCGACGGCACCCGCTCGGCGGTGTCCGCCATTTTTTATAAACAAATAAAGGTGCTGCATCTCGATTTTACCAGTCGGGAAGCGCTGAATACTGATACGCGCGAAAGCCACAGCGCGCCTCAGTCCGTAGTGATACGCGTCTATCAGCTTCGCGACCGTAAGGTCTTCGATAAGCTGGTCTATCAGCAGCTGGTTACTGAAGGCGATACCTTGCTGAGTAGCGACCTGCTCGCCAGCCGGGATGTGATCCTGACTCCCGGCGGCGCGGTCAACCTGGATATGCCGATGGCGCCAGAGGCGGAGTTCGTCGCGGTGGTGGGGTTATTCCGCCAGCCGGATCTGACTAAAAATAACTGGAAGCAGGTGCTGGCGCGTGAAGCGCTGGACGCGGATAACGCTCGCGTGCTGGAAGCGGGCGATAACAGTCTTTCCCTCAAGGAGAAATAATGCCGCACTCACATAACGCTCCCTCGCTGTATGAAATGCTTTACGGCAACTTCAGCGGCGGGCTGGATCTGCACGATATCAGCGAAGAGAACCAGGTCATTCTTTCCGTGCTCGATAATATGCAGCGTATTCTCAACTGCCGCGCCGGAACGCTGGCGCATCTGCCCGGTTACGGCCTGCCGGATATGAGCAAAATCCTTCAGGGAATGCCCGGCACGGCGCACCAGCTGATGACCACGCTGTCCGAGGTATTGCTCCGCTACGAGCCGCGCCTGAACAGCATTCAGGTAACGCTGCTGCCGCAGGCCATGCCCGGCGAGCTGCGCTATGGCATTGATGCCGAGCTGAAAGGGATTGGCCTGGTGCGCTACGGCACCGAATTTCTGCCGGAAGGCAAGGTGCTGATCCGCCATATGAAACAGCAGCAGTATCTCGATCGGCAATCCATCCTCTGAACCAGAGAACGGAGGCGTATACAGACCTTCCGGCTCTGCATTCGACAGGGAGCACGAATGAAACTTCACGCTGGCACAGCGCTGTTAATCTGCATGATGTTAAGCCCCTCTGTTTTAGCCCATTCGGGCCGAACAAATTCTGAAGGCTGCCATACCAATCGTAAAACAGGCGAGTATCACTGCCACAGAAGCCCGCACCGGCGGGTAGAGTATCCCGGGCAAGATCCACAAACGGCACAGGCCAAAAAAAAGAAAGCTACGCCGCAAAAACGCGCCGCCCAGCCTGCTGACGGTGCGGCCACGCAGTGCATAAACAGCAGAAACCTTAATGCCTACTGGGAACCTGTCACCCGGCGCTGCCTGGACAGGACGACAGGAAGAGAAGCCGCAGGCTGACTATCACGCCGCCCGCCTGGATCAAAATCTGTTAACCAATCACGAGCCTGTTGCTTTATCTCAAACGCCTTTATTTTTCGAAGTTGAAACCTCTTATGACTACTTTATCCGAACCCTACCTGAAAACCGGCGGCGACCCACGCACGCTGACGGATTACGCCGCCCTACGCGACGAGCTGGGCAAGCTGTCCCATCCGGCACGCCCGGACGTTAACTGGCAACACGTAGAAAAACTCAGCCTCGCGCTGTTTGAGCACAACGGCGTAGAGCTGCAAACGGCGGCCTGGTACACGCTGGCGCGCGCGCAGCTGGCCGGACTGGCCGGGCTGAACGAAGGGCTGGCTATCCTGGAGGCGCTAATCCGTCACCAGTGGGGAAATCTTTGGCCGCCACGGGTGCATGCACGGGTGGAGATCCTCAGCGCGCTTAGCCGTCGCGTGCAGCAATGGATGCGCAAGCTTCCCGCCAGTTACAGCGACCTCAGCCAGCTTTACCTTGCCGAACAGCAGCTCAAACGGCTTAACGAGGTGTTACAACGCCTTGAGCTGCGGAATCTGAGCCAGTTCGACGCGCTGGCAGCGCTGATGCACACCAGCGCGGTGCGGCTGGAAAACAGCGATGCCGCCACGGGCGATAATCCTGTTTCCGCGCCAGCCGTAGCATTACCTGCCGCCGCGCAGTCTGTTGCTGAGATGGTGCCCGGCGCGGCGCGGTGGATCTATGTGGCGCAGCCCACGTCCAACATTGAGGTGACGACGGCACCGCCGAAGACCCGCCGCTGGCAACCTTTTGTCGCCGGAATGCTTACCATGCTGGTGGCGGGATGTATGGGGCAATGGGCATGGTATAGCCTGCATCGTACGGACCCGCTGGTGGCACAGCTAAAGGCATCGCTGACGCCATTACCGCTGCCGCTTTCCACAGCGCAGATAAACAGCCTGAAGCAGGATGGTGCGCTGTCGCAAAACGTCCTGCGGGATACTCAGCAGCAGTTGGCACATATTAGCGGCCTTGCACCGGACTGGTCGCTGAATTACGGGCAGCAGCTGATAGACCTGGCGCTGGCAGCCAGCCCGGAGGAGGCACGCGGTATAGCAACGGAATGGCAGCAGCAAGTAAAAGCGGCGGCGCTGCCTGAAGAGGCGATGGGCGGCTGGCAGCAGGGAATGGAGCAGCTACAGCAGCTAACTTTAAAGCTGAATGCGCTCGACGGGCAGCGCGGTAAATATATGACGGTCAGCGAGCTGAAGTCGGTGGTGTATAACGCCACCCAGGCGTTTAACCGCTCGGTGCCAGCCGAAGAACAGCTGCGTCTTTACTCGCTCAGCCAGTCAGATATCCAGCGGCGGCAGGCGGAAAGGGCGCTGGCGCAGTTACAGGCACGCTATTTTTTGTTGAAGCAGGAGGCGGAAAAGGCCAGGGGGGATAAATAAGTGGCGTTCAGCCTGTCATGATTTTTTGTCAGATTTTGACGTCAGGACGGTACGCGCGCAGGGCGCCGATCGGAAAGGGAACGCAAACTTAGCGGGATACAGAAACGAAAAACGGACCTCTTGGGAGGTCCGTTCTTACAAATAGGGTGCCCGGACTCGGGAACATTCAATTACTTACCAATTTGATTTCAATGATAAATCTTTTTTCTATCTCCAGTTAAGACCCAGAGGTTGACCCTCATTTCTGCTTGTAAATCATAATGGTGGTTTAAAATACGTAGAAAATCGTTTGATTCGATACTCCGGTTCGATTCCTTCTGGATTTACCGTAATGACATCTGCGTTACGCATGTTGTATACTTTATATCCACAGAAACACAAGAGGACAACATCATGCCAACCGCAAACAGCATGGCGATGAAACGCGAAACCCTGAACCTGCGCATCAAGCCCGCTGAGCGCGAGCTTATCGATCGGGCTGCAAAAGCCAGAGGGAAAAACCGCACAGACTTTGTGCTGGAGGCCGCTCGCGCCGCCGCAGAAGAGGCGTTGATCGAGCAACGCATCATCATGGCCGATCCGCAGGCTTATCAGGCATTTCTGACCCGTCTGGATCAGGCTCCCGCGCCAAACGCCGCACTGCGTAAAACCATGCAGACCCCTGCGCCGTGGGAACAGGAAAAATGATCTCCGCACCTGAACCGCTTCATGCCGGGCATATTCTTACCCCGTTTTGCTGCGGTGCGGATTCTATGGATAACTGGCTGAAACAGCGGGCGATGAAAAATCAGACCACTGGCGCGTCCCGTACCTTTGTGTGTTGTGGCAGCAATTCTAACGTACTGGCGTATTACTCGCTGGCGTCCAGCGCGGTAACGACAAACACTGCCCCCGGTCGCTTTCGTCGCAATATGCCCGATCCGATCCCCGTTGTGGTACTGGGGCGTCTGGCGGTGGATAAATCACTACACGGGCAGGGCGTCGGACGGGCGCTGGTGAGGGATGCCGGGTTACGGGTGATTCAGGTGGCGGAAACTATCGGTATTCGCGGGATGCTGGTTCACGCCCTGTCGGATGAAGCGCGGGAGTTTTACCTGCGGGTGGGGTTTGAGCCGTCGCCGATAGAGCCGATGATGTTGATGGTAACGTTGGGGGATTTGGTTCATGCTTGATTGGCATTATTTGGAGCCAATAAAATGGTAGTTTTATGAGTCAAATTATCAATGATATATTGTTTTGAGGCTGCTTCTGCCTTCGTTGCTGGATCCGATCCCGGAGCACATGATGGACAGCCTGACAGTTGATATACTCCCCACCTGCCCAACGAGTTTCGTTCCTGAATGTACTGAACTTTGCCATTACTGCCTTGCTCTGACGCAGATGCTGACGGGACAGAGGCTGTTACCGTAAATCCGAAATTACCCTGGCTACCTGCTGTACGATCTGAACCACTTTTTCTCTAATAAAATCAACGATCCGCGCTGGTTGCGCATCACCGACGGCGTGAAATTTATTGACGAGGTGGCAGCATAAGGCAACCGGATTGGCATCCTGCCGACATCATCGCAGCGTTGAGAAAGCAGGGGGCTTTGCTTTCCGCCGTTTCCTGCAACTCAGGGCTGGCGTCCTCCACGTTGCCAAAGCGGTATTCGAATTGTCAGAGTTTAGAGCCGTTGAGTTTAATCAGCAGGTAAAGGTCCTGCGCGTCGCGAGTTTGTGAGGTTTATCGAGCGGTTTTGTATTGAGGATGGTGGCATCGGTGAGTGGCATGGCGGGGCTCCGAGGTTTATCAAACCAACAGGCCTTCAATTAAGCCGCAAAAATTCTGGATGTAAAAAAACCTGAAAGAGCTTTTCAGCGCCATCAGGTTTCTTTAACTTACTGATTTTATAACGTTTCAGGACTTATATGAACGCCATGAAACTAAATTAGTGGTGCCCGGACTCGGAATCGAACCAAGGACACGGGGATTTTCAATCCCCTGCTCTACCGACTGAGCTATCCGGGCAACGAGGCGCATTAAACAGGAGTCGCGGAAAACCGTCAACGGCTTTATGCACAAAAGCGAACTGTTTGCACTCTTTTCCATCAATCCGGCTGGATTTACGCCGCTTTGGCACTATTGCCCGCATTTGTCTGCTGCAAACCGTCGCGCTCGCGGGCTACCTTTTCTGGTTAGTTACATCATACTAAAGACTGATTTGCTCGCCGTTCTGCACAGCTTTGCAAGCCAGGCATTCCTGATGAGGCTTTGTCGCCAAGGAAGATGGCTAATAAACGGGGCAGGGCAGCGAAAGCACACGTCGGGCAAATGCTGTCAGTTCGTAAAGTCAAAACTACCGAAAACTGCTGAATATGTTTGCATTTTCAGTGCATAATCACCAAAAAAATCAGCGTAAAAGAGGTGTGGTAAAAAATAAATATATGAAATATATATATTTATTTCAAAAGGGCTATATAGGGGTAATGCTTTTTGCGTCTTGAACATCAAAATAAAAGATGCGATTATTACCCCGTTTTCCGCTCCGCGAGGCCGCCATCATGCAAGCTCTGCTGCACTGTCGCTATCATCTGATGTCGCGCCGCCGATCCCATTTTCTTCTGTTATCCACGCCGCTCACCATGCGGTGAGGCTCTGCCTGCTTCACGGTTAGCCATGAGTAAAACCCGCCGCGCGCGGAGTTTACTGATGTCTGTCGGTCGAAGCTGACCCTACTGACGCTTTCGTGGGGTAAAGGCCGCGCCTTTCCCCGTTGCTGTGCCTCCGGCACCCTTATCCTTACCCTGGGATTTGCGTAATGACACCACTTAAAATTGCAGCCAGCACCACCGTGGCGATCCACCTTCAGACCGGTCGCGAAGTCGTGACGCTGGAAAAAACCGACTTCACGGACGTGGCGGCAATCGTGCTCTCCGTGGCCGACTCGCGCAGCGGGATGCTGGCGCTGCTGCGCCATACCGGTTTTAACCTGCCCGTATTTATCTCGCTTGACGATTTGGCCCAGGCGGAAGATCTGCCGGAAGTCACCGGCGTGCTGACGGGCGAAGAGGACGATGCCGCCAGGCTGGAGGCCGCCGCCGCCGACTATCAGGCAAAGCTGCTGCCGCCGTTTTTCAACACGCTGACCAAATACGTGGCAATGGATAACAGCACCTTTGCCTGTCCGGGCCACCAGGGCGGCGCGTTTTTTAAAAAGCATCCGGCCGGACGTCAGTTTTATGATTTCTTCGGCGAGAACATTTTTCGCGCCGATATGTGCAATGCCGATGTGAAACTGGGCGATCTGCTTATTCACGAAGGATCGGCCAAGCACGCCCAGAAATTCGCAGCAAAAGTTTTTAACGCGGATAAGACCTACTTTGTGCTGAACGGCACCTCCAGCGCCAATAAGGTCGTAACCAACGCGCTGCTGACCAGAGGCGATCTGGTACTGTTCGATCGCAACAACCACAAATCCAACCATCATGGCGCGCTGATCCAGGCGGGCGCGACGCCGGTTTATCTGGAAACGGCGCGTAACCCGTTTGGTTTTATCGGCGGTATCGATGCGCACTGTTTTGAAGAGAAGTGGCTGCGGGAGCAAATAGCCGCCGTCGCGCCGGATCGCGCCAACCAGCCGCGTCCTTTCCGGCTGGCGATTATCCAGCTTGGCACCTATGACGGCACGGTTTATAACGCGCGTAAGGTTATCGACAGCATCGGCCACCTTTGCGACTACATCCTGTTTGATTCCGCCTGGGTAGGCTACGAGCAGTTTATTCCGGTGATGGAAGCCTGCTCGCCGCTGCTGCTGGAACTTAATGAGCACGATCCGGGCATTTTCGTCACCCAGTCGGTACACAAACAGCAGGCTGGCTTTTCGCAAACCTCCCAGATCCATAAAAAGGATAACCACCTTCGCGGCCAGCGGCGTTTTTGCAGCCACAAGCGGCTTAATAATGCTTTTATGCTGCACGCCTCAACCAGTCCTTTTTATCCGCTGTTCGCCGCGCTCGACGTTAATGCCAAAATGCACCAGGGCGAAGCCGGACGACGTTTGTGGCACGAGTGCGTCATGCTGGGGATTGAAGCGCGCAAGGCTATCCTCGCGAAGTGCGAGATGATCCGGCCTTTTATCCCTGACGAAGTGGACGGCAAGCGCTGGCAGGATGCGTCGACGGCCGCTATTGCCGCCGACAGCCGCTACTTCAGCTTTGCGCCACGTGCCGCCTGGCATGGCTTTGCCGGCTACGCAAAAGATCAGTATCTGATCGATCCCTGCAAGCTGCTGCTGACCACGCCGGGCATTGATGCCGCCAGCGGTGAATATGCTGATTTCGGCATTCCGGCGACGATCCTGGCCAACTACCTGCGTGAAAACGGCGTGGTGCCGGAAAAATGCGATCTGAACTCCATTCTTTTCCTGCTGACGCCCGCCGAAAGCATGGAGAAAATGGCGCATCTGGTGGCGAAGCTGGCGCAGTTTGAGCAGCATATCCGCGAGGACGCGCTGCTGCGCGACGTGCTGCCGACTATTTACCGCAAAAACGCCGCGCGCTACGAAGGCTATACGCTGCGCCGCCTCTGTCTGGAGATGCACCAGCTGTATGTCGGTAACGAGGTAAAAGATCTTCAGAAGGCGATGTTCCGCCAGCAGAGCCTGCCGAAGGTGGCGATGAACCCTCAGGACGCTAACATTGAATTTATACGCGGCAACGTCGAGCTGGTGCCCATTGCAGAGGCGGAAGGGCGTATCGCTGCGGAAGGCGCGCTGCCTTATCCGCCGGGCGTGCTCTGCGTGGTGCCGGGCGAGGTTTGGGGCGGGGCGGCGCAGCGTTATTTCCTTGCGCTGGAGAAAGGGCTAAACGGCTTGCCGGGTTTTTCACCGGAGCTACAGGGCGTGTATGTGGAAACGGACGAAAACGGCGTGAAGCGCCTGATGGGCTATATGCTTAGCCGCTAAGCCAGCGATCCCGCGCCGTTAAGGTCGCGGGATAAGCCCCTTCTGTCGCACGGTAGCGCCGCTCAGTTAGCCTGTAGCGCGGCGTCTTCCCGCGCCTGACGCATAATAGCCCTGGCGATCCACTTGCCGATATCCTGAAGCTGGTCGTTATCGCAGCCCCAGATATCCTTCATCACCAGAAAAATCTCCGAGCCGTAGACCAGCGACAGGGACTTAATCACCCGATCGACAATCTCCGGCGGCAGCTCGTCGTTCAGCGGCTCCAGCACGTGCTGCAACAGCGCCTTGCGGTTTCCCCTTACCAGCTTTTCTCTGTCCGGCTTGTCGCTGGACTGCGACTGTGCCCACTGGGTCAGAGAAAGGTGCAGCGCCGCGCGCAGCGTGCCTTCATGCTCCAACATGCGCGGAAAAGCGAACGTCAGCAGCTCGTCAATACGGTCGCTGGCTTCTTCACGAGTCGGGCGCCAGCTTTTTATCGGGCTGAGCGTCTCCGTAACGATGGCGGAAACCAGCGCGCTCTGCGTTGGAAAATAGCGATAGGCCGTTGCGCGAGAAAGCTGAGCTTCCTGCGCGACTTCGGTAATGGACGGGAACGCGCCGCTGTCAAAAAGCCGCATAGCGGTCTCGATCAGTAAACGACGTGTTCTTGCGCGTGTGGCGGTCAGCTTTACAACCCCAGCGGAATCCCTTTGCTCCACATTAACCTCATTTTGTTAAATCTGCCTGATATTCAAGCGATTGAAGACGGCAGCGCGTAAAGGGCATTCCCATTCGCTGGCGTCTGCAGGACAGGTTTTGTTATTAAGCATAGCCAACATCCTTGTGAGACACTTATTCCATTCAATTGATTTATCATTGACGATAGTGATACTGTTATCTCAACAAATTGAAAGTAAAAAACTCTCAATCTCTATTTACTGTTTTATTGCTTCTTTATCAAGTCTTTATTCTGTCTGATAACAGGGTGTTGTTACGACTATGACTATTAATCGTGGTTTTGTTTACGCCGTCGCAACGGCAGATACTAAAGGAAGGGAACTGTTTTATGTCAGCGACTGCCTGCGCAAGGCGGGCGTTGACGTCGTCACAGTTGACCTGTCAACTCAACCAGTTAGTACGCCTTCCACCGCTGATTTTCCGCCGGAGCTGGTCGCCGATTTTCATCCGGACGGGCGTGAAGCCGTGTTCTGCGGCGACCGCGGCAGGGCCATTAACGCGATGGCGCAGGCGTTTAAAATTTTCCTTAGCCAACGTCAGGATCTGCTTGGGGTTATCGGCCTCGGCGGCTCGGGCGGTACGGCGTTGATTACGCCAGCGATGCAGGCCTTACCGATCGGCGTGCCGAAGGTAATGGTTTCGACGATGGCTTCCGGCGACGTTTCCGGCTACGTTGGCGCCAGCGATATCAGCATGGTCTATTCGGTCACCGATGTCTCCGGTCTTAACCGTATCTCGCGTCGCGTGCTGGGCAATGCGGCCCATCAAATCGCCGGTGCGGTGCTTTTTCCCATAGAAAAAGACAGTAACGACAAGCCCGCGCTGGGCCTGACCATGTTCGGCGTCACCACGCCCTGTATTCAGACGGTCAGCGCCATGCTGGAAGAGCATTACGACTGCCTGGTGTTTCATGCCACCGGCAGCGGCGGCAAGGCGATGGAAAAGCTGACCGACAGCGGGATGCTGAGCGGCCTGCTGGATTTAACCACCACCGAAGTCTGCGACTACCTGTTTGGCGGCGTGCTGGCCTGCGATGAAACGCGTTTTGACGCCGTAGCCAACAGCCGCGTTCCCTGCGTAATTTCCTGCGGCGCGCTGGATATGGTCAACTTTGGTCATCCTTCCGGCGTGCCGGAGAAATATGCCGACCGGCTTTTCTATCACCATAACGCGCAGGTTACGCTGATGCGCACCACGCCGGAAGAGAACGCGACGATGGCGAAATGGATAGCGGATAAGCTTAATCGTTGCGAAGGCGACATCGTGTTTTTGATCCCGGAAGGCGGGTTCTCCGCGCTGGACGCGCCGGGCCAGGCTTTCTGGTCGCCGGAAGCGCGCGCCGCCTTTATCAGCACGCTGGAGGCGAACGTCAAACAGACCAGCCGCCGCGTTATTCGTCGCCTGCCGTTTAATATCAACGATCCGCAATTTGCGCTGGCGGCGGTCAGAGAGTTTCGCCAGCTGATCGAAAAGGAGTGCTGAACATGGCTTTTACCCGTCAGGAGATACTGACAAAATTTAACGCGATGATTGCGCGCGGCGAACCGATTATCGGCGGCGGAGCCGGTACCGGGCTTTCCGCGAAATGCGAAGAGGCGGGCGGCATAGACCTGATCGTTATCTATAATTCAGGGCGCTACCGTATGGCCGGGCGTGGTTCGCTGGCCGGCCTGCTGGCCTACGGCAACGCCAACGAAATCGTAGTGGATATGGCAAAAGAAGTGCTGCCGGTAGTGAAGAACACGCCGGTGCTGGCGGGCGTCAACGGCACCGATCCCTTCTGCCATTTTGATAAGTTTCTGGACGATCTCAAGGCGATGGGATTCGCCGGCGTGCAAAATTTTCCCACGGTAGGGCTGATTGATGGCAACTTCCGCGCCAACCTGGAAGAAACCGGCATGGGCTATGGGCTGGAAGTCGATATGATCCGGCTGGCGGCACAAAAAGAGATGCTGACCACGCCTTATGTTTTCAGCACGGAAAATGCTGTAGCGATGACGGAAGCGGGCGCGGATATTATCGTGGCGCATATGGGACTGACCACCGGCGGCAACATCGGCGCGGAAACCGCACTGAAGCTGGCCGACTGCGTGCCGTTAATCAACGAATGGGCGGCAGCCGCGAAGAAAGTGCGTAAAGAGGTCATTGTACTTTGTCACGGCGGGCCGATTTCCACGCCGGAAGACGCGAAGTATATCCTCAGCCAGTGCCCACAGTGCGACGGTTTTTACGGCGCCAGCTCCATGGAGCGGTTGCCGACCGAAGTTGCGCTGACGGAAACCACAAAGCAGTTTAAAAACATCAGCCGCTAAGACTGGAAGCGGACGGATCCTCGGATCTGTCCGCTTTGCTCTTTTGCAGAAGTCAGCCTGCGCGCTATTCGCTTTACCCCACCCGAAACGTCCGCGCTACCCGCAGCAATACTAATAGCGATGGTAGCTCTTCTGCGCGTTGTTCACTTTATAAAGATAGCGACGCGACTCGGCAGAAGGGTGGTTGGTGGTCAGCGTTTGATACACCTCCGCAGGCGACAGATCGTTAATCGCGCTGAAGGCCCGATTCTTATCGCTGGAGAAGACTCTCAGTACGCTGCCCGCGCCGCCGTTATAGGCTGTGATCACCGCATAGCGCCGTGACAGCGGATTCGCGATGCCGGAAAGGTAGCTGTCCTGCAGCAGCGAAAGATAGGCCGTCCCCGCATCGATATTGTTTTCCGGATCGAGCAGGTAGCTGCGGCTCGGCTTGCCCCATTTCCCTTTCATGCGGAACACGTCCGCGCCGGCGGTATGCTGCACCACCTGCATCAGGCCCAGCGCGTCAGAATGGCTGACCGCATAGGGGTTGAAGCTCGATTCAATCTGCATGATCGCCAGGATCAGCGCCTGATCCACGCCGTATTTCTCCGCCGCCTTGCGCACCATCGGCAGATATTTATGCGCACGCTTGTCCAGATGGTTGGGCACCATCGGGATAGTAACCGACCAGATGATATGCAGACCGGCGTTGCGGCGCTGCAATTTATTCTGGATCAGGTAGTCGGCGAAGCTGGCCGCGCGACCCTGCCAGCGGATCGCCTGGCCGGTATTATCCAGCACCTGACCATAGAGCAGCGGCTCCTGACCCAGCTGAATATCGTTGGCGTCGGAGTAGAGATCGACATTGCCCGGATCTTCGCCGATCAGCAGCGTGGTAATGATCGCCTGACGCAGGCTTGCCATCGGATCCGTACCGGCGATAGTCTCGATAGTGATCTTACCGGCGTCAAAGTTAATATGGCTGCGCGTATAATACTGATCGCTATATTTAACGTAGTCTTTTGGACCGGCGATCAGGACTTCATTAATACCCCAAATATTTTCGATGTTATGGGCAAACTGCCCCATCAGAATGTCGAATCCGTTGGTGTCCTTGACCCACTCTTCGTGGAAAACCGGCTTTTTATTGCTGGAGCAGGAAATCAGCAGCGGCGCGATAACCAGCAAGCCTATCAGTTTCTTCATTATGTCGTGCTACGCCCAAATTGAGGGGGCCTCTATGGCGAGGCCCAACGTTTATTCTGCTGGCGGGGTATAACCTTCGATATGGACATCGTGTCCTTCGAACAGAAATTTCACCATTTCCTGCTCAAGCTGTTTGCGATCTTCCGGGTTCATCATGCTCAGCTTTTTCTCGTTGATCAGCATGGTTTGCTTGCTCATCCACTGCGACCAGGCTTCTTTGGAAATTTCGTTATAGATACGCTTGCCCAGTTCACCCGGATAGAGCTGAAAATCCTGTCCTTCAGCATCGCGCTGCAGGAACGTACAAAAAATGGTTCTGCTCATCACTCTTCCTCTTCTGTTGGAATGCCCATCGGTTGCGGCTGACGCAGCTGCGCCAGCAAGCGCTCCACCGGGGCAGCCAGTCCCACGGACGGCGGCTGCGCTAAGTTATACCAGAGACCCGCGGCTTCATCCATGACCGCGCCTGCGGCAGGCAGTTTCAGCCACATTGGCACAATATCCAGGTGGAAATGGCTGAATGTGTGGCGAAAAGCGATAGTCTGGGTCAGCGCCGCATGATCGATACGGCGGCTGTGCAGCCACTGCCGCAGCTCGTCTTCGCTGGTGAACTGCGGAAAGCAGAACAGCCCGCCCCACAGGCCAACCGGCGGCCGCTGTTCCAGCCACACTTTGTCGTCCCGCTGCATCATCAGCAGATAGCCGGTGCGCTCCGGCAAAATCTGTTTTGGCTTCTTGCCGGGATAAGCGGTCTGGTTGCCCTGCGCACAGGCGATACAGCCCAGCTTCAGCGGACAAATTTCACATTTGGGTTTTGAGCGGGTGCAGACCATCGCGCCCAAATCCATCATCGCCTGGTTAAACTGGCTGACGCCTTCGGCAGGCGTGACCTCTTCGCTAATCTGCCAAAGACGCTTTTCCACCTCTTTTCTGCCCGGCCAGCCCTGAACGGCATAGCAGCGTGCCAGCACTCGCTTGACGTTGCCGTCCAGGATCGGGAAATGCTGACCCAGCGATAAAGAAAGGATCGCACCCGCTGTCGAGCGGCCGACGCCGGGCAGATCGGCAACCTCTGCAAAGGTCTCCGGGAATTTCCCGCCGTGTTTTTCCACTACCTGTACCGCCGCCTTATGCAGATTGCGCGCGCGGGCATAGTAGCCAAGTCCGGTCCATAAATGCAGCACCTCATCCAGCTTTGCGGCAGCCAGATCGGTCACGGTGGGAAAGCGCGCCATAAAGCGTTCAAAGTAAGGGATAACGGTCGCGACCTGCGTCTGTTGCAGCATCACTTCGGAGAGCCAAACTTTATAAGGGGTTTTTGCCAGCTGCCAGGGCAGGGTTTTGCGGCCAAAGCGCTGATACCAGTCCAGTACCTGCTGTGAGAACTGCGGCGCTTGCATCATCTTTGCGAGGTTTCCCCAGTAAATTAAAAATCAGGCTGGGATTCCAGCACAGACCCGTTATGCTGTAAACCGGAAGTTTCCAGGGCTTGCTTAACCGCTGTAACTTTGCATAATGCCCGTTTTTCAGATATTGCAGACCAGCAGGCAGAAACATGAAGAATGATGTGATTACACCGGAGTTTGACGAAAACGGCCGCCCGATGCGCCGTATTCGCAGCTTCGTTCGCCGTCAGGGCCGCCTGACCAAAGGCCAGCAGCACGCGCTGGACCATTTCTGGCCTGTTAAAGGTGTGGAGTATCAGCCGGAACCCGTTGATCTGGCATCCCTTTTTGGCCGCGAGGCGCCGGTGGTGCTGGAGATTGGCTTTGGCATGGGCGCATCGCTGGTGGCGATGGCCGCCGCGAACCCGCAGCAAAACTTTCTGGGTATTGAAGTGCATTCGCCGGGCGTCGGCGCCTGCCTGAGCGCAGCCGACGAGGCGGGCGTGGAGAATCTGCGCGTGATGTGTCACGATGCAGTCGACGTGCTGGAGAAAATGATCCCGGATAATTCGCTGCGTATGGTGCAGCTCTTTTTCCCGGATCCCTGGCATAAAGCGCGCCATAACAAGCGCCGCATCGTTCAGGTGCCTTTTGCCGAGCTGGTGATGCGCAAGCTGAAGCTGGGCGGCGTGTTTCATATGGCGACCGACTGGGAAGCCTATGCGGAACATATGCTGGAAGTAATGAGCAGCATTGCTGGCTACAAAAACCAGTCGGCAACCAACGATTATGTGCCGCGTCCCGATTCGCGGCCGTTAACAAAATTCGAACAGCGCGGCCAGCGTCTTGGCCACGGTGTATGGGATTTGATGTTTGAGAGGATTAAATAATGGCAGCTCAACGCAGTCGTCGCTTGCGTAAAAAAATGCATATCGATGAGTTTCAGGAATTAGGCTTTTCCGTCGCTTTCTCCTTCCCGGAAGATACCAGCGGCGACACCATCGACACCACCCTGGACGCCTTCATTAATGAAGTTATCGATCCCAACGGCCTGGCGTTTGACGGCAGCGGCTTCCTGCAGTGGGAAGGGCTGGTCTGCCTGCAGCAAACCGGCAAGTGCACCGATGAGCACCGCGAGCTGGTGCGTAAATGGCTGGAAGATCGCCAGCTGAATAATATCCAGGTAACCGAACTTTTCGACGTCTGGTGGGACTAATTATCTGCCTGCCGTAGCATAAGCAGGCAAACCGTCCGTTGAGGCCACGCATGCGTGGCCTTTTGTTTCTCAGGAGAAGAGTCAATGCGTAAAGCGATCGTAGCGGCCGCGCTGTTGCTGGCGGCAGGCCAGGCACAGGCCGACTATCAATGTAGCGTCAATCCTCAGGACGATATCGTTATCTCTCCGCAGAACGTCAAGGTAGTGGGCGCCAGCGGCAATCTGATCATCACACCGACCGGCGAGGTACAGCGCAACGGGCAGTCCGCTTCGGTCGATAACGCCACGCGCCAGACCGCCATCGACTATCAGGCCGCGCTGCGCCGCGATTTGCCCTGGATCGATCAGGGAGCGCGTCAGCGTCTGGAAAAAAGCCGCGTGGCGCTGGATAACGTGATCGTCAACAAACTGGGCACGGACAGCAGAGTCCGTAGCCGCCTGACAAAGCTGGACGAGCAGCTGAAGCAGCAGATGAACCGCATTATTGAGCATCGCAACGACGGGCTGACGTTCCATCATCAGGCTATCGAGCAGGTGCGGCAGGACGGCGAAAAGCTGGTGCAGAGCGCGATGGGCGGCGTGATCCAGGACAGCCTTAACGAAATGGGCAGCAAGGTGAACGGCGATAATCCGCTTCAGGCAGTGATGGGTAACCTGGGCGGATTGCAGCAGGCCGTGCAGGCGGAATGGAGCAATCAGGAGGCGGACTTCCAGAACTTCGGACACGAAGTCTGCAACCGCGTGACCGCGCTGGAAGCGCAGCGTAAGACGCTGATTGGCGGATTGAAATAATCCGGCCAGAGCTGCTCTTCTGGTGTCTGTACGGGCTGGCTGTAAGCGGCAAAGACTACCGGCACCAGGACGTTATCGCCTTTCTCTTTGTCTAAAGACGTCCATGGGATTTATAGCTGGCAGCGTTGCCATAACGGCAGACTGTATTAACGGCTTGCGATTAGGCTGGTATTCCGCGCGCCGCGCGTAAAGAGGGGATAGCCGTTTGAAAACACGCCCCGCTTTTTCCGGCGGGACGTGGGTAAAGCGGGGCGGCTATTCAGCCAGGAACAGCTCCAGCAGCGAGTTCAGGAACAGCTTGCCTTTCTCCGTCACCTGCCAGCTTTGCGCCGTTTCCGTCAGGTAACCTTTCGCCAGCGCCTCATCAAGCTGAGGACGAATAGCTTCCTCACTAAGGCCGGTAAAGCGCGCAAACTCTTCGCGCGGCGCCGCTTCCAGCAGCCGGAAACGGTTCATAAAGAACTCAAACGGCTTTTCTGTTTCCGCGACCTCGTGCTGACGATCCAGGTAATTGCCGTTCATAAAGCCGCGTGGGTGGCGGATTTTGGCGGTGCGGATAATTCGCCCGTCTGCCTGCGTCAGCTTGCCGTGCGCGCCGCAGCCGATCCCCAGATAGTCGCCGAAGCGCCAGTAGTTGAGGTTATGCTCGCAGCGGTAGCCCGGTTTGGCATAGGCGGAAGTCTCGTACTGCTCGTAACCCGCCGCCGTTAACAGCTGGTGGCCCTGCTCAAAGATATCCCATAACGCGTCATCGTCCGGCAGCACGGGCGGCCTGGAGGCAAACAGCGTGTTGGGTTCGATGGTCAGCTGATACCAGGAAAGATGCGGCGGATCCAGCTCGATAGCCTGGCGCAGGTCGTCCAGCGCCTCCGCCAGCGACTGATCGGGCAGGCCATGCATCAAATCAAGGTTAAAGCTGCGCAGGCCCAGCCCCTGAGCCAGCTTCGCCGCGCGCTTCGCTTCTTCCGGGCCGTGAATGCGGCCAAGACGCGTCAGCTTCTGCTGGCTGAAGCTTTGCACGCCAATCGAGATGCGGTTGATACCGGCGCGCTGATAGCCGCTGAAGCGATCGGCCTCGACGGTGCCCGGGTTCGCCTCCATGGTGATTTCCGCCGTTGGCGAGAGCGGCAGCCTTGCCCGCACGCCGTCCATCAGCATCTGCATCGCCTCGCTGCTCAGCAGGCTGGGCGTGCCGCCGCCGATAAAGATTGTGCCAACCTCGCGGCCAGCCGCCAGCGGCAGATCGGCATCCAGGTCGGCCAGTAAATGCCGGACATACTCCTCGTGCGGCACTTCGCCCTTCAGCGCATGCGAGTTGAAATCGCAGTAGGGACATTTCTGTACGCACCACGGAATATGAATATAGAGGCTGAGCGGCGGCAGATTATGCATTGCGCATCGCTTCCAGCAGCAGGGCCAGCGCTTTGCCACGATGGGAAACCGCGCGTTTCTCTTCTTTGCTCAGCTCTGCGGCGGTTTTGCCCAGCGCCGGTACAAAGAACACGGGATCGTAGCCGAAGCCGCCTTCGCCGCTGACGGCACGGGCGATTTCTCCCTGCCAGCAGCCGTGAAACACCAGCGGCGTGGGGTCTTCAGCATGGCGCAGATAAACCAGCACGCAGTGGAACTGCGCCTGGCGCTGGCCGTCCGCCACGTTTTCCATCGCTTCCAGCAGCTTGTCGATATTCTGCCGATCGCTGGCCTCCGCGCCGGCGTAGCGCGCGGAATAGATGCCAGGCGCGCCGCCCAGCGCGTCCACCGCCAGCCCGGAGTCGTCGGCAATCGCCGGCAAACCGGTGATAGCCGCAGCGTGACGCGCTTTCAGCAGGGCATTCTCGATAAAGGTCAGGCCGGTCTCTTCGGCCGACTCCACGCCACACTCGGTCTGCGCCACGATATCCAGGCCAAAGGCGGCCAGCTTATCGGCCAGTTCACGAACTTTTCCGGCATTGCCGGTGGCGAGCACTACTTTTTGCATATCAGGTCCAGAAGTTAACTACCGTACAAATTAAAGCTGCGCCCAGCCGGGAACAAAGTCCATTCCCAGATAGTTCAGCATATAGAGGATCAGGATCACCGCCATCGCCGAGAAGTCGATGCCGCCCATCGCCGGAATAAGGCGACGCACGGGTGCCATCAGCGGCTCAGTCAGCTGGATCAGCACGTAATCCACCGGGTTGCGGCCCTGGCTTATCCAGCTCATCAGCGAGCGAATGATAATCACCCAGAATACCAGCACGCCGGCGGCTTTCACCAGCGACACCAGGCCGAAATAGAGGAAGACCGGATCGAAAATAAATACGCTGCTCTGAAGCGTGAACATCACGGTAAACAGCAGCACGCTCAGCACATAGGCCAGTAGTAAAGACGCGGTATCCAGCGGCCCGATAGAGGGAATGACCCGGCGCATCGGGCGGATCACCGGCTGGGTGATCTTAACGATAAACTGCGAGAACGGATTATAAAAATCGCATCTTGCCCACTGCATCCAGATACGCAGCAGCAGCACTTTCACGTAAAGATTAATTATCGTTGAGACCAGAAAAGTCAACGTCAGCATGGAGTCCCTCAAAAGTTAGTTAGTGGCGCCGTAATCGCGCGCGCCAAATATGGCGGTGCCAATGCGCACCATGGTCGTACCTGCCTCAATAGCCGCATCCATATCGTCGCTCATCCCCAGAGAGAGCGTGTCGACGGAGGCATAACTCTTTTTCAGTTCGCTAAAGGCTGCCGCCATCCGGCGACAAACGGCCAGCTGGTGCTGATAATCCGCCTCCGGCGCGGGGATCGCCATCAGGCCGCGCAGCGTTAAACGCGGCAGCTGAGCAATCTCCCGAGCCAGATCCGGCAGCGCAGCCAGCATGATGCCAGATTTACTCTGCTCGTCGCTGATATTTATCTGGATCAGCACATTCAACGGCGGTAAATCGGCCGGACGCTGTTCGTTCAGCCTTGCGGCGATCTTCAGCCGATCCACCGTATGGCACCAGGCAAAGTTTTCCGCTACCAGCCGACTTTTGTTGGATTGCAGCGGCCCGATAAAGTGCCACGCCAGCGCGGAATTGTTAAGCGCCTGGATTTTATCGACGCCTTCCTGCACGTAGTTTTCGCCAAAGGCAAGCTGGCCCGCCGCCGCCGCTTCTTCGACCGCGCTCGCAGGTTTTGTTTTGCTCACTGCAAGCAGCGTAATTTCTGCTGGATCGCGGCCGCATCGTGCGGCTGCCGCTGAGATCCGCTCGCGTATCTGCTGTAAGTTGTGCTGAATCGGGGTCATAGTCAGGGAGTTAATATGGATATTGAGGAATTAGTGGCGCTTAGTGTAAAGCATAACGCCGGGGATCTGCACCTCTGTAGTGGTCATTATCCGTTCTGGCGGCTGGCCGGCAGGCTGGAGGCGATACCGGGCGGTCTTCCTGCCAGCGACGAGCTGCTGCTAAAAATTAGTCAGGCGTGGCTGGATGCCGATCAGCAACGCGAATTCGCTCGCGCAGGCCAGCTGGATTTCGCGCTGACGCTGGCCGACGGCACGCGGCTGCGGGCGAATCTGTTCCGACAGCGGCGGGGTATTTCGCTGGCGCTGCGCTTTATCACCAGCCGCTGTCCCGAGCTGGCGGAGCTGGATCTACCGCCGATAGTAAAGGAGCTGCTCCGGCTGCAGGACGGGCTGGTATTGGTGACGGGCGCGACGGGCAGCGGCAAATCAACCACGCTGGCTGCGCTTATCGGCGCGATTAACCAGCAGCAGCACCGCCATATCCTGACGCTGGAAGATCCGGTGGAGTTTATTCACCGCAGCGAGCGATCGCTGATCCAGCAGCGGGAGATAGGCCGGCACTGCGTCTCTTTCAGCACCGGGCTGCGGGCGGCGCTGCGCCAGGATCCGGACGTCATCCTGCTGGGCGAGCTGCGCGATAGCGACACCATCCAGCTGGCTTTGACGGCGGCAGAAACCGGGCATCTGGTGCTGGCGACGCTGCACACGCGCGGCGCGGCGCAGGCGGTGGACAGGCTGGTGGACGTTTTTCCCGGCGCGGAGAAAAACCTGATCCGCAGCCAGCTGGCCGGCAGCCTGAAAGCGGTGATAGCGCAAAAGCTGGTGCCGGGCGTGACCAAAGGTCGGGTGGCGCTGTTTGAGGTGCTGATTAATACCCCAGCCACAAGCAGCTTGATTCGCGAGGGCAAAACGTATCAGCTGCCGGGCGTGCTGCAAACCGGCGCGCAGCTGGGTATGCAGACGTTTGAGCAAAGTTTGCAGGCGCGGCGGCAGGCCGGGCTGGTGGCGTGATTTCAGGTGAAGACGGAGGTGTAACGGAAAGCGGGGCTGATAGCGTAATGGCAGGCGTTACTGGCAAGTGGAGCTGGAGAAGTAATGGCAATCGAGACTGGCAGCCGCTGGTGCTGGGGCGTGGCGGCAATCGAAACGGGCGGGTGGCGGTGCTGGTGGCGTAACGTTAAGCGGTGCTGCTGGCGTAACGTTAAGCGGGGCTGGTGCACGAGCCGGGCGACGTTACGCGGCCCGGCGGTAAAAGTGAAGCGATAAACGAGCCGACTAGCTCCACGCGTTCTCAAACCAGCTTTCGAGGATGATCACGGCCGAAAGGGAATCGACGCTGCCCTTGTTCAGCGCCCGAAAGCCGCCGCGTGAAAAGAGGTCAGCCCTGGCTTCCACGGTGCTGAGGCGCTCATCGTGCAGCTCTACCTTGACGCCAAAGCGGCCGTGCAGCCGGTTGGCAAATTTGCGCGCTCTGGCGGTTAGCGGCTGTTCGGTGCCGTCCATATTTAACGGCAGACCGACCACAACATGATCCGGCTGCCACTCTTTCAGCAACGCCTCGATTTTGCTCCAGTCGGGCGTGCCATCCTGCGCTTTTAACGCGGGAAGCGGGCGGGCGGTGCCGGTAAGCTGTTGGCCTATCGCCACGCCGATGCTTTTGGTGCCGAAATCGAAGGCCAGCAGAGTAAGGTGGCTCATCAGGCGTGTCCAACATCGCTGGTGATATTGTGAATATCCACGCCGATGCTTTTCGCCGCTTCGCGCCAGCGTTCGGCCACGGGCGTTTTAAACAGAATATTGCTGTTGGCCGGAATGGTCAGCCAGGCGTTTTCCAGCAGCTCGTTTTCCAGCTGGTCTTTCTCCCAGGCGCAGTAGCCCAGCGCGACCAGTACGCTTTCCGGCTGCTCCGGCGTGCCCAGCGTTTCCAGCACGTCGCGGGAGGTGGTGATCACCGTATTATCGGAAACGCGAATGCTGGACGCGTAGGTATGCTGAGCCGAGTGCAAAATAAAACCGCGATCTTCTGCCAGCGGGCCGCCGGCAAAAACCGGCTTGTCGAGTTTGACTTCGGGTTCGCGCGGGGTTGGCATAATTTTTAACTTCTTAAGAATGCCGTCGACGGTAAGATTTTCCATCGGTTTATTAACGATAATACCCATGGCGCCTTCGTCATTGTGTTCGCAGATATAAACAACCGAACGTTTGAACAAAGGATCCAGCAGCGTGGGCATGGCAATCAAAAAATGATGCTGTAAATTCATATCAGGATTCTGTAGTCGGGTTGCCCGCCTGTGGTAAAGGCCGCAGGCGAACAACAGGGTTAGCACGAAGGCCCGTCAATCCTTTTCTTATCAGGCCAGTCGTTTTTCAATCGCATCCATAAGCATACCAGTAATTGAAATCGGGAATGCGGCCTCGATCTCACGTATGCAGGTCGGGCTGGTCACGTTAATTTCCGTCAGCTTGTCGCCGATGATATCCAGGCCGACAAAAATCAGGCCCTTTTGCTTCAGCATTGGGCCGACGCGGCGGGCAATTTCCCAGTCGCTTTCGGACAGCGGACGCGCTTCGCCACGGCCGCCGGCCGCCAGGTTGCCACGCGTTTCGCCCGATTTGGGAATGCGAGCCAGGCAGTAAGGCACGGGTTCACCATCCACCACCAGCACGCGCTTGTCGCCTTCTTTAATCGCTGGCAGATAGTTCTGCGCCATGCAGTAGAAGCTGCCGTGCTCGGTCAGCGTTTCAATAATCACCGACAGGTTTGGATCTTCCTGCTTCACGCGGAAAATAGAGGCGCCGCCCATGCCGTCCAGCGGTTTCAGGATAATGTCGCCGTGCTCCTGCCAGAAATCGCGGATCTGCTGCGCGCTGCGGGTCACCAGCGTGTCCGGCGTCAGCTCAGCAAACCAGGCGGTATAGAGCTTCTCGTTGCAGTCGCGCAGGCTCTGCGGCTTATTCACGATCAGCGTGCCTTTTTCTTCCGCGCGCTCAAGGATGTAGGTCGCGTAGATAAATTCGGTGTCGAAAGGCGGATCTTTACGCATCAGCACTACGTTCAGGTCGGCCAGCGCAATATCCTGCTCGCTGCCGAACTCGTACCATTTGTCGTAGTTTTGCTCAACGCTCAACAGACGCGTTGCGGCGCGCGCTTCACCGCCGCGCAGATAGAGATCTTTCATCTCCATATAGTGAATTTCATAACCGCGGCGCTGTGCTTCCAGCAGCATCGCGAAGCTGCTGTCTTTTTTAATATTGATGGCGCTAATCGGGTCCATCACAATGCCAAGCTTAATCATTAGTCTCTCCAGTTGAGCTTTCTTGCCTGCCGTTTTTCTCGTCAGTGCCTGTTATCAGCCTAAATCGCCAAACCGCACCTGAAGGGCGGTAATGGCGGTTAGCGCGGTGGTCTCCGTGCGCAGCACGCGAGGCCCTAAAAGGATATCGGTAAAGCCGTAGCGCGCCGTCATCGCGATCTCATCCGCCGTCAGGCCGCCTTCCGGGCCAATCAGCAAACGGACGCGTTCCACGGGCTGCGGCAGGGTATTGATGCTTTGGCTCGCTCTCGGGTGCAGATTGAGCTTCAGGCTGCTGTCCTCTTCGGCGCTCCAGGCCTCCAGCGTCATTGCTTCACGCACCTCCGGCACGCGATTTCTGCCGCACTGCTCGCAGGCGGCAATCACAATTTTTTGCCACTGCTGGATTTTTTTCGCCAGCCTTTGGGCATCAAGCTTTACGCCACAGCGCTCAGAAAACAAGGGGGTGATGCTGTTTACGCCCAGTTCCACCGCTTTTTGAATGGTGAACTCCATCTTCTCGCCGCGCGACATCACCTGGCCTAAATGCAGGTGAAGCGGGGATTCACGGCACTCTTCGCGACTTTCCTGCACGGCGACGCGCACATTTTTCTTATCCGCCTGCACGATTTCGGCGCTAAATGTCAGATTAGTACCATCGAACAATTCCAGGCGCTGACCGGCGTTCATCCGCAGTACGCGTCCTACGTGATTTGCCGCTTCTTCGTTGAGGAAAACTTCACTGCCGACGACCAGCGGTTCGGCATGATAAATGCGGGGTATACGCATGGGGATCCTGATAAAAGTAACTGGCCGCGGCGGGCGCGGCCAAGACATGCTGTCCAGTTTAGGCCACAGATTTTACCGCTGGCAAGCACGCTGTACATAGGGGTTGTGGTTGCCCTGGACTTTTGCGATGCGGTTATCGCGCTCGCATTCCCAGGCGGTAACCGGATACTGCTTGTCCCAGACCGTCATCAGCTGAGTCTGCTGTTTCGACATCGCAATCTGGTACTGGTCGCGCATATAGAACCAGGTGCGGGCGATGGCGCCGCGCGCGCGCGCTGGCGGTTCAGCCTGCTTGTTCTTGAAGTCGATCTTCATTTCGCACTGGCCGTACTGATGCTCGCTGCCGTTCCACTGGCTGTACATAAAGTTGCCGCGATCGCCGTTAACCTCGCCGATGGCGGGCTGCAGGTTATGCAGATCGGACTCTATACGGCGATAGCCCGCGTCTTTGGCGCACTGTTTTCTGCCGCCATCCTGCCAGCACTGGCGCTGGTGGCCGAAAGTCCAGGCGGGCACCACGTGCTCCCACTCAATGCGGTTAGCGCGGTTGGCGTTTTTGCGCACCTGATAGCCGCAGGAGGCGAGGTCCGGCACGCCTTTTTTCCCCTGCCAGTTAATTTTACAGCCGCAGTAAAAAGAGCCTGGCGCATCGGCATTGATTTGCGCGGCATAGGCTTTTGCCTGGCTGAAATTATTCTGATGGTAGTTGTTGGGGCTTAACCCGTGGGCAAAGAAGGCGGTCAGCAGCGAAAAGCAGCCAATAATTTTGCGTAACATAGTCCGGTTTTCTGTCAGTCAATAAAGCGGCGAGAGTAGCAGAAGCGCCGGATAACAGGAAATCGTCGCGTGCTTTATCAGCGCTTTTTTTGACGCCAGGCCGATTTTTATGCGGGCGTAAACGTGCCGGGCAGCAATTTTTCGCCGCAGTGAACGCAGCGGTATTCGCTTTCGCCGCGCGTGACCCGGTTATGGCGACGCACGGTCAGCTGATGCTGCTGACAGCGGCAGCGATAGGGGAAAGCGCGGCTGCGCACCGATTCGATAGCAAACTGGTGGGTGCGTCGTGCAGGCACGCCCAGCACGCTTTCCATCATCCACTTCCACTCTTTGCCATGCGGCGCCACGCGGCCAAACTGTTTCCATACCAGCAGATGCGCCAGCTCGTGCGGCACCACTTCATTGATAAAAGCTTCCTGATTTTCCAGCAGCAGCACCGGATTCAGGCGGATCTCCCAGGCTTCCAGCCAGGCGGTGCCCGCAGCCGTACCGCGCTGCTGATAAACCAGCTTTGGTTCAGGATAGTGACGTTCAAGGCGCTGATTAGCCTGCTGCAGCTTGTCGCGCAGCGAACGCATCACGGCCTGTTGTAGGGCTATTGGAAGTCGAGGGGATTTCATGGTGCAGAGGATACGACGTGAGGCAGGGGAATTCAATGAAGCTGGCCGGGTTGCCCCGGCCAGTGAAGCTTAGTCGCGCTGACCGATGTCTCGCAGCTTTTTGCCGCTTAACAGGTTGCGTTCGATATGCTCAAGAGAAACGTTTTTGGTTTCCGGGATCAGCATAATCGTCAGAATAATAAAGAGGATATTCAGACCTGCGTAGACCCAGAAGGTATTGGCGTTGCCCAGCGTGTTCAGCATGGTCAGGAAGGTCGCCCCGACGATCATGTTGGCAATCCAGTTGGTCGCCGTAGAAACGGTGATACCAAAATCGCGGCCTTTCAGCGGCTGAATTTCAGAACACAGTACCCAGATCAGCGGGCCGGCGCTCATGGCGAAGCCGATGATAAACATCAGCAGCATAGCGATAGCAAAGTACTGTGCACCGGCAGAGTGAATGCCGATATGCAGCATGGTACCCAGCACGCCCATACCGATCGCCATGACCAGGAAGCCCAACTTCAGGGTCGGCTTACGGCCCCAGCGATCCACCAGACCGATAGCGATAAAGGTCGCCAGCACGTTGATCAGACCAACGATAACGGTGCCCCACATCTGCTCGGTGGTATTGGTAAAGCCGGCAATTTCAAAAATTTTCGGCGCGTAGTACATGATGACGTTCATACCGGTGAACTGCTGCATAACCTGTAGCAGAATACCCAGCCAGACCGCACGGCGGAAATTACCGTTGTTTTTGAACAGATTCCAGCCGGACTGTTTGATCTTCAGGCTTTCACGAATTTCATCCAGCTCGCGTTTTGCCTGCTCGCTGGTGTCGCGCAGGCGATCCAGCACGCGCTGCGCATCGCGGAAGTTGCCTTTCGCCGCCAGCCAGCGCGGGCTGTTAGGCAGGAAGCAGACGCCGACCAGCAGCAGGGCCGCCGGGATAGTGATGATGCCCAGCATCCAGCGCCATTCGCCGGTGTAGCTGAACGCGGTATCGGAGAGATAGGCACCCAGAATACCGATGGTGATCATCAGCTGGTACAGCGAGATCATGCTGCCGCGAATTTTTTCCGGTGCGATTTCAGAAAGGTAAAGCGGAGCGGTAAAGGAAGCCACGCCGACGGCCAGGCCCAGCAGCACGCGCGCCACAATCAGCATATCCGCGTTTCCCGCCATGGCTGACCACAGCGAGCCGATAACGAACAGCACGGCGCCAATCATCAGGCTCTTTTTACGACCGAGGTAAGAGGACATCCAGCCGCTGCCGACGGCGCCGACGGCGGCACCGAACATCATCGAGCTGACAATCCATTCCTGCTGGTGGGCAGTGACGTTGAAATCTTTCGCAATGAAAGGTAAAGCGCCGGCAATCACGCCGATATCCAGCCCGAAAAGCAGGCCGGCGAGTGCGGCGAGTAAACATACGAACAAGGTCATCGCCTTGTTGGATGTTCTGCTCTGTTTCTTATTATCAGGCATGAAGCCTCCATATTAGTGGTACTGTATATTGTTTTTATAAATGTTAAAAAAACCCGGCGCGAAAGACTGTGCGGGCGATCACACGGTGTAATCGGTTACACACCAGATCTTTCTGAAAACAGTGGTTTTCATACGCGCTTACGCTTTATAACCGTTCAGGCATAGCACTAAATAGCTTCTCCTGGTTCCCTGCTGGCCCTCTATCGGACAGCGCTGAAAATAGCGCATTCCCGCTACTCTTGTTAAGGCTGGAAATTCTTAATTATCAGATGCTGCCTGATGTTTCTGGATGTAACCGTTAACATGCGGGGCGACGAAGGCCTGCAAAAGTGTATACGGAGTTTACCAATCTGGCAGCCAGCGGGCAGCAAAAAGGGCACCCTTTAGGTGCCCTTGATGCGATAGGTAAAACCTTACTTCAGGCCAGCCGCTTCGCGCAGCTGTGCGGCCTTGTCGGTTTTTTCCCATGGGAAGTGCTCGCGGCCAAAGTGACCGTAAGCCGCAGTTTCGCGGTAGATTGGGTGCAGCAGATCCAGCATCTGGATCAGGCCGTAAGGACGCAGGTCGAAGAACTCGCGTACCAGCAGCGTCAGCTGTTCGGTAGAGATTTTTTCTGTACCAAAGGTTTCTACCATGATGGAAGTCGGTTCCGCAACGCCGATGGCGTAAGAAACCTGGATTTCACAGCGATCGGCCAGGCCGGCAGCCACGATGTTCTTGGCCACGTAGCGTGCCGCGTAGGCTGCGGAACGGTCAACTTTTGACGGATCCTTACCGGAGAACGCGCCGCCGCCGTGACGAGCCATGCCGCCGTAGGTGTCCACGATGATTTTACGACCGGTCAGGCCGCAATCGCCCATCGGGCCGCCGATAACGAAACGGCCGGTCGGGTTGATATGGTATTTGGTACCGGCGTTGATCCATTCAGCTGGCAGAACCGGCTTGATGATCTCTTCCATCACCGCTTCCTGCAGCGCTTTCTGATCGATATCTTCTGAATGCTGCGTAGAAAGCACTACCGCGTCGATACCAACGATTTTGCCCGCATCGTACTGGAAAGTGATCTGGCTTTTCGCATCCGGACGCAGCCACGGCAGGGTGCCGTTTTTACGCACTTCGGACTGACGCTGCACCAGACGGTGCGCGTAGGTCACCGGCGCAGGCATCAGCACGTCGGTTTCGTTGGTGGCATAGCCGAACATCAGGCCCTGATCGCCCGCGCCCTGTTCCAGCGGATCGGCGCGATCCACGCCCTGGTTGATATCCGGTGACTGTTTGCCGATAGCATTCAGCACCGCGCAGGAGTTGGCATCAAAGCCCATGTCGGAATGAACATAGCCGATTTCACGCACGGTATTACGGGTGATCTCTTCGATATCTACCCACGCGCTGGTGGTGATTTCGCCACCGACCAGCACCATGCCGGTTTTTACGTAGGTTTCACAGGCGACGCGGGCTTTCGGATCCTGCTCAAGGATGGCATCCAGCACGGCATCAGAGATCTGGTCGGCGATTTTATCGGGATGGCCTTCTGAGACGGACTCGGAAGTAAAAAGGTGTTTAGCCATTTATTCTTTACCTTACTGAAACGGGTTGGGATCGACTGCATAGCGCTAAAAAGAAACGGTTTTCTCTCTCTGCGCCCCCTCAGGCAAAGCCATGAGCAGTACAATAATTTAATTTAAGACGCTTAGAAGTTAACCAGTATAGATGGATTCACATCTGGACGGCTATTTTAGGTTACTCGTTAAACAGATTGCCAGCATTTTTTATCGGAAACAACCGGGGAATTTTGTAAAAATTACCGTGTCCCTTGTTGTTCCTTACATTTAAATTTTGCATTCCTGTCGTGCTGATTGTATAAAGCGCCGCCGATGTAGCGCCGATCGCAATGCCGAAATTTATTGTCGAAAATCTCCTCTTTTTCGTTTCCTCAGCGTAGCTGGGTGCCGGAGTCCGCGACGTGTTTAATGTTATACTTCTGATATCGCCTGGTGCGGTTCCTCAGCGTTTTATGCTGGGATGCCCGGTAGTCGATGGGTTGTTGTCGTGGGTTTTCCCTGCGATAGTAGTTAACTGTTCCGCATCATTGAAATTCGAGGCTCGCGATGTCTGACGACAGCAAGATGATTAAGGGTTCGTCAGCAGGCGAACAGGGTGTACTCCGCTCAATGCAGGAGGTGGCCATGAGCGATCAAGATGCCAGCAAAATGCTGCGCACCTACAATATTGCCTGGTGGGGCAATAATTATTACGACGTCAATGAGCTGGGGCATATCAGCGTCTGTCCCGATCCCGACGTGCCGGAAGCGCGCGTCGATCTGGCCCGGCTGGTTAAAGAGCGCGAGGCCGAAGGGCAACGCCTGCCCGCGCTGTTCTGTTTCCCTCAAATTTTACAGCATCGCCTGCGCTCCATTAACGCAGCGTTTAAGCGCGCGCGGGAATCCTACGGCTATCGCGGCGACTATTTCCTGGTCTATCCGATCAAGGTTAACCAGCATAAGCGCGTGATCGAATCGCTGATCAACTCCGGCGAGCCGCTGGGGCTGGAAGCGGGCTCCAAAGCGGAGCTGATGGCGGTGCTGGCGCACGCGGGCATGACCCGTTCAGTGATCGTCTGTAACGGCTACAAAGACCGTGAATATATTCGTCTGGCGCTGATCGGCGAAAAGATGGGCCACAAAGTCTATCTGGTGCTGGAAAAGATGACCGAAGTGAAGCTGGTGCTGGAAGAAGCGGAACGCCTGAACGTGGTGCCGCGTCTTGGCATCCGCGCGCGCCTGGCCTCGCAGGGTTCCGGCAAATGGCAGTCCAGCGGCGGCGAAAAGTCCAAGTTTGGCCTGTCCGCTACGCAGGTGCTGAAGCTGGTTGAGATCATGCGCGAAGCCGGCAGAATGGAAAGCCTGCAGCTGCTGCACTTCCACCTCGGCTCGCAGATGGCGAATATCCGCGATATCGCCACCGGCGTACGCGAATCGGCACGTTTCTATGTCGAACTGGCGAAGCTGGGCGTCAACATCCAGTGCTTCGACGTGGGCGGCGGCCTGGGCGTGGACTATGAGGGAACGCGTTCCCAGTCCGACTGTTCGGTCAACTACGGCCTGAACGAATACGCCAACAACGTGATCTGGGCTATCGGCGATGCGTGTGAAGAGCACAATCTGCCGCATCCGACGGTCATCACCGAATCAGGTCGTGCGGTTACCGCGCACCATACCGTGCTGGTTTCCAACATCATCGGCGTGGAGCGCAACGAGTTTATTACGCCGGAGTCGCCGCCAGCGGATGCGCCTCGCCCGATTATCAGCCTGTGGGATACGTGGCAGGAGATGCACGAGCTGAACAATCGTCGCTCGCTGCGTGAATGGCTGCACGACAGCCAGATGGATCTGTTTGATATCCATACGGGCTACTCTCAGGGCATTTACAATCTGGAGCAGCGCGCCTGGGCCGAGCAGCTTTACCTGAGCGTTTGTAACTACATTCAGCAGCATCTGGATCCGGGTAACCGCGCGCACCGTCCGATTATCGACGAGCTGCAGGAGCGTATGGCGGATAAGATTTACGTCAACTTCTCGCTGTTCCAGTCCATGCCGGACGCGTGGGGCATCGATCAGCTGTTCCCGGTGCTGCCGCTGGAAGGGCTGGATAAGAAGCCGGAGCGCCGCGCCGTGCTGCTGGATATTACCTGTGATTCAGACGGCACCATCGACCACTATGTGGACGGCGACGGTATCGCTACCACCATGCCGATGCCGCAGTACGACGTGGATAATCCGCCGATGCTGGGCTTCTTTATGGTCGGCGCGTATCAGGAAATCCTGGGCAATATGCACAACCTGTTCGGCGATACCGAAGCGGTTGACGTTTATGCTTACGCGGATGGGCGTGTTGATGTGCAGCTGTCGGACGAAGGCGATACCGTAGCGGACATGCTGGAATACGTGCAGCTGGATCCGAACGAGCTGCTGACGCATTTCCGCAAGCAGATTGCCGAATCCGATCTGGACGATGAGCTGCGCGCGCAGTTTATCGAAGAGTTTGAAGCGGGCCTCTACGGCTACACTTATCTGGAAGATGAGTAAGCCTTAGCCGCGCGGTCGGGCGGCGCTTTTTCCGCCTGACAACCTGAACCCAATCCCTTTCTCGTCGGGCCTAACGACGCGACAGGGATTTTTTTTAGCTATAACAGCAAGGCCAGCCTGGCCGACAGCAAGAGAGGGGCTTATGTATAATACTCTGGGCAACCAGTACGATAACTCTTTGGTTTCCAATGCTTTTGGTTTTATGCGTTTTCCGGTTAACTTCCAGCCGTACGACAGCGACGCCGAATGGGTGATCACCGGCGTACCGTTTGACGCGGCCACGTCCGGCCGTCCCGGCAGCCGCTTAGGGCCGGGCGCCATCCGTCAGATCTCCACTAACCTGGCCTGGGAAGGCTGCCGCTGGCCGTGGAATTTCGATCTGCGTCAGCGTCTGAACGTCGTTGACTGCGGCGACCTGGTTTACGCTTTTGGCGATTCGCAGGATATGAGCGACAAATTGCAGGCCCATGCGGAGAAGCTGCTGGCTAACGGCAAACGCATGATGACCTTTGGCGGCGACCACTACGTCACGCTGCCGCTGCTGCGCGCGCACGCGAAACACTTCGGCAAAATGGCGCTGGTGCATTTTGATGCGCATACCGATACCTATTCCAACGGCCCGAAGTTCGACCACGGCACCATGTTCTACACCGCGCCGCAGGAAGGGCTGATCGATCCGACGCGCTCCGTGCAGATTGGTATTCGCACCGAGTTCGATGCATCGCTGGGCTTCAATGTGCTGGATGCGGCGCAGATTAACGATCGCAGCGTCGACGATATCATCGCACAGGTGAAAGAGATCGTGGGCGATATGCCTGTTTATCTGACTTTTGATATCGACTGTCTGGATCCGGCTCACGCGCCGGGCACGGGCACGCCTGTTGTCGGCGGTCTGACCTCGGACAAAGCAACTAAGCTGGTGCGCGGTCTGCAAGGGCTGAACATTGTGGGCATGGATCTGGTGGAAGTCGCGCCGGGCTATGACCAGTCCGATATCACTGCGCTGGCCGCCGCCACGCTGGCGCTGGATATGCTGCACGTTCAGGCTGTGAATAAAGGCGAGTAATCGTCGAAAGGGGCCAGCCGCAGGGCTGGCCTTGTTCAGGCTTATTTTCCGGCTTCGATGCGCGCTTTAATATGCGCCGCGCGGGATTCGGAAGAAGGGTGAGAATCGAACATGGTGCTCGCGCTGCCGCCTTCCAGCTTCGCCAGTTTCTCAAAGCTGGTTTCCAGACCCAGCGGGCTGATACCGCGTTTTTTCAGCAGATCGAACGAGTAGTCGTCAGCCTGTGACTCCTGTTTTTGTGAGAACTGCGCGTTAACCAGCTTTTCGCCCAGATCGCCCAGCTGCGACTGCGACAGCGTAGCGGCAATACCGCCAACGGATGCGGCCGCGGTACGCGCTGCGGTGGTGCCGTAAGCGACCTGCATCGCGCGGCGGGTATGGCCCAGCGCCACGTGGCCCATTTCATGGCCCAGCACGCCTTCCACTTCGTTGTCCGTCATCATATCCATCAGGCCGCTGTAAACGCGGATACAGCCGTTGGCCATCGCCCAGGCGTTGACGTCTTTGGTCAGGTAAACCTTATAGTTAGCAGGCGTGCCGTTGATGTTATCGCCAAGCGCGGCGGCGATTTTATTCAGGCGCTGGGTGTAAACGCTGTCGGCGGGTGCAATCTGCGCTTCGCTGTCCATTTGCTCGCACGATTTTACGCTCAGCTCTTTTACCTGCGCGTCGCTAAGCGAAGCGGCCTGATAAGCCTGCGCGCCAGACTGCAACAGCGCGTTGCTGTCAAAATTCTGACAGCCGGTCAGTGCGGTAGCGACGGCCAGCGCCATCAGAGAAGCGGGTATTTTCATATTTCCATCCATTAGATAACAAGGTAATAAAAACAAACACCTGCCGTTAAAGGCAGGGAATAAGACTGGCACTATGTTAACTTCCTGCGCGCTAATGCATAGTTCCAACGTCTGAAAAACGCAAGTATGGCCCTGTTTTTTTGCACTTTTCGCCATGTACATTCGGCTGCTCTTTCATGTACATTGAGGGTCGTCTTTTGCAGCTTTGCCTGATAACTCATTGATTAAAATAGGTTAAGGACGGCGAAGCCTTTAATCCGACCTGGAGTAGAACATGTCTTCTCGTAAAGAGCTTGCGAACGCCATTCGCGCATTAAGTATGGATGCTGTACAGAAAGCGAAATCCGGCCACCCTGGCGCGCCCATGGGCATGGCGGATATTGCCGAAGTGTTATGGCGTGATTTCCTGAACCATAACCCAACCAACCCGCTGTGGGCCGACCGTGACCGCTTCGTGCTGTCCAACGGCCACGGCTCAATGCTGATTTACAGCCTGCTGCACCTCTCTGGCTACGATCTGCCGATTGCCGAGCTGGCGAACTTCCGTCAGCTGCATTCCAAAACTCCAGGTCACCCGGAATACGGCTACACCGCCGGCGTTGAAACCACCACCGGCCCGCTGGGGCAGGGCATCGCCAACGCCGTGGGTATGGCTATCGCCGAGCGCACGCTGGCCGCGCAGTTCAACCGTCCAGGCCATAACGTTGTCGATCATAATACCTACGTGTTTATGGGCGACGGCTGCATGATGGAAGGGATCTCGCACGAAGTTTGCTCGCTGGCCGGTACGCTGAAGCTGGGCAAGCTGGTGGCTTTCTATGATGATAACGGCATCTCGATTGATGGTCACATCGACGGCTGGTTCACGGACGATACCGCACAGCGTTTTGAAGCCTACGGCTGGCACGTGGTGCGCGGCGTGGACGGCCACGACGCGGAAGCGATCCGCAAAGCGGTTGAAGAAGCAAAAGCGGTCAGCGACAAGCCTTCACTGCTGATGTGCAAAACCGTAATTGGTTTCGGCTCGCCGAACAAAGCTGGCACGCACGATTCCCACGGCGCGCCGCTGGGCGACGAAGAAATCGCGCTGACCCGTAAACAGCTGGGCTGGCACCACGCGCCGTTTGAAATCCCTCAGGATATCTACGCGCAGTGGGATGCTAAAGAAGCGGGCAAGGCGAAAGAAGCGGCCTGGAACGAGAAGTTCGCGGCCTATGCCAAAGCTTATCCCGAGCTGGCTCTGGAGTTCCAGCGCCGCACCAAAAACGAGCTGCCGGAAAACTGGCAGGCCGAGTCGCAGAAATTCATTGAGCAGCTGCAGGCCAATCCGGCCAAAATCGCCAGCCGTAAAGCCTCACAAAACGCGCTGGAAGCTTTCGGCAAGCTGCTGCCGGAATATCTGGGCGGCTCCGCCGACCTGGCGCCAAGCAACCTGACCATGTGGTCTGGTTCTAAGCCGATCAACGAAGACGCGGCGGGCAACTATATTCACTACGGCGTGCGTGAGTTCGGCATGACCGCTATCGCCAACGGCATTACGCTGCACGGCGGTTTCCTGCCGTATACCGCCACCTTCCTGATGTTTGTGGAATATGCGCGTAACGCTGCCCGTATGGCCGCGCTGATGAAAATCCGTCAGGTGATGGTCTATACCCACGACTCTATCGGTCTGGGTGAAGATGGCCCGACGCACCAGCCGGTTGAGCAGCTGGCCAGCCTGCGCGTCACGCCGAACATGAGCGTATGGCGTCCGTGCGACCAGGTTGAGTCTGCGGTAGCCTGGAAATATGCGATTGAGCGTCACGACGGCCCAACCGCGCTGATCTTCTCCCGCCAGAACCTCGCGCAGCAGGATCGCAGCGCCGAGCAGCTGGCTAACGTGGCTCGCGGCGCCTATATCCTGAAAGATTGCGACGGCACGCCGGAAGTGATCCTGATTGCGACCGGTTCTGAAGTGGAGCTGGCGGTTGGTGCTTACGAGAAGCTGAGCGCGGAAGGGCGTAAGGCGCGCGTGGTGTCCATGCCGTCTACCGATGCTTTCGACAAGCAGGATGCGGCCTACCGTGAAGCCGTACTGCCGAAAGCGGTTGGCGCGCGCGTGGCGATTGAAGCCGGTATCGCCGATTACTGGTTCAAATACACCGGCCTGCATGGCGCGGTGGTTGGCATGACCACCTTTGGCGAGTCGGCACCGGCCGAGAAGCTGTTTGAAATCTTCGGCTTCACCGTAGACAACGTGGTCGCTAAAGCGAAAGAGCTGCTGTAATAAACCGGGTTCGCCTGTGCAAGCAGGTGAACCTTCCTGGCAATCGCTTAAGCCGTAATCAATCCGGTTCGCCTGTGCAAACAGGCGAACCTTTTTACCTACTGCGCGGTGTCCCGCAAATGGAAATCCTGGCTGGGCGGTATCACCGGCTCCGCAAAGCTTTTCACCACGTTGCTTTCCGGCTCTCTTTCCGTCTTATAAGGCTTGGACTGGCCATAAAATTTACCCTGCTGGTTGATCGAAAGCGATTCGCACTCGATGGTGCCATCCATAAATCCGTTGGCGTTAATGGCCACCTCCCGACTACAGCATAATCCTTTCAGCTCGCCGCTGATTTCGGTGCGTTGCGCCCAGATTTCCCCTTCGACCCGCCCATCTTTCTGCACAAAAACGGTTTTTTCTGAATTCACCTTACCGTTAACGCTGCCGGTGATATGAATATCGCCTGCGGCGCTGATTTCACCTACGATGGTGCAGGTATCCGGGATGGTGGTGGTGCCTGTGGCAGGCGCACCGGCGACGCTGACGACGGTTGCGGCAGAGACGCTTTCTTCAAATTCGCTGTCCATTAGCGAAGCGGAAGCGGGCGGCACGGGCGAAGTGTAATTCAGCGGAGCGCTGGGTTGACGGGGATTCTCTTTACGTTTGAACATCGCTATTTCCTTATTTAACGTGAATTTCCTGAAGGCAAGCCAGGTAAAAATGGCGGAGGCTGCGGCCATTAACAGTCCCCGATGCTGGCGGATCAGCAACAGCGTTGTCGCCCAGCTTAGGGAATAGACGAGCAGCGCTGAAGCCCAGATAATCCAGAGATACCAAAGCAAGTTGTAATTCATATTCCGGCACGGTTAGTGACCAGAGAGTGGACGCCAGATCTTTCCCGATCTCGCTACAGCCAGCCGCGCTTTTACCGGCGCTCTGCTGTGGGCGTCTCCTTCCTGGAAACGGTTGTCAGAGAGAAAATTCTGATATTTACCTGCAAAAGTAAGAAAATTCCGTTGATCGTGTCGCTAACTGGTTACTTGAAAGTAAATATCAGTAAAAGTTACTTTACTACTTTGTTGAGCGTTGTTGGCCTGTTTTTTATACAGAACCTTATCTAAATGTGATGCAGGTCAGATTTTTAAACTGTGGATTGATCTGGCGCATTCCAATTATTCCGCATTGTCTTTATTGTAGCTGAACCGTTTCAACAAGCATTGGCACTGACCTCTTTCCGTGGGAAAAACGGCCCGGTAACGCAAAAATTCCCTGTACAAACGGGAACGCCTGGCTCAGGCTAACGCTCCGGTTTTGCACAGAATTTGGATGCAGGAGTGATATGACGGTTCGTATTGCCATCAACGGTTTTGGACGCATTGGGCGCAACGTGCTGCGCGCGCTTTATGAAACCGGACGCCGCGCGGAGATTACCGTCGTGGCGGTTAATGAGCTGGCGGAAGCCGCCGGCATGGCGCATCTGCTGAAATATGACACCAGTCATGGCCGTTTTGCGTGGGACGTTCGTCAGGAGCGGGATCTGCTGTGGATAGGCGAAGATCCTGTGCGCATTCTGCATCGGGCCGCTATCGCCGATCTCCCCTGGAAGGAGCTGAACGTGGATGTGGTGCTGGACTGCACCGGCGTCTGGGGCAGCCGCGAAGACGGCGAAGCGCACCTTGCCGCCGGGGCGAAAAAAGTCCTGTTTTCCCATCCGGGCGGCAACGATCTTGACGCTACCGTGGTTTACGGCGTCAATGAAAAAGCGCTAAAGGCCAGCGATCTGATCGTCTCTAACGCCTCCTGCACCACTAACTGTATTATTCCTGTGATTAAGTTACTGGATGATGCTTTCGGCATTGAGTCGGGAACGGTCACCACCATCCATTCCGCCATGCACGATCAGCAGGTTATTGACGCTTACCATACTGATTTGCGCCGCACTCGCGCAGCCAGCCAGTCGATAATTCCGGTCGATACTCGCCTTGCTGCGGGTATCGCGCGTATTTTTCCGAAATTCAATGACCGTTTCGAAGCGATCGCCGTGCGTGTACCGACAATCAACGTGACCGCCATTGATTTAAGCGTCAGCGTCCGCACGCCGGTAAAGGCCTGCGAGGTGAATGCGCTGCTGCGAAACGCATCAGAAAAAGCATTTAGTGGTATAGTTGACTATACGGAACTACCGTTAGTCTCCATTGATTTTAACCACGATCCGCACAGTGCCATTGTGGACGGCACGCAAACGCGGGTCAGCGGACAGCACCTGATCAAAACGCTGGTCTGGTGCGACAACGAATGGGGCTTTGCTAACCGAATGCTCGACACGACGTTAGCCATGGCCGCCAGCGGTTTCAGCCAGGGCGCGGACTGCGCCTTTAAAATTTAGAGAATCAACGAGAGGACTCACCATGTCAGTAATTAAAATGACCGATTTGGATCTTGCCGGGAAACGCGTACTGATTCGTTCTGATTTAAACGTGCCGGTTAAAGAGGGCAAAGTCACCTCTGACGCACGTATCCGTGCTTCACTGCCAACCATTGAAGCCGCGCTGAAACAGGGTGCGAAAGTGATGGTCACTTCTCACCTGGGCCGCCCGACCGAAGGCGAGTACAACGAAGAGTTCTCCCTGCTGCCAGTGGTTAACTACCTGAAAGAAAAACTTTCTTCTCCGGTTCGTCTGGAAAAAGACTACCTGGAAGGCGTTGATATCGCCGAGGGCGAGCTGGTAGTGCTGGAAAACGTTCGTTTTAACAAAGGCGAAAAGAAAGACGACGAGGCGCTGGCGAAAAAATATGCCGCGCTGTGCGACGTCTACGTGATGGACGCCTTCGGCACCGCGCACCGCGCCCAGGCTTCCACGCATGGCGTGGGGAAATTTGCGCCGGTAGCCTGCGCTGGCCCGCTGCTGGCCGATGAGCTGGAAGCGCTGGGTAAAGCGCTGAAAGAGCCTGCTCGTCCAATGGTGGCGGTGGTTGGCGGTTCTAAAGTTTCCACCAAATTCGACGTGCTGAACTCGCTGGTGAAAATCGCCGATACGGTGATCGTAGGCGGCGGCATCGCCAACACCTTCGTGGCTATCGACAACAAGGTAGGTAAATCCCTGTACGAGCCGGATTTCGTGGAAGCTGCGAAAAAACTGCGCGACGAATATAAAATTCCTGTGCCAACCGACTCCCGCGTCGGCACGGAATTCTCTGAAACTGCGCCTTCAACCGTGAAGAAAGTCTCCGAAGTTAAAGATGATGAAGAGATCATGGACTTTGGCGACGAAACCGCAGAAGCCATGGCTAAGTTGTTGAAAGAAGCCAAAACTATTCTGTGGAATGGCCCGGTGGGCGTGTTTGAATTCCCGAACTTCCGCAAAGGCACCGAAATCGTGGCGAAAGCCATTGCCGACAGCGACGCATTCTCTATCGCAGGCGGCGGTGATACGCTGGCTGCCATCGACCTCTTCGGCATTGAAGATAAGATTTCTTATATCTCTACCGGCGGCGGCGCTTTCCTTGAGTTCGTGGAAGGTAAAAAACTGCCTGCGGTAGCTATGCTGGAAGAACGCGCGAAACAGTAACCTCTGGGGCGGAGGGCTGCCTCCGCCAGAATGATTTGCCCCTTAAGGCGCAACATCTTTTCCTACTGCCGACGAAACAGGACAAAAGACATGTCTAAAATTTTTGATTTCGTAAAACCAGGCGTTGTCACCGGTGACGACGTACAGAAAATCTTCAAAGTCGCAAAAGAGAACAAATTCGCACTGCCAGCGGTTAACTGTGTCGGCACCGATTCCATCAACGCCGTGCTGGAAACCGCCGCGAAAGTTAAAGCGCCGGTTATCATCCAGTTCTCCAACGGTGGCGCGGCGTTCATCGCCGGTAAAGGCCTGAAGTCCGATAAGCCGCAGGCTGCAGCCATCCTGGGCGCAATCTCCGGTGCGCATCACGTGCATCAGATGGCGGAACACTACGGCGTGCCGGTTATCCTGCATACCGACCACTGCGCGAAAAAACTGCTGCCGTGGATCGACGGTCTGCTGGACGCGGGCGAAGCTCACTTTGAAAAAACCGGTAAGCCGCTGTTCTCTTCTCACATGATCGACCTGTCTGAAGAGTCGCTGGAAGAAAACATCGAAATCTGCAGCAAGTATCTGGCGCGTATGTCAAAAATCAACATGACGCTGGAAATCGAACTGGGCTGCACCGGCGGTGAAGAAGACGGCGTTGATAACAGCCATATGGATGCTTCCGCACTGTACACCCAGCCGGAAGACGTGAACTACGCTTACGAAAAACTGAACGCAATCAGCCCGCGTTTCACTATCGCGGCCTCTTTCGGTAACGTTCACGGCGTGTATAAGCCAGGCAACGTTAAGCTGACGCCAACCATCCTGCGTGATTCTCAGGAATATGTGACCAAAAAACATAACCTGGCGCACAACGCGCTGGACTTCGTTTTCCACGGCGGTTCCGGTTCTTCCGCTGCTGAAATCGAAGAGTCTATCAGCTACGGCGTGATCAAGATGAACATCGATACCGATACCCAATGGGCGACCTGGGACGGCATCCTGCAGTACTACAAAAAGAACGAAGGTTATCTGCAGGCGCAGCTGGGCAACCCGGAAGGCGCTGATAAACCAAACAAGAAATACTACGATCCGCGCGTATGGCTGCGCTCTGCTCAGACTTCCATGATTACTCGTCTGGAGCAGGCGTTTAAAGAACTGAACGCGGTAGACGTACTGTAATTTTCTCGTTCTGAACAGAAGGCTCCCTCGCGGAGCCTTTTTTTTGGGCAAATTTTAGAACGTCAGCGAAGTTTGCCTTCTGCATTTCTGTAAATATTGGCGCGGCTATCGGCTTTTCGCTTATTAAAAACCCTGCAAAAAAAGCGCCTTTGCGGTAACAAATTATTAATTTGCCTCGTTATTTGGCACCAGACAGCATTTTTAGTTACGCTTGAGGTTTGGGATGCCAGCCTGGACTGGCAGTCTGCTTACTTCCCGGCGGGGAACAACAACAGGATAAGCAAATGGAAGATTTGAACGTAGTCGACGGCGTTAACCGCGCTGGCAGCTGGCTGGTACACAATCAGGCGCTGCTGCTGAGCTATGCGGTAAATATTGTAGCGGCCATTATCATCCTGATTATCGGGACTATCGTAGCGCGTATCATTTCAAAAACGCTGAACAAGGTGCTGCGCGCTCGTCATATCGACGCCACCGTAGCCGATTTCCTTTCGGCGCTGGTGCGCTATGCCGTGATTGCGTTTACGCTGATTGCGGCGCTTGGGCGCGTAGGCGTACAGACGGCGTCGGTTATCGCCGTGCTGGGTGCCGCAGGTCTGGCCGTCGGTCTGGCTTTGCAGGGCTCGCTCTCCAACCTGGCAGCTGGCGTGCTGCTGGTGACTTTTCGTCCGTTCCGCACCGGTGACTTTATCGATATCGGCATTATGGGCACCGTACAACAGGTACAGATTTTCTCTACCACGCTGAAAACCGCGGACGGCAAAACTGTTGTGGTGCCAAACGGTAAAATTATCGCCGGCAACATCGTAAACTTCTCTCGCGAGCCGGTTCGCCGTAATGAATTTATCATTGGCGTCTCCTACGATGCCGACGCGGACCAGGTTCTCAAACTGCTGCGCGAAGTGGTGGATGCCGATCCTCGCGTGCTGCAGGATATGGGCGTACAGATTGGCCTGAACGAGCTGGCGGCTTCGTCGGTTAACTACGTGGTGCGCTGCTGGAGCAACGCGGGCGATCTGCAAAACGTATACTGGGATCTGATGAAGAACTTCAAGCGCACGCTGGATGCCAACAATATCGGTATCCCTTATCCGCAGATGGATGTGCACCTGCATCAGACGGCCGAGACAAAAAGCGACGCTGCTCAGACTGCTGCGCCAGTACAGGCAAAGGCAGAGTAGTGTTAGCCGGTTGAGCCTGACGGCTTGCTCATCATGCAAAAGAAAAGGCGGACTGCGGTTCGCCTTTTTACCGATCGTTATCATTAGCTAAGTTTATGGAGTATTAGAATCTTCAATTTCCTCTAATGATGCTGTCGCTATACACTCGCCGCCAGCTGAAACCGTTTGAGGAAGACTCTATGTTTGCCGTTTTTCTGCAGGGCATGGCGCTGGGCGCCGCGCTGATCCTGCCGCTGGGGCCGCAGAATGCTTTTGTGATGAATCAGGGCGTGCGCCGCCACTACCATTTAATGACCGCCGCGCTTTGTACGCTGAGCGATATCCTGCTGATTTGCGGTGGCGTGTTCGGTGGCAGCGCGCTGCTGACCCATTCCACCCTGTTGCTGAACCTGGTAACCTGGGGCGGCATACTGTTTCTTTTGTGGTACGGCTGGGGGGCGCTGCGTACCGCCTTCAGCGGAGATGTGGCGCTGGCGTCATCGGAAGCGATGAAGCAAAGCCGTTGGCGCATTATCGCCACCATGCTGGCCGTAACCTGGCTGAATCCGCACGTCTATCTCGATACCTTTGTGGTGCTGGGTAGCCTGGGCGGCCAGCTTCCGGCAGAAGCGCGCAAATGGTTTGCACTGGGATCGGCCTGTGCCTCGCTAATCTGGTTTTTCGGCCTGGCTATCCTTGCCGCCTGGCTGGCACCGCGTCTCAATACCACCAGGGCGCAGCGTATTATTAATCTGCTGGTGGGGCTGGTGATGTGGCTGATCGCCCTGAAGCTGGCGCTGCAGGCGCTGAATATCTGGTAAACACGGCCGAACTCATTCCAGGAATTAAGGTCATAGTCTGGCAGGTACAATCGCACTAAGATGCGAACTGATGGATAAATTGTGGAAGCCGGTACGCTGTAGTCAGGCCGGCTTCTTCTGCTATGACTGAAGTCCCATGGAGGATCTCCTTTGAAGCTGACCAAACTGGCGCTGGCCGCCCTTATTTTTACCTCGCCTTTTGCCGCCGTGGCGGATGAACTGCCTAACGGCCCGCATGTTGTCACGTCCGGGCAGGCAAGCGTCGACGCAACGCCTGATATTGCCACGCTGGCGATAGAGGTTGGCGTCTCGTCGAAAGATGCCTCTGAAGCGAAAAAACAGGCCGACAGCCGTGTCGCCCAGTATTTTGATTTTCTCCAGAAAAACGGCATTGATAAAAAAGATATCAACGCGGCCAACCTGCGTACGCAGCCGGAATACGATTATCTGAAAGACGGCAAATCGGAGCTGAAAGGCTATCGCGCGGTGCGTCAGGTGCAGGTTACGCTGCGCCAGCTTGATAAGTTGAACGAGCTGCTGGACGGCGCGCTGAAATCGGGCCTGAACGAAATCCGCTCCGTTGAGCTGGGCGTGGCTAATCCCGATAGCTATCGCGATAAAGCCCGCCAGGCCGCTATCGAAAACGCGACGCATCAGGCTGGCGAGCTGGCGAAAGGCTTTAACGCTCAGCTGGGGCCGGTTTACAGCATTCGCTATCACGTAGCCAACTATCAGCCGATGCCAATGGCGAGAATGTTTAAAACCGCCGACGCCGCGCCGATGAGCTCGGCCGCGCAAACCTACGAGCAGCAGAGCATTCACTTTGACGATCAGGTGGATGTGGTGTTTGAGCTACAGCGCAAGCAGTAATCTCAGCTTGCTGAAAGCCGCGTCCGGTAAGCATTCCGGACGCTTTTCTTTGCCAGGGATGCCAGGCAAAAATCCGCTTCAACCTGAGCGCTATTCCCCCTGGCGCAGCACGCGATGGCCGTGGGCAATCAGCGCGTCGGTCACTTTGCGCATCAGGCGGCTTTCCGGCGCAAAACGATGCCAGTACAGCATCCGGCGCTGAAACAGCCCCGGCGTCAGATCGATCAGTTCGCCTTCCGCCAGCTCGCGCTCAATCTGTAAGTGCGGGATCATACAGCAGGTCGTGCCCTGACGCGCCAGCTGCACAAAAGCCTCCGACGAGTTAACGATATGGCACGGCACGCTGCCGGGCGACAGATCGAAATTCTGCTGTAAAAACGCCTGATGCATATCGTCAAGATGATCGAAAGCCACCGCCGGCGCCTTCAGCAGTGCTGAGCGGGTCACGCCGTTCGGAAAGTAGCGCGCGGCAAACGCTTTCGAGCCGACAAACAGATAATCCAGCGCGCCGAGCTGATCCACCAGGCAGCTTGGCAGCGGCTGCGGCTGGATACTTACCGCGCCGACTACTTCGCCGCGCCGCAGGCGCTCCTGGGTACGGGTTTCGTCTTCCACCTGAAGATTCAGGCGCACCGGCGAATCGCTCAGCACCGTTTTCAGCGCGGGCAGCAGCCAGGTCGCCAGACTGTCGGCGTTCACTGCCAGCGACAGCAGCAGCGGCGTGGTGCCGCTGTTTTCATCGCCCAGCCACTCTTCTTCCAGCAGCTCTACCTGATGCAGCAACGCCAGCAGCTTTTGCCCCTGTTCGGTAGGGCGAGGCGGCACGGTGCGCACCAGCAGCGGCTGACCAAACATATTTTCCAGCTGCTTGATGCGCTGGGAAACGGCTGACTGGGTAATACAAAGTTTTTGCGCCGCGCGTTCAAAGCCGCGCTCGCGAATGACTGCATCCAGCGCCTGAAGCGTTCGATAGTCCGGGCGTTTCATTGTTGTTTTAGCTCTCTTTCAGGTGTGGAATCTGCACTATGCCATATTTTTGCCATTTTGCCCTGCGCTTAAAGCTGGCGTCCCGGTTTTGCGGCCTCTCTTCCAGAGTGACAACAAATGGCGCCGCAGGGCGGTTTTTTCAACGAGGGTTGCTTTATACTATCGCCACACAGTAGCAGCACGGATTCTAAACTTACCATGACGCAGGATGAACTGAAAAAAGCCGTTGGCTGGGCCGCGTTAAACTATGTTGAACGCGGCACTATCGTTGGCGTGGGCACCGGATCGACCGCCGCCCACTTTATTGATGCGCTGGGCTCGATTAAAAATGAGATTGAAGGCGCGGTTTCCAGCTCGGAGGCTTCCACGCTCCGGCTGAAAAGCTTAGGTATTCCGGTTTTCGATTTGAACGAGGTGGATTCCCTGTCGGTTTACGTTGACGGCGCCGACGAGATCAACAGCGCGATGCAGATGATTAAAGGCGGGGGCGCGGCGCTGACCCGTGAAAAAATCATTGCCGCCGTGGCGAAGAAGTTCGTCTGCATCGCCGACGAATCCAAGCAGGTCGACGTGCTGGGCAAATTTCCGCTGCCGGTCGAGGTCATTCCTATGGCTCGCAGCTTTGTGGCGCGCGAGCTGGTGAAGCTGGGCGGCCTGCCGGAATATCGTCAGCAGGTGGTCACCGATAACGGTAACGTCATCCTGGACGTGCATAATCTGAAAATCCTGGATGCCGTCGCGCTGGAAAAAGCCATCAACGCGCTGCCGGGCGTAGTCACGGTGGGGCTTTTCGCCACGCGTGGCGCGGACGTGGCGCTGATCGGCACGGCAAACGGTGTAAAAACGCTGGGCGATTAGCTGATTAGCGTGGCCGTTTTACCAGCCGGGAATGGCCGGTAGCGCATCAAGGTCGTGGCCGTCAGCCGCGACCTTAAACGCCAGGCTCTAAGTCATAGCTGTAGCCATAGCTATAAGCGCCAGGTCATAGCCGTAGCCGTAAGCTCTGAATGCTAAGAGCTAAGAGCTAAGAGCTAAGAGCTAAGTGCTAAGTGCTAAGTGCTAAGTGCTAAGTGCTAAGTGCCAGGTGCTAAGTGCCAGGTGCTAAATGCCAGGTACTAAATGCCAGGCCACAATCGATAAGCTCTAAGCTCTAAGCTCTAAGCTCTAAGCTCTAAGCCATAAAAAAACGATCTTACCGGCGCGGCTATCGCCTCGGTTAATTTTTATAAAAAAACATCTTTTCTTTTGCCCCACAAATTTGGTGACTTATGTCACGGAATTTACCCCCGCCTCGCGATCCTGCTGACGATGCTTCACGTGTCATGATTATCTGCCGATTTATGCTGATGCTTTCGGCTGCCGTGCTGGCCGCAAGGCAATCGTTTGTATTGCCGCGCGCGTAAATTTTGATATTTTGACAGAAGGCTGACTTATTCCTCACGGAGTCAGTCACTTCTGAAGTCTGCTGAATAGGGTCGGGAAATGGCAAAAGTATCACTGGAGAAAGACAAGATTAAGTTCCTGCTGGTCGAAGGCGTGCACCAGAGCGCGATTGAGAATCTTCGGGCGTCAGGCTACACCAACATCGAATTTCACAAGGGCGCGCTGGACAGCGAAACGCTGAAAGAAGCGATCCGCGATGCGCACTTTATTGGTATCCGCTCGCGTACCAACCTGACCGAAGAGATTTTCGCCGCGGCAGAAAAACTCGTCGCGGTAGGCTGCTTCTGCATCGGCACTAACCAGGTCGATTTGCAGGCCGCAGAAAAACGCGGTATTCCGGTGTTCAATGCGCCTTTCTCCAATACCCGATCCGTAGCAGAACTGGTCATCGGCGAGCTGCTGCTGATGCTGCGCGGCGTACCGGCCGCCAATGCTAAAGCGCACCGCGGCATCTGGAACAAGCTGGCGGTCGGCTCCTATGAGGCGCGCGGCAAAAAGCTGGGCATTATCGGCTATGGCCATATCGGTATGCAGCTGGGCGTGCTGGCCGAAAGCTTAGGGATGCACGTCTACTTTTATGATATCGAAAGCAAGCTGCCGCTCGGCAACGCCACGCAGGTTCGCTACCTCTCCGAACTGCTGAATATGAGCGATGTGGTCAGCCTGCACGTGCCGGAAACGGCCTCCACCCAGAATATGATGGGTGCGGAAGAGCTGGCGATGATGAAACCCGGCTCGCTGCTGATCAACGCTTCACGCGGCACGGTAGTGGATATTCCGGCGCTGTGCAAAGTGCTGGCGGACAAACATCTGGCCGGCGCGGCCATCGACGTCTTCCCGGAAGAGCCGGCAACTAACGCCGATCCGTTTAATTCGCCGCTGTGCGAGTTCGACAACGTGATCCTGACGCCGCATATCGGCGGTTCAACGCAGGAAGCGCAGGAAAATATCGGGATTGAAGTAGCGGGTAAACTGGCGAAATACTCAGATAACGGCTCGACGCTGTCAGCGGTTAACTTCCCGGAAGTGTCGCTGCCGATGCATGGCCAGCAGAGCCGCCTGCTGCATATTCACGAGAACCGTCCCGGCGTGCTGACCGCCATCAACAATATCTTTGCCGGTCAGGGCATCAACATTGCCGCGCAGTATCTGCAAACCACGCCGCAGATGGGCTATGTGGTGATCGATATCGATGCGACGAAGGAAGTGGCCGACAACGCGCTTCAGCAGATGAAAGCGATTCCGGGCACCATTCGCGCTCGTCTGCTTTACTGATGACGCAAAGCGTCCCCGCTCGTGGGACGCTTTTCCTGCCATTGCCAGAGCCGCGAAGGCGTAATTATCGCCGGCAAAGGCACATCCCATTCCGCCACGGGCAATGTTTCTACCTGCTGACAGTCATGCGCCAGGCCAATCGGCAACAGGCCGTGCTGCGGCCAATTTTGCAGAGTGCGGTCATAAAAGCCGCCGCCCATACCCAGACGCTGTCCGGCCCGATCGAACGCCACCAGCGGCACCATTATCACATCCAGCTCGTCCAGCGTGGCCAGGTTGCGGATATCCAGCGGCGGTTCCGGGATACGCAGACGGTTAGGCTGCAACAGCGTTTCCGTGTCATAGCGCAGAAAAAGCAGCTGACCGCGTGAAAAAGGGTGCAGTACGGGCAGATAAACTTCCTGATGACGCTGCCAAAGTTTGGCAATCAGCGGACGGGTATCCAGTTCGCCGTCGAAGGACAGGAACAGCGCGATTTTGCGGGCCTGCTGAACGGGTTTGAAGCTTAGCGCATGTTCGGCGACCGTTACGGCGGCCAGGCGCTGCTGTTCTGGTGTCAGGTCACGACGCAAATGGCGAATGTGAGTACGAATATCCTGACGATCGAGAAGGCTGAGGTTCATCAGTTTCACCGTGTCGGAAGCGGGATAAAGCAGGGAACCCGAAAGCGCCGGGAAAAACATGGCTTTGCAGGTGGTAAAGAAGGGAATCTCCGAGATGCCGCCGCAGGCTGTAACCCTTGAACCCTTGGTTCAAGGTGAGTGTACCGTCATAACCATCAGGCTTCTCGGACGGACCGAGCATGCACACAGGTTACAGAGCGCCACACTCTGTTTGGTATGAAATATCGGCTCAGGGGACTGGCCCGCTTGCAAACACCTCAGAGAATTTTTTACATCACCGTTACTGTAACACAGATAACGTTAACGTGTTATTCGAATTGCGTTCCAGTTCTTTCCGTAATGCGACCTTGTTCAAGCAATGCCTGCTCGATAGTCTGCTGTAACATTCGGATACGCTGTTCCATATTACTGGCATAATCGCGGGTTTTCATCTTTTCCTGCGCTAACTCATGGCAGATGTTCAACGCGGCGATAAAAACCAATTGTTCAGTATTGGTGACTCTAGTGCGAACTTTAAGATCTTGCAACCGTTGATTAAGGTCTTCGGCGGCCAGATTCAGCGCATCTTGCTGTTCAGGCGGACAATTCACTCTTAAGGAACGGCCAAAAATTTGAATATCTACGGGCTGTGCAGACATAAAACCATCCTGACTGATTACTTCGCCGGTAATCTCCCTTGCCGCTCAATGGCTTGGGAGGGGCGCAACTATATCTACCCCTGGCAGAAGAAACAACCCCTTTCTGGAATCAAAGAGGCACCTGGTGGTAGCATAACACGAACTTATCCAGCCAACGATGACCAAAACCTATGTCACTAACAAACACAATGCCGGGCTACGACGCGCTGGCTTCAGCACTGACGCAGCAGGGCGTGGGAATGACCCCGGCTGAAATGCACGGCCTGATCAGCGGAATTCTCTGCGGCGGTAACAAGGACAGCAGCTGGCAGACGCTGGTACACGACTTAACGAACGAAGGCATGGCCTTCTCGCAGACGCTGGCTCAGCCTTTACAGCAGCTGCACCAGGGCATCGGCGATACGCTGGAAGACGAAGGTTTCCTGTTTCAACTCTATTTGCCGGAAGATGACGATATCACCGTCTTCGATCGGGCGGATGCGCTGGCGGGCTGGGTTAACCACTTTCTGCTGGGCCTGGGCGTGTCGCAGCCGAAGCTCGATAAGGTCAAGGGCGAAACGGGCGAGGCGATTGACGATCTGCGTACTATCGCCCAGCTCGGCTATGATGAAGATGAAGACCAGGAAGAGCTGGAACAGTCGTTGGAAGAGGTGATTGAGTATGTGCGCGTGGCGGCGCTGCTTTGCCACGACACCTTTACCCATATCGCGCCAACGGCGGTGGAAGTGAAAAAACCAACGCTGCACTAATTTCTGCCACGCCAGGGGCGGCGACAGAAAAAAAGCGCGCTGTATGCGGGCGCTAAGATGGATTGCATTCAGGAGAAGCGGATGACACAGCAAGAGTTCGTGCGCCGTCGCCAGGCGCTGCTGGCAAAAATGGCACCGGCCAGCGCGGCGGTGATCTTTGCCGCGCCGGAGGCGACGCGCAGCAATGACAGCGAGTACCCTTATCGGCAGAACAGCGATTTCTGGTATTTTACCGGCTTTAACGAGCCTGAAGCGGCGCTGGTGCTGATCAAAAGCGCGGAAAACCATAACCACAGCGTGCTGTTTAATCGCGTTCGCGATCTGACCGCTGAAATCTGGTTTGGCCGTCGTCTGGGTCAGGATGCCGCGCCGGAAAAACTCGCTGTCGATCGCGCGCTGCCCTGGGATGCCATCAGCGACCAGCTGCCGCAGCTGCTGAACGGCCTGGACGTGGTTTATCACGCGCAGGGACTTTACGAACAGGCCGACATGCTGCTGTTTGGCGCGTTGGAGAAGCTGCGGCGCGGCGCTCGTCAGAACCTGACCGCGCCGTCGACGCTGACCGACTGGCGGCCCTGGGTGCACGAGATGCGCCTGTTTAAATCGCCGGAAGAGCTGGCCGTGCTGCGTGAAGCCGGTCGTATCAGCGCGCTGGCGCATACGCGGGCGATGCGGCAGTGTCGGCCCGGAATGTTTGAGTATCAGCTCGAAGGCGAAATCCAGCACGAATTCAACCGTCACGGCGCGCGCTTTCCCTCTTACAACACCATAGTTGGCGCCGGTGAAAACGGCTGCATCCTGCACTACACCGAAAACGAGTCCAGGATGCGCGACGGCGATCTGGTGCTGATTGATGCGGGCTGCGAGCTGAAAGGCTACGCGGGCGACATTACGCGCACTTTCCCGGTTAACGGCAAATTCAGCAAGCCTCAGCGCGCCGTCTACGATATCGTGCTGGCATCGCTTAATCGGGCGCTGGAACTGTTTCGTCCCGGCACCAGCATCCGCGAAGTTAATGCGGAAGTCGTGCGCATTATGGTGACGGGGCTGGTCGGGCTGGGCGTAATGCAGGGTGATGTTGAGACGCTGATTGCGGAACAGGCGCATCGCCGGTTCTTTATGCACGGCCTGAGCCACTGGCTGGGGCTGGACGTGCACGATGTCGGCGGCTACGGTCACGAACGCGATCGCGTGCTGGAGCCGGGCATGGTGTTGACGGTCGAGCCCGGTCTGTATATCGCGCCGGATGCGGATGTGCCTGTGGAATATCGCGGCATCGGTATCCGGGTGGAAGATGACATTCTGATCACCGAGGATGGCAACGAAAACCTGACCGACAGCGTGGTGAAAGATCCGGATGAGATTGAAGCATTAATGGCGGCGGCTAAAACATTATGAGCATGATCATCGCAGGCGGCGGGATGACGGGCGCGACGCTGGCGCTGGCTGTTTCCTGGCTGACCCAGGGCAGGCTGCCGGTGACGCTGGTCGAAGCGCAGGATCCGGCTTCAAGAACGCACCCCGGCTATGACGGACGGGCGATAGCGCTGGCGGAAGGCACCTGCCAGCAGCTGGCGGCGATCAACCTTTGGCCCGCGCTGAAAGCGTGCGCCACGCCGATCACCCACGTTCACGTCAGCGATCGCGGGCATGCCAGCTTTGTGTCGCTGGCTGCGGAAGATTATGACATTCCCGCGCTGGGGCAGGTGGTTGAGCTGCACGATATCGGCCAGCGGCTGTTTAAGCTGCTGCAAAAAGCGCCGGGCGTACGCGTGGTCTGCCCGGCGAAGGTGGCGAAGGTCGAGCGGACGCAGCAGCAGGTCAGCGTGCTGCTGGATAATGACGAAACGCTGACGGGGCAGCTGCTGGTGGCCGCAGACGGTTCCCGCTCCGCCGTGGCCGCCTCCTGCGGCGTGCAGGTGGCTTCTGAGGATTATCAGCAGGTTGCTGTTATTGCCAACGTTTCCACCGCACAGCCGCATCAGGGAAGGGCGTTTGAACGCTTTACCGAAAATGGCCCGCTGGCGCTGCTGCCGATGTCCTCTGGTCGCAGTTCGCTGGTGTGGTGCCACCCGCTGGCGCAAAAAGCGCAGGTTGATAGCTGGGACGATCGGCAATTTTTAGACGAGCTGCAAAAAGCCTTTGGCTGGCGGCTGGGACGCTTTACCCAGGTTGGGCAGCGCTACAGCTATCCGTTGGCGCTGCTGTCCGCTTCGCAGCACGTTTCCCATCGGCTGGCGCTGGTCGGCAACGCGGCGCAAACGCTGCATCCGATTGCGGGCCAGGGATTTAATTTAGGTATCCGGGACGTAATGTCGCTGGCGGAATCCGTGGCCGCCGCCTGGCGGGCGCAGCAGGATATCGGCAGCTACGGCGTGCTACAACAGTTTCAGCAGCGTCGCCAGCCGGATGCCGTTGCTACTATCGGGATAACCGACAGTCTGGTCAGGCTGTTTGCTAACCGCTACACGCCGCTGGTGCTGGGGCGAAATCTGGGCCTGTTGGTGATGGATTCGCTGCCGCTGGCGCGTAATTTGCTGGCCGAGCGCACGTTAGGCTGGGTCGAGCGTTAAGGAGAAAGCAGTGATGCAAACTTATGATGTTATTGTCGCCGGTGGCGGAATGGTCGGCCTGGCCGTCGCCTGTGGCTTACAGGGCAGCGGCATGAAAATCGCCGTGCTGGAACGCGAAGCGCCGCAGACGACGAACGACAGTGCGCCGGCGCTGCGCGTCTCCGCCATTAATGCCGCCAGCGAGCGCCTGCTGCAGCACCTTGATGTCTGGAGCGCCATTCAGGCCAACCGCGCCAGCGCCTATCACGGGATGGAAGTCTGGGATCGCGACAGCTTCGGCCGGATTGAATTCGATGACGCTCAGCAGGGCCTGGCGCATCTGGGCCACATTATTGAAAATCCGGTTATTCACCGGGCGCTGTGGCAAAAAGCCAGCGAATCACGGGATATTACGCTGATTACGCCAGCGGAGCTGCAGCAGGTGGCGTTTGGCGATAACGAAGCCTTCGTCACGCTCAGCGACGGCACCATGATGACGGCGCGCCTGCTGGTGGCCGCCGACGGCGCCAACTCCTGGCTGCGTAACAAGGCGGATATTCCGCTGGCGTTCTGGGATTACGATCACCATGCGCTGGTGGCCAATATTCGTACCGAACAGCCGCACGACGCCGTTGCACGCCAGGTGTTTCACGGCGAAGGCATTCTGGCATTTCTGCCGCTCAGCGACCCGCACCTCAGCTCAATTGTCTGGTCGCTGCCGCCGCAGGAAGCCACGCGTTTACAGTCAATGCCGGAAGAGGTCTTTAACCAGCAGCTGTCGGTCGCCTTCGATATGCGTCTGGGGCTGTGCAAGCTGGAAAGCGAGCGCAAGGCTTTCCCGCTGATGGGCCGCTATGCGCGTAATTTCGCGGCGCATCGTCTGGCACTGGTTGGCGACGCGGCGCATACCATTCATCCCCTGGCGGGGCAGGGCGTTAACCTGGGCTTTATGGATGCCGCCGAGCTAATCGGCGAGATCAAACGCCTGCATCAGCAGGGCAAAGATATTGGCCAGCATCTTTACCTGCGACGCTACGAGCGCAGCCGCAAACACAGCGCGGCCGTGATGCTGGCAAGTATGCAGGGCTTTCGCGAGCTGTTTAAAGGCAATAATCCCGCGAAGAAGCTGCTGCGTGATATCGGCCTGAGCCTGGCAGATAATTTGCCTGGCGTGAAGCCGCGTCTGTTAAAGCAGGCGATGGGCCTGCACGATCTGCCGGAGTGGCTGCGGTAATAAATTGCAGCGTTCAGGCCCGACCTGAACGCTGGTTATTTTATCCCACATCTGTCATTGTTTACCTCATATTTCCTTATCTTCCTTGCTTCAGTCTGAGAAATAATGCGGTAGGCACTTACCCGTCTGCAACCTGGTGCTTCTGCCACAATACGAAAAGAAAACACATCGGGGAGCGGTGCATGACCCGTAAGTGTCATACGCAGAGAATTCCTGGTTTGCGCAGATAATACGACCGGCCCGGACAAAATCAATCCCTTTTTTGATGATGGTCATAAGACTGCCTGATTTTGCTTTGCCGCTCTGGAAGTGTTTAAAGGAATTGTGTTAAGTCACTACGCAACAGGAGTAAAACGATAGTCGATGTAAACAAGGAGAGTAACTCATGGCATGGAATTACAATGTAATGCTCAGGACCTTCAAACATAACGGTATATATAAGTTCAGTGCGCGTTACGCTGGCGCGCCGGGCTATAAGGATAATCCGTCTGCGTGATAAAGGTCCATTACCGAGAGGGAAGTACAGGATTGTGGGCATACCGTTCACGCATAAAAAAGCAGGTGTGTTTACGCTAAGGCTGGAACCAGACAGGGGCAACAGCATGTGCAATCGCGAGGGTTTTTTAATTCATGGTGACAGCAAAAAGGCGCCCGGTACGGCATCAAATGGCTGCATTATACTGGCTCCCTGGTATCGTCAACAAATATGGGACAGCATGGACAAGGAGCTGATTGTTGAATGAAGTATCTACTGTTATTTCTGTGCCTGACCGCATTCAGCTCTGTAGCTGTTATTGATAATAATTGCAAAGACCTGCACTCCGGAACTGCAATAGCCATGACGGATACAATGTCTGCTACTTTGAATATAGATAAAAATACGATAGCAAAGGAGGAAACTAAAACAGAGCTTATTTTTAACGAGCCTGTAAGTGACATTCTTTCAGAACAATATGCTCTTGAAGTTTTAAAGAACGCCCAGAGTGAAAAAATACCCAAAGTAAAGGAGATCTTTTCCCAATACAATGCCAGGAACCTGATAATTAAGTTCACATTCAAAGATATCAACAATAAAGAAGATATCTTTCTGGTTTCGGCTATTGCTAATGATTACGAATGCGACGTGAATTTTAATGGTTTTATTACTGTTAAGCGTGAATTTTGATTTTTGCTCCTTTGCTCCTTTGCCCCTTTGCCCCTTTGCCCCTTTGCCCCTTTGCCCCGGTGTAGGGGCTTCTTAATTTCCGCGCGTTACTTTCCGGACTGCGCACCAGCATGATTTTTTTCGACCCTCGCATTCGTCACCAGTATCAAAAAAGGCACGGTAAGCCTGGCGGGCATAGGTTTAAATCCGAGGCCAGCGCAGCGCGTCTCCGCCATTAACGCTTCCCTGTCTAACGTAGAGTTGGAAGCAAAAAGGCCAGAGCGACATTCATTCTTTGTAGATAGCACATGCAAAAAACGCCAGGTTGTAAGTAATACAGTAACTTTATGCACTAGCACACCTTTCATGCCTAATACTGAGTCTTTATGTTTTTAAATCACAGGTGAAGTACATCCTGAGCGCGCCATTCTTAAGATGTAAACAAGGAAATTTCATCCGGTGCATCTTGATTGTGCAGCCTGCCCCAAACGGGCGCGTCGTTTGAGAAATTCTAATTTAGCGTGCTTCTTCGCATTACTTTTACTAATCATCAGGTTTGAGCCATAAAGCAGGTTTTTATCTTCAACGGGCTGATACCTTACTTTTATCCTGAGATTCTGGCTGCTTAATAACATATTTGCGTATTAACTGCGCAAAAAGCGGTGATTTTATCTGGCTGATTTTGCTGCCTGAGAACGCCGTCAAAAAAATCATACCCGTTTTAACTTATGGTTAACGCTGGATTTCGGTGGTAAGTTCGGAGCAAGGATATCGTTTGCGCCGGGCTGCCTGCCGACGCCGAACACTTTGCCTGAGGAAGAAGATGAAACAGACCCCTTTGTTCGAACAGCATCAGGCCTGCGGCGCGCGCATGGTGGATTTTCATGGCTGGATGATGCCGCTGCACTACGGTTCGCAGCTGGATGAGCATCATACGGTTCGTAGCGATGCCGGCATGTTCGACGTGTCGCATATGACTATTGTCGATCTGCACGGCGTCCGCACCCGTGAATTTTTACGCTACCTGCTGGCCAACGACGTCGCCAAACTGACCCAGCCCGGCAAAGCGCTTTATACCGCTATGCTCAACGCCTCCGCTGGCGTAATCGACGATCTGATTGTTTACTTTATGACCGAAGAGTTTTTCCGGCTGGTGGTGAACTCCGCCACGCGGGAAAAAGATCTCGCCTGGATTACCCAACATGCGGAAGGCTATGGCGTGACGCTGACCGAGCGCGACGACCTGGCGCTGATCGCGGTGCAGGGGCCGCAGGCGCAGGCAAAAGCCCGTTCGCTGTTCGATGAGGCGCAGCGAGAGGCCGTAGCGGACATGAAGCCCTTCTTTGGCGTGCAGGCTGGCGAGTTGTTTATTGCTACCACAGGCTACACCGGCGAAGCCGGGTATGAAATCGCCCTGCCCAACGAGCAGGCGGCGGATTTCTGGCAAAAGCTGCTGGCGGCGGGCGTGAAGCCTGCCGGTCTGGGCGCGCGCGATACCCTGCGCCTGGAGGCCGGCATGAATTTATACGGGCAGGAAATGGACGAGGGCGTTTCGCCGCTGGCGGCCAATATGGGCTGGACAATCGGCTGGCAGCCTCAAGAGCGCGATTTTATCGGCCGCGAGGCGCTGGCGTCGCAGCGTGAAAAAGGCACCGAGCAGCTGGTCGGTCTGGTGATGACCGAGAAAGGCGTACTGCGCAACGGCTTACCGGTGCGCTTTACCGACGCGACCGGCAACCTGCAGGAAGGCATTATCACCAGCGGCTCTTTCTCGCCAACTTTAGGCTACAGCATTGCGCTGGCTCGCGTTCCCGCAGGCATTGGCGAGCAGGCGATTGTGCAAATCCGCAACCGTGAAATGCCGGTTCGCGTGACCAAACCCGTTTTTGTACGCGCCGGTAAAGCGGTAGCGTAAAAGGCGCTTTCCGCGCTTCAGCTGCGGAAAACGACCCGGAATTATTTTAAGGAGATCAGGCGATGAGCAATGTTCCAAACGAACTAAAATACCGTGAAAGCCATGAGTGGGTGCGTAAAGAAGAAGATGGTACCTATACCGTAGGCATCACCGCCCACGCGCAGGAGCTGCTGGGCGATATGGTGTTTGTCGATCTGCCCGAAGTGGGCAACACCTACAGCCAGGGCGAAGACTGCGCCGTAGCCGAGTCGGTAAAGGCCGCATCCGATATTTATGCGCCGGTCAGCGGCGAAATTGTCGAAGTCAACGGCGCGCTGGAAAGCGAACCGGAGCTGGTCAACAGCGATCCCTACAGCGATGGCTGGCTGTTCCGCATTAAGGCCAGCGACGAGTCCGAACTGGAATCGCTGATGGACGCGGACGCCTACAAAACCAGCATTGACGAATAGACGGCGGCAGCGCGGGCCGTGCTTCTGCGGCCCGGATTTATTTCGTCAGCAATTTATTAGCCCTCTCCGGAGCTCCGTCTCCTTAATGCCTTTGCCCGATGCAGGATTTACCGCTAATGACTACTCTCAGCCAGCTTGAACATACCGGCGCTTTTATCGAACGCCATATCGGCCCTTCGCCAGCCCAGCAGGAAGCGATGCTGAACGCGGTAGGCGCCGCCTCTCTCAGCGAGTTGATTACCGCTATCGTCCCGGCTGATATTCAGCTGCCCGGCGCGCCTGCCGTCGGCGATCCCCTGACCGAACATCAGGCGCTGGCCGAGCTGAAAGCGATCGCCAGCCGCAACCTGCGTTATAAATCCTGTATCGGGATGGGCTACACGCCGGTGCTGACGCCGCCGGTTATTCTGCGCAACATGCTGGAAAATCCCGGCTGGTACACTGCCTACACGCCTTATCAGCCCGAGGTTTCTCAGGGCCGACTGGAAGCGCTGCTGAACTTCCAGCAGGTCACGCTGGATTTGACCGGCCTGGATATCGCCTCTGCTTCGCTGTTGGATGAAGCGACCGCCGCCGCCGAGGCGATGGCGATGGCGAAGCGTGTCAGCAAGCTCAAAAACGCCAACCGCTTCTTTGTGGCCGAAGATATTCATCCGCAAACGCTGGACGTGGTGCGGACGCGGGCGGAAACCTTTGGCTTTGAGGTGGTGGTCGATAAGGCGGCGCGCGTGCTGGATCATCAGGACGTGTTCGGCGTGCTGCTACAGCAGGTCGGCACCACTGGCGAGGTACATGACTACACCTCGCTGATCCATGAGCTGAAGGCGCGGAAAGTGATAGTTAGCGTCGCTGCGGATTTTATGTCGCTGGTGCTGCTGACCGCACCGGGAAAACAGGGCGTGGATATCGTGTTTGGCTCTGCGCAGCGTTTTGGCGTTCCGATGGGCTACGGCGGCCCTCACGCAGCCTTCTTTGCCGCCCGTGACGAATACAAACGCTCAATGCCAGGGCGCATTATCGGCGTCTCGCGCGATGCGGCGGGCAACACGGCGCTGCGGATGGCAATGCAGACTCGCGAGCAGCATATCCGTCGTGAAAAGGCCAACTCCAATATTTGTACGTCACAGGTGCTGTTGGCCAATATCGCCAGCCTGTACGCGGTCTTCCACGGCCCGCACGGCCTGAAACGCATCGCCTCGCGCATTCATCGCCTGACGGATATCCTGGCGGCCGGGCTGCAAAAGGGCGGCATGACGCTGCGCCATCAGAGCTGGTTCGATACGCTGACCGTTGAAGTCACGGATAAAGCCGCGGTGCTGGATCGCGCGCTGAGTTTCGGCATCAATCTGCGCACCGATATCCACAACGCGGTGGGCATCACCCTGGATGAAACCACGCTGCGGGAAGATGTGGCGGCGCTGTTCTCCGTGCTGCTGGGCGAAAATCACGGTCTGGATATCGACGAGCTGGACAGCGCCGTGGCCGACAGCGCGTCCGTTCCGCCAGCGATGCTGCGCAAAGAGCCCATCCTGACGCATCCGGTCTTTAACCGTTACCACAGCGAAACCGAGATGATGCGCTATATGCACAGCCTGGAGCGCAAGGATCTGGCGCTGAATCAGGCGATGATCCCGCTCGGCTCCTGCACCATGAAGCTGAACGCCGCCGCTGAGATGATCCCGATTACCTGGCCGGAATTCGCGGAGCTGCACCCGTTCTGTCCTGCCGATCAGGCCGCCGGCTATCTGCAAATGATCGGCCAGCTGTCGCAGTGGCTGGTGCAGCTGACCGGCTATGACGCGCTCTGTATGCAGCCTAACTCCGGCGCGCAGGGCGAGTATGCGGGCCTGCTGGCGATCCGCCGCTATCACGAAAGCCGTGGTGAAGCCGGACGTAATATCTGTCTGATCCCCAGCTCGGCGCACGGCACCAATCCGGCCTCGGCACAGATGGCGGGCATGGCGGTAGTCGTGGTGGCCTGTGACAAACAGGGTAATATCGATCTGCACGATCTGCGGCAGAAAGCGGAACAGGCGGGCGAAGCGCTCTCCTGCATTATGGTGACCTATCCTTCCACGCACGGCGTCTATGAAGAAACCATCCGCGAGGTTTGCCAGATCGTTCATCAGTATGGCGGCCAGGTTTATCTGGACGGTGCCAACATGAACGCCCAGGTCGGCATCACCACGCCTGGCTATATCGGCGCGGACGTCTCGCACCTTAACCTGCATAAAACCTTCTGTATTCCGCACGGCGGCGGCGGGCCAGGCATGGGGCCGATTGGCGTAAAAGCCCATCTGGCGCCATTTGTGCCGGGCCACAGCGTGGTGCAGATTGACGACATGCTGACGCAGCAGGGCGCGGTGTCCGCCGCGCCGTTCGGCAGCGCTTCTATTCTGCCTATCAGCTGGATGTATATCCGCATGATGGGCGCGGAAGGGCTGAAGCAGGCCAGTTCGGTAGCGATCCTGAACGCCAACTATATTGCTGCGCGCCTGAAATCGGCCTATCCGATCCTGTATGCCGGACGGGATGGGCGGGTAGCGCATGAATGCATCCTGGATATTCGTCCGCTGAAAGAGCAAACCGGCATCAGCGAACTGGATATTGCCAAACGCCTGATCGACTATGGCTTCCACGCGCCGACCATGTCCTTCCCGGTGGCGGGCACGCTGATGGTGGAGCCGACGGAATCGGAAAGCAAAGTGGAGTTGGATCGCTTTATCGACGCCATGCTGGCTATCCGCATGGAGATCGACCGCGTGGCGGAAGGTGAGTGGCCAGCGGAAGATAACCCGTTAGTTAATGCGCCCCATACGCAAATGGAGCTGGTCGGCGAGTGGTCGCATCCCTACACGCGCGAGCTGGCGGTCTTCCCGGCGGGCAGCGCGAATAAATACTGGCCGACCGTCAAGCGTCTTGACGATGTTTATGGCGATCGAAATCTGTTCTGCTCCTGTTTGCCGATGAGCGAATATGAATAAAGCAGCATAGCGATACAGACTGAAGGGCACCCTGGTGCCCTTTATTTTTATCGGGAGGCAAAAATGAAAACGGCTTTGGTAACCGGCGGCAGCCGGGGAATTGGGCGAGCCACCGCGCTGCTGCTGGCGCAGCACGGCTATCAGGTTGCGGTTAACTATCGTCAGCGTGAGGAAGCGGCGGCGGAAGTAGTGTCGCTTATTCAGCAACAAGGCGGAAAAGCGTTCAGCGTGCAGGCCGATATTTCTGATGAACAACAGGTAGTAGCGATGTTTCGCAGCCTTGATCAACAGGGCGCCGTGCTAAGCGCGTTGGTCAATAATGCCGGGATCCTGCTTCAGCAGACCAGCGTGGCGCAGCTAAACGCCGAACGCATCAATCGCGTTTTCGCTACCAATGTCACCGGAACCTTTCTCTGCTGTCGCGAAGCGGTAAAGCGCATGAGTTTTCAGTACGGTGGGCAGGGCGGTGCAATCGTAAACGTCTCTTCCGCCGCAGCCCGTAGCGGTGCGCCACACGAATATGTCGATTATGCCGCCTCGAAAGGGGCTGTAGATACGCTAACCAGAGGGCTGGCGCTGGAAGTGGCGGCGCAGGGCATCCGGGTTAACGCGGTACGGCCGGGATTAATCTATACCGATATGCACGCCGACGGCGGCGAGGCGGATCGCGTCAACCGTATTGCGCCGACTCTTCCCATGCAGCGCGGCGGCGAGCCGGATGAAATTGCCAACGCCATTCTCTGGCTGCTTAGCGAAGCGGCTTCTTATGTTACCGGCACTTTTATCGATGCCGCTGGCGGACGATAACGGGATAAAGGCTGCCGAATAACGGCACCCGCGCCATTTTGTGGCTGCTTAGCGAAGCGGCTTCTTATGTCACCAGCACTTTTATTGCTGCCGCAGCCGGGCGTTACAGGGTGAAGGTCGCCGAATAACGGCCTGTTTTTCCTGGTTAAACAGCTGTTACAGCCGTTCACAGTTTATTTAAGCTTACAGTTGTACTCTGAAATCACTCTCGTCTAAGCTGAACGTGCGCAACTTTCGGACGGGCGGCTGAAAACGAGCCTGGATGCGATCCCCTTTGGCCGCCCCTCCGCTTCAGATTGGAAGAGGACAATGCATGACCAATAAAAAAGTGTTAACGGAGGGCTACTCCGTTGCAGAGGAGATAGCTAATAGCATCAGCCACGGCATCGGCTTTATCTTTGGTATTGTAGGGCTGGTGCTGCTGCTGTCGCAGGCGCTCGACAGCCAGGCCAACGCCGTCGCCATCACCAGTTACAGCCTCTATGGCGGCAGCATGATCCTGCTGTTTCTGGCCTCGACGCTTTATCACGCCATCCCTCATCCGCGCGCCAAAAGCTGGCTGAAAAAGCTGGACCATTGCGCTATTTACCTGCTGATTGCCGGCACCTATACGCCTTTTCTGCTGGTGGGACTTAAGTCGCCGCTGGCGCATGGCCTGATGGTGGTGATCTGGAGCCTGGCGCTGGTGGGCGTGCTGTTTAAACTGTTTTTTGTGCACCGCTTCGAGGCCTTATCGGTCATAACCTATCTGCTGATGGGCTGGCTGTCGCTGGTTGTGATTTATCAGCTGGCGATGAAACTGTCGGCGGGCGGCGTCTGGCTGCTGGCGGCGGGCGGCATTATCTATTCGCTGGGGGTGATTTTTTACGTCTCAAAGCGCATTCCCTATAACCACGCCATCTGGCACGGCTTTGTGCTTGGCGGCAGCATCTGCCATTTTCTGGCGATTTACTTTTATATTTCATAAAAAAAGGGGCCGTCCGGCCCCTTATTATTACGAAATCTCGTAGGGCAGCGGCTGGATAGCCAGACTGCCGCCTTCGTCGCCCTGTACCCGCAGCGCCGTTTCCGGCTCCAGATCGTTATTCAGCACCGCCTGCACCCAGACATCGCCATTATCCAGCTGACAGGCGGCCAGAATGGTGCCGGTGCGGCGCCAGTTGTCGCCCAGCTTCATTTCCAGCGCATCCGCAGCGGCCGGAACGCGGGCGGCCTTGCCGGCCAGCCAGTAAAGCGCACGCTTGTTGGCGCCGCGGAATTTAGCGCGCGCCACCATCTCCTGGCCCGTATAGCAGCCTTTTTTAAAGCTGATAGCGTCCAGCGCCTGCAGGTTTGTCGCCTGAGGAATAAACTGCGCGCTGTTCGCCGCGTCGATAACGGGCAGGCCAGCTTCGATATTCAGCGCCAGCCACTGCGAGCTGTCGGTTAGCTGTGCCTGACCGTCCAGAGCCGCGCGCAGCGCTAGTGCTCTGTCGCGATTCAGGATTAGCAGAAAGCGTTCCGCCGGTGCGGAAAACCACAGCAGCGTCGCATCATCCTGCTGCACGACTGGGTTTTCAGCGTCCGGCAGCGTGTCAAACAGCCCGGCCAGCGCGGTGCGCGCCTGAAAACCGGCTACACCCAGCAGCACCGCTTCGTCATCCGCTTCGATAGCGACTTTGGCGAAAACGGCATACTTTTTCAGCTCGCTGATTTGCGTATCGCGCAGGCTGCGGCGTTCCAGATAGGCAAAGCCTTCGCCACGGTGAAACAGACGCAGATTGCTCCACATTTTCCCTTTTGCATCACAGTGGGCGGCGGGAAGATGCGCATTGGCATCCAGCGCAGCGACGTCCAGCGTCAGCTGACCCTGCAAATAGCTGACGCGGTCCGCGCCGGTCACGTTGACCAGCGCCCACTCTTCCAGCGAGATCAGCGTAAGCGGCAGACGGGCAGAGGCCGCAGGTTGACGAGGCGGGAAAGATAAAGTCGGCATAGCGGATTCCTGAAGTCAAATAAGCCTGCATTCATGTTAAAAGAGCCGCCCGGCTTTGCAACCAGTTTTCTGAAGGCGACGCACAAAAGGCGCGCTTGCGCGGCAACAAATGCTTTTATCGTGCGGCGCATTACGCAAAGCCAAATTGCGCCATCAACATCGGCTTAAAAAAGCGCTACACTAGCGGCCATCTTTCACCGACTGACGATGGAAAGCATGGATATTGAAAATAGAGCGCGCGTGCAGTGGGCCTGCCGGCGCGGTATGCGGGAACTGGATATCTCCATCATGCCGTTCTTTGAATATGAATATGACACGCTGAGCGATGGCGATAAAAAGATCTTTATTCGCCTGCTGGAAAGCGACGATCCCGATCTGTTCAACTGGATGATGAATCATGGCGAACCTGCCGATCCGGAACTGAAACGCATGGTTCACCTGATCCAGCAGCGAAACCAGCAGCGTGGCCCTGTGGCGTTCTGATCTGCGGGTCTCCTGGCAGGCGCAGTGGATGTCGCTCTCGCTGCACGGCGTGGTAGTGATAGCGCTGCTGCTGGCGCCGTGGCCGGCCAGCTTAACGGTAGTGTGGATGCTGCTGCTGACGCTGGTGGTGCTGGAGTGCGTGCGTAGCCAGCGACGCATTCGCAGCCGGGAAGGCGATATCGCGCTGCTGGCGGAGCATCAGCTGCAATGGCGGCAGAAGCACTGGCGCATCTGCGGTCGGCCGTGGATGACGCGGCGGGCGATCCTGCTGGCGCTGCGCTCCGCTAAAGGCGAGCGCGAGAAGCTCTGGCTGCTGCGCGACAGCATGAACGAAAGCGAGTGGCGGCAGCTCCGTCAGCAGCTGCTCGCTATTCACTAAACGGCAGGCTTACAGCGTGGCGGCCATTTCCGTCAGGATTTGTTCGCACCACTGCGCGATACGCTCGTCCGTCAGCTCAAACTGGTTAACGTCGTCCAGCGCCAGGCCGACAAACTGCTGGCCGTCGGCGGTTAGCGGTTTGCGGCTGATAAACTCGTAGCCTTCGGTAGGCCAGTAGCCGACAAAAACGACGCCCAGCGGCTGCAGCACCTCATGCAGCATGCCAAGCGCGTCCAGAAACCACTCGCTGTACTCGGCCTGATCGCCCATACCGTACAGCGCCACGGTTTTGCCGCGCAGGTTTAGCGTAGCGAGGTCGGTCCAAACCGCCTCCCAGTCCTCCTGGATTTCGCCGAAATCCCAGGTGGGAATGCCCAGGATCAGCATGTCGTACTGCTCCATCAGCTGCGGCGAGTCCTCTTTCAGATTGTGCAGCGTAACAAGATCCTCGCCGATAAAATCGCGGATTTTCTCCGCCGCCATCTCGGTGTAACAGGTGCTGGAACCGTAAAAAAGCCCGATATTCATACGCGGTTTACTCAATTCTCCTGGTTCAATGGCGCGAATTATATCAGAATTGAGCTTTGACGGCGTGCCGTCGGGTAAGTGGAAAAGGAGTCAACGTGCAGGACAGCGATCTGACAGAGCAGTTTCTTGATGCCTTATGGATTGAGCGAAATCTTGCGCAAAACACGGTGGCTTCCTATCGGCTTGATCTGATGTCGCTGGTGAACTGGCTGGCGCATCACCAGCTGGATCTGCTGCATGTAGACAGCGCCGGGCTACAGAACTTTCTGGCCGAGCGCGTGGAAGGCGGCTATAAGGCCAGCAGTTCCGCTCGCCTGCTCAGCGCCATGCGGCGCCTGTTCCAGTATCTTTACCGGGAAAAGCTGCGTGAAGACGATCCCAGCGCGCTGCTGGCCTCGCCTAAACTGCCGCAGCGGCTGCCGAAAGATCTCAGCGAAGCGCAGATAGAGCGGCTGCTGCAGGCGCCCTCTACGGATATCCCGATAGAGCTGCGCGACAAAGCCATGCTGGAGCTGCTTTATGCCACCGGGCTGCGCGTCACGGAGCTGGTCAGCCTGACGCTCAACAACGTCAGCCTGCGCCAGGGCGTGGTGCGCGTGGTGGGCAAAGGCGATAAAGAGCGGCTGGTACCGCTGGGTGAAGAGGCGCTGCACTGGCTGGAGCATTACATTGAATATGGTCGTCCGTGGCTGCTGAACGGACAGACGCTGGACGTGCTTTTCCCCAGCAACCGCGCGCAGCAAATGACCCGACAAACGTTCTGGCACCGCATCAAGCATTATGCGACGCTGGCGGGCATCGACAGTGAAAAGCTCTCCCCCCACGTGCTGCGACACGCTTTCGCCACGCATCTGTTGAACCACGGCGCCGATCTGCGGGTCGTACAGATGCTGTTAGGGCATAGCGACCTGTCCACCACGCAAATTTATACCCATGTCGCCACCGAGCGGCTACGGCAGTTACATCAACAGCATCATCCCCGCGCCTGACGCGGTGATCAAACGGCCAAACTATAAGGCCATGAGGATAATCAATGAAAAAGCGTTACTTTCTCCTTTCTCTGCTGGTAGCAGCTGGCCTGGCGCATGCCGACGATGCGGCCATCAAGCAATCCCTGGCGAAGCTGGGACTGCAGCAGATGGAGATCCAGCCGTCGCCTTTGCCAGGGATGAAAACCGTGCTGACCGAAAGCGGCGTGCTTTACGTCAGCGAAGACGGCAAGCAGTTTATTCAGGGGCCGCTGTACGACATCAGCGGCGCGCAGCCGATCAACGTCACCAACAAACTGTTGGAGAAAAAAGTCGACGCGCTGAGCAGCGAAATGATCGTGTATAAAGCGCCGAAAGAGCAGCATGTCATCACCGTCTTTACCGACATCACCTGCGGCTACTGCCATAAGCTGCATTCGCAGATGGCGGACTACAACGCGCTGGGGATCACCGTGCGCTATCTGGCCTTCCCACGCGAAGGCATGAACGGACAGGTCGCCAAAGAGATGAAATCAATCTGGTGCGTGGCCGATCGCAAAAAAGCGTTCGACGCGGCGATGAAAGGCGAAACCCCTGCGGCGGCCGACTGCAAAATCGACCTGGCTAAGCATTACCAGCTGGGCATTCTCTACGGTATTCAGGGCACGCCAGCCATCCTGCTGCAAAACGGTATGATGATCCCTGGCTATCAGGGGCCGCAGGAGATGAAAAAGCTGCTGGATAGCCAGAAGACAGGCGGCTAAGCCCAGTGAGAGGAAAAACCGAATTACGCCGCCGCGTGGCGGCGCAGGCGTGCGAGCTGCCGGAGGATCTCCATCCTCTGCTGCGTCGCCTCTATGCGCATCGGGGCGTTAAGCAGGCCGTGGAGCTGGAGCGCGGTGCCAAAAATCTTCACGCGTTTCACTCGCTCAGCGGCATTGAGCGGGCGGCAGAGATCCTGCAAAAGGCCATTGCCGATAACCTGTGCATTATGATCGTTGGCGATTTCGACGCCGACGGCGCCACCAGCACTGCGCTGACCGTGCTGGCTTTACGCAGCATGGGCGGCCGCAATATCAAATATCTGGTGCCAAACCGGTTTGACGATGGCTACGGCCTGAGTCCGGAAGTGGTGGAGCAGGCGGCGGCGCGCGGTGCGCAGCTGATTATGACCGTGGATAACGGCATTTCTTCCCATGCTGGCGTCGCGCTGGCGCACGAAAAAGGCATCGCCGTAGTGATCACCGATCACCACCTCCCCGGCGATACGCTGCCGGATGCGGAAGCGATTGTTAATCCTAACCTGGCGGACAGCGAGTTTCCTTCACGCACGCTGGCGGGCGTGGGCGTCGCGTTTTATCTGATGCTGGCGCTGCGCGCGCGGCTGCGCGACAGCGGCGTCGCCACGCTGCCAAACCTGGCCGAGCTGCTGGATCTGGTGGCGCTGGGCACGGTGGCGGACGTGGTGCCGCTGGACGCCAACAACCGCATCCTGGTCTGGCAAGGGCTGAGCCGTATTCGCGCCGGCAAATGCCGCGTCGGCATCCGGGCGCTGCTGGAAATCGCCAATCGCGACGCGCGCCAGCTTGCCGCCAGCGACCTGGGTTTTGCGCTGGGGCCGCGTCTCAACGCTGCCGGACGGCTGGACGATATGTCGGTCGGCGTCGCGCTGTTGCTTAGCGAAGACATCGCCCAGGCGCGCATGCTGGCCAGCGAGCTGGATGCGCTGAACCAGACGCGCAAAGAGATAGAGCAGGGGATGCAGACGGAAGCGCTGGCGTTGTGCGATGCGCTGGAGCGCAGCAGCGAAGCGCTGCCGCTTGGTATCGCCATGTACCATCCGGAATGGCACCAGGGCGTGGTCGGCATCCTGGCTTCGCGGCTGAAAGAGCGCTTTCACCGTCCGGTTATCGCCTTTGCGCCCGCCGGTGACGGCACGCTGAAAGGGTCGGGACGCTCCATCAGCGGGCTGCATATGCGTGACGCGCTTGAGCGGCTGGATACGCTCTATCCCGGCCTGATTATCAAGTTTGGCGGCCACGCGATGGCGGCGGGCCTGTCGCTGGAGGCGGAAAAGTTCGATGAATTCCGCCAGCGCTTTGGCGAGCTAATCGGCGAATGGCTCAGCGAAGAGTCTTTGCAGGGCGTGGTCTGGTCAGACGGCCAGCTGATGGCGCAGGAGCTGACGTTGCCCACCGCAGAGCTGCTGCGTGAAGCCGGGCCATGGGGGCAGGCGTTTCCCGAACCGCAGTTTGACGGCAAATTTAAGCTGATCCAGCAGCGGCTGGTGGGCGAGCGTCATCTGAAGGTCATGCTGGAGCCGCTGGGCGGCGGGCCGCTGCTGGACGGTATCGCTTTCAATATTGATACCGCGCTCTGGCCCGATCCCAGCGTGAAGCAGGTAGAGCTGGCCTACAAGCTGGATATCAACGAGTTTCGCGGCAACCGCAGCGTGCAGCTGATTATCGAGCATCTCTGGCCGCTGTAAGCGGCATTGAAAGGAAGGTATACGCTGCTAAGCCGTTCAGGGATGAATATGCGAGTTTATATCGATACCGAACTGGATAAAAAATTACGTAAGCACAATGTTAGCGATCGGTGTCTCTTCTCTCTGGCGGAAGAGATTGCCAGCGGTTTAAACGATGGCGAACTGCTCGCTAATTTGCTCTATAAAAAACGTATTCCTGTTGGAGGACGTGGTCGTCGCGACGGGCTCCGAGGGATCGTAGCCTATATGCAAGGTTCAACTCTTTTCTACCTTGACCTATATGCTAAGAATGAAGTGCCAAAGGGACAAAAAGAGATTCCTGATAGCTTATTAATGGCGTACAAAATAGCAGCAAGTGATATAATGAGATGGACCGACACGCAGATTGTTTCGGCTGTGAAAGCAGGAGAATATCGAGAGGTTAAATGCAATGTCTGATGAACGTTTGTTAAGAATGCAGCGCAAAGCTGCCAGGCTTGGCCAACTGGGCTTAATGAGTGATTTTTCCGTTAAAGAAATCGACAAGCTTGTCATCCATCAGCAGGCCGGGCAGGAAAAAAAACAGCCTGGGCACCCTCAGAAAACAGGCGGAGCGTTTACAGGGACAGGACTGCGAGCCATGAGGCAGAGGGTTAATCTCAGCCAGACTAATTTTGCCCGTAGTATTGGTATGTCTGTTAATGCGGTTCGCAAAATTGAAGCAGGCAGGAAAGCGCTGACGTCGATGGATGTCAAAAGCATAAAAAAAATGCTCGATTGAGTCGGGCATCTTCTTGAAAAAGAAAATTATTTATAGAAAATTATACTCATAAAGGCCGCTTGTAGCCTTTTATCACTGCGAAAAATAGCTCTTTCTTCAGCGCTACAAACTCCCCGCAAATTCGTTTAAACTGCGTAGTTACATTGCAGACTTTTGAAGATCTAAATCATGTTTGAAATTAATCCGGTAAAGAACCGAATTCAGGATCTCACTGAGCGCAGCAGCGTTCTCAGGGGGTATCTTTGACTACGATGCCAAGAAAGAGCGCTTAGAAGAAGTTAACGCCGAGCTGGAACAGCCGGACGTCTGGAACGAGCCTGAACGCGCGCAGGCGCTGGGCAAAGAGCGTTCCGCGCTGGAAGCGGTAGTAGAAACGCTGGATCAGCTGAGCCAGGGGCTGGAAGATGTTGCCGGCCTGCTGGAGCTGGCGGTAGAAGCGGACGACGAAGAAACCTTCAACGAAGCGGTTGCCGAGCTGGACGGGCTGGATAAAAAGCTCGCCGATCTGGAGTTCCGCCGCATGTTCTCCGGCGAATACGACGGCGCGGACTGCTATATCGATATTCAGGCCGGCTCCGGCGGTACGGAAGCGCAGGACTGGGCCAGTATGCTGGTGCGTATGTACCTGCGCTGGGCCGAAGCGAAAGGCTTTAAAACGGAAGTGATCGAAGAGTCCGAAGGCGAAGTAGCCGGTACTAAATCCGCCACGCTGCGCATCAGCGGCGATTACGCTTTCGGCTGGCTGCGTACCGAAACCGGCGTGCATCGTCTGGTGCGTAAAAGCCCGTTCGACTCCGGCGGTCGTCGTCATACCTCTTTCAGCTCCGCGTTTGTCTACCCGGAAGTGGATGACGATATCGATATCGAGATCAACCCGGCCGACCTGCGTATTGACGTTTACCGCGCTTCCGGCGCCGGTGGTCAGCACGTTAACCGTACGGAATCGGCGGTGCGTATCACCCATATTCCAACCGGTACGGTGACCCAGTGCCAGAACGACCGTTCTCAGCATAAGAACAAAGACCAGGCGATGAAGCAGATGAAGGCGAAGCTGTACGAGCTGGAAATGCAGAAGAAAAACGCTGAGAAACAGTCGCTGGAAGATAACAAATCCGATATCGGCTGGGGCAGCCAGATCCGCTCCTACGTGCTGGACGATTCACGCATCAAGGATCTGCGCACCGGCGTGGAAACCCGTAATACTCAGGCGGTGCTGGACGGCGATCTGGACCGATTTATTGAAGCAAGTTTGAAAGCAGGGCTATAAGGAACTGACATGTCAGAACAACAACCGCAGGGCGCCGACGCCGCACTTGAGCTGAATAATGAACTGAAAGCGCGTCGCGAAAAGCTGAGCGCGCTGCGTGAGAACGGCGTGGCATTTCCCAACGATTTCCGTCGCGACAGCCTTTCCGACAAGCTGCACGCAGAATATGACGCGAAAGAGAATGAAGAGCTGGAAGCGCTGGGCGTAGAAGTCAGCGTGGCGGGACGAATGATGACGCGCCGTATTATGGGCAAGGCATCCTTTGTTACGCTGCAGGACGTAGGTGGCCGCATCCAGCTGTATGTTTCTCGCGACGATCTGGCGGAAGGCATTTACAACGAACAGTTTAAAAAGTGGGATCTCGGCGATATCGTCGGCGCTCGCGGCAAGCTGTTTAAAACCAAAACCGGCGAGCTCTCTATCCACTGTAGCGAACTGCGTCTGCTGACCAAAGCGCTGCGCCCGCTGCCGGATAAGTTCCACGGCCTGGCCGATCAGGAAACCCGCTATCGCCAGCGCTATCTGGATCTGATCTCCAACGACGACTCGCGCAAAACCTTTAAAATTCGTTCGCAGATCATGGCGGGCATCCGTAGCTTTATGGTCGGCCGCGACTTTATGGAAGTGGAAACGCCAATGATGCAGGTGATCCCCGGCGGCGCGTCTGCCCGTCCGTTTATCACCCATCATAACGCGCTGGATATTGACATGTATCTGCGCATCGCGCCCGAGCTTTACCTGAAGCGTCTGGTGGTCGGCGGCTTCGATCGCGTCTTCGAGATCAACCGTAACTTCCGTAACGAAGGGATCTCGCCGCGCCATAACCCAGAGTTCACCATGATGGAACTCTATATGGCCTATGCGGACTACAAGGATCTGATCGAACTGACCGAAAGCCTGTTCCGTACGCTGGCGCAGGACGTGCTGGGCACCACGGTAGTGCCTTACGGCGATCAGGAGTTCGACTTCGGCAAGCCGTTCGACAAACTGACGATGAAAGAAGCCATTCAGAAATACCGTCCGGAAACCGATCTGGCCGACCTGGATGATTTTGACAAAGCCTGCGCTATCGCGCAGTCGCTGGGCATCAAGGTTGAGAAGAGCTGGGGTCTGGGCCGCGTGGTAACGGAAATCTTCGAAGAGACGGCGGAAAGCCATCTGATCCAGCCGACCTTTATCACTGAATATCCGGCAGAAGTGTCGCCGCTGGCTCGCCGCAACGACGTTAACCCGGAAATCACCGACCGCTTCGAGTTCTTTATCGGCGGCCGTGAAATCGGTAACGGCTTCTCCGAGCTGAACGACGCGCAGGATCAGGCTGAACGCTTCCTGCAGCAGGTTAACGCCAAGGATGCGGGCGACGACGAAGCGATGTTCTACGACGAAGACTACGTAACGGCGCTGGAGCACGGCCTGCCGCCAACCGCAGGCCTGGGCATTGGTATCGACCGTATGGTGATGCTGTTTACCAACAGCCACACCATTCGCGACGTGATCCTGTTCCCGGCGCTGCGTCCGTCAGGAAAATAAGCAACGGCTGTGAGATTAAGGGGCGACTTGTCGCCCCTTTTTTATGGCTGATTTCAGGCGAGAGCTGGCGATGGCCTGAACGGTTCCGGGAAGTCCCCATCAAAATGACGGATTTTGCTCTTCGCTGGGCTAAAGCCTGCGCTGGAATAAAGTACGTAATGTTTGCCTGCGCAAAACCGGTTTGTTACCGGAACCAGCAGCGCGTCCGGTGCCGCTCTTTGACCACCATCGCCCTTCATGTCGAAATAGCGATAAGCTCCTGCTGCCAGCGGAGTAAGCCGCCATGCCGTTACGATTTTATCGCCTCGTCGAGCCAATCCTTAAAGCGCGCGTAGGGCACGTACAGCGATACGTTTTTATACAGCGTTTTACCGGTTTTAATATCGTTAATGCGGTTGGAATAGCCGACGATAACGCCTGCCACAGAGTCATCGGACGCGTTATAGACTGCGCCGCCGGACATGCCCTGCACCACGCCCGCGTCGGAAGCCACCACAACGCAGCTCAGCTTGTTCCAGTCGTTCTTCAGGCCGGTATTCACCAGATTGGTGCCGGTTGAGGCCACCGGCATGGCAGAGATAAAGCTGTAGCCATACAGATTGATTTTGTCGCCCATAAAGCCGTTACGGAAGCGCGGCGCGGGAACGTTGCCGTTTTTATGGTAAACCACCGCCAGGTCGCATTCAGGATGGCGCGACTTAACGCGATAAAGCGAATATTTCGCCACGTGCGCCGCCGTCAGGCTGTAATCGGCGGTCAGCGGAATAGTGGTGCCCAGCGTGCCCACGCCCAGAATGGTCGGAATGCCGGTAACGGTCATATCCACACGCTTCTCTGCTTCGCTGCTGTACTCATATTTTCCTACTGAGCACCCGGTGATACTCAGCGTCAGCAGGCAAATAGCCAGTCGCATCTTTGCTCCTCGGTAATGAATCGATCAAGCACAGCTCAATAAACGCCCGTTGCATCCATCATCGAGGTATCGGCCAACACTCGGAAAACTTTACCTATTTAACCTCACTCCGCGTCAAATGATTATCAGATAATTGATAATTTTCCGTAATGAGTACCGTCTCAATGCGCGCAAAACACGACCATTATTTACTAAAGTAGCGGCGTATTTTCCTCAAGTATAGACAAACCGCGAGGCCCAAAAACGCGCCGGAAAGGCTAAAATCGGTGGATCTGACGGTCAGTCGGCGGTGATTATTGCCTTTCAGGCAAGAGATTGTTGCCTGAGAAGGGGTATAAGTCCCTGATGAGCTGTGCTTTAATCTCTGATGTGATGCAGATCAAAATTCACATTATGTAATACTTTCCCCGCCCTTTTTTTGCCTGTCGACCGCTGTCGGCGGAAAGATAATTTTTTCTGGAGAAGATGAGATGCCCGTTTCTTTACTGGCGCTGGCGCTGAGCGCCTTTGCTATAGGCACCACGGAATTCGTTATTATGGGCCTGCTGCCGGAAGTGGCAGGCGATCTCGGCGTAACGATCCCTTCGGCGGGCTGGTTAATCAGCGGCTATGCGCTGGGCGTGGCGATCGGCGCACCGATTATGGCGCTGCTCACGGCTAAGCTGCCGCGTAAAAAGACGCTGATTTTACTGATGTCGATCTTTATTGTCGGCAACGTGCTTTGCGCGCTGGCTTACAGCTACAACCTGTTGATGATGGCACGGGTGATCACCGCGCTTTGTCACGGCGCATTTTTCGGCATTGGCGCCGTGGTAGCCGCCAGCCTGGTCGCGCCCGACAAACAGGCGTCCGCCGTGGCGCTGATGTTTACCGGCTTAACGCTGGCTAACGTGCTGGGCGTGCCGTTGGGTACCTGGTTCGGCCAGCTGTTTGGCTGGCGCGCCACCTTCTGGGGCGTGGCGGTGATTGGCGTGCTGGCCTTTATTGCGCTGATCGTCAGCCTGCCCACCAACCGCAACGAAAAGCCGGTACATCTGGCCAGCGAGGTCAGCGCGCTGGCTAACGGCAAGCTGTGGCTGTCGCTGCTGATGACGGTGTTTTTCGCCGCCGCCATGTTCGCGCTGTTCAGCTATATTGCGCCACTGCTGCTCCAGGTTACCGGCATCAGCAACAAAGGCGTCAGCTGGACGCTGTTTTTAATCGGCGGCGGCCTGACCGTCGGCAATATCCTGGGCGGCAGGCTGGCCGACTGGAAAGTCTCTTTTAGCCTGATCCTCAGCTTCTCGCTGATCGCGCTGTTTTCGCTCGCCTTTAGCTGGACCAGCCATGCGCTGTGGCTGGCGGAAATCACCCTGTTTTTATGGGCGATGGCAACGTTCTCTACCGTGCCGGGACTGCAAATCAACGTGGTTCGCCACGGCAAAGAGGCGCCGAACCTTGTGTCTACGCTGAATATCTCTGCGTTTAACGTCGGCAACGCGTTTGGCGCATGGGCGGGCGGTGCAGTGATTGACGGCGGTTACGGGCTGACTTCCGTGCCGGTTGCGGCGGCCGTACTGGCCGTTATGGGCCTGCTGATTTGCCTGCTGACCTTCCGCCGCACGCGCGGCCAGCAGCAGGCGGCGCGCGCTTAAGCCAGTAATGCCGCGAGGCGCTGGTTGAACAGGCTGCTATGCTCGCGCAGATGCAGACTGAACGCGTCAACCAGCGCCGAGCCGGGACGGTGCTGCGGCCGGATCAGGCTGACGGTAAAAGGCACCGCAATGCTGAAGCGGCGGATTGCCACGCCGCTGCCCGCATAATCCAGCGCCGTGAGCGGATTGACTATCGAAACGCCCACGCCCGCTCTTACCATCGCACAAACCGAGGCCGCGCTGTGCGTCTCCATCACCATTCTGCGCTGAACGCCCTGCTCGCTGAATAGCTGATCCAGTAACTGACGATAGCTGTCCGTTTGCGACAGGCTGATAAAGTTTCTTCCGGCGAAATCCTGTGGCGTCAGGCAGCTTTTTCCCGCCAGCGCGTCGTCCTGCGGCAGCACGCAAACCTCATTACCGGTAAAGATTACGCTGCGTTCCGTGCCAGCCGGCGTCTGGCCGGTTTCCGTTAAGCCTAAATCGTAACGCTGCGCCGACAGCCACTCTTCCAGCAGCGGCGACTCCTGCGGAATGATATTCAAACTGACGTCGGGATAACGCTGCAAAAAGGGCTGGCAGAGCAGGGGAAGCAGCGACTGGGAAAACACGGGCAGACAGGCCACAGACAGCTCGCCCTGGCGAAACTGACGCAGGCTTTCGGCCGCGTTGATAATCCTGTCCAGACCGTACCAGGACCGCTGCACTTCCTCAAACAGCTTCAGTCCCTGAACGGTAGGGTGCAGACGGCCCCGGATGCGATCGAACAGCTTCAGGCCGGTCAGCTTTTCCAGCCTGGCCAGCTCGCGGCTGACCGTGGGCTGCGAGGTATGCAGCATGGCCGCCGCTTCGGTCAGATTGCCGGTGGTAACAACCGCATGAAAAATTTCGATATGCCGCAGCGTGATGCCAGCCATAAATATCCTCGCAAAAAGACTAATTCATATCATGAATGAATAGACTTCGCTAAAACAGATATTTTTCATCCCGCTGTCGCTATGGCGTAATAACGCTATTACTGACAGGAGAAAGCCCGATGCCACGCCCGCTGAACACCACTGAAACCGCTCTGAACCGTGACAATTTGCTCCAGCTGGCGCGCCAGTATGGCGGCCCCGTCTGGGCTTATGATGCCGATGTCATTGCCGACCGTATCGCGCAGCTGCAACAGTTTGACGTAGTGCGTTTTGCGCAAAAAGCCTGCTCTAACGTTCATATCCTTAAGCTGATGCGCGCAGCGGGCGTTCGCGTTGATTCGGTTTCGCTGGGAGAAGTGGAGCGCGCGCTGGCGGCAGGCTTTCAGCCCGGCGGGGAAGAGATCGTCTTTACGGCCGATCTGCTGGATGCGCCTACGCTTGCCCGTCTGGCAGAGCTTGCGATCCCGGTGAATGCCGGTTCGGTTGATATGCTGCATCAGCTGGGCGAAGTGTCGCCGGGCCATAAGGTTTGGCTGCGCGTTAATCCGGGGTTTGGTCACGGCCACAGCCAGAAAACCAATACCGGCGGTGAAAACAGCAAGCACGGGATCTGGCACGGCGATCTTGAGCTGGCGCTGGCCGCTATCCGGCAGCATCGTCTGCAGCTGGTCGGCATCCATATGCATATTGGGTCGGGCGTGGATTATGGTCATCTGGAGCAGGTTTGCGACGCAATGGTCAGGCTGGTTATCGACTTCGGACAGGATGTGGAGGCGATCTCAGCCGGCGGCGGGCTTTCCATTCCCTACCGTTTTGGCGAAGAAGCGATCGATACCGCTCACTACTTTGGGCTGTGGGATGCGGCGCGCCAGCGAGTGGCGCAGCATTTAGGCCATGCGGTGAAGCTGGAAATTGAACCGGGACGCTTTCTGGTGGCGGAATCTGGCGTGCTGGTGTCTGAAGTGCGCGCCGTTAAACAGATGGGCAGCCGCCACTTCGTGCTGGTGGACGCCGGTTTTAACGATCTGATGCGCCCGGCGATGTATGGCAGCTATCATCATATCTCCGCCATTGCCGGAGACGGACGCGATCTGCAAGAGAGCCGGACGATTGACACCGTGGTGGCGGGGCCGCTGTGCGAATCCGGCGACGTTTTCACCCAGCAGGAAGGCGGCAAAGTCGAAACCCGCGCGCTGCCGCACGTCAGGCCGGGCGACTATCTGATATTTCATGATACCGGCGCTTACGGCGCGTCGATGTCCTCTAACTACAACAGCCGCCCGCTGCTGCCGGAAGTGCTGTTTGAAAACGGCCAGCCGCGCCAGATCCGCCGCGCGCAGACCGTTCAGGAGCTGCTGGCGCTGGAGGCGTAAGCATCAGTCCGGCGAGCCGACCGAATGGCGGCGCACCAGCGTCGGACTGAACAGATTGGTCACCTCCGGCAGCGGCTGGTTATTAGCCAGCGCTAACGCCAGCTCCGCTGCCTGCTGCGCCATGGTGACGATAGGGTAGCGCACCGTGGTCAGCCTCGGGCGGACATAGCGCGATACCAGTACATCATCAAAACCAATCAGCGACATCTCTTCCGGCACCCGCACGCCGTTATCGCTGAGTACCGCCAGCGCGCCCGCCGCCATTGAATCGTTATAGCAGGCTACGGCGCTAAAGGCTTTGCCGCGCCCCAGCAGCTCCGTCATCGCCTGTTCGCCGCCGATCTCATCCGGTTCGCCAAACGCGACCAGGCGATCGCTGCCCGGCAGATTGTGCTCCTTCAGCGCGTCGTAATAGCCCTGCAGCCGCTCGTCCGCATCGGAAATAGGGTGGTTTGAGCAGATAAAAGCGATGTTCTGATGGCCCTGTTGGATTAGATGGCGCGTTGCCAGCCACGAGCCGTAGCGATCGTCCAGCGCAATGCAGCGCTTTTCAAAACCCGGCAGCGCACGGTTAATCAATACCATGCCGGGGATCTGCTTCATCAGAGGGATCAGGTCGGCGTCCGGGATTTTTTTGGTATGCACCACCAGCGCGCCGCAGCGATGCCGGATCAGCTGTTCAATCGCCTGGCGCTCTTTTTGCTCATTGTGATAACCGTTGCCAATCAGCAAAAAGTTGCCGGTGCCGTAGGCGACCTGCTCGACCGCCTTGACCAGCGCGCCGAAAAAGGGATCGGAAACGTCGCCGACGACCAGCCCCATGGTTTCCGTTGACTGCTGCGCCAGCGCGCGCGCGTTAGCGTTGGGATGATACTGCAACTCTTCCATTGCGCTGTTAACGGCCTGGCGAGAAGCGTCGCTGGCTTTAGGCGAATTATTAATTACGCGAGAGACCGTAGCGACGGACACACCCGCCAGCCTGGCGACATCCTTAATGGTAGCCATAGTGACAAAGCCTTCCAGGGTAAACGTTTACATGGCTCCAGTGTTGCGGAAATTGCCAGCTACTTCAAGCAGGCAGAATGCTGCGAATGTCGCAAAGCCGATGAAAAAGGCGAGGTATTATCGGCGGATCCTTTTACCGGGCCGTCTTTCCCTTAACGCTTTGCCGCTTCCCGCGCACAAGTACGCCAGCCCAGGCATTTGCAAAGAGCAGCTTCAGTAATGTGCTTTTAGCGCATCAGGCACCGGGTCAGCGGGCTTTTACCACCACATATCGGCCGCACAGAAGTTTGCTGAAACGCACCGGAAAAATGGTAGCCTGTAGGCTGACACGAACACCAGCCGGACTGCCTGCCATGACTCTAAAAAAAGTGCCGCATCTCGCCCACTGGGGCGCCTTTACCGCCGTTGTCGAAAACGGCAAACTGCAGCGCTGCGAACCCTTTTTCGCCGATCGCGATCCGTCGCCAATGCTTAACACTATTCCCGAGCTGGTCTATTCCGACCGGCGCATTCGTCAGCCGATGGTGCGCCGCTCCTGGCTTAAATCGCGCGAGAAAAGCGACCGTACGCTGCGGGGACGGGAAGATTTTGTGGCGGTGGACTGGGAAACAGCGCTGGATTTAGTGGCGGAAGAAAACCGTCGGGTGCGCGATCGCTACGGCGCCGCCGGTATTTTTAACGGTTCTTACGGCTGGTCTTCGGCGGGGCGCGTTAACCATGCCCGCACGCTGATCCGTCGCTTCTACTTTACCGGCGGCGGCGGCGTCGATCAGCTGGGCAACTACAGCTGGGGTGCCGCGCAGTTTTTCCTGCCCTATATCATCGGCACCTATATGCCGTTGACCGGTCGCGTTACCGACTGGCCGAGCGTGGTAGAACATTGCGAAATTTTTGTCGCCTTTGGCGGACTGGCGCTGAAAAATGGCCAGGTTGCCTCCGGCGGCGCAGGGCAGCACAGCCTGAAACCGGCGCTGCTTGAACTGACGGCCAAAGGCACGCCGGTGATCAACATCAGCCCGATGCGGGATGACTGCCCGGAATTTGTTAACGCCGAATGGATCCCGATCCGACCTAATACCGACGTGGCGCTGATGCTGGCGCTGGGGTACGAAGTGGAGCGGCTGGGCGCGGCGGATCGCACTTTTCTGGCTTCGCACTGCGTTGGCTATCCGCAGCTGCGTGGCTATCTGCTGGGCGACAGCGACGGGGTGGCAAAAACCCCGCGCTGGGCCAGCGAGATCACCGGTATTCCGGCCGCGCGCATTGAACTGTTGGCCAGACAGCTGATCGGCAAACGCAGTTTTATGACCAGTTCTTATTCCGTGCAGCGTGCCCATCGCGGCGAACAGCCTTACTGGATGATGATCGCGCTCTCGTCGATGCTGGGCCAGCCGGGCCTGCCGGGCGCCGGGTTCTCTTTTGGACATGGTTCCATGAACAGCGTGGGCAACCCGCGCATTGACGGGCCGGCACCGATGATGTCAACCGGCGTCAATCCCATTGCCGACCAGGCGATCCCGGTAGCGCGCATCAGCGATATGCTGCTGCATCCGGGCGAGCCATACGCTTTCCAGGGCCAAACCCATACTTATCCCGATATTCAGCTGATCCACTGGGCGGGCGGCAATCCGTTTCATCATCATCAGCAGCTTAACCGGCTGGTCGAGGGCTGGCAGAAGCCGGAAACGGTTATCGTGCAGGATATCGTCTGGACGCCTGCGGCGCAGATGGCGGATATCGTGCTGCCGGTGACCACCTCGCTGGAGCGCAACGATATCGGCGGCTCGTCCCGCGACCGCTTTGTGCTGGCTATGCATCAGGCGATCGAACCGCAGCATCAGGCGCGTAACGACTTTGATATTTTTGCCGATCTGGCGGAGCGCCTGGGCTATCGCGACGCTTTTACCGAAAACCGGAACGAAGCGCAGTGGATTGAGCACCTTTACCAGCAGTGCGGGGTGGCGCACCAGCGTCGGGGCGTCGACTGGCCGGATTTCCAGACTTTCTGGGAACGGGGCTACGTGGAGGTGCCAGAAGGCGACAAGCCGTTTATTTTTATGGAGGATTTTCGCCGGGATCCGCAGCAAAACCCGATCCAGACCGCCAGCGGCAAAATTGAGCTGTTCAGCGAAACCATTGCGGGCTTTGGCCTGGTGGATTTTGCGCCGCATCCGGAATGGCAGCCGCCGCAGGAGTGGCTGGGAGCGGAAATCCGCCAGCGCTTCCCGCTGCATATGATCTCCATGCAGCCTGGCGATCGACTGCACAGCCAGATGGATGCGACGCCGACGGTGCAGGCTAACAAAACGGCCGGAAGGGAAACGCTGTGGATGCATCCGGAAGATGCCGAAACGCGCGGGATTGCCGATGGCGACACCATTGAGGTCAGCAACGATCGCGGGCGGATGCTGGCTGGCGTCAGGCTTACGGACGGCGTCAGCCGCAGCGTGGTGCTGATCGCCACCGGCGCCTGGTTCGACCCGGGTTTTGGCAAAGCCTGGCTGCCGTATGACCAGGCGGGCAATCCCAACGTGCTGACGCTGGATATCGGCACCTCTTCGCTGACGCAGGGGCCAAACGCCATGAGCTGCCTGGTAGAAATCTGCAAGGCGACGGAAGTCTGATGCCAGCAACAAAACGGGCACCACTCTGATAGTGCCAATAATTGTTGATAATGGAGTGAAAAAGATTAAAAATTAGCCTGCTGACAGACCGGGCAATACAGATAAAAACCGTAAAGATCGTTTCTGCTGTCCTGGAGTGGATGGCAGTTTTGAAAGCTTTCAAGGGATTATCATCTGGTTGCCCGCCGTCTGGCTAAAAAATAGCCATGATATAGCTATCAGGGGGGGATAAATTATGTATGGAACTGAAAGGGATGCGGTGCCGTTTCCCGGCTATTGGGAAAAAAGCGGCGGCAGAGGGGGAAATATGCGAAATCTTGTAAGGAAGCTGGAAGAAGACGTAGCGGGCATTCGGATTGATATTGCCGTCATCAAGTCGAACTATATGACAAAGCAGGATCCCGGCGTTTTCAGAGACGAACTGAAAGGGGATAACAGCACCCCTTTAGAAGAGGTTCGCAAGTTGAACGTGGCAATTAGCGATGCAAAAAACGCAATTATTTTTTGGTGCGTCAGCGCCGTGATTTTTGCCCAGATCATACCCACTCTGCCAGCTATCCTGAAAATTCTCTTTCCTTCCTGAGTCCGGCAGTCATCCCGCTAAGGCGGGATGTAGCTTTCAGCAACCCACTAACGTTGCAAAAACACATAGAAATCACATGGCTGGTTACATTTTGCGGGTAACTGTTGCGAATGTGGGCTGGCGAGCAGGCTGGCCCGGTTGCTACAGTTTATGTCCCAGAGGTATTGATGGGTGAACATCAAAATAACTTTGTTTCACCGACCTGCGCAGATGCGCAGGTTTTTTTTATCTGACGCTTTTGCTAAACCGCACGGCAATAATCACGATCTGAAACACAGTTTTCCTGTTATCACCCCTGCATTTTTTGTATAACTCCCGGTCAGTTATCCGCTATTCGCCGACAGAAGAGCCATGCCCCGCTTAAAGAAATCACTGGCTAAAGACCAGGAGCCGTTTCATCCCGTTCGCTTTCGCCTGATTTGTCTTGGCGTGTTCGTTTCCATGCTGCTGCTGTTGCTCTGGGTAGGGGATTTGCAGCTGATTAATCATCCTATGCTGGAAAAACAGGCGGACGAGCGCTCGCTGCGCACGGTCACTATTCCGACTAATCGCGGCACGCTGTTGGATCGTAACGGCGAAGCGCTGGCGCTGAGCGTGCCCTCGCGCGATATCATTGCCGATCCGCAGCGCGTGCTGGAAGCCAATCCCGATTTTACCAGCGCGAAATGGGAATATCTGGCTAACGCTTTGGATCAGCGACCTGAAGAGATCGCCCGGCAGATCAAAGCCAATCCCAACCGTCGCTTTCTTTACCTGGGCCATAAAATCGAGCTGGGTATCGCTAAAGATATCGCTAAACTGCATCTTTCCGGCATTTCCACCGTCTATGACGACAGCCGCTTCTATCCGATGAGCGAGGCGACTGCGCCGCTGCTCGGCATTGTCGGCGCGGACAATAGCGGCCTGAACGGGCTGGAAAAAGGTTTTGATAAGGTGTTGCAGGGCACGGCAGGCGTAGAGAAATATCGTCAGGATGCCCACGGCAATATTATCGCCATGATTAACTATGAGCCGCCTCGCCAGCCGCCGACGGTGCAGCTCAGCATCGATAAATTCGATCAGTACACCCTGTACACTAAGCTGCGCGATGGCGTACTGCTGAACAAAGCCGATTCCGGCGCGGCGGTGCTGGTTAAAGTCGATACCGGCGAAATTCTGGGGATGGCGTCTTATCCTTCCTATAATCCCAATAATTTCAGCAACGTTTCGCCTGACCAGATGCGTAATGCGGCCATTAACGACAGCTATGAACCCGGCTCAACGGTAAAACCGCTGGTGGTGATGGAAGGGCTGGCGCGCAAGCTGGTGCGCCCGGATTCCGTGCTGGATACCACGCCTTATCGCGTTAACGGCCACCTGATCCGCGACGTGGGCCACTGGCCGCGACTGACCATGACCGGCATCCTGCAAAAATCGAGCGATATCGGCGTATCGCATATTGCGCTGGCGATGCCCGCTGAAGTGCTGGTCAACACCTTCCACTCTTTTGGCCTGGGGAAACCCACCGGCCTGGGGCTGACCGGCGAAAGCGTAGGCTACTTCCCGCTGCACCGTGAACGCTGGGCCGATATCGAACGGGCCACTTTCTCCTTTGGCTATGGTCTGCGCGTCACGCCGCTGCAAATAGCGCGTGAATACGCCACGCTGGGATCTTTCGGCGTTTATCGTCCGCTTTCGATTACCAAAGTGACGCCGCCCGTGATCGGCACGCGGGTAGCAGACGAAGATATCGTGCGCTCGGTGGTCCATATGATGGAAAGCGACGCGCTGCCCGGCGGCAGCGGCGTGCGCGCGGCGGTACCGGGCTATCGACTGGCAATTAAAACGGGAACGGCCGAAAAAATGGGCTCGAGCGGTAAATATGACGGCGGCTATATCAACTATACCGCGGGCGTAGCGCCAGCCAGTAATCCTCAGGTCGCGCTGGTGATTATGATCAACCACCCGACGGCAGGGGATCACTTTGGCGGCTCGGTCGCCGCGCCGGTCTTCGGCAATATTATCGGCCCCGTGCTCAAGCATATGAACGTGGCACCGGACGCGCTCTACTCCACGCACAGCGGCACCTGATACTGTCCAATACCTGAGGCCGCCGTCAACAAGAAGCCCACGCCAGCGCGTGGGCTTTTTTTATCTTAGCCTCCCGTCATCCGCTCCGGCTTTAACGCACAAATACCTCTGTTAAACATCAGCTATTCTGACAATTGGAAATTGTGTGATCTATTAAAATATCAATATCTGTTATATCTCCAGATAAGATCTAAACTGTTTATATCAAAGCATGGATGGCTCTACTTTCATACGATCCAAGAGGACATTCGTGCACATTATCAGATCGACTCCTGACTTTCCGGCACCTTCTCAGCTATCGGTGCTGGCCGTTTTAATCAGTACGTTATTACTTGTCGGATGTGGTGGTGGCGGCGGCGGTGGTGGTGGTGGCGAAACGCTGAACATGGCGCCGGCGCCTGTAAACAATCCCGCGCCAACGCCGACGCCGACGCCAACGCCGACAACCGAACCCGTAGCCGAGACGACGCCGACTACCGATTCGGCGCCAACCCCAGAGCCGATGCCGGTTTCGCCAGTCGTTACCTACGGCAAGGTTAAAGTCGGTATTGTCGATTCGGGCCTGGCGGCCGGTCGTTCTGACATCAACTACGACAATGTCCATTTCGCCTCTTATCTTTCCGGCGGCAGCCAGACCCTGAACGATAATAACGGTCAGGCAGGGCACGGCACGTTGGTGGCGCTGACGGCGGCCGGCCTGGCCAGCGGGGCGTTTGCCGGCGGCGTGGCGCCGGACAGCGATTTATGGATAGCGCAGGCTTCCAGTAATAACCTTTTTTATTACCAGGATACGCAAAAGGCTATCAGCGGGCTGCTCAATAACGGCGTAAAAATAATTAACATGTCTTATGCTTCCGGCGAGCGGCTGGCTACCACGGCACAGCAGCAAAGCGCCAGAACCAGCGGGCGTTACGATCTGCTGCGTGACAGCCTGAGCAGCATCGTCAGCGCTAACGCGTTGGGCGTAGTGGTGACCGGCAACAACGGGACGTCCACGCCTTCGCCGAACGCGCAGATCCCTTTAATCTACAATGACCCCAGCCTGCAAAAAGGGCTGATCGCCGTGACCGGCTATGTGCCTGGCTATACCGTGGCGCAGGGCAGCCGTCCGCCGGAGCTGTTTGTGTTTGACGCCTGTGGCGATGTCGCCGCCTGGTGTCTGGCCGCGCCCGGCTATGCGGATTACCTGCAGGACAACGGCACGCTGGGTCGCAAATACGGCACTTCTTTCGCCGCACCTCGCGTGACCGGCGCGGCATCCCGTGTGTCGGCGCAGTTTCCGTGGATGACCGGCTACAACCTTCAGCAAACTTTGCTGACGACGGCGGATTACCACAGCGATGCCGTGGCGGGCGTCAGCCAGGACACCGCCAACGGGCGGCCCTATAACAACACCTTCGGCTGGGGAAATGTGAATGTCGATAAGGCGTTACGAGGCCCGGGGATGTTTTATGGCGATGACTTTACCGCCGCGCTGACCTACGGCAGCTACGTGTTTGCCAACGATATCAGCGGCAGCGGCGGCCTGATTGTCAGCGGCGCCAGCAACGCGGGCGGCAGCCTGACGCTGAGCGGCAATAACACCTACACCGGCGCAACACGGGTGGAAAGCAACAGTCTGTTTATCGACGGCAGCGTCGCCAGCGACGTGCGCGTAACGGGCAGCGGGCTGCTGGCAGGCTCGGGCCGGATCAACGGTAATCTGAGCAACCAGGGCACGGTGGTAACCACCGCCGCTGGCGGGCTGCGCGTGGTCGGCAGCTATCAGCAAAGCGCCGACGGCACGCTGCGGATAACGCTCTCTCAGCCGCTGACGGTTGCAGGCCCGGCGACGCTCAACGGCGCGCTTCAGGTTACCTTGCCTTCCGATACCTATATTGTGCAGACCAACGAATCGCTGCTGGAAAGCGGACAGGGCATCAGCGGACAGTTCACCAGCGTGGATACCGGCGTCTTCCTGAAAGGCACGGTGGCCTACAGCGCCAACAGCGTTACCGGACATTTTCAGCGAGTGAATACCGTTCAGGCGGCCCAGGCGGCGGGACTGACCGGCAAAGCAACGCTGCAAAGCGCCGCCAACGTCGAGCGGGCGTTGCAGGCGGCCGACAGGCTGTCGACGCAGTCGGGCCTTTCCGCGCAGCAAACCGAACTGTTGCAGGATGCGGCGGCTTTCCAGCGTATCGGCAGCGGCGCGGCGGCTGAAGCGGTGCTGGATTCGCTTTCCGGCCAGGCACACGCCAGCGGCAATGCTATTCTCTTCAACAGCCTGGATTACCAGAACCAGCTGCTGAATAACCGCCTCGATCCGGCGCGGCAAAAGCCTTACGGCATGTGGGCGGAAACGGGCACGCTGCACGGCGATTTGCAGCAGGATGGTTATCTGGGCAGCCACTACCGCACCAACACTACTGCGATTGGCGTGGACAGCAGTTTCGACGTGCCGGGACTGCGGGTAGGCGCGGCCGTCACCGATAGCGAAATCCGGGCCAGCTACGAAGGCAGCGGCGGCAACAGCACCAACAGTTTGCAGGGCGTTATGCTTTATGGACAGTATGCCGTAACGCCGGAATGGTTCTGGCAGGGCAACCTGAGCTATCAGCATGGCGAGACCGATCTCGATCGCGTGCTGCTGCTGAACGGCGTGCGTTCATCTTCATCAGAAACGCGCAACGACAGCTGGCAGGCGCTGGTCAAAACCGGCTACCGCTGGTCGCTGGACGACAGGCTGACGCTGCAACCTTATGTCGGCATGAAGCTGAGCCAGCTCTATACCGGCGGCTTTAACGATGAGGCCGGCGCGCTGGGACTGCAAGGCGACAGTGCCCGTTACAGCCGCACCGTTGGCCTCACCGGCCTTAACCTGAGCGCGCCTCTGCTTGAGGTCGATCAATGGTGGTCGCTGCTTTCCGTCTACGGCGAGCACCAGCACGCCTTTACCAATCCGTCGCTGGATGTGAACGCCCGCTGGACAGGCACCGGTTCTGAAGGCGACAGCTTCGCCATTCCGGGCATGACGCTGGACAGGGATTCTCAGTGGTACGGGATGCGGCTGGACGTAGGCAAAGCGAAAGATGCGCGCCTGTTCCTGCGAGTGGACAAGCACGTGGCGGAGAAAGGCGACGAGTCGGTCTTCCGCGGCGGCGTGGATATCGCCTTTTAATCGCGGCGCGACAATGACAGAAGCTGGCCTTGCTGCCAGCTTCAGACTGCAGGCAAACTTAAATAGCGGATGCAGTCTGGTGTTTTTTACAGCGACCCAGCTGTTTCACGGCGGCAGAGGCTGAGCGGATAAGCGGACCGTTTTGGCGCATGGACGCGCCAAACGAGCCTACAGGGACGTATCTACGGCGTGTCCGTGTTCCGATCTGCCTCTGCTGTTTTTCACCGGCCCGAACGCAATTTGATGACAGAATATGAGTTTGTCAACAACCTCAAGCTGGCCTTGCTGCCAGCTTTTTTTTCGCCCGTGCTTAAAATGCCTACGCCCTGACGGCAGATGGCAATAACGCGGCGGCCTGAATTCGACGGCTGAGACTTGTAAACCACCCTTAACAGAAACCTTACGTTCTGAGCATGGAATTTAATCAGCCTGCTCAATCATAATACCGCCGGGTCAGATGACCTGCTTTTTTCTGGCGGTGACGAGATGCTGCCGCTTCTTTGTTTTATTTGATCCGACTGAGCCTCATGACCTCTACAACAGCAAAACCCTTCCGTCGCAAACTTATCCTTGCCGCTCTTATTATTCTGGCCATTTTGCTGGTCTGGCGTTTCTGGCCGCACGGCAGCGGCGCGGCCAGGCCAGGCGGCCCCGGCATGATGATGGCCGGCCCGGTAGCGGTTCACGCCGGGCTGGTTACCACCGCCGACGTACCGGTTTACCTGACCGCGCTCGGCACGGTGATCCCTAATGCTACCGTTACTGTTACCAGCCGCGTGGACGGGCAGCTGATGAAGGTTTACTTTACGGAAGGGCAGCAGGTCGAAGCCGGCCAGCTGCTGGCGCAGATCGATCCGCGCAGCTATGAGGCCACGCTGGCGCAGTACCAGGGCGATCTCAGCCAGAACCAGGCGCTGCTGCAAAGCGCGGAGCTGACGCTGGCGCGCTACCGCAAACTCTATGCGCAGGACTCTTTAGCCCGCCAGGATTTGGATACGCAGGCCGCCACGGTGGGGCAGTATCGCGGGGCGGTAAAAGCCGACCAGGCGCAAATCGCCTCGGCAAAGCTGAATATTGAATTTGCACGCATCACCGCGCCGGTTTCCGGGCGCGTTGGCCTGCGCCTGGTTGACGAAGGCAATATGGTACAGAGCAGCGACACCACCGGCCTGGTGACCATTACCCAGATGCAGCCCGCCGCCGTGACCTTCAGCGTTCCGCAAAGCAACATTCCCACGCTGATTAAGGCGCTGCATAACGGGCAGACGCTGCCAGCAACCGCGTTCGATCAGGATGGCGATAAGGCGCTGGCTTCCGGCAGCGTGCGGTTTATCAGCAACCAGATCGACACCGCTACCGGCACGGTCGAGCTGAAAGCGCTGTTCGACAATCAGGACGAGGCGCTCTATCCCAACCAGTTTGTGGATCTGCGGCTGCAAACCGGCACCCTGAAGCAGGCGACCGTGATCCCGGCGCAGGCGTTGCAGCTCAGCAGCGACGGCAGCTTCGTCTACGTGATCGGCAGCGATAAAACGGTTACGCGCCGCGCGGTGAAAACCGGGCCGACGCTGGGCGACACGCAGCAGGCGATTACCGAAGGCGTGAAGGCGGGCGAGCAGGTCGTTACCGTAGGCATCGATCGGCTAAGCAACGGCAGCAAAGTCACTGTGGTTACGGCTGATGAAACTCCGGCCGCCAGCGACAAAGCGAAAGCGCAATGAATCCGTCCCGCATTTTTATCGCGCGTCCGGTCGCCACTATCCTGCTGATGATCGGCGTGCTGATCTCCGGCGTTTTCGCCTATAAGTTTCTTTCTACCTCCGCGCTGCCGCAGGTGGATTATCCGACCATTCAGGTCACCACGCTCTATCCGGGCGCGAGTCCGGACGTGATGGCATCGGGCGTTACCGCGCCGCTGGAAAGGCAGCTCGGGCAGATGGCGGGCCTGAGCCAGATGGCCTCCAGCAGCTCGGGCGGCTCGTCGGTGATCACGCTGAAGTTCTCGCTGGATCTGTCGCTGGACGTGGCGGAGCAGGAAGTGCAGGCGGCGATCAACGCCGCCAACAGCCTGCTGCCCTCCGACTTGCCTAATCCGCCAACCTATAAAAAGGTGAACCCGGCGGATACGGCGGTGATCACGCTGGCGGCCAGCTCGGATACGCTGCCGCTGATTAAAGTCCAGGACCTGGTCAACACCCGCGTCGCGCTGAAGCTGTCGCAAATCTCCGGCGTCGGCATGGTGACGCTGGCGGGCGGCCATCAGCCCGCTATCCGCGTGCAGATGGATCCCAAAGCGCTGGCGGCGCACGGGCTGACGCTGGAAGACGTCAATACGCTGATTAGCAACAGCAACGTCAACGGCTCGAAAGGCGGTTTCGACGGCAAATACCATTCGATAACCATCGACGCCAACGACCAGCTGCGCACCGCAGAGGAATACGGCAACCTGATCCTTACATATCAGAACGGCGCGGCGCTGCGGCTGAAGGATATCGCCCATATCGAAGAGGCGGCGGAAAACAGCTATCAGTCGGCCTGGGCCAACAACAGCCCGGCGATTGTGATTAGCGTCCAGCGCCAGCCCGGCGCCAACGTGATTGCGGTGGTGGACAACATTAAAAAGCAGCTGCCGACGCTTCAGGCCGCGCTGCCGGACGGGGTAAAAGTGCAGATCCTCTCCGACCGCACCCAGACCATTCGCGCCTCCATCAGCGACGTGCAGTTTGAGCTGATGCTGTCGATCGCGCTGGTGGTGATGGTGACCTTTCTGTTTCTGCGCAACGTGGCGGCGACGCTGATCCCGAGCGTGGCGGTGCCGCTGTCGCTGGTCGGCACCTTTGGCGTGATGTATCTGGCGGGCTTCAGCCTGAATAACCTGTCGCTGATGGCGCTGACTATCGCCACCGGTTTCGTTATTGATGACGCTATCGTAGTGGTGGAAAATATCTCAAGGCGGCTGGAGCAGGGCGAAACGCCGATGGAGGCGGCGCTGAAAGGCTCGGCGCAGATTGGCTTCACCATTATCTCGCTGACCTTTTCGCTGATTGCGGTGCTGATCCCGCTGCTGTTTATGGGCGACGTGGTCGGACGGCTGTTTCGCGAGTTCGCCATTACGCTGGCGGTGTCGATTCTGGTTTCCATGCTGGTTTCGCTGACGCTTACGCCGATGCTTTGCGCCTGTCTGCTGCGCCATATCCCGGAAGAGAAGCAGAGCCGCTTTTACCGCAAGGGCGGTCAGTTCTTCGATAAGCTGGTGGCCGGTTACGATCGCCTGCTGACGATAGTGCTTAACCATCAGCGCCTGACGTTGCTGGTAGCGCTGGCGACGCTGGCGCTGACCGCGCTGCTCTATCTGGTTATTCCCAAAGGCTTTTTCCCTGCGCAGGATACCGGGCTGATCCAGGGCGTGACCGTCGCTTCTCAGGACGTTTCCTTCGGTGAAATGGCGAAGCGGCAGCAGCAGCTGGTGGCTATCGTGCTGAAGAACCCGGCGGTAGAAAGTCTTTCTTCCACTATCGGCATCGACGGCAATAATACCAGCCTGAACAGCGGGCGGCTGCAAATCAACCTGAAGTCGTTTGACCAGCGCGACGAGCGGGCCGACCAGGTGATTGCCGAACTGCAACAGGCGACCCGCAGCGTGCCGGGCATTCAGCTTTATATGCAGGCCGCGCAGGATCTGACGGTCAACGATCGGGTCACGCCGGATCGCTATCAGTTCTCGCTGGACGACGCCGACAGCGAAAACCTGGTCGCCTGGACGCCGAAGCTGGTGGCCGCGCTGGAAAAACGGCCGGAGTTCAGCTCGGTGGTCAGCGATTTGCAGGATCAGGGGCAGGTCGCCTGGGTCGAACTGAACCGCGATGCGGCGGCGCGTTACGGCATTACCGCCGCCGACGTGGATACCGCGCTGTATAACGCTTTCGGCCAGCGGCTGGTCTCCACCATTTTTACCCAGTCGAATCAGTACCGGGTGGTGCTGGAGGTCGCGCCGCAGTATCAGCAGTCTCCGGCCTCGTTTAACGACATCTGGCTGGCGGCTGCCGCTTCGTCCTCGACCACCTCCACGAGCAGCGGCACCTCAAGCGATACCGACAGCAGCTCGTCTGACAGCGCTTCTTCAACCAGCAGCGGCGGCATGGTGCGGCTGACCTCAGTCGCCACCATTCATCAGCGCATCGGCTCGCTGGTGCATATGCGGCTGAACCAGTTCCCGGCGGTGACCGTCTCGTTCAATCTCAACGACGGCTACTCGCTGGAAGAGGCGCAAAAGGCGATAGCGGAGACGCAGCAAAGCCTGAAGGTGCCGTCCAGCATGACGCTGCGCTATCAGGGCGAAACCGAAGCTTTCCAGAACGCTACCGGCAACACGCTGTGGCTGATCCTGGCCGCGCTGCTGACCATGTACGTGGTGCTGGGCATTCTTTATGAAAGCTTTATTCATCCGGTGACCATTCTCTCCACGCTGCCGTCGGCGGCGGTCGGCGCGCTGCTGACGCTGCTGCTGGCGGGCACGGAATTCAGCCTGATTGCGCTGATTGGGGTGATATTGCTGATCGGCATTGTGAAAAAGAACGCGATTATGATGATCGACTTTGCGCTGGATGCGGAGAAAAAGCAGCACCTCAGCCCGCGGGAAGCGATCCATCAGGCCTGTCTGCTGCGCTTCCGCCCGATCCTGATGACCACCATGGCGGCGCTGCTTGGCGCGCTGCCGCTGATGCTGGCCTCCGGCTCGGGCGCTGAACTGCGCCAGCCGCTGGGGCTGGTGATTGTCGGCGGCCTGATCTTCAGCCAGGTGCTGACGCTGTTCTCCACGCCGGTGATCTATCTGTGGTTCGATCGCCTGGCCGGGCGGGCACGCCGCAGAATGCGGGCGGCTAAATGATTACGCGCTTTTTTATCTTCCGGCCCGTTACCACGCTGCTGTTAACGCTGGCGCTGCTGCTGCTGGGCGCGCTGGGCTATCGTTTGCTGCCCGTCGCGCCGCTGCCGCAGGTCGATTTCCCGACCATTATGGTTTCCGCCAGCCTGCCGGGCGCCAGCCCGGAGACGATGGCGGCCACGGTCGCCACGCCGCTGGAGCGCGCGCTGGGGCAAATCGCGGGCATTACCGAGATGACCTCCAGCAGCTCGCAGGGCTCCAGCAATATCATTTTGCAGTTTGAGCTGACCCGCGACATCAACGGCGCGGCGCGGGATGTACAGGCGGCGATCAACGCCTCGCGCAGCCTGCTGCCGAGCAGCATGCCGTCGCTGCCGACCTATCGTAAAGCCAACCCGTCCGACGCGCCAATTGTGATGCTGGCGCTGACGTCCACTACGCGTTCCAAAGGCGAGCTGTACGATATCGCCGAGAGCAAAATCGACCAGAAAATCGCGCAGGTGCAGGGCGTTGGCGACGTCTCGCTGATGGGCAGTGCGCTGCCGGCGGTCAGGATAGATTTACAGCCGCAAATGCTGGCCCATGCCGGGATCTCGCTGGATACGGTGCGCGCCGCTATTGCCAACAGCACCAGCAATCTGCCGAAAGGGATGTTGCAGGGCGCTAACCAGAGCTGGGTGATTGACGGCAACAGCCAGCTGGACGGCGCAAAGCAGTACCGCGATTTAGTGGTCAGCTACCAGAACGGCCGCGCTATCCGCCTCAGCGACATCGCCACCGTTTACGATTCGGTAGAGGACCAGTACAACGTCGGTTACTTCAACGGTTCGCCGTCGGTGATGATCGGCGTCACGCGCCAGGCGGGCGCCAATATGCTGCAAACCATTGATGCCATCAAAGCGCAGCTGCCGGCGCTGGAGGAAAACCTGCCGGCCGACGTCTCGCTGAAAATCGTGGTTGACCGCTCTCCCAACGTGCGCGCGTCCCTTTATGACACCGAAGAAACGTTGCTGATCGCCATCGCGCTGGTGATTGGCGTGGTCTTTATTTTCTTACGCAATTTGCAGGCGGTGGCCATTCCCGCGCTGGCGCTGCCCGTTTCGCTGGTGGGCACCTGTGCGGTGATGTATTTGCTCGGCTACAGCCTGGATAACCTGTCGCTGATGGCGCTGATCATCGCCACCGGCTTTGTGGTGGACGACGCCATCGTGGTGCTGGAAAACATCACGCGCTATATAGAAGAGGGGCTAAGCCCGGTGCGCGCCGCGCTGAAAGGCGCGAACGAGGTGAGCTTTACCGTGCTGTCGATGACGCTGTCGCTGGTGGCGGTGTTTATCCCGATCCTGCTGATGGGCAGCATCGTTGGCCGCCTGTTTCGCGAGTTTGCGGTGACGCTGACCGTTTCGCTGATTATCTCTATGCTGGTGTCGCTCAGCCTCACGCCGATGCTCTGTTCGCGGCTGCTGAAGCGTAAACCCGGCGTCACCGCGCGGCCGCATCCGCTTTATCAGTGGATCGAAAACGGCCTTAATCGTCTGCTGGCCGCCTACGCCCGCGGGCTGAACTGGGTGATGCGCCATCAGCGGCTGACGCTGTTTAGCTTGATGCTGACGGTGATCCTCAATCTGTTTCTCTATTCGGTGGTGCAGAAAGGCTTTTTCCCCAATCAGGATACCGGTCTGCTGATGGGGATGCTGCGCGCCGATCAAAACGTCTCTTTCCAGGCGATGAAGCCGAAAATGGAGGCGTTCGCCAGACTGATCCAGCAGGATCCGGCGGTGGACGGCGTGATGTCGTCAATGGGCAGCGGCGCGTTCGGTTCGCGCAACACCGCCAACTTTTTCGTGCATCTGAAAGACTTCGACCAACGTGACGCGACGGCGACGGAAGTCGCCAACCGGCTGAGCGGCAAAACGCGCAACGTGCCGGGCGTGGAGCTGTTTCTGATGGCGGCGCAGGATATTCATATCGGCGGCCGCAGCGCCAACGCCAGCTATCAGTACAGCCTTCAGGCTGACAATCTGGAGACGCTGCGTGTCTGGACGCCGAAGGTCAAGGCCGCGCTGGAGGCGATCCCACAGCTGACCAGCGTCGATTCCGACTCACAAACCGGCGGCCAGGAGGTAATGGTCACGATCGATCGCGATCGCGCCAAACGGCTGGGGGTCAACGTGGAGATGGTCGATACGCTGCTGAATAATTCGTTTGCGCAGCGCCAGGTCGCCACGCTGTACAAGACGCTGAATCAGTACCATGTGGTGATGTCGTTGCAGGATAGCTGGACGCGCGACCCGGAGACGCTCAACAAACTGTATGTGATTAACGATGCCGGCGACCAGGTGCCGCTTTCGGCTTTCGCCCGCTTCAGCGGCGCCAACGCGCCGCTGTCGGTGGCGCATCAGGGCCAGTCGGCCACCAGCACGATTGCCTTTAACCTGGCGGACGGCGTTTCGCTGGAGCAGGCTTCGGTACTGATTAAAGCCGCGATGGCGAAAATTGCGCTGCCGGGCGATATTCAGGCCGGTTTCCAGGGCACAGCGAAAGCCTTTGGCGATCTCACCGCGTCCATGCCGTGGCTGATCCTTGCCGCGCTGGCGGCCGTCTATATCGTGCTGGGGATGCTCTATGAAAGCTATATTCATCCGCTGACCATCCTTTCCACGCTGCCGTCCGCAGGCGTTGGCGCGCTGTTGCTGCTGCTGATGACCGGCACGCAGCTGACGGTGATCGCCTTGATAGGCATTCTGCTGCTGATCGGCATCGTAAAAAAGAATGCCATTATGATGATCGACTTCGCGCTGGCGGCGGAACGCAAGCAGGGCATGACGCCGCAGCAGGCGATTGTACAGGCCTGCCTGATGCGCTTCCGGCCCATTATGATGACCACGCTGGCCGCCTTTTTCGGCGCGCTGCCGCTGGCGCTGGGCAGCGGCGGCGACGCCGATCTGCGCAGTCCGTTGGGCCTGGCCATCGCTGGCGGCCTGGCGCTGAGCCAGCTGTTAACACTGTTTACCACGCCGGTGGTTTACCTCTATCTCGATCGTGCCAGCCGCGCCGCTAAACGTCAGTGGGCGCGCCTCAGAGCTTAAATAATGACAATGAAAAAATTACCGTTTCTGTCCGGGCAAAGGACAAGTTCCAGGCTCGCGCCTGTTTTCCTGGCGCTGCTGCTGAGCGGCTGCGCCGTCGGCCCCGATTACCATCGTCCGGCGGTGAGCGTGCCCGCGCACTATAAAGAAGCGCAGGGCTGGCGCGAGGCCGCACCGCAGGATGCACAAAACAAAGGCGACTGGTGGTCGGTCTATCATGACAATACGCTGAGCGGTCTGCTGCGGCAGGTTGCCGTTTCAAACCAGAACGTGGCGCAGTATGAAGCGCAGTATCGCCAGGCCAGGGCGCTGGTAGGTGAAGCACGCTCTGACCTTCTGCCCGGTGCGACCTACAGCGGTTCCTCAACGCGCAGCGGCAGCGCTTCCACGGGCACGGGCCAGCGCACCGCCAGCGACAGCCATTCGCTACAGGCCAGCGCCAGCTGGGAAGTGGATATCTGGGGCAAGCTGCGGCGCACGCTGGAAGAGAACAAAGCCAGCGCGCAGGCCAGCGAGGCGGAGCTGGCGAATATCACCCTCAGCGCCCAGTCCGAGCTGGCGCAGGATTATTTTCAGCTGCGCATTATGGACCAGCAGATCGCGCTGTATCAGCAAAGCGTTGAGGCTTACCAGCGCTACCTGACTATTATTGAGAATAAATATCAGGCTGGCAGCGAGTCTCGCGCCACGCTCGCGCAGGCGCAAATGCAGCTGGAAACCTCGCGGGCTTCGGCGCTCGACCTCAGCTGGCAGCGGGCGCAAACCGAACACGCTATCGCTATCCTGCTCGGTAAAACGCCGGCGGAATTCAGCCTGCCGGTAACGAAAGCGATGACCGCCACGCTGCCCGCCATCCCGCAGGCCGTGCCCTCGACGCTGCTTGAGCGCCGCCCGGATATCGCTTACGCAGAACGCACTGTGGCAGCGGCCAATGCCGCCGTTGGCGTGGCGATCGCAGGCTACTATCCCGACCTCACGCTGAGCGCCACCGGCGGCTTTACCAGCTCGGCGCTGCATAATTTGCTGTCGCTGCCGAATCGCGTCTGGTCGCTCGGGCCGTCGCTCAGCGGCACGCTGCTGGACTTTGGCGCCGCCTCGGCGAAAGTGGAGCAGGCGAGAGCGGCCTATGACGCCGACGTGGCCAGCTATCGCCAGGCGGTGTTGACCGGCTTTGAGGAGGTGGAAAACTACCTGGTGGAGCTGCATACGCTGCAAAACGAAATCGTGGCGCAGCAAAACGCCACCTCGGCGGCGCAGGAGTCGGCCCGCGTCACGCGTAACCAGTATGAAGCGGGGATGATTGACTATCTGGATGTCGCCACCACTGAAAACAGCAGCCTGAGCCAGCAGCAGAGCCTGCTGGCGCTGCAAAGCACGCAGTGGGTCGCCAGCGTGCAGCTGATCGCCGCGCTGGGCGGCGGCTGGCGGGAGGCATCGCGCTAACATATGGGCGTTATCGCCCCGGCGGAAACCGGTCTGAAAAGCAATTGGAATATCAGCATGGCGGGCAGTATCATCGTTAAGACTGCCCGCATTACGAATACAAATTCCAGCGCCCACAAATATCGCCACTTTGGCCGTAAAATATCTCTGGCAGCCTTAACTACATTATTTCCCGGCCGGTTGGGCCGCCAACGCCGGGTCGTAACCTATATTATTTCCCGGCCAGTTGTGCCGCCAGAGCCGGGTCGTAACGACCATCAAGCTGAACGAACAGGATACGGCAGGACTCCTGCGATCGGTTGGACCACGCATGATTAGTGCCCCGCTGTACAACTACGCTGCCGGGCCTGAGCAGCACCTCTGAGTCATCAAGCACGAGATAAACTTCGCCGTGTACGATCACGCAATAATCGACCGCCTCGCTGCGGTGCATCATGGGGTGGGGCGAATCGGCTTTTACCGTCAGCCCGTCGGTATAGTTAACCTGTTCAAAAAGATCTTTAATGCGGTTATCTTCCTGATCCAGATAAGAGGCATCGGGCGGCAGATCGACGAAGCGAATACGCGTGCCGTTGGTTGGCGCGTTGTGCATTACCGGTCCGCTAGTGGGATCCGGATCGTTATTAACCGGCGCGGGCGATGCCGACGTTTCCCAGACCTCGTGAAAAATCAGCCCCGGGATCGCTTCCGTCTCAATGACCGAAGGCAGCGAACCCTCGCTATAAATCGTTGATTTTCCTTTGGCGTCGTGTCCGGTAACAATGCGGTGGATGGCGGGTAACGGCATAGCGTACTTCTCCTCTGCGGCGAAAAATATAAATGCTCAGGCAATCCGAACATCCCTTTATTTCAGCCAGTATGTTTAAACATCTGTGTGACAGCGTTATGGCTGATGCAGCATAAATTGGGACGCGCCCATATAGCACGTCCGAAAAGTTTTAATCGCGCGTTATTAATGCTGCCCGGATGGCTCGGTGAAGTAGCGCAGCGTCCTGCTGTCATTCAGCATATGATCGCGCATGTAGTCCATATCAGCGGTGCTGAAATCCTTTTTTGTCTCCTGGCTGGTTTTTATTTCATTGGCTGCCAGATCGACGGAAAGCGCAGAGTGCGCGGTAGAAACATGGACGTTATCGTCGTCCAGATCCAGATAATCATATTGCGACCTGAGATTTTGCTGAAGCGCTGCTAAACGGGTTTGCTGCTGGTCGGCAACGGCCGGATCTTTGTCGAGAACGGTAGCCAGCGTGAGATTAATTTCAGATTCAAAATGATCGTCGAACGCCTGGCGGACGTTGGCAGCAAAATCTTTGATATCCGCTTCCGGTTGCAGATGAGCAAGCAACCCGCTTGTTTCCCCGTCACGAGAACGATAAGTGATGCCTACGCCAATACAGGGGCCGCATCCACCTGTCTCCATCTGCTGATTATCTCCTTTAAGCAAGGCGACCTGTCCCATCCCCAACAATCCTTGCCGAAGGTTGTCAGGGGCAACGCTTCCTTTAATGCCAGCCGCGCCATGATGCAAGCCGTTTAGCGGCCCTTGTAAATGGCGGGTTGCAGAGGCTGCCTGTTTATTCTGCTCTGTAGCCAGAGCGGGCGCCGATATGCCTGAACGATTAACCTGCACGCGTCTTCCTCAATAAAAGTGATGTGATATGAGGGGGCTTTAGTGTCCTTAACGCGTCAACGGTTCCCGTAAAATAATGGAATGGCCAGCAACCCGGGCGGAGCAATCGTTGTAAGGAACCATAAGTTTCACGTCGCCACTAAAGCGCTTTAGAAAATAAGGTGAACTTATGAAATTCGTTTCCGGCCAGCTAAGGCCATACCAAAACCCGAGCCAGGGAAACAGGTTACGTGAGGAAAGCACTACGCCGTTGCGCAGCGGAGAGGCTCACCAGGCCGGGCGGCCTGGCGGGCGTCGTCACAGTATGGATAGCGGGTCGGCGAATTTACATCTGCAACAACAGGTTACTGAGCTTGAAGAGCAGGTTAATAAGATCCGGGCAAAGGACGATCTCGAAGCCGCGCCCGGCACGTTCAGCGCTGATTTGCATCAGCATATGCTGGGCCAGCGTCGCTATGAAAAAGCGGCCACGGCTGATTTTTTGGGAACGCAAACCTGGAAGCGTATGCGGTGCGCGCAATTGAACGCTACTCCGGGCGGGCAGGTGGCCGCCGCGCAGTATGGGCTGGGATTTGCGCATGATGAAACAAGCGGTAAAGTCCCGTTCGGCAAGCTGGAGATCGGGCATGAAATGAATGGCTACTATCAGCGTATGGCGCCTTCGGGAAAAACCCTCAATCTGTGCCACCAGCTCTACCAGCTGCGTTATCCGCAGGCGAAGCAGCAGCAGCGTCTGTTTATCAACAGCGAATTTATGACGGATAAAATTGTTAAACGTTTCCAGGCCCAGCATCCCGGGCACGGGCCGTTAAAACAGGAAGCCGTCGCGCCGGGTATTATTGCCATCAGCTGCGACAGTGTGGATAACTGGCAAGCGCTGGATTTACTCGCTGATAAATTCGGCGCCCGTCCTTCGGCTTATCAGGTGGCCCGGAACGCCGTCGGCGCACAGCAGCAGCCTTTCATCAACGACCCGCGAGTACAGAATCACCTGACTGTTGCGGCGCTTCGCTCTCCTCATGCCCAGGGGCCGGTTACGCAGCTGAGAAAGATACCTGACTCGCTCAGCACCAGCGTGCTGGCCCGGGCGGATGCGGATATGATCGACGAACTTACCCGCATACTCAGCTACCCGCAGCTGGCCCAGCGTCATCAGCAAAATCCTTTGGTTGCGCAGGGATTGCAGGGCATCCGCTTTATTGCCGAAGCCATGCCCGCGCTGGCTACGGACAGCACCCGATTCGGCAACGCTCACCGGGCGCTGATGGAGGAAATGCAGGTGTTGCTGGGCGCCATAAGCCCGTACAAGGCCAACGCCTTTAAGGCGTACGCTTCGCAGCGCATCCGCGAAGCGCTGCCGCCGCAGCAGGCGATGCAGCTCAATCCGATCGAACCTTTCTTGTTATCCTCAGGAATGCAGGCGCTTACGGAAGCCCTTGAGGCCGCCCTGATCGCCAGCCGCAGCGGATTAGCGCCCCTGAAGAACGGGGAAAAGTGCACGCAATTCTATTACGAGGCCGAGGAGTATGCGGACAGCTTCGGCAAGCTGGCCGATCCGCAAAAGCAGTCGCCTGCGTTTTACACCTCTTTCTGCGACAGCTTTGTCGCCCACAACAGTCAACCCGAACACAGTTGGTCTTTGCAGGATATGATTGAGGGCATCGGGCAGGAGATGAAAAACCGCAAAAATAAAGCGGAGCCGCTTAACGTGGTTATCGACACCACCATTGAAAAAGAAGGAGAAATGAAGGCGCTAATGGGGACCTTTAGCGAAGCGTTAGCCAATAATGAACTCCGCTTATTCCTGTGCAAAAGCCATCAAAAGTTCGGCAATCTGGGCGCAACCAAAGTGCTGGGAGGGAGCCTGACGCTGGTGGGCGCGAAAACAGAGGGAAACGAAGCCCTACAAAAGCGGTTTCGCCATTACGAGGCCAGCCAGAACTGGTTTCATCATGGTGAAGGCCAGCTCCTTACGCACATTACTCATGCAGCCATCAGGCATGAGCCAAAAATGCTACAGCAGTCCATTGATAACGGTAACTTTATTGCTCAACACTGTTTTAACGGCGAAAACGGGCACGGCCGTTTTGCTGGTCACGATACCGATAAGCCTTTTTCCATGCTGAACACCTATAGCCTCGAACCGGAAGCGCGCTATCCCAGCTTTAAATTGAACGCAAATTCAGGGAAGGCGCAGCGTTGGTCGTACAGTCCTGCTGAGGTTGTAGAGAGTGATTTGATTCGCGCCCGAGGCTCCTTTGGCTTTACCGAAAGTACGATTAGCTCGATAGGTAATCTGCCGGGTTATGACGACAGAATGCTGCGTCTCAGTCACGGCAGCGAAACGAAACCTGAAAGCATTGAAAGAAACTGGATGCTGAGCAGGGAAATGCAGCTGGATCGTCCTTCTCTCACTATTGGGTCAGCTCTGCATCTGGCAAAACAGCTGGTTAACGATTCCCTGACGCCGGAGCAGCGCCGTTCGCTGCATGACAGGCCCTTCAGCGAAAAGCTGCGCCAGGCGGGAAAAAATGCCGCTCCGGTAATCAGTAATCAACAAAGAAATGAAGCCAGCGTCGCGGAGCTGCGCGCTACGGCGGCCCTTCCTGAAAACTTCACGCTGAATAAAGTGGCTTCGATTGTGGGGTATCTTAACCACCTGATAAGCAGTGAGGATCTGACGGAGGAAGTGGCCTACTCGGACGATCGTCAGGCGCTGGATGAACTGCTGGGGGGATTTATCGATTCCGGCATGCCCGGCGTTTCCCGTACGGGTCGTGAACAGGCGGTCAGATTACGCTGTGAGCTGAGCCTTGAAGATATGTGGAGCGACGATCCCGAAACGCGGCGGCGCGGCACCGATCATCTGCTGGCGGCTTCCGACAGCCATATCAGCCGCGGCATGGGCGTGCTTAAAGAGGCGGTGCCGGATAAAGCCTGGCAAGAAATGCCGCAAAAAGTGCGGGACCGGTTGGTCAGCGTTCTTTTCGACAGGCTGGATGTTAACAGTCAGCTCGAATTTCTGCACCATAACAGCCAGTTATCCGGACGCGGGCAGTTTACCCAGGAGTGCGCAATGCGGCTGGCCGGCAGTCTGAACGCCAGTTCGCCGGAAGCAACAAGCCAGCACTGGCAGGCCACAATAATGCAGGCCATGCTGCGTCGGGGCATTATTATGCCGGGCAATAGCTGAGAAAGGAACGGGCCGCAGGGAAATCAGCTTGCTGAGCCGGGCTGCCATCGCCTGATTTTTTATGCTGCCGTGTAGCGCAGGTGCTAAAAAAAGCGTGAGCGCTACTGGTTTTGGTTGTTCGCCAGCAGGAGCCTGTTTCTTCGGCCAGCGCCGCAAATCTTTTTGCAACGCTGCGGTATCCACACATAAATTGATTCAGCACATCCTGATTTTTATGTTCCGCCATTGTCATGCGCAGCCATATCCTGCATCGTTACAGGCAAATTTATCTGCTAAGGAGCTGGCATGCTGCTTTCCTTTTTTCGTTTGCTTGTTGGGTTTCTCTATCGCACTCGTCTGGAGGGCGATCTTTCTCCGCTGCATCAGCAAAAAGTATTGATCGTGCCCAACCATATGTCGTTTCTGGACGGCATGCTGCTGGCGCTGTTTTTGCCGGTTAAGCCGGTATTTGCCGTCTACTCCTCCATCAGCGAAAAATGGTATATGCGCTGGGTGCGCCCGCTGGTCGATTTTGTGCCGCTGGATCCGGCGAAACCGCTGTCGGTCAAGCGTCTGGTGAAAACGATCGCGCAGGGCCGTCCGGTGGTGATTTTTCCCGAAGGGCGAATTACCGTCACCGGATCGCTGATGAAAATTTACGACGGCGCCGGGTTTGTCGCGGCGAAGTCGCAGGCTACCGTCGTGCCGCTGCGGATAGAGGGCGCGGAGTTTTCGCCGTTTGGCCGCCTGGCCGGCGTGTTTAAGCGCCGCCTTTTCCCCCGCATTAACATGACCGTGCTGCCCGCTACCACTATCCCTATGCCGGAGGCCAAAACCGCGCGGGAGCGCCGCAGGCTGGCAGGCGAGCATCTACACCATATTATGATGGAGGCGCGGATGGCGGTGCGCCCGCGCGAGACGATTTATCAGGCGTTTCTGGCTGCCCGCACGCGCTATGGCTATTTCAAACCCTGTATCGAAGACGTCAATTTACAGCCCGACAGCTACACGGGACTGCTGAAAAAATCGCTGGGCGTCGGCCGGATCCTGGAGCGTTATACGTCGCCAGGTGAATACATTGGCCTGTTGCTGCCGAATACGACGGTGACCGCCGCCGCGATCCTGGGCGCGTCGATGCGTGGCCGCGTTCCGGCGATGCTTAACTACACCGCAGGCGTTAAAGGCGTGGGCAGCGCGCTGAAAGCGGCAGAGGTAAAAACGGTTTTCACCTCCCGTCAGTTTCTGGACAAGGGCAAGCTCTGGCATCTGCCCGAGCAGCTTACCGGGGTAAAATGGATCTTTCTGGAAGATCTGAAAGGAACGGTTACCACGCAGGATAAACTCTGGATCCTCGGCCATCTTCTTCTGCCACGCCATGCTGAAGTGCAGCAGCAGCCGGAAGACGCGGCGATGGTGCTGTTTACCTCCGGCTCGGAAGGCCATCCTAAAGGCGTGGTGCATTCGCATAAAAGCCTGCTGGCGAATGTGGAACAAATCCGCACGGTGGCCGACTTTACGCCGCGCGATCGCTTTATGTCCGCGCTGCCGCTGTTTCACGCTTTCGGCCTGACCGTTGGGCTGTTTACGCCGCTAATGACCGGGGCAGAAGTGTTCCTTTATCCCAGCCCGCTGCACTATCGTATTATTCCGGAGCTGGTGTATGACCGAAACTGCACCGTACTGTTCGGCACCTCCACCTTTTTGAGCAACTACGCGCGCTTTGCTAATCCGTATGATTTCGCGCGCCTGCGCTACGTGGTGGCCGGCGCAGAAAAATTGCAGGAGGGCACGCGTCAGGTCTGGATGGAGAAATTCGGCATCCGCATTCTGGAAGGCTACGGCGTGACGGAGTGCGCGCCGGTGGTGGCCATCAACGTGCCGATGGCGGCGAAAAACCATACCGTCGGGCGTATTCTGCCGGGCATGGATTCTCGTCTGATTTCCGTGCCGGGGATTGAGCAGGGCGGGCTTCTGCAGCTGCGCGGGCCGAATATTATGAAAGGCTACCTCCGGGTAGAAAAACCAGGCGTGCTGGAAGCGCCGCAGGCGGATAACGGCGAAGGACAGATGGAAGCAGGCTGGTACGATACCGGTGATATCGTCAGCTTTGACGAGCATGGTTTTTGTCAGATCCAGGGGCGCGCAAAGCGGTTTGCTAAGCTGGCGGGCGAAATGGTGTCGCTGGAAATTGTCGAGCAGATTGCGCTGAAGGCATCGGCAGAAAAACAGCACGCCGCGTCGATAAAGCCCGACGGCAACCGTGGCGAAGCGCTGGTGCTGTTTACCACCGACGGCGAATTAACCCGCGACAGGCTGCAGAAGGCGGCTCGCGAGCTGGGCGCGCCGGAGCTGGCGGTGCCGCGCGATATTCGCGTGTTGCCGCAGCTGCCGCTGTTGGGCAGCGGGAAACCCGACTTCGTTACGCTGAAAGGCATGGCGGAACAGCCGGAAAAAGAGGCGGAAAATGCATAACTCATCCGGCAGCGAAAAGCTGCTTTCGCGCGGCATGATGGCGGTTATCGCCGCGCAGTTTTTGTCGGCTTTTGGCGATAATGCCCTGCTGTTCGCCACGCTGGCGGTGCTTAAAAACCAGGTCTATCCGGACTGGAGCCAGCCGGTGCTGCAAATGGTTTTTGTCGCCACCTATATCATCCTGGCACCTTTCGTCGGCCAGGTTGCGGACAGCTTCGCCAAAGGTCGGGTGATGATGGTCGCCAACGGCCTCAAGCTACTGGGCGCGCTGACTATCTGTTTCGGCTTTAATCCTTTTATCGGCTATGCGCTGGTTGGCGTTGGCGCGGCGGCCTATTCACCAGCCAAGTACGGCATTTTGGGCGAAATCACCGGCGGCGAAACGCTGGTCAAGGCAAACGGCCTGATGGAATCCTCAACCATTGCGGCTATTTTGCTGGGATCGATCGCGGGCGGCGTGCTGGCGGACTGGAATCTGACCGGCGCGCTTATCGCCTGCGTGCTGGCCTACGGGCTTGCCGTAGCGGCGAACGTGCTGATCCCAAAACTGGCGGCGGCGAGGGCGGGGCAAAGCTGGCATCCGCTGCGCATGTCGCTCAGCTTTTTCCACGCCTGTCGCGAGCTGTGGCGCAATGGCGAAACGCGTTTTTCGCTGGTGGGCACCAGCCTCTTCTGGGGCGCGGGCGTCACCCTGCGTTTTCTGCTGGTGTTGTGGGTGCCGGTCGCGTTGGGTATTACCGATAACAAAACGCCCACGCTGCTGAATGCTATGGTCGCCATCGGCATTGTGTTCGGCGCAGGCGCGGCCGCGAAGCTGGTGACGCTGAAAACGGTCGGCAGATGTATGCCGGCGGGCGTGCTGATTGGCGTGGCGGTGGTCTTTTTCGCCTTGCAGCACACGGCGGCAGGCGCTTACGGATTACTGATAGTTATCGGCATGCTTGGCGGCTTCTTTGTGGTGCCGCTGAACGCGCTGTTGCAGATGCGCGGCAAGGAGAGCGTCGGCGCAGGCAACGCTATTGCGGTACAAAACCTGGGTGAGAACGGCGCGATGTTGATCATGCTGGGGCTTTACTCGCTGGCCGTGAAGCTGGGCGCGCCGCCGGTAGCCACCGGCGTGGGCTTCGGTGCGCTGTTTGCGCTGGCGATTGCCGTGCTGTGGGGCTGGCAGCTGGCGCAGCATCGCCACACCAGAGTGGGGAAATAAACGGATTTTCAGAGCAAAAAAGGGGCGGAAATATTCCGCCCCTTTTTACTGGCTACCGTTAACCGTTTTCGTCAAAAAACGAGTTAAGGCGACGGGAAGGTGTAGCGGCGATGGATAGCTTCCAGCCCCTGCATCACTTCCTCATCCAGCGTCAGATTATAGCTGTCGATATTCAGCTGCAGCTGTTCCAGGGTAGTCGCGCCCAGCAGCGTACTGGCGACGAAAGGCTGCTGACGGACAAAAGCCAGCGCCATCTGGGACGGGTCAAGATTATACTTTTTCGCCAGCGCCACATACTCGGCAATAGCCAGCTCGGCCTGTTCGCCGCTGTAGCGGGTAAAGCGGCTGAACAGCGTGTTGCGCGCGCCGGCAGGCTTAGCGCCGTTCAGGTATTTGCCGCTCAGCGTGCCAAAGGCCAGGCAGGAATAGGCCAGCAGCTCGACGCCTTCGTGCTGGCTGATTTCCGCCAGACCCACTTCAAAGCTGCGGTTCAGCAGGCTGTAGGGGTTCTGAATAGAGACAATGCGCGGCAGCTCGTGCTTTTCCGCCAGCTGTAAATAGCGCATCACGCCCCACGGCGTTTCGTTCGAGACGCCGATATAGCGTATTTTACCGGCACGAACCTGCTCGTTCAGCGCTTCCAGCGTCTCCAGCAGCGTGACCGTGGCGGTATCTTCCGCATATTCGTAGTTCAGCCGTCCGAAGTAGTTGGTCTGTCGCTGCGGCCAGTGCAGCTGGTAAAGATCCAGATAGTCGGTGTTCAGCCGCTTCAGGCTGGCGTCCAGCGCCTGACGGATGTTCTTGCGATCCAGCGCCTGGCCCGGTCGGATTGAAGCATCCGCACCGCGTACCGGCCCGGCGACTTTAGAGGCCAGCACCACTTTTTCGCGATTGCCGCGCGCCTTCAGCCAGCTGCCAATATAGGTTTCGGTTAACCCCTGCGTTTCCGGGCGCGGCGGCACCGGATACATCTCAGCGGTATCGATCAGGTTAATGCCGGAACGGAGCGCCAGATCAAGCTGCGCATGGGCATCGGCTTCACTGTTTTGCTCGCCAAACGTCATGGTGCCTAATCCCAGGCTGCTGATTTCCAGCGTACTGTGGGGGATGCGATGATAATGCATGTGCCGGCTTCCTTTTTTCATTATTAAAAGACCAGCCTGGCGTGCGGGGTAAAACTGTTGAAGCAAACGCCAGATCCGGCTTTTGACTATAACCGTCGGGCGCTACAGGGGGAAGAGCGGATTTATCGGGAAGTGCGGTGGGGGCCACCTGTCGGAAAGCGTCAGGTGGCGGGATTGGGCTTAGCGTTCAACAATCGATGAAACCTCATCGCCGTTGATTTGCAGCTCATGGCCGGAGCGATCGGTGTACTTCACCAGACCGGTATCCTGATCGATCTCCGGTTTACCCTGGGTCATAATCATCTTGCCTTCTTTTGTCGCCATCACGTAATCACTGCTGCAACCGCCGAGCAGCGTGGCCAGCATCAGAACGGCCGCGCCAGACATCAACTTCATACTTCGCTCCCTTAGCCTTCAATTTGCCTGCATCAGTAATAGCGCATTTTACAGAAAGCGTTAACCGCAGAACTCCTAAAAAGGCGTCACAGCACGACGAACTATTAACTTTGATCGTAAAAACAACAGGAAGAAGCCGACCGGCAGCGCCGGTCGGCCTGGTATCAGGCGTGGTTTTTTTTGCCGCGTAGCAGGTTAAGACACTCTACCGACATGGAGAAGAACATCGCGAAATAGATATAACCTTTTGGCACGTGAATATTGAAGCTTTCCAGGATCAGGGTGAAACCTACCAGGATCAGGAAAGTCAGCGCCAGCATTTTTACTGAAGGATGGCGGTCAACAAATTCACCGATAGCGCGGGCGGCAAACATCATCACGCCCACTGCAATTACCACGGCCGCCATCATAATAATCAGATGATCGGACAGGCCAACGGCAGTAATTACCGAATCAAGACTGAAGATAATATCCAGCAGCATAATCTGCACAATCGCGCCGGCGAAGGAATGAACATTGCTTTTATGTTCTTCTTCACCGCCTTCTATTGTTTCGTGGATCTCCATACTGGACTTCCACAGCAGAAAAAGCCCCCCGAACAGCAGGATTAAATCGCGCGCGGAAAAAGAGTGGTCCATCAGCGTAAACAGCGGCGTGGTCAGGCGAATGACCCAGGCAATCGAGGCCAACAGACCCAGACGCATCAGCATGGCGCCCGCCAGGCCGATACGGCGCGCGGCGTTCTGCTGCTGTTTGGGAAGTTTAGCCACCACCAGAGAAAGAAAAATAATATTATCAATACCCAGAACGATTTCCAGAATCGTCAGTGTACCCAGCGCCAGCCAGGCGTTGGGATCGGCAATCCAGTCAAACATACAACGTTGCATCCTAAACGAAAGTTAAACGAAGAGTATACTCATCCGGATGCCGCTCAGCTAAAGCTTTACAGTAAAAAATGACGTGCCAGTAAGGGCGCGGTGAAAGCCTTTTTCAGGTAGAAGCCCCTGGGCAGCGTCATTACCGGCTGGCCGTTTTCGCCAATGCCTTCCGTCAGGGCTTTGCTGTTGGCGGCTTTGGGCCGGATTTGCAGCACTTCGCCGTGGCGGGCGGTAATACGCTCTACCTGTCCCAGCACGATCATATCCATCAGCTCTTCCCAGTCGCGCCGCAGCAGCAGCTCTTCTTCTTCACTGGGACTCCACAGCAGCGGGGCGCCGACGCGACGTTCGGCCAGCGGAATTGCCCGATCGCCTTCTACCGGGATCCATAATACTCTCGCCAGCTTATGTCGCACATGGCTGGTTTCCCAGACCAGACCGCTGTTGCCGGTCAACGGCGCCACGCAAACAAAGGTGGTTTCCAACGGGCGGCCCTGCGCGTCGACAGGAATAGTTTTCAGCTCCACGCCGATGTCGGCAAAATCCTGTTCTGGTTTGCTGCCTGCGCTGGCGCCCAGATAGCGTTCCAGTAGCATACCCACCCAGCCCTTATCGCGACGCAGGTCGCGCGGTATCGTAAGGCCCGCTCTCAACGCCAGTTCGCCCAGCGTAAAGCCAGCCAGCTGGCGCGCGCGTTCCAGTAACGCGGCTTCGTTTTCCGGCGGTAAAACCGGAGAAAAATAGTCTGGCATCGCCTGCTCTTGGTTGTTGGTTAAAAAATGAACAGTAGTTTTCCATATTAAAAGGGATGCGTTCATCCCTGAGGAAAAGCGCAATAATAGCATGATTAATCGCGGCTTTTTTTTGTCACTTTGCGGCCGCGATCGGGAAGTTGAAAAGGTTATGCCTGTCTGCGCACCGACAATGAACAGGATCTTACACGTAGTTATCCACAGAAAAATGGGATAAGTCGATTTTTAAAATAATACTGTTTCGATTTACAGGCTTGACGCGGCGGTTTTACCCGGGTTACCGCATTTTTTGCTTAGGATAGCAACATATCCTGTGGATAAAAAAGTCGGTGTTCGATCTTTCGCCACCTGCCTGGTGCCGTCATTGATCGGGGGCCCTGAAACAGCAGAAGGACGCGGTAGAATTGGATAAATCCCAATATTTATAATGCGTTAACCAAAGTATTAACCTTGGGCTAAAAGGCGCCACTCTGAGTTTTCCCCAGCGGCCAGGAGAGTTCTGCACAAAGATATCCACAGAAAAGGTGAATAAGATCGCGCAAAAGTGGCGATTTCTGTTTATAACTCTACGAATGTTCGCAAGTTATCCCGCGAATGCCGTCAGTAACGCCCCAAAAGCAGTGGTTTACCGTCTGTAAGGAGTATGAAACAATCAGGCTATCCGAGTATTAGTTTTGAGGTAGTCCAGTGATCGATGATGATGGCTACCGCCCGAATGTTGGTATCGTAATTTGTAACAGGCAGGGACAAGTGTTGTGGGCCAGAAGGTATGGCCAGCACTCCTGGCAGTTTCCTCAGGGAGGCATCAACCCTGGCGAAACGGCAGAACAGGCGATGTATCGAGAACTCTTTGAGGAAGTCGGTTTGCACCGCAAAGATGTGCGCATCCTTGCCTCTACCCGGAACTGGTTACGCTATAAGTTGCCGAAACGTTTGGTGCGTTGGGACACAAAGCCGGTTTGTATCGGCCAGAAACAGAAGTGGTTTCTTCTGCAACTCTTGTGCAATGACGCGGATATCAACATGCAAACCAGCAGCACGCCGGAGTTCGACGGCTGGCGCTGGGTGAGCTTCTGGTATCCTGTACGTCAGGTTGTCTCTTTTAAACGCGACGTTTATCGCCGGGTGATGAAGGAGTTCGCCAGCGTGGTGATGCCCCTGCAGGAGAATGCCGTACCGCGAAATACGCCTTATCGACGGAAGAGAGGGTAAGCCGCTCAGATATGCTTATACAGCTGCGCGAGATAGTGGAGAAAGTGGCAGGAGCGCCCCGGCTGACCGAGGCGCTCGACATTCTGGTCAGCGAAATCTGCCTGGCAATGGATACCGAAGTCTGTTCGGTCTACCTGGCCGATCACGACCGTCGCTGCTATTACCTGATGGCGACGCGCGGCCTGAAAAAGCCGCGCGGCCGCACCGTCGCGCTGGCTTTCGACGAAGGGATCGTCGGGCTGGTAGGGCGTCTGGCTGAACCTATCAACCTTGCCGATGCGCAAAGTCATCCCAGCTTCAAATATATTCCTTCCGTAAAAGAAGAGCGCTTCCGTTCTTTTCTCGGCGTGCCGGTTATCAGCCGCCGCCAGCTGCTGGGCGTACTGGTCGTTCAGCAGCGCGAGCACCGCCAGTTTGACGAGAGCGAAGAATCGTTTCTGGTGACGCTGGCTACGCAAATGGCCACTATTCTCTCTCAATCGCAGCTTAATACGCTGTTCGGACAGTACCGGCAAACCCGCGTGCGCGCCCTGGCCGCCGCGCCGGGCGTGGCGGTGGCCGCAGGCTGGGTAGAAAGTAACCAGCCGTCGCTGGATACCGTTTCGGCGGCCTCCACGCTGGATGCGGTGCGCGAGCGCGAAAGGCTGTCGCTGGCGATGGACGAGGCTTCCGGCGAGTTTCGCCGCTACAGCAAACGTTTCACCTCCAGCGTGCATAAAGAAAGCGCCGCCATTTTCGATCTCTATTCGCACCTGCTCAGCGACAACAGGCTGAAAAAAGATCTCTTTGCGGAGATCGACAACGGCTTCGTGGCGGAATGGGCGGTAAAGAAGGTCATTGAGAAGTTTGCCGCCCAGTTTGCCAGCCTGCAGGACAGCTATCTGCGTGAAAGGGCGGGCGATCTGCGCGCGCTGGGGCAGCGTTTGCTGTTTCACCTCGACGACACCATGCAGGGCACCAATACCTGGCCCGAACGCTTCGTGCTGGTGGCCGACGAGCTGACCGCCACGACGCTGGCCGAGCTGCCGCACGATCGCCTGGCAGGCGTGGTGGTCAGGGATGGCGCGGCCAACTCGCACGCGGCGATTATGGTGCGCGCGATGGGCATTCCGACCGTGATGGGCGCGGATATTCAGCCCGAGGCGCTCAACGGCAGGCTGCTGATCGTGGACGGCTATCGCGGCGAGCTGCTGGTGGATCCGGAACCGGTGCTGGTGCAGGAATATCAGCGGCTGATCAGCGAAGAAAACGAGCTGAGCAAGCTGGCGGAAGACGTGGTGGAGCGGCCTGCGACGCTGAAGTCGGGCGAGCCGGTAAAAGTGATGCTCAACGCGGGCCTGAGCGCGGAGCATGAGCAGGCGCAGGGCGGCCGCGTGGATGGCGTCGGGCTTTACCGTACGGAAATCCCCTTTATGCTGCAAAACGGTTTCCCTTCCGAAGAGGAGCAGGTCGCGCAGTATCAGGGGATGCTGCAACTCTTCCTGGAAAAGCCGGTTACGCTGCGCACGCTGGATATCGGCGCTGACAAACAGCTGCCCTACATGCCGATAAGCGAGGAGAACCCTTGCCTGGGCTGGCGCGGTATCCGACTAACGCTGGATCAGCCGGAGATTTTTCTGGTCCAGGTACGCGCCATGCTGCGCGCTAACGTCGCCAGCGACAACCTCAGCATTCTGCTGCCGATGATCACCAGCATTGATGAAATCGACGAGGCGCTCAGGCTAATCGAACGAGCCGGAAAGGAAGTGGAAGAGATGCTGGGCTACCCGATTCCCAGGCCGCGCGTCGGCGTGATGATTGAGGTACCCTCGATGATCTTTATGATCGGCCACCTGGCAAAGCGGGTCGATTTTATCTCCGTCGGCACTAACGATCTGACGCAGTACCTGCTGGCCGTCGATCGCAACAATACGCGCGTCGCCAGCCTTTACGACAGCCTGCATCCGGCGATGCTGCGCGCGCTGAAAACCATTGCGGAAGAGGCGAAGCGGGCCAATATCGAACTCTGTCTGTGCGGCGAAATGGCGGGCGATTCCAGCTGCGTCGCCCTGCTGGTGGGGCTGGGCTATCACCATCTGAGCATGAACGGACGCAACGTCGCCAGGGTGAAATATCTTCTGCATCATATTGATTACGAAGAGGCGCAGAAGCTGGCGGAAGCGGGCCTGCAGGCGGAACAGGCAAATGAGGTGCGCCACCTGGTCGCCGCCTTTATGGAACGGCGCGGGCTGGGCGGTCTGATCCGCGGTGGTCGATAGTTCTCTTATTGAAGTTTACAAAGTTCCATCGGGCCGCCTTCGTGCGGCCTGTGCTATGATGCGCGCCTCTGCGCGGCGCCGCACGCGCGCTTTATTCATTCCGTCACCTGAAATCAGGGACTATTAATAATGGTGAAAGATGACTAACGGCTATCTGGCTTTCCCCCAATTTGATCCGGTAATTTTCTCCGTCGGGCCGATCGCCCTGCACTGGTATGGCCTGATGTATCTGGTCGGCTTTATCTTTGCCATGTGGCTGGCCGTACGCCGCGCCAACAAGCCGGGCAGCGGCTGGAAAAAAGAAGAGGTTGAGAATCTGCTCTATGCGGGTTTCCTCGGCGTCTTCCTGGGCGGCCGTATCGGCTATGTGCTGTTTTATAATATGCCGCTGTTTCTGGATAATCCGCTCTATCTGTTCAAGGTCTGGGATGGCGGCATGTCGTTCCACGGCGGCCTGCTGGGCGTTATCTGCGTGATGCTGTGGTTCGCCCACCGTACCAAACGCAACTTTTTCCAGGTGGCGGATTTTATCGCGCCGCTGATCCCTTTCGGGCTGGGCGCCGGCCGTCTGGGCAACTTTATCAATGGTGAACTCTGGGGACGCGTAGCGCCCGATCTGCCATGGGCGATGCTGTTTCCCGGCTCGCGCGGCGAAGACGTAGCGCTGGCCGCCACCCATCCTGAATGGCAGTCGCTGCTGGCTACTTACGGCGTGCTGCCGCGCCATCCTTCTCAGCTCTATGAACTGCTGCTGGAAGGCGTGGTGCTGTTTATCATTTTGAACGTTTTTATCCGTAAAAATCGTCCGATGGGCGCGGTATCAGGCTTGTTCCTGATCGGCTACGGCGTATTCCGCTTTATCGTGGAGTATTTCCGTCAGCCAGACGCCCAGCTGGGCCTGTTCGACAATTTTATCAGCATGGGGCAAATCCTTTCGACGCCGATGATTATCGCCGGCGCGATTATGATGATTTGGGCGTATCGCCGCCGTACCGTGCAACACGTTCGTGAGGAAAAATGAAACAGTATCTGGAATTAATGCAGAAAGTGCTCAACGAGGGCACGCCGAAAAATGACCGTACCGGTACCGGCACGCTGTCGATTTTTGGTCATCAGATGCGTTTCAACCTGCAGGAAGGCTTTCCGCTGGTGACCACCAAGAAGTGCCATTTGCGTTCGATTATCCATGAGCTGCTGTGGTTTCTGAAGGGCGACACCAATATCGCCTATCTGAAAGAAAATAAAGTGACCATCTGGGACGAGTGGGCCGATAAAAACGGCGACCTTGGCCCGGTATACGGCAAGCAATGGCGCAGCTGGGGCGCGCCGGACGGCCGCCAGATTGATCAGCTGGCAAAAGTGATGGAGCAGCTGAAAAACGATCCGGACTCGCGCCGCATCATCGTCTCCGCGTGGAACGTGGGCGAGCTTGACGAGATGGCGCTGGCGCCGTGCCATGCCTTCTTCCAGTTCTACGTGGCGGACGGCAAGCTTTCCTGCCAGCTCTATCAGCGCTCTTGCGATGTGTTCCTTGGCCTGCCGTTTAATATCGCCAGCTATGCGCTGCTGGTGCATATGGTGGCGCAGCAGTGCGATCTGGAACCGGGCGACTTTGTCTGGACGGGCGGCGACACGCACCTCTACAGCAACCATCTGGAGCAGGCGAATCTGCAGCTGACCCGCGAGCCGCGTGAGATGCCGAAGCTGGTGATCAAACGTAAACCCGCTTCGCTGTTTGATTATCGTTTTGAAGATTTCGATATCGAAGGTTACGATCCGCATCCTGCCATTAAGGCGCCGGTCGCCATCTGACCGACTAAGGGAGCGAGCTTTCGCTCCCTTTTTTACGACCCGACAAAGCTGCTGCCGTTCTCTCTGCTGTACTAAATTTAAGTATCCCCGTGTTGCCACCGTTATTTCTGCCTTTTTCTTTCCTGCCCAGAGCTTAAGCGCCGCTCTCTTGCCGCTGCCGTTCTCTTACCGCTTTCTTTTCTGCCCGGAGCTTAAGCGCCCACCTGTCTGAACTTTATTTTTGCCGACAGGATGGCGCGGTAAAACCGCAGCGGAAAAGGTTGTTTTTCCAATACAGGCCGCAAAAAAACAGGTAATGAAACATCCAAAGCGTAAACGGCCGGAAAGCCGCTCGCATGATGGCTTTTTGTGGCTGGCAACTTTGCTCGCCAACGGCACAATAGAGCACATGAACAGAGCAGGCTTTACCTTACCGGAATTGCTGATCGTCATGACTATCGCCAGCATGCTGATGGCCGGCGCGGTCGGTGGCTGGCAGCAGTGGCAGCAGACGCAGCGGCTAAACGCGAGCGCGCGGCAAATCCAGCATTTTTTACTGCGGCTGCGCAGCGAGACAAACTGGCATAACCGGCAGGCGCTGCTGTGGAAAACGGATGGCGCTTCGTGGTGCCTGGGCAGCGGCCCGGTGCAGGCGTCCTGCCATGGCCGCCAGCGCCGAACGTTAACTGCGCCCTGGCCTGCGATAAAAATAGTCTCGCTCACGGAGGGGATGGGATTTTATGGCCGCCGCAACGTGGCCAAACCGGGCCGGATCGTGATCGTCGGCGCGGCGGGCGAACGTCATATTATCCTGTCGTCGAGGGCAAGGGTGCGCATTTGTCAGGATGCCTGTCCGTGAAGCGCGGTGGTTTTACCCTGCCGGAAATGTTAGTGGCGTTGGCGATTAGCGGCGTACTGATGCTGGGCGCGGCAAAATTTCTGCCGCTGTTGCAGATCGGCAATCTGCGGATCCTGCTGACCTTTCAGCTTCACGAAGAGCTACAGCTGATGATGAGCACGCTGGAAAAAAGCGTGCGGCGCGCGGGCTACTGTCACGGCAAATGCCAGGGCGAAGGGCTGCAGACGATCGGCGAAAAAAACGCATGCCTGCTGGTGCGCTGGGACGAGAACAGCAACGGCCGCTGGGAAGGGCCGGGCAATGACAACAGCGACTACTATGGCTTCCGGCTGCGCGACGGCAATCTGGAGGCGCAGCGCGGCGTACAGAGCTGCGACAGCGGCGGATGGGAAAAAATGAACGACCCGGACAGCATAGTAATCAGCGATTTTCGCGTGCTTAAGCACGCGAGACAGATCCGACTGCTGCTTGGCGGCTATGCCAGACGTTTTCCGCAGCTGCCGCTAACCGTCGAGCGCTGGATCACGGCGGAAAACTTGTGAATACGCAGCAGGGAAGCGGTGCGCTGCTGATGGCGATCCTGCTGTTGCTGATGTCGACGGCGCTGCTCAACGCCACCCGACAGCAGCTGGATGCATCGTTAAGCCTTGTGGCGGACGAGCGGCTTTATCTGCGGCAGGCCAGCCTGGCCGCTTCGGCGCTGGAGGCGGGGAAAAGGGAAAAATGGGCGTCGACGGTGGTTTGGCGCTGCCTTACGGCACGGCAGCAGCCTGACTGGCGGGCCTGTTTTAAAGTGACAACGAAAGGCGAAGCCTTATTACGTGGTGACGGCGGCAAAGACACTATCGCCTTTTATCAATGGGTAACCCACGATGAACAAAATGGCCGCGTACATCCACAGCCGCACGGCTGGCTTGATTTTTGTCCGTTGGCGCAGGAAGAAGACTGCCTGCCGGACAGGGAAACCGCAGGGCTTTAGCCTGCCGGAAACGCTGGTGGCGCTGCTGCTGTTTAGCCTGAGCTCGCTGGCGCTGGTTCAGTATCAGCTGGCGCTGGGAAGAAGCTTTCAGCTGCAGCTACAGCAGCGGGAAGCGGTCAGGCTGGCCCGGCAGCGGTTCGGAGGCTATCAGGCGCCCGGCTGGCAGACGATGCTGGAACAGCAAACGCTGACCGAAGGCTGCATGCTGTTAACGGCGCGGGTTATCAGTCCTGCCGGGGCTAAAGCTGCATTATCGCAGCTGAGCTGTAAAAGCGAAGACCAACAGGAAAGTGCAGAGCTGCACAGGTAGTTTATGCTGTCGTCGTTTTGAAAAAGCCTGAAAGCAGCCAGCGGCCGATTATCTCTTTATGAGAGATAACAGCCGGAAATCTTTTTTCTGCTGCCACAGAAAAAAACAAGCTGGCAAAATAGCGAAGGTTCGGGACGTAACTATCCATTACTTTCCCTGTCATAATATTTTTGTTTTTATCAAGTAACTTTGCTTTTCAGGCGGTTTTGAAAGTTTTTATAAAAATATCTTTTCCCGTGTCAGTATTAACACAGAACGGCAGCGGCTTTTTGTATTAAGGAGGTATACCAGGACGGTTAACTATCCCGACTGAATCTGCCTGGCAATTAATGCAGTCAGTAACAGGCTCTTTTAATAAACCTTCACGGATGAAACAAGATGAAAATAGCAACGAAACTTTTACTCTCCCTCTCTTTATCCGCGGTATTTCTTCCCCCGGCGGGCGCAGATGCCGTCAAAGATGTGACCGTGGATTATCGACACGGCTACCGCCTGCGCGACCGCACCCACTACGATAAGCTGGCGCTGGGTGCCAGCCTGCCTGATAATTACGTTTTTAGCGTCGAAACCAAATTTAAAACCGGCGGCCCGGACCCGAAAGATAAATATTATAACGACATAGTTTTGAACGTAGTCGAAATGACGCTGATGAAAAACTTTTTTTATGGCGACTGGACTTTTACCCCTTTTATTCAGCCAGAGTTCAGTTCGGTGAGAACGGAATGGAAATTTGGCGTCGTGCCCTGGTATAAAATTAATGACAGCTGGTCTGTTGGCGGCATGTATCGCCTGGAGCTAAGCGACTATGCGCATGACGGCCAGTGCGGTGAAGCCGGTCACGACTATTGCAGCCTGGACAAGCACCGTACCGTTAACCGCTTTGATGCCTATTTCCGCTACCGCTGGAAAGATTTAACCACCACCTATAAATACATTTATATGCACGGTGACGATTTACTGTTCGCCAATAAGAAAAATAACTACGAGCAGGAGCTACAGTTTGATTATGTAGTTGGCGCGAACAGAGAGTGGCGGCCTTATGTCACCTTCGCCGATATCGGCCGCAGCGCTTATTCCAGCGAGCGCCAGCTCCGCTTAAGACTGGGGGTCGCTTACACCTTTAAATAACTTTCGGCTACATAAACGGTAAACGGCCTGACAGCCGCATTTGCAACAGCCTCCGGACGGGGTAGAGTGTGCACGCAGAGCGCAACACCGTACCAGGAGCAGGCATGTTTACCGTTTATCACTCGAATCAGCTGGATCTTTTAAAAACGCTGGCGGCTTTTCATATTGAAAACCAGCCGCTGCGCGATCCTTTCCAGTCCGAAGTGGTGCTGGTGCAGAGTCCCGGTATGGCGCAGTGGCTGCAAATGTCGTTGGCCGAGCAGTTCGGCATTGCGGCTAATATTGCCTTTCCGCTGCCCGCGTCCTTTATCTGGGATATGTTTGTCCGCGTTCTGCCGGGCATTCCTAAAGAGAGCGCCTTCAGCAAAGCCAGCATGAGCTGGAAGCTGATGACTATCCTGCCGAAGCTGCTGTCGCGGCCGGAATTCGTTATGCTGAGCCACTATCTTTCTGACGACGAGGACAAGCGTAAGCTGTTTCAGCTCGCATCGCGGGTAGCCGATCTTTACGACCAGTATCTGGTTTACCGCTCGGAGTGGCTTAACAGCTGGGAAAAAGGGCAGCAGATCGAAGGGCTGGGCGAAGCGCAGCAGTGGCAGGCGCCGCTGTGGGCGGAGCTGGTTGCCTGGAACCGCGAGCTGGGCCATCCGGAATGGCACCGCGCCAATCTTTACGCGCGGTTTATCGCCACGCTGGAACAAAGCAGTACCCGGCCGCCAAACCTGCCGGATCGCGTATTTATCTGCGGCATCTCCGCGCTGCCGCCGGTGTACCTCCAGGCGCTTCAGGCGCTCGGCAAGCATATCGATATCCACCTGCTGTTTACCAACCCGTGCCGCCATTATTGGGGTGACATTCAGGATTACGCTTTTCTGGCTAAGCTGCAAAGCCGCCGCCGCGAGCACTACAAACAGCAGCGGGAAAGCGCGCTGTTTCGTGAAGAAGACGCCGCCAGCCTGTTTAACGAGGCGGGCGAGCAGCAGCTGAGCAATCCGCTGCTGGCTTCCTGGGGTAAGCTGGGGCGCGACAACCTGTTTTTGCTGGCGCAGATGGAGTGTCGGGAAATCGACGCCTTTGTCGATATCGAACCGACCACGCTGCTGCAAACGCTACAGCACGATCTGCTGGAGCTGGAAGACAATGCCGTGATCGGCCTGAAGCGGGAAGAGTGGGAATCCAGCCTGGGCAAGCGGGTGCTGGATCCCGACGACCAGTCGGTGACTTTTCACCTCTGCCACAGCCCGCAGCGCGAAGTGGAAGTGTTGCAGGACAGGCTATTGGCGATTATGGCGGAAGATCCGCAGCTTTCGCCGCGCGACATTATCGTGATGGTGGCGGATATCGACGCCTACACGCCGTTTATCCAGGCGGTTTTCGGCAATGCGCCTGCGGAACGCTGGCTGCCTTTTTCCATCTCCGACCGTCGCGCCAGCCAGGCGCATCCTGCTTTGCAGGCCTTTATTGCGCTGCTGAGCCTGCCGGACAGCCGCTTTACCTCCGAAAGCGTACTGGCACTGTTGGAAGTGCCGGCGGTTGCCAGCCGTTTCTCTGTTGATGAAGAAGGGCTGCGGCGGCTGCGGCACTGGGTCGGCGAGTGCGGCATTCGTTGGGGGCTGGATGACGACACGGTGCGCGAGCTGGATCTGCCGCCAACCGGACAGCATACCTGGCAGTTCGGCCTGACGAGAATGCTATTGGGCTACGCCATGCACAGCGATATCGGCCACTGGCAGGGCGTGCTGCCCTATGATGAATCCAGCGGCCTGATTGCCGAGCTGGTGGGGCACCTGGCCGAACTGTTAATGCAGCTGCGTCGCTGGCGCGAGCGGCTGAGCGAGCCAAGAGCGCTGGAGGCGTGGCTACCGCTCTGTCGCGAGCTGCTTGGCGATTTCTTTGAAGGCGATGCCGAGGCGGAAGCGGCGCTGGCGCTGATTGAAGAGCAGTGGCAGCAGGCCATCAGCTACGGTATTCAGGCCGAATATCAGCAGGCTATCCCGCTGTCGCTGCTGCGCGACGAACTGCGCGCCAGGCTGGATCAGGAGCGGATCAGCCAGCGCTTTCTTGCTGGCCCGGTTAACTTCTGTACGCTGATGCCGATGCGATCCATTCCCTTTAAGGTGGTTTGCCTGCTGGGCATGAACGACGGCGTCTACCCGCGCACGCTGCCGCCGCCGGGTTTCGATCTGATGAGCCAGCAGCCGAAAAAAGGCGACCGTAGCCGTCGCGACGACGACCGCTATCTGTTTCTGGAAGCCATTAACTCCGCTCAGCATCAGCTCTATATCAGCTATATCGGCCGCACCATACAGGACAATTCGGAACGATTCCCTTCGGTGCTGGTCAGCGAGCTGGTGGATTATATCGGGCAAAGCTTCTGTCTGCCGGAAGACCGTCAGAGCGATGTGGATACCAGCGCGGCGCGGGTTATCGCGCATCTGCATCACCTACACAGCAGGATGCCGTTTGCGGCGGAAAATTTTCTGCCGCAGGCGCGTTATCAGAGCTATGCGGCGGAGTGGCTACCGGCAGCGAAGGCGAGCGGCGTGCCGCATCCGCCATTTATGCAGCCGCTGCCGGAGGAAAATATTGCCGAGCTTAACTTCGACCAGCTGCTGCGTTTCTGGCGTCATCCGGTACGCGCCTTTTTCAGCCTGCGGTTGGGCGTCAGCTTCAGCGCGGAAGACATGGAACTGCCGGATGCGGAACCTTTTATTCTGGATAACCTCAGCCGTTACCAGCTCAATACCCAGCTGCTGAATACCCTGATTGAAGGCCAGCCGGGCGAACCGCTGTTCGATCGTCATCGCGCGGCGGGCAATCTGCCGTATGGCGCCTGGGGCGAACTGTTCTGGCAGGATCAGCTGGCGGATATGGCCGAACTGGCCGGCGTGGTGCGCGAGCAGCGCAAGGATGCCGTCAGCCAGGAAATCAATCTTCAGGTTGGCGGGCTTCAGCTGAGCGGCTGGCTGCCTGCCGTACAGGACGATGGCCTGCTGCGCTGGCGGCCAGGCCACCTTAACTTTACCGACGGGCTGGCGCTGTGGCTGGAACATCTGGTCTACTGCGTGCTGGGCGGCAGCGGCGCCAGCCGCATGTACGGACGTAAAGAGAGCCGCTGGTGGTTCCCGCCGCTCTCCGACATTGAGGCCAGCGGCTGGCTTGAACGCTATATCGAAGGCTATAAAGCAGGCATGTGCGCGCCGCTGCTGCTGCTGCCCAAAACCGGCGGTGCCTGGCTGGAGGCCTGCTATGACGAAAAGGCGGCGGCGGTCTCTTACGATGAGGCGACGCAGGCAAAAGCGCGCAATAAGCTGCTGCAGGCCTGGCAGGGCAATATGCAAATGGAAGGCGAGGGCAGCGATCCCTATCTGGCCCGGCTGTTCCGCACGCTGGATGAAGCAACGCTACAGCAAATCACGCACAACGCCGAAGTCTGGCTGCTGCCGCTGCTGCGGATGAATGACATTAACTGAGACATCCTGTAGTGTTACTTTATAACCCCATTTCGCTTTTTTTTCTGTCCGCTCTTAGCCAGCGGAGTCTTTAGGGTCGTCGTTTAGCTGTCGCCGCTTCGGGGGCGCAGAAAGCACGTTAGATTGTCGAGGAGTTTGAATGCGTCGTTATGCAGTCTGGTTCACCACGCTGTTTCTGCTTTTTACCTTCTGGAGTCCGCTGAGCCAGGCACAGTCAGGCTGGCAGCCGATCCCTGAAGCTATCCGCAAAAGTGAAAAAGATCCGCGCCAGTATCAGGCGATCAAACTCGACAACGGCATGACGGTACTGCTGGTTTCCGATCCGCAGGCGACAAAATCCCTGTCGGCGCTGACGCTGCCCATCGGCTCGCTGGACAACCCGCGTAACCAGCAGGGTCTGGCGCACTATCTTGAGCATATGCTGCTGATGGGGTCAAAACGCTATCCGCAGCCGGATAATCTGGCGGAGTTCCTGAAAAAGCACGGCGGCAGCCACAATGCCAGCACGGCGTCCTACCGCACGGCTTTCTACCTGGAAGTGGAAAACGATGCGTTGGCCCCGGCGGTGGATCGGCTGGCGGATGCCATCGCCGAACCGCTGCTGGATCCGGTTAATGCCGATCGCGAGCGCCATGCGGTGAATGCGGAGCTGACGATGGCGCGCTCGCGCGACGGCTTGCGCATGGCGCAGGTCGGCGCGGAAACGCTGAATCCTGACCATCCCAGCTCGCTTTTTTCCGGCGGCAACCTGGACACGCTGAAAGACAAACCGGACAGCAAGCTGCACGATGCGCTGAAGGATTTTTATCAGCGCTACTATTCGGCCAACCTGATGAAAGCGGTGATTTACAGCAATAAGCCGCTGGCGGAACTGCAAAAAATCGCGGCCACTACCTTTGGCAGAGTGGCGAACCACAATGCCGCAGTGCCTGCGATTACCGTGCCGGTGGTGACGGATCAGCAGAAAGGCATTGTGATCCACTACGTGCCGGCCCAGCCGCGCAAGCAGGTCAGGATCGAGTTTCGCATCGACAATAACAGCGACCAGTTTCGCAGCAAGACCGATACGCTAATCGCCTATCTGATCGGCAATCGCAGCAAAAATACGCTTTCCGACTGGCTGCAAAGCCAGGGCCTGGCCGATTCTATTGATGCCGGCGCCGATCCGGTTATCGATCGCAACGGCGGCGTCTTTTCCATCTCTATTTCGCTGACCGATCGGGGGCAGGCAAACCGCGATCGGGTGGTGGCCGCCGTGTTCAGCTATCTGAACAAGCTGCGTAACGAAGGCATCGACAAACGCTATTTTGATGAAATGGCGCACGTGTTGGATCTGGACTTCCGCTATCCGTCGATCACGCGTGACATGGACTATATCGAATGGCTGGTGGATACCATGCTGCGCGTGCCGGTTACCGACACGCTGGTCGCGTCCTATATCGCCGATCGCTACGATCCGCAGGCGATTAAAGCGCGTCTGGACGGCATGACGCCGCAGAACGCCCGGATCTGGTTTATCAGCCCGAACGAGCCGCACAATAAGACCGCCTATTTCGTTAATGCGCCTTATCAGGTCGATCGCATCACGCCGGAGCGTTTTGCCGCCTGGCAGAAGGAAAGCGCGGCTATTTCGCTGGATTTGCCCGTGCTGAATCCCTATATCCCGTCTGATTTCACGCTGATTAAACCGGCGCAGCAGGTTGACCGTCCGCAGACGCTGGTTAACCAGCCGGGCCTGCGCGTGTTTTATATGCCAAGCCGCTTTTACGCGGACGATCCCAAAGCCAACATCACGCTGGCGCTGCGGAATAAAGAGGCGATGAGTACCGCCAAAAATCAGGTACTGTTCGGCATGAATGACTACCTGGCAGGCCAGGCGCTGGACGAGCTGAACTCGCAGGCTTCGGTTGGCGGCATCAGCTTCTCCACCAGCGAAAACGACGGCGTAACCTTTAACGCCAGCGGCTTTACTCAGCACCTGCCGGAGCTGATGCAGACGCTGCTGAAACAGTACGCCAGCTATCAGCCAACGCAGCAGCAGCTGGATCAGGCGAAGTCCTGGTATCTGGAGCGTCTGGACGCCGCCGAAAAAGGGAAGGCCTTCGAGCTGGCTATTCAGCCCGCGCAAATGCTGTCGCAGCTGCCCTATACCCAACGCAGCGAGCGCCGTAAGCTGGTGGCCGGTATTACGCTGGCCGATCTGAAGAATTACCGCAGTATGCTGTTGGAAAAAGCGACGCCGGAGCTGATGGTGGTCGGCAATATGACGCCGGAAAGCGTCAAGGCGCTGGCGACCACGCTGAAAGCGCAGCTTAACTGCGAAGGGCAGAGCAGCTGGCACAGCGATTATCTGACGGTGGATAAAACGGCAAACGCCAATTTACAACAGGCCGGCAGCAGCACCGATTCCGCGCTGGCCGCGCTGTACGTGCCGCTCGGCTATGAAGAGTTCGACAGCATCGCCAGCAGCGCCATGCTCAGCCAGATTGTGCAGCCGTGGTTCTATAACCAGCTGCGTACTGAGGAGCAGCTTGGCTATGCGGTATTCGCCTTCCAGATGCCGGTTGGTCGCCAGTGGGGCATCGGCTTCCTGCTGCAAAGCAACGTTAAGCAGCCCGCTTATCTGCTGCAGCGCTTTGAGGCGTTCTATCCGACGGCGGAAAAGCGCCTGCGCGAGATGAGCAAAGAGGATTTCGCCCAGTATCAGGCGGCAATGATCAACGAGCTGAAGCAGCGTCCGCAAACGCTGGATGAAGAAGCGGGCCGCTACAGTAAAGATTTCAACCGGCAGAACTACCGCTTCGACACACGTGAAAAAGTGGTTGCCCGTATTCAGGCGCTGACGCCAGAGAAGCTGGCGGCCTTTTTCCACGATGCGGTCAGCAAACCGCAGGGCCTGACGCTGCTGTCGCAGATCTCCGGCAGCCAGCACGACAAGGCCGACTATGCGAAGCCGGCGGGCTTTACCACCTGGCAGGAAGTGTCGAAGCTACAGCAATCTTTTCCGGTGCAAAGCGATAAATGAAGGTCCAGCGTCTCGATCCCCTGACGCTGCCGCTGAAAGGCGAAAGGCTGATAGAAGCCTCGGCGGGCACGGGGAAAACCTTTACCATCGGCCTGCTCTACCTGCGTCTGCTGCTGGGGCTGGGCGGCGAAGCGTCGTTCGGGCGGCCGCTGTCGGTTGAAGAGATCCTGGTGGTGACCTTTACCGAAGCGGCCACCGCAGAGCTGCGCGGCCGCATCCGTGAAAACATCCACCGGCTGCGTATCGCCTGCGTGCGCGGATATACGGCTGACGGCGTGCTGGCCCAGCTGCTGACGGAAATCGACGACCTGCCGCAGGCGGCCGCGCAGCTGCTGGCCGCAGAACGGCAGATGGACGACGCCGGGATTTTTACCATCCACGGCTTCTGCCAGCGCATGCTGAACCTGAACGCCTTTGAGTCAGGCATGCTGTTTGAGCAGCAGCTGATTGAGGATGAGTTTCCGCTGCGCCGTCAGGCCGCCGCCGACTTCTGGCGCCGCTACTGCTATCCGCTGCCGCTGCCGATAGCGCGGGTAATGACCCAGATGTGGCAGGGGCCGGAGCAGCTGCTGACCACGCTGCTGCCCTGGCTGAACGGTGAAGCGCCGGTTCTGAAATATCCGCTTGATTTGCAGGAAACCTTTAGCGAACGTCACGACAAAATTATCGCGCAGATCGACGGCCTGAAAGCGGCCTGGCTGGCGGCCGGTAATTTGCACGATCTGATCGCGCAATCGGGCGTGGATAAGCGAAGCTACAGCAGTAAGCACTTACCTAACTGGCTGGACAAGCTGAACCAGTGGGCGATGGCGGAGACGCTGGACTATCTGTTTCCCAAAGAGCTGGAACGCTTTGGCCAGCGCGTGCTGCATGAAAAAACCAAAAAGGGCGAGCCGCCGCAGCATCCGCTGTTCGAAGAGATCGACCGTTTTCTGGCCGAGCCGCTGTCACTGCGCGATTTAGTGATCGCCACCGCGCTGGAGGAAATCCGCCAGGCAACCCAGAAAGAGAAGCGCCAGAACGCGCTGCTGGGGTTTGATGATTTGCTACAGCGCCTCGACAGCGCGCTGCGGCAGCCGGGCGGCGAGGCGCTGGCGCAGGCGATCAGAACCCGCTATCCGGTCGCGCTGATTGATGAATTTCAGGATACCGACCCGCAGCAGTACCGTATTTTCCGCGGTATCTACGGCCAGCAGCCCGACAACGCGCTGCTGCTGATTGGCGATCCCAAACAGGCGATTTACGCTTTTCGCGGCGCGGATATTTTTACCTATATGAAAGCGCGTGGGGAAGTCAGCGCTCACTACACGCTGGAAACTAACTGGCGCTCGTCGCCGATGATGGTTAACAGCGTTAACCAGCTCTTTTCCCGCATGCAGGATCCCTTTCTGTTCAGCGAAATTCCCTTTATTCGCGTTGAGCCAGCCGCGCCCAACGCCGCGCTGAGCTTTACCGTTGAGGGCAAGGAGCAGCCCGCGCTGCGCTTCTGGCTACAGCCGGGCGACGGCGTGGGCGTGACGGAATATCAGCAGTTTATGGCGCGCCAGTGCGCGGTGGATATCTGCCGCTGGCTGAGCGCGGGACAGCAAGGCACGGCGCAGATCGGCAAGGGCAACGAGCTGCGGCCGGTGCAGGCTTCGGACGTCACCGTGCTGGTGCGCAGCCGCAGCGAAGCCGCGCTGGTACGGGAAGCGCTCAACGCCCTGAATATTCCCTCGGTCTACCTTTCCAACCGCGACAGCGTGTTCGCCACCCAGGAAGCGCGTGAAATGCTGTGGCTGCTTCAGGCGGTGCTGGCGCCGGAGCAGGAACGTATTCTGCGCAGCGCGCTCGCTACCAGCATCTTCGGGCTGGATGCGCCGACCTTGCAGGATCTGAGCGAGGACGAGCGCAAATGGGATGCGCTGGTGGATGAGTTCGACCACTATCGTCAGCGCTGGCTGAAGCGGGGCGTGCTGCCGATGCTGCGCGAGCTGATGGTCAACCGGCAGATTGCGGAAAACCTGCTGGCTTCGGAAAGCGGCGAGCGCCGCCTGACCGATCTGCTGCATCTGGGCGAGCTGTTGCAGGAAGCTTCCGCGTCGCTCGACAGCGAGCACGCATTGGTGCGCTGGCTGGCGCAGGAAGTGGCGCAGCCCAACGGGCAGTCGGCCAGTCAGCAGCTGCGGCTGGAGAGCGATCGCCACCTGGTGCAGATCGTCACTATCCATAAATCGAAAGGTCTGCAATATCCGCTGGTGTGGCTGCCGTTTGTTGCCAACTATCGCGAAGCGGCCACGGGCATCTATCACGATCGACAGAATTATCAGGCGCTGCTGGATCTGCGCGAGGACGAGGAAAGCCTTGAGCTGGCCGAACAGGAGCGGCTGGCCGAGGATCTGCGCCTGCTCTATGTGGCGCTGACGCGCTCCGTTCATCACTGTAGCGTGGGCGTTGCGCCGCTGATCAAAGGCAACCGTAAAAAAGAAGGCAACAGCGATCTGCACCGCAGCGCGCTGGGCTGGCTGTTGCAGCAGGGCGAACCGGCTGACGCCACCGCGCTACGCGAGCAGCTGCTTACAATGCAAAACGAGGCGGTAGAAACCGTGCTGGCGGAGACGCCGGAAAGCGCTCCCTGGCAGCCGCAGCGGCACGCCTTACACGCGCTCAGCAGCAAAGCGATGGCGCGCAAGCTGCGCGACGAGTGGCGGGTGACCAGCTATTCCGGGCTACAGCAGCACGGCCATTCCGTCACGCTGGATCTGCTGCCGCGCCTGGACGTTGACGCGGCGGGCGAGGCGCAAAGCCAGCAGGCTGCGCAATTGACGCCGCATACTTTTCCTCGCGGCGCGGCGCCGGGCACTTTTCTGCACGGCCTGTTTGAAAACCTCGACTTTACCCAGCCGGTGGATGAAGCCTGGCTGAGCGAACAGCTTGCCGGACAGGGGCACGACCTTGCCTGGCTGCCGGTGATGAAACAGTGGCTGGAAAACGTGCTGACCACGCCGCTGAATGAAACCGGCGTCAGCCTGAGCCAGCTACCGGCGGAAAGCCGTCAGGTGGAGCTGCAATTTTATCTGCCCATCAAACAAATGCTGATGGCGGAAAAGCTGGATCGGCTGGTGCGCCATTACGATCCGCTGTCGGCCGGCTGCCCGCCGCTTAACTTTCAGCAGGTGCAGGGAATGCTGAAAGGTTTTATCGATCTGGTGTTTTGCTGGCAGGGAAAATATTATCTGCTGGATTATAAATCCAACTGGCTGGGCGAGTCGGGCGAGCACTACACGCCGGAAGCGATGGCGGAAGCGATGCGCGCGCACCGTTACGATCTGCAATATCAGCTTTATACGCTGGCGCTGCATCGCTATTTGCGTCATCGTCTGGCTGACTACGATTATCAGCGCCACTTCGGCGGCGTTATCTATCTTTTCCTGCGCGGCGTGGACGGCACGGCGCGTGAAAACGGCATCTTCCGCACCTGCCCGGAAGCGGCTTTTGTGCAGTCGCTCGACGCGCTGTTTGCCGGGGAATTTCAGGAGGAACTATGGCCATAGCGCAACTGCTGCTCTCCGCCTGTGAGGCGCGACTGCTGCGTCCGTTGGACGTGCAGTTCGCCCGCATGGTGGCGGGCGACGATCATCCCGCGCTGATGCTGGCTGCGGCCTGCGTCAGCGCCGAAGCGGGCGAGGGGCACGTGTGCCTGCCGCTGACGCATCTCAGCGAAGCGCTGCTGTTCGGCGGACGCCATCCTGAGCTGGCCGGTCAGCTGTGGCAGGCCGTTGGCGAGCCGGACTGGCATCACCTGCTGTCATCGGCGCAGGCCGTGGGCGACGGCACGACGGCAACGCCGCTGGTACTGCATCAGCAGCGGCTCTATCTGCATCGCATGTGGCAGTCGGAAGGGCAGGTGGCGCAGTTTATCGTGCGTGAAGCCCATACGCCCTTTGACGAACAGCGGCTGCGCAGCGCGCTCGACAGGCATTTTGGCGAGCAGCCGGATAACTGGCAGAAAATCGCCGCAGCGGTGGCGATCACGCGGCAAATTGCGGTGATCTCCGGCGGGCCGGGAACGGGCAAAACCACCACGGTAGCCAAACTGCTGGCGACGCTGCTGGAGCTTTCTTCCGGCTCGCTGCGTATTCGCCTGGCCGCCCCGACGGGTAAAGCGGCGGCGCGGCTGACCGAATCCCTGGGCAAAGCGTTGCAGCGGCTTGAAGTCAGCGAAGCGGAAAAACAGCGTTTTCCTGCCGAGGCCACCACGCTGCATCGCCTGCTTGGCGCGGTGCCCGGCAGCCAGCGGATGCGCTATCACGCGGGCAATCCGCTGCATCTGGATCTGTTAGTGGTGGATGAAGCTTCTATGGTGGATTTGCCGATGATGGCGAGCCTGATCGCCGCGCTGCCGCCGCACGCCAGGGTGATCTTTCTGGGCGATCGCGACCAGCTTGCCTCGGTGGAAGCGGGCGCGGTGCTCGGCGATATCTGCCGCTGCGCGGAGTCCGGCTACAGCAGCCAGCGCGCGGAAATGCTGATGCGCCTGACCGGCTGCGAGATTGCAGGCCAGGAGGACAAGCTGGCGCCAGCGGTGCGCGACAGCATTTGCCTGCTGCGTAAAAGCTACCGTTTCGACGCCTCATCGGGCATCGGGCAGCTGGCGCTGGCGGTCAACGCGGGCGATATCCGTCAGGTTGAAAAAGTATTTAACGCGGATTTTGCTGATATTACCCGCTTTACGCTGAGCAGCAGCGCAGAGTATCAGCATCTGCTGGACGCCAGCGTGGCAGGCTATCGCGACTATCTTGAGCAGATTGCCGACCAGGCGGAACCTCGCCGGGTGATTGAGGCGTTTGGCCGCTTTCAGCTGCTGTGTGCGCTGAGGGAGGGGCCGTTTGGCGTGTTCGGACTTAATGAGCGTATTGAGGCCGCCTTGCAGAAAAAACGGCTGATCCAGCGCCAGCCGGGCAGCAAATGGTATATCGGCAGGCCGGTAATGATCGCCCGCAACGACAGCGCGCTGGGGCTGTTTAACGGTGATATCGGCATTGCGATGAACGATGCGGAAGGCGCGCTGAAGGTGTTCTTCCCGCTGCCCGACGGCAGCATTCGGGCCGTGCAGCCCAGCCGCCTGCCGCCGCATGAAACTGCCTATGCGATGACCGTGCATAAATCACAGGGCTCGGAGTTTGATCATACGCTGCTGGTGCTGCCGAATCAGTTTGCGCCGGTACTGACGCGCGAGCTGGTTTACACCGCCATCACCCGCGCCAGAGAACGCCTGACGCTGTATGCGGATAATCAGGTGCTGAACAGCGCGGTGAAGATGCGCACGCGCCGCCGCAGCGGCCTGGTGGAACGGCTGGCGGGGTAAAGTGAGAAAATAGCTGACTTGCTTAATCTGACATTACAACGTTATGCCTGTCAGACATCTTCTTTCTGCAACTAAACAGCTCGGTAATGCTAACCTGATGTTCGGCTAACTTTTTGTAATCGTTCAAACAAAGCCCGGGTTTCACGGGCTTTTTTGCAGAGTTCACGATCGATAAATCTGTCGTCAAGCTCATAATCTTTTCTGTTCGCACTAAGAAATATATAAAGCTGTTCGAGAATTTTATAGAGAGGGATATTCTGACGTGTCTGGATACGTCGCCAGGCACTGTGCTGCGTAAGTTGGATGAAACTGTCTAAAAAGCGTCTGGCGTGACGAAAGTGCTCAAACTCGAACTTATCCAGTAAAAAATAGAATACGGGAAGCATCAGGCTCTTAATCCGAAGGCTTTCAGTTTCTGTATCGGGCTTGATTTTTTCGGCAATATTAGCGAAACGCGATCTCATACAGGCAACAGGATTAAGCACTCTGACCAGATCATGGCTTTCCGGCACGCCGGATTTTATATGACGCGTTATAAATGGTTCTGTGTTTAACAGCAGCTTTTCACCGGTGAACTCGTCATGCTGAAAGCCGGAAGGCCTGTCTATAATATCGATAATATTTTCACGATATTGAATATCAGCATTAGAAAACAGGCGTCCGCCAAACTCTTTTATCTTTGCCGTGTCTCGATCAATCAGTGAAAAAATTGCGATAGACGGAGGGGTAAAAGGTTCCTGAAATTTCGGTTCGATATTAAGCGCTTTACCTATACCGATCACATTTCTTTTTCTGGAAACATAATCGATATCCACAGAGCGAAGTGCGCGTTCGTCTGGTTGCTCGGTTGCGGGGTAAAGTTCCTGATAATAAGATGCCCAATAAAAAACAGCCTGACCGCCGACCGTAATTACCGGATCCTGTAGTTCATTCGCATGTGCTATCAGCTCATGATTCAGTAGGTAAACCTGCTCAGAAGTGGGAATGTGTAGTTCTGCCATAGCGTTAACCAACAAAAATTAAAAAAGATGTCGATAGCGGATGGGCTCAGTAAAATAAAGTCAGTGAGGCAAATCAGGCAGTTGAGTTAATCATTATTAATACAAAAATAACCATCCCGAGGAGGGTTTATTTTCACTATGCAAAGCTAACGTTAGCCCGACGAGAAGACTTACGACTGGCGCTATAGCAGGGCTTTTCACTCAAAGGTTGAGGAGCAAGCTGGCCTTTGTTAAGCGCTTTCATACGCTCTGCATAGACCTGATGTTGTTTTTCTTTAAGCTCACGCGGCGACATAGCTAAATCCTGCTCTGGAATAATGACGGGGTCGTCAATGCATAACTGGTTAAATATTACGCCACACCTGCGATGAGTTCAACTGCCTCCACGGCTGATTTAATCGTCCCCTGGAGGCAGGTACATAGCTTTTTCGCTACGCCATCCGCGCATGGCTCAGATCGGCCATCAGCACCTTTGAGCGGCGCTGGTAGTTATACATCTGCTTTTTGCTTTCCGGCAGCTCTTCGATATCGACCGGCGTAAAGCCGCGCTCCTGGAACCAGTGAATGCTGCGCGTGGTCAGCACAAACAGCTTTTTCAGCCCCATCTGCCGCGCCTGCAGCGCCACTCTTTCCAGCAGCGCTTCGCCGCGCGACGAGCTGCGGTAGTCCGGGTGTACCGCGACGCAGGCCATCTCGCCGATTTTCTCTTCCGGGAAAGGGTAGAGCGCCGCGCAGCCGATGGTGAGGTTATCCCGCTCGATAATCGTAAATTTGTCGATTTCGATCTCTAACTGCTCGCGCGAGCGACGCACCAGAATGCCCTGCTGCTCCAGCGGGCGGATCAGCTCAAGGATGCCGCCGATGTCGTTGATGGTGGCGCGGCGGATCTGCTCGGCGCTTTCCATCACAATCTGCGTACCGATACCGTCACGCGAGAACAGTTCCTGCAACAGCGTGCCGTCCTCCTGATAGCTAATCAGGTGGCTGCGGCGCACGCCGCTGCGGCAGGCCTTCACCGCGCCGCGTAAAAAGCGCACGGTCGCAGACAGATAGTCATGGCCTTCTTCCAGCTCGATAATGCGCTGCTGCGCTTCGTTCGGGAACAGCTCGGAGATAATTGCGCCTTCGCTGTCGGTCACGCCCTGTTCCGCGCAGAAGCCGATCATTTTTTCCGCCTTCAGCTTGATCGCCAGCTGGGTGGCGACTTCTTCCGAGGTCAGGTTAAAGCTCTCGCCGGTCACGGAAACGGCAACCGGCCCCAGCAGCACGATAGCGCCGCTGTCGAGCTGACGGTGAATAGCCTCTTCATCGATGCGGCGGATACGGCCGCTGTGGCAGTAATCCACGCCGTCATCCACGCCCAGCGGCTGCGCGATAATAAAGTTGCCGCTGACGACGTTGATATGCGCGCCCTGGAGCGGCGTGTTGTTGAGGCTCATCGACAGGCGCGCGGTGATATCCAGCTGTAAACGGCCTGCCGCCTGCTTGACCAGCTCCAGCGACTGCGCGTCGGTGACGCGGGTATGCTTGTGATAAACCGGCTCCAGCTGATGCTCCGCCAGATTGGCGTCAATCTGCGGCCTGGCACCGTATACCACCACCAGGCGAATGCCGAGGCTGTGCAGAAGGCCAATATCATTAACGATGCTTGAGAAGTTATCATGCTCGATGGCTTCGCCGCCCAGCATAATGACAAACGTCTTACCACGATGGGCATTGATATAGGGCACGGTATGGCGAAACCCCTGAACCAGCTCGGTACTCCGTTCCTTCACGGCAAACCCTCTATGAATTATTATTCGATAAAAATGTATTTTTATTCTTTTATCGCGTGGGCGCAAGTGCCAATTTTCAACCTTCTCTTTAACGTAGCTTAACGCTGCGGCCCGTGAAGGGCTTTTGGGGGTGACACCGGCAGCAGGATTCGCTACAGTTTTGCGCCTGGTGGTTTTTTGGTTTTATTTTTCTTTACAAAACAGCAATTTCTTACTGGAGTGGCATGTCTGATTTACCTTCGCCCGGCCGACGTCGCTGGCTACAGGGCGCTGGCGCAGCGCTGCTGCTGAGCGTCAGCAAAGCGGGACTGGCGGCAAGCAGCCATATTGTGGCCGTGCGCATCTGGCCGTCTTCAACCTATTCCCGCGTCACGCTGGAATCCAATACTCCGCTGAAATATAAACAGTTTGCGTTAAGTCATCCTGAACGCATAGTGGTGGATATCTCCGGCGTGCACCTGAATCAGACCCTGCATCAGGTCGGGCATCTGGTGCGCAGCGACGATCCCTATATTAAAAGCGCGCGCGTCGGCCAGTTCGATCGCCATACGGTGCGGCTGGTGCTGGAGCTGAAGCAGAGCGTGACGCCAAAAGTCTTTACGCTCGATCCGGTCGCCGGCATCAAAAACCGCCTGGTGCTGGATCTCTATCCGGCCAGAAACCGCAGCCATAACCATGAAGACGATCCGCTGCTGGCGCTGTTGCAGGATTACAATAAAGGCGAGCTGGAAAGCGGCCAGCCCGCTTCCGCGCCGTTGCCCGGCAAAGCGGGGCGGGATCGTCCGATTATTATCATGATCGATCCCGGTCACGGCGGCGAAGATACCGGTGCTATCGGCAAGCATAAAACCAAAGAAAAGGACGTGGTGCTGAAAATCGCCCGTCGGTTGAAAGCGCTAATCGATAAGCAGCCCAATATGCGCGCGCATATGACACGCAGCGACGACGTATTTATTCCGTTGAAGGTGCGGGTGGCAAAAGCGCGCAGATTACGCGCCGATCTGTTTGTTTCTATTCATGCCGATGCCTTTACCAGCCGGGCGGCGCGAGGCTCTTCCGTGTTCGCGCTGTCGACTAAAGGCGCAACCAGCACCGCCGCGCGCTATCTGGCGCAAACGCAGAACGAATCGGATCTGATCGGCGGCGTCAGCATGAGCGGCGATCGCTACCTTGATCACACTATGTTCGATATGGTACAGAGCCTGACCGTTAACGACAGCCTGAAGTTCGGCAAGGAAGTGCTGGGACATATGGGCAAAATTAATCATCTGCACAAGAAGAAGGTGGAGCAGGCGGCTTTTGCGGTGTTGAAAGCGCCGGATATTCCTTCCATTCTGGTGGAAACGGCTTTTATCAGTAATCTGGAGGAGGAGCGCAAACTGCGTACGGCAGCGTTCCAGCGTCAGGTGGCGGAGTCGATTCTGGCAGGGATTAAAGGCTATTTTGCCCACGGCGCACCGTTAGCACCAAGATAGGAAAGCGGGCGGCGACAGGTCGTCCGATAAAATAAGAAAGTTGCAACGCCAGAAACAAAAAAACACCCGAAAGGGTGTTTAGTTGGTTGCGGGAGCCGGATTCGAACCGACGACCTTCGGGTTATGAGCCCGACGAGCTACCAGGCTGCTCCATCCCGCGTCCGATGCTGACGCTTCCATCACGGCAGACTTTTTTACTACTACATTTTCCTGAGAAAATGGTTGCGGGAGCCGGATTTGAACCGACGACCTTCGGGTTATGAGCCCGACGAGCTACCAGGCTGCTCCATCCCGCG